>CAJUBP010000051.1 GCA_910584585.1 uncultured Lachnospiraceae bacterium | reverse complement strand
CCGTTTACATCTGGCTTTTCTAATGCTTTATATCTAAATTGATGCGTTTATCCTAGTGACGATTTTTCAAAAAATACACAAAAGCAATTTGAGCATTGTCAGCAAAATAGCTGACAAAATTGCCGTAACATACATCAAATGCCCGCTTCTTTCAATATCCTTAACTTCTGCCGGACGTATCGGATCCCCGATAAAAGGCTTTTCATGTTTTTCTCCGAAATACCAGGCGTCTCCGGCAAGCTGTATCTGCAAAGCCCCGGCCATTACCGCCTCCGTCTGGGCAGAATTGGGACTTGCATGACAATAACGATCCCGCTTATAGATTCTCCATGCGCCCTTTGCGTCCAAACCGCAGAACAAACTGCCGCATATCATCAAAAGAGCGCTGATTCTGGCCGGAATAAAGTTAACAATATCATCCAGCCGGGCAGCAGCCGTTCCAAAATACCGGTAAGTTTCATTTTTATACCCCACCATGGAATCCATAGTATTGATAGACTTATAAAAAAAAATGCCTGCTCCGCCGAACAATGCCATAAAACACATGGGCGCCACAATCCCATCTGAAGTATTCTCCGCCACTGTCTCTACCGCCGCTTTCACAACGCCCGTCTCATCCAGCCCATCGGTATCTCTTCCCACAATCATGGAAACTGCCTTTCTTCCTGCCTCTAACCCTTCTGTTTCCAGGGCTCTTGCCACTTTCATGCTCTCTGTCTTTAAAGATTTCGCTGCCAGAAGCATTCCGCACATCAGGCTCTCCAGTAAAATTCCCAGCGCCGGATGAATACGGTAACACACAAATAAAGCTGCTGCCGGAACCGCCGTAGAACAGCCCGCCACAAGAACTGCCAGTAATATTCCTGCCAGCCTCTCCCCTGTTTTCGTTCGTGGAAAAAGCGGACGCAAAACCCTCTCCAGCCCGGAAATCAAACGGCCGACAGCTGTCACCGGATGATACCATCTTTGGGGATCTCCAACGGCAAAATCCCAAAGAACGCCAAAAAGCAGCGCAATACCAGAGTAAAACATCCTATGTCCCATCATTTTGCCGCAGTCTCCTTCCAAACGCTGTGCCCGTCACTGTACTGTTCGAACCGGCTTTCAATCCGCACCAGATTTTCCGCATATTCTTTTAATTCCGCTGCCAGTTTTTCTCTGTCGTCCCGCTCCATTTTATAGAGAATGCGGTGCTCCATGCTGGCCCAGAAATCCATGGACATGGTGCGGAACTGAACCTCCACCGGAAAATATTCCATTCCGTCCAGGCAATACACCGGAATCCCCACGATAATATGATAACTGCGGTAGCCGTTTGCCTTGGGCTTGGTAATATAATCACATTCCCGGATTACAATTAAATCTGCCTGCCGTTTCAGCGCATCTGCCAGATTATAAATATCTTCCACAAAATAGCAGATGACCCTCACTCCGGCTATGTCCTGCAAATAATCCTTTGCATTCATCACAGTAGGTTCTTTCCCTTTCCCTGCCAGTTTCTCTTCCATGCTGTCTTTTTCCTTAATTCTGTGCTGAATATTATGGACAGGCTGGCCCGAAGATTCCCCGTACAGGTTATGCTTTAACACGTTCAACCGGGCAAGCAATACCTCACTGGCATCTGCATAAGGCTGGATGAGCGCATAATATTCCTCGTTCGTCATAGTCTTTCCTGTTCCTCCTTATGGTAGATTATACCAGACTTTTGGCAGAAAAAAATAAAATTTTGTAATAAAAAATCTTAAAAATATGTAAATTTCGTTACTTTTCATACCCATGCCAATCCCCCGCTGATTGGCATGGATGTGAATTGTAACTAAATTTCTATTGCATTCCAAACAATAAGCCTTGGAATCCCACATTATCAATGGCTGCTTTTCCCTCTTTCTGGGGAAAACGCAGGCGGATCTGGCAGATTTTCTTTCTGTCTATGCCTTCAAAATCCGCCAGGGGCACGGAAACGGTCTGAAACTGATGCTTATATTCTGTTGTCTTCCACAAATACTGCAGTTTATTTTGCCGTACCATAAGGGGCGGGTACAGCAGCGCATAATCCTTTCCCGACAAACATGCTTCTGCTCCGGATTGATCTTTTATCCAGATCTCCACTTCCAAAGGCTCTGTTTCCTCTTCTGAAAAATCTTCCCGCAAATCCATCAAATCAAACTGCAGAGCCTTCCCCTCCAGTCCAAACTCCGGAAAAGAAATGCAAAACTCCGCTGTCTCTTCCCGTTTTAAATTTGACGCGCCGGCATTGGATCCGCCAGTGTTCTCCTCCTCTTCTCTTTCTGCATCCCGCTTTAAATTTGACACGCCGGCATTGGATCCGCCAGTGTTCTCCCCCTCTTCTTTCCCGGCATTCCATTTCAGCACTGCCGCGTAATTTCCTCTGGATTCCTCATTGGAAAACCGCATCAGTTCTTCCCGCCAGCTGTCCACGTGCTGCGCCCTGATTTGGACTCCCTCTGCCGTACCGGCATCAATCCTGGCGTCTTCCTCAAAATTGCACAGCGCCTTGAAGTCTGAGGTCTGGTAAGACTGGACATACAATGTTTCCGGCAAAAGGCTTCGGTATCGGCTCCAGTTGGTAAGCAGTCCTTTTGACGCCTTTGTGCCGGCTGATCCAGGAGCTTTTACCAACGTCTGATCCAGAAAAGATTTGATAAATATCTTCGCAATCTGCTGCTGTTGCTGCTGGGGCAGAAAATTTCCCACATTCAGCATACGGTTCAGAGGTTCCATCATATCATATTTTCCCCAGAGGGAATTAAACTGTCCATGGTTCAATCCCGCCAGATACAGAGAGGTTTTGATACAGTCTTTCGTTCCGGTAAACGAGATATTCTCATATTGTTCCATTCCCATAAAGGTATTGACATCCTGATCATTGGCTCCGTGAAGAAGCAGATAATTCACATCTTCCAGTTCCACATTTCGGCCAGAGGGCTGATACTGTCCGCAGGTAGGCGCAATGGCGATCAAAGACTGAATGGAAAAGTGATACTGAAATCTGCGGTTTCCGTTATCCGGATAATAATTTAAATCATTAAAAAGATATGCCAAAGCTATGGCCTCTCCGCCTCTGGAATGCCCCGCCAACGCCAGATGCGCGTAATCCATTTTCTGATACAGCGGACCGCCTTCCTTCTGATTATACGTCTCTACCTGCCTGATATTTTCTAAAAGAAGCACTGCCCTGCCGTCATTTTCCCCTGACAGAGAATTGCAGGCATTTTCGTCCACCGATACCACCGTATAGCCGTGGGACGCCAGATATCTTCCCAAATACTCATAGCCCAGATAAGACTCCGTCAGCCAACTGTGATTCCCATGGATCAGAAACAGCGTAGGGCAGCTGGAAATTTCCTCGGGATACCAGATAATTCCAGATATCGGAACCTCCGTTAAGGGATAGCCCTGATATTTTTCCTTAAAAAATCCTCCAATTCCTTTATTTTCTGCAAATCTGCTGATATTTGCAGTGTCAGACTCCAGATCCTCTGTGCCCTTTGTCCCGTAAGTCAATGTCAACACCTGATAAGGGCCCTCTTCCATTTCCCGCTGAAATTCCTGCTGCTCCTGCTGGGTCAACGATTCATTGGCTGCCCCTGCCTCCTGGCTGTATTCCAGATATCTTTCCACATAGGAATCCGAAAATCCGTCTCCTGCCAGCAGCAGGCAGACAGCCCCCATAAAAATACTTGAAACAATCAGGGAAATAACAATGCTTTTGGTTCTCAATTTGTTGCCCAACAAGGCCCAGAGACTTTTCAGCATCAACGCAAAGATCAAGCTGACTGCCAATGAAATTGCCACGCTTTTTCCAAATCCGGCCGTGTAGGAACCTGCAGTCATCACAATCAGGCAGACCATCCAAAGCAGCAGCCAGCACAAACGCTCTCTGATGTTTCCCCGAAACAGCCAGCCCAGCAGCTTTTCCGCTATCCGCACGGCCAGCATCGTAAGCGGAACTGCCGCCAAAAATATCAGCAGCGCCCCTGCCCATCTGGGATACATAAAACCGCCGGCCAACAGCCCCAGACTGAAACTGAATAAAAGAACCGCGCACCAGTGCAGCAGCCTGGCAGTGTCATTCCAATTTCGCTTCCGGTAATCACGGAACCGGCAAATGGCGGCTGCAATTTTATCTTTTATTACTGTTACAATGTTTTTGATATTCCGCATATGTGTCCGCCTTTCACTTCCGTCTTCTTCCGATCCCGCTTATGTGTCTGCTTTTCACTTCTGTCTTCTTGCCATCCCGCTTATGTGTCTGCCCTTCACTTCAGTCTTCTTGCCATCCCGCTTATGTGTCTGCCCTTCACTTCAGTCTTCTTGCGATCCCACAATTTAAAAGATACACTTCTTCGGCCTTTTGGGCCAACAGGCATCCGATACGCCCCACCGTTTCACGGTACTTCCGATCAAATGAATCTATGGGAACAATTCCGCATCCCATCTGATTCAGTATAATGATTACACTGGGATTTGTCTCCAGCAATTTTTCTGTCATTTCGTAAGGATCTTTGCTCTCTTCCAAAATACCTCGAATCCACAGATGAAAATCATGGATAATATCCGCTTTCTGCAGCCTTTCCAATTCTTTCTGCGTTCCTTCCAGAACCAAAGGCTCTTTCCCACTTTCCTTTTCTGAAAATAATTCTTCTGCTGCTTCTAATTTTCCCTGAAAAGCTCCGCCTGTTATCAATATCATTATTCTTTCCTCTGTTTAATATCATAAGCTCTACCATACTTTTCCCGCCGCAGCAACTGCAATCACAATTGCCAGTTCGCAAATCTGCAGAAACCAGCCGGCCAAATCTCCGGTAATTCCGCCGAATTTTTCCACAGACATTCTGTAATACCAATAGAACACCGCAAAAGCCGCCGCAAGAGACACCCCGCCCAGACAGAGATTTGTCCACAGCATTACCGCTGTAATCACGCCGGTTTCTGCCAAAAGAATGCGTCCGGCCCATTTCTTCTGGGCATTCTCTGCAAACATAGCCGCAAGCCCGCTGTTCTTTGCGCAGGGAAAGGCCGTCACGGCATATCCGCTGAGGCATCTGCTCAGGAAAAATCCATAGGAAACCATTAGAATTCCTTCCCCTTTCAGTTCTGAAGCAAATCCAAACCACAGCAGAAAATAAACGCACCCTGCAATTACCGCAAAAGCCCCCGCATGGGAATCCTTTAAAATCTCTAAGCGGCGCTCCTTTGTCTGCCAGGAGCTTAAAGCGTCTGCCGTGTCCAATAACCCGTCCAGATGAATTCCCCCCGTCACTGCAACGGGAATTACCGTTAATATCGCCGCATACAAATTCTGCCCTGCCGGAATATGAACCGCATAGGTTCCCCACAGATAAAAAAGCAGGCCGATGACCCCGCCGATCCAGGGGAAAAAGCACATAACATACTTCATATTTTCTTTTTTCCACTCTGCTTTCGGCATGGGAATCTTAGAATACATGGCAAAGGCAATGATAAAGCTGTTAATATATTTCATAACTTCCTCCGCTTCATAGGATCCATGAGATACATGGCAGAGCCAATGCTAAAGCCGCCGTTATATTTCATAGTTTCCTCCACTCTATGGGAATCCCGCAAATCACTTCCGTTAAACTGTCTGAAACTTTTCCGAGAAATCGGTGCAGCCCGGCCATCTGACGCAGATATTCCATTGTCATTGCATCATATTCCGCCCCGTCCTCAAATACATTATTTCCCACAATCACCAGATGACGACAATTTTCTGCCAAATGAAGGATTCCCACCTTTATCACCTGTTCTGCCTGCTCTTTTCTGCAATTATCAGAAAACATCTCATTTGCAGTCAAATTCGACAGACATTCCAATAATATAATTTCATTTTGTTCTACGGAAAGCTGCTCCAGGTGAGTATAGCACTCCCTGGTCTCGAATCCTTTTCCCGCCCGCATCTTTCTATGGCGTCCGATTCGCTGCCAGCTCTCTTCATCCAGTGGTTTCATGGTCGCCACATAAACCAGTTTTTCCTGCTCCTGCCTCTTTAACCCCATGGCCAGATTCTCTGCGTACTCTGACTTTCCGCTGCCGCTTCCTCCAATCACAAAAAATATCACTTCGGCAGCCTCCTACTCCAAGGGCACGTAATCATCAATTTCTATCTGTGAAAAAGTGCTCATTTTCTCATAAATATGTAAACTCATGTCCAGCAACGGGAAAAAGGCCACTGCGCCCGTTCCTTCCCCCAGACACATATCGCACATCAGGCTGGGAGCTTTGCCAACGGCCTCTAAAACCATAGCGCCTGCCGGCTCCTTCGATACATGGGAAGCAAGGATATAATCTCCCGCCTGAGGACACAGTTTTACGGCCAATAATGCCGCCACCCCGGAAATAAAACCGTCGATTACCACCGGCATGCGGCATGCGGCGCCGCCTAAATAAACGCCGGTTAAACCCGCCAGATCCAGGCCGCCTACCTTGGCGAGCACATCCACAGGATCTTGCGGATCCGGCCGATGCTTCTTCACGGCATTTTTAATCACCTGAATCTTGCGCTCTAGGCCTTCTGTCGTAAGCCCTGCGCCCTTTCCCGTTACATCCTCCACAGGCTTGTCCATCAGAACACTTGCCACTGCGCTGCTGGTGGTGGTATTTCCAATTCCCATTTCTCCTGTGGCAATGATATGGTATCCCTTTTCTTTCAGTTCACAGGCCAAGCCGATTCCAACTTCAATTGCCCGCACCGCTTCCTCTCTCGTCATAGCCGGCTCCACAGCCATATTTTTCGTGCCGTAGGCAATCTTTCTCTTTTCTACCCTGGGCGTATCTACCGCCATACCAATGTCAATGGGAAAAATATCTGTTCCCGTATCCTTGCACATAATAGCCGCGCAGGATTTCACATCCAGGAAATTTTCCGCTACAATTGCCGTCACTTCCTGTCCGGTCTGAGTGACGCCTTCCGCCACCACTCCGTTGTCCGCGCACATGATCACTAATGCTTTCTTATCTAATTGTATCCGCTCTGTCCTCTGAATTCCCGCAATCTGAATCAAACTGCTTTCTAATTTGCCAAGGCTTTTTAAGGGTTTTGCGATGGAATCCCACCGCTTTTCACAAGAGCGGCCTGCCTGCTGGTCCACTGGCTGAATTTGTTTGATACATTCTTCTAATTTCATATATTTCTGACATCCTTTCCGTTTTCTGAATTTGGAACATTCCGCTCCATCTACCGGCTGCGAAATGCCCTGCATTTATCTAAAAACCGCTGTACAAACTTCGGATTAGAAGCATAGTACAGGTGGGGAAATCCTGCCGCATAATCCGGCCCGCCCCGGATACAATCCCATTCCCGGCCGCCGAAAGGCTTTTTTCCATGGTAGGAACGGCCATTCTCCGTGCAGTCATAATAATGAAATTCATGGGCGCGAATTGTTTCTCCCGGCGGCAGCAGCTGTCCTTCTTCCCTGGCAGTCAGAGTTATGTAGCCAAACCGCCCCAGTTTGCCCGTGTTGCGGGCTGTTCCCGAACAAACGCCCGCCATCGGCCAGACTCTGCCCTCCATATCTTCCATCGACTCCTGCAGATACATAAAACCGCCGCATTCCGCTAAATAAGGCGTCCCATTTTTCAAGCAGGAGTAAATCTGACTGCGCATGCGCTCATTGCCGCTTAATTCCTCAGCAAATAATTCCGGATATCCCCCGTAAAATATCATTCCTCCGATTTCGGAAGGAAGCTGCCTGTCATGAAGCGGGGAGAAAAATGCCAATTCCGCTCCCATCTGCTCTAACAATTCCAAATTTTCCTCATAACAGAAGCAAAAAGCTTCATCCCTTGCAACGGCGATTCTGACTTTATCAGCATCTTCGTTTCCTGCACAATTAATGCCTGGTTCTCTCTGAATTTTGCTTTCCAGCACAGGCAGCCGCTTGCTTTTTCCCTGGTTTTCGCTTTCCGGCACAGGCAGCCGCTTGCATTCTCCCTGGTTTTCCTTTTCTGAGATTGACAGGGGCTTTGCCTCTCCTGCACATTTTAATATTCCATCTATATCCAGTGTTTCCTCCAGCAATTCGGCCAATTTCTGCAGTTTTTCCTGCAGTCCTTCCACCTCCCCCGGCATTACAAGTCCTAAATGTCGGCTCTCCAATGCCAGTTCCGGTGATTTCGGCACATAACCCAATACTTTTACCGGCAGCAGTTCTTCTATTTTTTCTTTCATACTCCCATAGGAGGCCGGTGAAATCTGATTTAAAATCACCCCTGTTATGCCGCTGTCCTTCCGAAATTCCAGAAATCCCTGTATCAGCGGAAGGATCGACAGGCTCATTCCCCTGGCATTTACTGCCAGAATCACCGGAGTATCTGTCGCCTTTGCCAATTCATAAGAAGAAGCAAAGGCAGTCACGCCTCCGGCCCCGTCATAAAATCCCATTACGCCTTCCAACAGAGAAATATCCGCCTGTGACGCGCCTTTTGCAAATAACGCTCTGGTAATTTCTTCTCCGGTAAAAAATAAGTCCAGATTCCGGGACGGTATCCCGAGGACCTTTCGATGGAACATGGGATCGATATAATCCGGACCGCATTTAAAAGAAACCGGATGTAATCCTCTGTTCGCAAGAACTTTCAGCAATCCGCAGGTGATCAGCGTCTTCCCGCTTCCGCTGGAAGGAGCTGCTATCATAATTCTGGGAAATTCCGCGCTTTTGGCTGCTTTATCTTTCTTATTCATTTCACAATTCTCCAACGCTATTATTGGCATCCATAGCGATTCTCTCTGAAAATTCTACTCTGTTTCCTCAATTCAGCGATGTTCTCCGAAAATTCCATTCTTTTTCCTCAATTCAGCGATTCTCCAGCAATGTTGCCGCCAGCGATCCGTATCCGTATCCTTTCGTCACGCTTAAAATTCCTTCTTCAATTTCTTCTCTGGAATAATTATGCGCTTCCAGAAAATCATTGCTTTTGGAATTCAGATAATCATAAAACGCCAGCGACACTTCCAAATGCTCCATGGTTCCTTCTCTGTCCCAGTCATTTTCCTCCAGGCTTTCATACAGCATATTTTCCGCTTCATTGATCTTTCCTTCATCCGCCAAATGACACAGCCTCTGGTAAAAGTCCTGGTTGACCCCATCCAGAAAAATCAGTTCTTCCTCTGTATCCTGGTCTTTATGAAAGATCAGCATAATCAGAGCCCGCACCATTTCATGAATCATGCGCATAATATAATCATTCTCTACCATTGCCTTCCTCCTCCCGAAACATCATAAAAAATACGATCAGCAGCAGACCGCTGGAAATCCAAATCGCCTTCCCGGCAAAAATCATGGTAAGAACCCCTCCCAGCGCTGCTCCCAGAATAAAAATTCCTATAAATCCGTAATATAACAGGCTTTTCTTTTTCGTCTCTATATTATGGGTTGAGCGGTAACTGCACCACAATTCCGTTGCGGCCCGCAGATTTCCAATACACATGGTAGTGGCATACGCGCTTCCTTTTAATTTCCGAAAACTTTGCACCTGCATGGCGCATACAAAAGAAACCAGCATATTTGCAGGAAGATTTACCTGTTCAGGCATAAAACCAACGGCAAATAACGTCACTGCTTCCAACAGAATTACAATCTGTCTCCAGTGGATTTTCTCAGACTCACCGTAAAGAATTCGGATCTTCTCCGCCCCATAGATTCCTGCCGCAAATGCCAGCACCGGAAGCAGATAGCGTATCCCCAAATACCAGTTTCCCATAGCAAAATTCTGCCCCATCAGCACCATATTTCCTGTCTGGGCATTGGCAAATACCTCATCCCTGCAATTGTAAGTATAAGCGTCCTGAAATCCGCCGGAAATGCACAATAATCCAATCACAATTGCTGATTCTGACATCTGTCCTCTGCGTTCCATTTTCTCACTCTTCCTGAAAATCTGTCTCTGCGTCACTGCAGGCTGAGCATTCTGCCGGTCTGCCTCGCAATTTACATCTGCTTTTTCTTATCTGCTTTATTTTGAAACTTTGTTTCTTCTATGATAAAGCGGTCATGGACTGCTGCTCCGATTTTTCCTGTTTCATCAAAGGCAGTAATGGAAAAGGTCAGTTTCCGCCCCTCGATTCCTGTCAGAACTGATTCACACCATACCTTCATTCCCACCGGCGTAGGCGCAAGATGTTCCAGATTCAACTGAATTCCCACTGTCCCCATCCCCGGCTCCAGATGTTCGGCCACGCTCTTCCAGGCAGTTTCTTCCATCAAAGCCGCCATGCGGGGCGTTGCAAGCACGTCTAATGTCCCGCTTTTATGCACTTTTGCTGTATCAGACTCTGTTACTGTGAATTCCTGATATCCCTTGATTCCTGTCTCCAGCATCTTCTCTTCTCCTTCTTTCTTCTGTTATTGCAGTACATTCTCCCAATTAATCAGGATACCTGACCGGATCAATTTTACCATAAAAAAGATTTTTTTGCCACTGTCAAAATTCATGCCCAAGCCTGCATCATAAAACCTACAGAAAAATTTCAAGGAAATTCGCTGGTGATTTGATTGGGAAAATGATACAATATCAATATGGGTTTGAAAAATGCTCTAATTTCGGAAAGGATGGTTTTGCCCATGGGATTATTTTTAAACAGCATTGCGCCTTATGACAAATATAAGACAATTTCAAGAGATCCATATTTCCTGGACAAATCCATACTGCTGGAAGAATTAATGCCGGCCGTCGGACGGGAACAGCGTTTCTATTGCATTACAAGACCGCGCCGTTTCGGAAAAACAGTTATGGCAAATATGATAGCCTCATTCTTTGGAACAGCAAAAGACAGCCACGATATTTTTGATCAATTGGATATTGCAGATTCCTCCCAGTATTCTGCCCATTTGAATCAATACGAACTGATTTATATGGACTGCAGCGAAATTCCAAAAGGATGCCGCAGTTACCAAAGTTACATTTCCAGAATGGAAGAAGGTATCTGCCGCGATTTGCTTACGGCCTATCCGGAATTGGAATCTCACCAAAACTTAGCAGTCTGGGATCTTTTATCTCTGCTATTTGAAAAAAAGAACAAAAATTCTTTTTTGTCATAGATGAATGGGACGCTGTCTTCCACATGTCATTTATTACAGAAGGAGACAAGAAACATTATCTTCTCTTTTTAAAGTCGCTTCTGAAAGGAAAAAGTTACGTTATTTTTGCTTATATGACAGGCATCCTCCCGATAGCCAAATACTTAGAAGGTTCTGACTTGAATATGTTTCTGGAATATGACATGGCCGCAAAAATCCGGTTCAGTGAGTACTTCGGCTTCTCAAAATCAGAAGTAGATATCCTTTATCAGCGATATATTGCCAATACAAAGCATCCGAACATTACCCGGCAGGAATTGACTGATTGGTACGACGGCTATCATACTGCGTCGGGAGAGCATCTGTACAATCCCCGCTCTGTCATAAGCGCTCTGACAAATAACCAGTTAGCCGGCTACTGGACTGGTTCCGGAATTTATGATTCCGTTTTCTATTATGTAAGACATAATCTGAAAGATGTGCGGACTGATCTTGGATTGATGGTCGCCGGAGAGCGCATAGCTGCAAGAATCCAGGAGTATGCGGCAACCTCTGCCGAATTAAATACCAAAGTCCTATTCTATCTTACAATAACGAAACAGAACTGGCCGCCGTGGTAAATCTGGTTTATCTATCCGCGCGGGACAAATACAAAATAGAACGGGAAGATAAGGCAGGGAAAGGATTTGTAGATTTTATCTTTTATCCGCGAACTCCAGGCTGCACCGGCATTATCCTGGAACTGAAAACGGATCATAAGCCGGAAGAAGCACTCCGGCAGATCAAGGAAAAAGAATACGCATTAAAATTTGCCGGAAAACTGGCAGAACTGCCAGAGCATAACGGTCATATCCTTGCCGTTGGAATCAGCTATGACCGTAAAACAAAAGAACACTCCTGTATGGTGGAAGAGTTAACTCTTTCCAGCTAAAAATTAAGCTCAGACAGGGCAGCAAGGAAAATCTGCCCTGTTAGAAAGGGCTGCGCGTATAATATATGGTTTCCAATCTTTTAAAGAAAGAGACTCTTTCTTTAGATTCCCTTAAAATATCCTGCGACTTCGATAATTCTAATAAAACATCATGCAAAGAATCTCTTTTTTCCTGTTCCTCTAATATTCTCATGTACTTATCCTTTACTTCTTATCAACTCCTGCGGAATTACCTGGTAATTACCTGCTCCATCTCTGTATATCAAATCCCATGCCTTACCGCTGCCATGGGTATCACTTACCATGTCCCACGGATTCAACCGTCTCTTTTTCTCAACAATTGAATTGATAATCCTCATATAGTCCGGATCCAGACTCACAGCATACCGCATTCTAATTGGCATCGCCCCGAACCCGCAATATTGTCTGTAAACCTCCCGGACCACCGGTCCAAACTGCCATGCCTCTATTTCTTCCGAAAAAGCCAGAGTTCCCTGCCGCAGAAATTCTCTCTGCACATAGTAAAGTATCTTTTGCAGCTGAAGATTTGAAACAGGACATCTGTCCTTTGTACATTTATCAATAATATACTTCGCTATTTCTAATACTGAATACATGATATTTCCCCTTCCTTGTAGGTATATTGATATTATGACACAGAACGCTTGTTCTGTCAACTGTTTTTTATTATAATTAAAAAGCTGCCATACTGAGCATTATTTATCAGCATGACAGCCTTTTCCTGGATGAACCCCTTTTTATTGACCATATTCAGGAAATATCTTCCCATTTCAGCGGCATTCCTCTGGAAATGTTCCTCTTTGCCTGTTTTCCCAGAATATCATCCAGATATCGGGGCGGTATCCCGTCTCCCGGCCGGACAGAGCGGATATTGTTCTCTGAAAACGTCCCGCCTGTTTTGATGTCTTCTGCCGCAAACAGGGATCGGGAATAGCGTTTGCTTTCCTTCTGCTTATCGGTAAGCTCATAAGTGACCACTCCAAGGGCAGATTCCACATTTCGGATTTGTCTGGCCATCAACGCAAATTCCTCCGGCTCCATGGAAAAATCGGAGTCTACGCCGCCGTCTTTTCGGGACAATGTCAGATGCTTTTCCACAACTTTTGCCCCCAATGCCGCTGACGCAACCGCAACTTCTGTGCCGTAAGAATGATCTGACAGACCTGTGATGCACTGAAATGTTTCCGCCATGTGGGGAAGCACCTTCAGATTCATTTCAGAATAAGGGGCAGGATACGCGGATGTGCATTTCAAAAGAATCACATTCTGATTTCCTTCTTCCCGGCAGGCTTGCAACGCCAGTTCGATATCTGACAGCGAGGCAATGCCGGTAGACATTATGAGCGGTTTTCCGGTTTGGGCGGCCCGGCGGATCAGAGGGATGTCGTTGATTTCATAAGAAGCTATCTTATAGGCCGGCGCATTCAGTTTTTCCAGAAAATCCACCGCTGTTTTATCGAAAGGGGAAGAAAAGCAGATAAGGCCGCATTCCTCTGCTTTTTGAAATAATTTTTCATGCCACTCCCAGGGGGTATGGGCTTCCTGGTATAAATCATAGAGGGTTCGGCCCTCCCACAGAGAGCCTTCCTGGGTTGCAAAATACGGATTCCGGCAGTCCATGGTAATGGTATCCGCTGTGTAGGTCTGCAGTTTTATGGCGTCTGCGCCGCTTTCTTTTGCGGCTTCTATGATTGCAAGGGCTCTGCCAAGATCCTGATTGTGGTTTCCTGACATTTCAGCGATGAGAAATGCCGGGGTTTCTGGGGTGATTTTCTTGTTTCCGATTAAAATTTCACGATTCAAATTTTTTTCCTCCTGTAGTTAGAGCGGGCTTTTTGTCTTTGGGACGGACGGAACTGGGGCGGGTTATCTTCTTTGGGACGGACGGAACTGGGGCGGGTTATCTTCTTTGGGGACGGACGGGACTGGGGCGGGTTATCTTCTTTGGAGACGGACGGAACCAGCGGATTGCCCTTTGGCACACAAACTGGGCAGCGTTCCGGCGAACTAACTGCTAACTCCGGCTAAGGAACTCGGGATAGCCCTCGTTCCTAAGTCTTCGTAAGCAGTGGATTTCGCCTCCACTAAAAGCGCCCATGAATTGTTTGCTTAGCCAAAGGGCAATCCGCTGGTTCCTGTGTATCGAAATATGAATTGGCCGCTCTGGTTCCCGTATATCGAAATATAAGTTGGCTGCTCTGATTCCTGTGCATCGAAACATAAGCTGGCCGCTCTGGTTCCTGTATATCGAAATATAAGTTGGCTGCTCTGATTTTTGTGTAATGCAGCATAAATCTCGCGTAAAGCGGGAAATGCTTGGCGCTAAATGGATATCAGACGTAAAGTCTGGCGGATTCTAAGGAACTGTTCAGAAATAACTTGTGAACAGTTCCTTAGCGCAGATGGCGGGAATACATTTTAAGACACACTCTAACGCTTATCATAAGTTTTTCTCAGTTCCAGGACTTTCTCTATCACTGTATCCTGCTGTTCTTCTGTCAGTCCCGGATACAGGGGCAGGCTTATCATATGGGCGTACAGTTCTTCCGCATTGGGGCAGCGCACGTTCTGATATCCGTGTTTTTGGTAATAGGGATGGCGGTAAACAGGAATATAATGGATATTTACCCCGAAGCCTGACTCCCGTAAAGCCGCGAATATTTTATCCCTGTCCGCGCCGGGAAATTTAAGCACGTACAGATGCCAGCCGCTTTCCGTATCGGGAAGCTGTCTGGGCGTTACAAGGCCGGGAACGCCTTCGAAAGCTTTGTCGTAACGGCCGGCAAGTTCTCTTCTCCGGGCCAAAAAGCGATCCAGTTTCTTGAGCTGGCTGCTGCCCAACGCAGCCTGAATGTCTGTCATCCGGTAATTATAGCCCAGTTCCAGCTGCTCATAATACCAGCCACCTTCATTTTTCTCCATCAAGTCTTCTTCCCGGGTGATTCCATGGCTGCGAAACAGCATGAGACGCTGGTACAATTGTTCATTGTCTGTCACTGCCATTCCGCCTTCTCCGGTGGTAATGGGTTTTACCGGATGAAAGCTGAAAATTGTCAAATCAGAATTCAGAGAACCGATTCTTTTGCCCCGGTATTTTGCTCCAAGGGCATGGGCGGCGTCCTCAATGACAAGAAGGCCGTATTTTCTCGCGATTCTGTGTATCTCGTCCATTTCACAGGGCTGGCCGGTAAAATGGACTGGAATAATTGCCCTGGTTCTGTCTGTAATTTTACGCTCAATGTCCGCCGGATCGATATTGTAGGTGACTGGATCAATATCTGCGAAAACCGGCGTTCCGCCGCAGTAAAGCACACAGTTGGCTGAGGCGGCAAAGGTTATGGCAGGGACAATTACTTCGTCCCCTTTTCCAATGCCGGCGGCAAGGCAAGCAATATGGAGCGCAGCCGTTCCGTTGGAGACGGTTACTGCGTATTTTGCGCCCACATAGGCTGCTGTTCTCTCTTCGAACTCTGCTGCTGCCGGGCCTGTGGTGATGAAATCTCCCCGCAGGATATCGGCTACTGCCTGGATATCGTCTTCGTCTATGGTTTGATGTCCGTATGGTATGTACATGGCATATACTCGCTTTCTGTTTTATATTTTTGCATCTATAGTCATACTTAAATCCTCCGCAACCTGTTCCAACTGTTCTTCCGAAATAAAACATTTAATTTGCTCTAAGATGTACATGCATTCTTTCAGAATTTCAGCAACCTCATCCATTCTTCCTCTCTTTTTAATCTCTGTTGCAAGAAACAATAATCTATATATCATTTTCAAATTCCAGTTAATATAACTCCCTTCAACTTTTCCCCAAATTTCCTGCATACCCGAATTCGCCGCAAAATTTTCTCCCATTATCAATTCATAACCAAACATCCCTGTGTTTTCTTCCTGACACAGCGCTTTTTGTATAAATTCTAAAGAACTTCTGTCCAACATTTCACGTCTGATTAATTTTTGATGCTTCCGCATATAAATTCCCTGCACTAAATCACTTGCCCATTGAACATTTTCGGCAATTTCCTGCTCTGAATATCCAGTTCTCAGACATTCTTCATACAATATTTTCATACATTCCATTAATTCTGCAGCATAGCGTTTTCTACCAGCATAATAAAACATTTCAGTAAATTCAATTGTCGCCAACGCCGTTTCTAAATACTGAAATTTTTCCAGGCATGTTTTACATACCGGATTCATCTCTTCATCTCTCAGTTCTCTGCTACTATCGCAAATTGCCCTGATTCTCGCCATATTATTATTGAAGATCCTGACGGCTATGTATCTTAGCTTATTATAACTGTACTTTCCTCTTTCCTTCACAGCATTCATAATGCTTTGCCATTGGATTACATGGTATCTCCATGCTACACCTCCTGCAGTTTGCGACGTATTTAAAGTCAAGGCATAGACAGCCTGATCCAACACCACCGCTTTTCTGCTTCTGCACATCGCCTCTGTAACCCCTTCACAGTCTCCATAGAAAGGATAATAAAAATCTATTCCATTTTCCTTCAAAAGAGAAATACGAATATAATGAAAAAAAGAATTATAATAGAGCGTATTCATTATTTCACAAATTTCCTCTATTTTATCCCAATCATAATAAACCTTGTATTTTGGTATACCTCCTCCCGCAAAATTATACCCATTTTCCAATAACTGAACAGAAGCATGACCCACCCATACAATATCAGGCTCTTCCGTTCTGATACATTTCTCAATTGCAGACAGGCATCCATTATTTAATAAAAAATCATCTGCCGCAAGAAAAGTCATATACTTACCATCTGCATAGTCCAAACATTTACTTGCCCCTTTTGCCCATCCAATATTTTCGTCCAAATGAATCCCTTTTATCCTCGCATCATCTCTTTTTGCATTTTCTATAATTTCCCAACTATTGTCTTCACTCCCATTGTCCAAAATAATCAATTCCCAATTTTGACAATTCTGTTCCATTACAGAACTAATTGCTTTTTCCAGAGTTTTCCCAGAATTTTTCGTACACATAAGAATACTAAACAAACAGCAATTTTCTTTTTCCAGCATTATCTAATCCTCCCTTTAAAATAACCGTTACCTTAATATAACAAACTTCTCCTGCAGCTCCCTCATTCCAATTGCCATTTTATATTTACATCTGAATTCCGGCACGCTTTTATGATCCAATATTTCCAACCACCAAATCACATCTTCAAATCCCAGCATGTGTCGAAATACAACTGTTCCTGAAACCCTTGGATTTATTTCAAAAATATAATTTTTTCCTTTGCATTTCCGGAATTGAATATTTATGTACCCCTTCAAGCCAATCTTCTTTGCTATTGCGGCAGCTTCCCGTTCTAATGGGGGATCCTGTACAAATTCTACGAAAGATGTATATCCATGCATCAATTTTCTTCTGAAAACTATAACTTCCGTCTTTTTTCCATTTGAAAAAACTCCCGCCGTATATTCTTCTTGCGCATTGTCTAGGTATTCCTGAATAACGCACTTGTCTTTCTCAACATTAAGCTCATCTAACTCTTGTCTTTTAGTAATAACATGAAGAAATTTTGAGCCGCAGGATTGTCTTAATTTCACAAGATATGTCTTTCCATCCTCCACGAACTCTTCATATCTGTATGTCTTCGGCACAGTAATTCCCTCTATTTTACTGAGGCATTCATATGTTTTGTATTTGTCCAAAAAATTTTCCAATATATATGGATTATTAATCATGACTTTTATTCCTGCCGCATGAAAATCTTCCATATGCTTGTCTATTGCCTGTATCTCTTCCTCATTCACCGGTATCAGATGAGTGATTCCAATTTCCTTACATTTTTGAATCAGCGCCGGTACGTATTCCGGCTTTATGGCCAAATCACTTTTCCAATAAAATCTTACTTTGTCCATTCCCACCGGATAATCATTGATATCGCACCCATATATTTCATCCTCTGTTTCCTGCAATACCTTCAATATTCCATTCGATACATTCCCGCTGATCGCAGTAACTAAAATCTTTCTCAATGTCTGACCTTCTTTCTAACACTTTTTTCAATTTCTTCAAGCCCGGATCAAACTTATCTATCTGCTGATATAATAAAAACGAATCAAATTCCACAGTATGAAATTTTATATTCCGCAATTGGGTATCCATTACCGCAAAACTACAACCCTTACCATCTCTTGGCTGTCCCAAAGACCCTGGATTCATAACCAGTGTATTCCCTTCCTCTCTTACCATCCTGCAATGCGTGTGCCCCAGAATTACAATATCATACTGCGAATATTTTTCGCTGTTTCGTATAAACGTGTCTGGATATAGTCTGCCTTCCAATGGATCCCCAGGCGTTCCGTGAAAAATCCCTATTCTGCATCCATCTGCCTCTAAGACATATTCTGCTTTGCAGCTTTCCAGAATTCTTACTTCCGCTATAGTATATTTATCTTTCAAACCGGCATAAGAATGACCATATTTTCTAATATAATTTCCAGCAGGAATTTTTCCCTGATAGATATTCAAAAAATAGCCGTCATGATTTCCCCTGACCCAAAATAATCTGTCTATATCAGACAATTTTTTTATTACTTCTTTCTGATTATAGTAATACCCAAAAATATCTCCGCAAAAAATTATATAATCATACTGCAAATTATTTATTTTCTCCAAAAATCCATCCAACGCATACGAGTTTCCGTGCAAATCCGAAAATACCACTAATTTCATGATTTTCCACGCTCCATTTTACCGTCGCTCCCACATATCCTGCGTATGCTTTCTTCAAGCTCATATTGTGGAAAAAATCCCAGTTCTTTCTCCGCCTTTTTGCAAGATATCATCCATTGGTTTTCTTCTTCCGGATCTTCCCGGAGCCCCCATAAAATTTCCGAAGAAGAGCCTGTAACTTTCCTGCATAAAAACGCCAATTCACGATTTGTAATTTCTTTCTTACCAGCTATCAAATACGTCCCTGACTTTTCTGACGCAATGCTGTGGGCCACTGCCGTTGCCACATCCCTAACATCTATGTAATTCTGCTTCCTGAAACCCTGCCCATATACTTCTATGACCTCATTCTTCCTGCATTTTTCCAACAGCACGGACAGATAATTCTTTGCGCTCATCCCCTCGCCAATGGGAGAAGAAATCCTGAGCGTCACCTTTCTCATGTTTTCTTTGCAAATGCGATTTACTATTTGCTCTCCGGCATACTTTGTAATATGGTAAAGCGTCTCCGGCTTCACCGGATGTTCTTCTGTTACAGGCAAACGCTCCGGCTTACCAATCACTGGTATGCTTGACATATAGACAAAGCATTTCACAGATAACCAATTTGCCAGCAAAGCTACATGATAGGTGCCCAAACAATTTGTAAGAATTGCTCCTTCGGCTCCTGGAACGGTAACATCCGCCGCCAAATGGACAATGCCTTTGTATTGCCCCTCCTGCTGCATAACTTGCTTTAAAGCAGATTTATCACAAATATCTGCTTCTAAAACTGTAACGGGATACTTATGCCGGCCATGATTACGGTGAACAAGAACTGTTATGTCATATCCCTGTTTCCACAACCTTTCTGTTACATACCTGCCAATAAATCCGCTTGCGCCTGTTACTAAAATTTTTTCACGCACGACAAACCTTCCTTATAAAAATTCTGTACTCTTTTTTCCTTCCAATATCAAACTTTTTGCAGGTGTTACCACCGCATAAGATTCTATATTTTTAAATCCAAATGCTGTAGCGCCCAATAATACATAATCTTTCAAAGTAACGTGATCCCTGACTGCAGATGACGCCCCTAAAAAACAGTGATTCTGAATCACTGCGCATCCAGCGGCTACCGCCTTCACAGAAAATGTATTATAACTGCCGACCACTGTCTCATGGGCAACCATGCTTCCTCCAAAAAACAGATTTGCATCGCCTATTACTGCGCCGGATTCAAAAATAACTCCCTCTAAAATGTTATTTCCCTCACCTAAAACAACATCACTGGAAATCAAAGCTGTAGGATGAACATAATTTTCAAACCGATATCCCCATGCCTTACATTTTTCGAAAACCTTTTTCCTGATTTCTCCCATCTTTCGGTATCCGATTCCCATAATCAGCGACACTTCCTCTCCAGAATAACTTTTTCTTAATTCCTCAAAAGAAATCACCTGTATTCCTTTGATTTCTCTTTGGCTTATACACTCTTCATCCACTGCGTAAGCGAGAATATTGCCAAATCCTGTCTGCACAATATATTTCTGCATCATCTCTGAGTATGGACCATTACCTGTTATTATTAGTTTTTTCATCACCCGTTCCCCTGATTCTCTAACATTTTTTCCCCATGCGCGTAATTCTTCTCTACCGGATTCCCGAATTCATCAAATCTCTCTTCTCCTATCACAGACCAATCCCTGCATTCCCTGCATATCTTCGGTAATTCATCAAACCTGTGTTCCATATGTTTTCTGACCATATCTTCATTCCGTCTAATCCAAATATCCCTGACAGACTCCACGGTTACATCACCGCAAACATATTGCGCGTCTACATCCATGACGCAATTTACTGCTTTTCCATCCCAGGTAATCGGCAATATTCCTACCGCATTTCCACAGGCAATCCGTTCCTCATTCACTTTCGGCATAATATCCTCGCACATACCCGCCCAGGAAATCAGCCTTCTCGTTGTCGTCCATGCACCCCGCTCCCGCCAATATTGAATAATCTTCCCTATCTCATTCTTATTTTCTTCCATTTCCATGACTTTAACTTCTATAACAGGCTGTTTCAAACCAAGTTCTTTTTTTCTTTTTAAAAGATACGCAATATTTCTGTATGTGACGTCCCTATCTGCTCCTATCCGAATTTTTTCATACACCTCCTTAGAAAAGCCATCACAATCAATACTGATAAAATTAATTTGAGAATCCAGCAGCATTTCTGCCATTTCCTGATCCAACAGGGTTCCATTCGTATTAATATTAATATTTTTCAGCCCCTTTTTTCTGGCGTAATCCACCATATAATAAATTTTAAATTTCTGTAACAAAGGCTCTCCGTAAAAATCCAACCACAATCTGGTATAAATATTTTCCCTTGCAATTTCATCAATAATCTTCTTGTACAGCAAAATATTCATCTGGCCTTTTGATCTTGTCAGCTTACTGTTTGCGCATGTAACGCAATTTAAATTACAATAGTTTCCCGGCTCCACAATCACATTTAACGGAAAATCACTGATCACAAATTTTTTTTCAATTTCCTGCAAATCTTCATACATATTACCGTCTCCTTGAATAAAATTCTTTTACCTTTCCCACTACATATTCCACCTCTTCTTCCCCTAACGCGTAAAACATAGGCAGCCTTAACAAACGTTCGCTTTCTTTCGTAGTATTTCTGTCTTCTCCCACGAATTCCCCATATTTTCTTCCTGCAATAGATGAATGCAGGGGTATGTAATGAAATACAGCTTTTATTCCATATTCTTTCAGATACTGAATTAGTTCTGTCCTCTCTTCCAAGTCTTTTGCTTTGATATAAAACATATGCCCGTTATGGCTGCATTCTTTTGGAATATAAGGCAGCTCAATTTTTCCTTCCCGTTCCAGTTCTTTCAGTCCATCATAATAAAGTTCCCACAACTTCAGCCTCTTACTATTTATCTCATCCGCTATCTCCAGCTGCGGAAGAAGATACGCAGCATTCATTTCGCTTGGCAAATAAGAAGAACCTACATCCACCCAACTATATTTATCTATTTCGCCTCGAAAAAATTGTGCCCTGTTTGTTCCTTTCTCCCTGATAATCTCACTTCTGTGCATATACTCTTTCCGATTCACCAAAACCAATCCGCCCTCACCCATGGTATAATTCTTGGTTTCATGAAAACTGTAAGCGCCCATATCCCCAATTGTTCCCAGATATTTTCCTTTATAAGAGCCCATCATTCCCTGCGCCGCGTCTTCAATGACAAAGCAATGATTTCTCCTGGCAATATCCAGAATTGTATCCATTTCACATCCTACCCCTGCATAATGAACCGGCACAATTGCCTTTGTTCTGTCCGTAATTGCCGATTCAATCAGATTTTCATCTATGTTCATTGTGTCTTTGCGTATGTCCACAAACTTAATTCTCGCTCCCCGCAGCACAAAGGCGTCTGCGGTGGATACAAATGTAAACGACGGCATAATCACCTCGTCCCCTGGCTGTATCTCCGCAAGCATTGCCGTCATCTCCAATGCATGCGTGCAGGAAGTAGTAAGTAAAACTTTAGAACCGGTTCGTTCTTCAAACCATTTGGTGCATCTTTCTGTAAATACGCCGTCTCCGTTCAGCCGGCGATTTTTCAGTATCGCTTCTGTAATATATCCGATTCCTTTTTCCACATAAGTGGGTTCATTAAAACATATCAAAATTTCACCCTCGTTCTTCTGCCAGTTCCGTTACGCGTTCTATCATCTTCCGCACATACTCCGATTGTTTTTCTTCTGTGTTTTCCTCCGAACGTTTCTGCGCATACTGCCGTTTACTTTCATAAAACTGCGGATCTGCAATATACCTAAGCGTCATTTCTTCCATTTCCTGATAATTTTTTGCCAGTAATTCCTTACCCACATGTTCTGCCACATCACATTCCGGCAGAGAAATAACTGGAATTCCGGCCGCCAAAGCCATCATAGCGCTGTATCCGCCTCCCATTCTTCTGGGATTCATATACAAATTCATTATGCCGTATGTTCCCACCAAATCATTGCAAAAACCCAAATAAAAAACCCTGCCTGAAAAGATAAGCTCAGTAAAATAATTTTTAACCTTCTCCACTTCCCCAATGATTGCAAACGCAGCAGCAGACGATTTTTCTAAAATCCTCTGCATAACTGCCACAAACTCCAAGTCTATTTCTGAATCCAAGCGATTCCCCACAACAGCTATCAAAAACTTATCTTCCGGCAGCCCAAGTTTAGATCGACAGTAATGATTCTGGCTCTTTTCTATCACAACCGGCGGCTTTTCTTCCATAAACATCTGAACCTGTCCGTCGCTTAATGCTTTCTCATACTCTTCTTCCAATTCCTCTGTCTGCCTTACAAGCCGAACCAGTATTCCCGCTTCTGAAACAGGACATCCGGAAGAACCTGCCCTCATCACCAAAGTAGTGAATTTCTCACATAAATCTATTACCGGGTTTATCGCTCCTATTCCCAGTACAAACATTGGATTCCATGCATGTATCAGTTCAAACATCATCTGATATTCTTTTAAGTTCAACGGCTCTAGATCCACTTGAAATTCTTTAAATACAGCGTTTCCGTATTTTATTCCCAACGCGTCATTCCGGAAATCTTCATCACTTCTCATATAATCCTGGCTATACCACATTCCTTCCGGCATAACCCCGTTGCAAGGACATATAAAAATCTTTACTTCATACCCCAACTGTTCCTGTAACACATACGCAGTATCAAGAACCACTTTTGTGGGCGCATGTAATAACGACAAAATCTGCCCTGTCATAATTGCAATTCTTTTCCTGTTTCTGTCTCTTACCGGAAGATATGGAAGATCCAAATGCAAAGCCTTTCCAAAACTCTCCACGTTCTTTCTATGAAGTTTTCTCTGCTGTCTATAAAGCCCTTTTGCCCCAATAAGCTGCAGCTCCAACATGCTTCCTGTGTAGAAATCAAAATCCATCTGCAACACCGCCTCAAAAGCTGCCTGCTCCAATTCTTCCGTTTTCATGTAGTGCAAAAAATATGAATATACATATATTCTGTCCTTTATTTCCAATGACACGCGAATCGTTTCCGTAATTTCCCTGCGTTCCGTTTTTGTAAACTGTCCATACTGCCGTTCCAATTCCGTAAATGATTTTATTTTTTCTTCTTCTGTATAATTAAAATCATGAGCGCATATTTCCAATCCTTTTTTTATCCATTCCTTCCGCTGATTCATTGCCACCCTCTCTTTTCTGTCCGCCCAGCTCTATTTCTTTCCAATATTCCATGCCCCTCTTTTCATACTTCAACGCATTAAAAATTCTGTTAGACGCAAGATTATCTTCCTTCACTAAAGCTTTTACGCAAACCTTCTGTACATTTTCTCTACGGCTTTTCAGCCAACGGCAAGCCTCACATTCGGCAAGTTTTATTAACCGTTTTCCATATCCTCTGTTCCTCATTTTTTTTGCAATGCTGTAACTAATCACAACATTGCTTTCCATAAAATCCAGTCTTAGCATTCCTGCTTCCAGATCTCCGTCACAGAATATATAAATCTGTGATTTTTCCCCTTTGCATTTTTCTTTAAACCAGGCTTGATGTTCTTCATAGCCCACCGGCTCTGTACGAAAAGAATTCTTCCTTACCTCTGCGTCATTTGCCCAGACAAAGAGCATATCCATATCTTTCCATTCCGCTTTTCTTAAATAACATTTTTCTCCTGGCGGCCTGTACACGCTCTTTCTGTTTTCATACATTCCCAAATTTTTCCTTTCTCATAATCTGGTATTTTATTTCTGCCAATATCCAGTCCTGTTCATTATCAATGTCCTGTACTTCAAGTTCCGGCACTTCTATGGCTGCTGTATCATCCATAATCAGTTTCCCACTCTCCAGGAAACTCTTTACCCGAAAACAATAAAACTGCCCGCAGTCATGATACATAACCGGAATATCCTGAGAGCGTTTCCTCTCATATTCTGGAAAAACGTATTCTGCTTTTCCATTTTCTACGCGCATACCCCGCATAGGTGGGAAAGAAAAGGCAGTAACTGGAATAACGGACGTTGATTTCCCCTGTTCCAGAAGTTCCACAGCTCTTTTCAGTTTTTCTCCCGTAACAAAAGGAGCAGTGGGATAAATACAGCATCCATATTCAAAATACCGCCCTTTAGACTGGTATTTCCTTAATACTTCTTTCAAAACGTCTGCTGTTGTAGCATAGTCACCGGAGGTTTCCACTGAACGCATAAATGGAACTTTTGCGCCATATTCTTTCGCTAACCCGGCAATTTCCCTGCTATCTGTGGATACCATAATTTCTTTAAACACTCCTGCTTCCTGGGCTGCCTGAATCGAATATGCCATAATCGGTTTTCCGCAAAATTCACGGATATTTTTTCCTGGAATTCGCTTACTGCCGCCCCGGGCCGTGATAATCGCAATTCTCTCTCCCATAATCCGCCTTTCCCTGATGGCAACTCAGTGAATTCATTTTCTCTGTTGACAAATTTCCATCTGCCTCAGGCATTCCTTCAATTCTTCTACCCCAAGCCATTCCGAATTATTCTCAGAACTATATTCAAAACCCTGTTCCATCTTCTTTCCTCCGGGTTGAATCTTATCGGAATTCCACCATTCCATGTGAGGATAAATAATAAAATGTTTCTCATATTCATAGGCATTCATAGAATCTTCTCTGGTTATCATAATTTCATGAAGCTTCTCTCCCTCCCGGATTCCGACTGTTGGCATACTGCATCCCGGCAAAATTGCCTGCGCCAGATCTGTAATCTTAAAAGAAGGAATTTTCGAAATAAAAATCTCCCCTCCTTTTCCTTCTTCCAAAGCCTTGATAACCAGTTTTACCCCCTGCTCCAGGCTGATCCAAAACCGCGTCATGCGATAATCTGTAATAGGAAGCTCAGTTCCTCCTTTCGCCACAATATTCTGAAAAAACGGAATCACAGAACCACGGCTTCCTGCAACATTTCCATAACGCACAACAGAAAAGCCAGTATCCTTTTTCCCTGCATAAGCATTGGCTGATACGAACAATTTATCCGATACCAGTTTTGTTCCGCCATATAAATTGATGGGATTAACCGCTTTATCCGTAGAAAGAGCAACTACCTTTTTTACCCCACAGTCAAGAGCTGCATCAATTATATTGATAGCTCCATTAATATTAGTCCTCACAGCTTCGATAGGATTATACTCACAAGCCGGCACCTGTTTTAATGCCGCTGCGTGGATTACATAATCCACTCCAGAGAAAGCCCGGTACAATCTGTCTTTATCCCGGACATCCCCGATAAAAAAGCGCAGGACGTCTTTATGGCTTTTCAAATTCTCTGCCATACAGAACTGTTTATATTCATCACGGGAATAAATAATTATTTTATTCAGTCTGTAGTGTTTCAGGATATACTGCGTAAACGCATTGCCAAAAGAACCTGTTCCTCCGGTAATCAATATGGTCTTATCATCTAACATATCTTTCTCCCTGCCTTCATAAATCAATTTACGCCTGTATTTCTTTTCTCACAAGGAATGGACAAGAACGCGTCTTCTGCTATTTCTTTTAACAATTCTGCGCATTTTTTCAGCAAATCACTGTATTTCATCCCTTTTCTTGCGACTTCCTGCATTTCTTCCGCTATATTGCTTTCTTCATAGTAATATTCGCTCCGGATAATGTACTCTGCCGTAGGCATTGTGATCTCAATTAACTGAAATCCGTCATTGCCCTGACATTCATCTGTCAGTTTCCGAATCCGTTTTAACAATTTCCTGCAGCTTTCTTTACTTAAATTTCCACTTCTACCGGCTTTATCCAGCTCCCGATATGCTTTCTTCAAAAGCTTTGTTTTTTTTATTATTTCATCATATTTTCCCGGTATGCTGTGCAGATATTCCACCGCATTCATCCGTTCCTCTTCCGTAAACTCTGATTCCATTTTTTCTATGCGGGCTTCAAAATCCGTTTCTTTCCTGCAGTTTTCCGCAATGGCATCTTTTAAGGTCATCAGTTCCGTTCCTTTGATATATGCTCCTCCTTCTGTAGCATTAATCACACGAACCTCCCGGCGCTCTTTCATCCCCTTAATGTACATCTCAAACCATTCCAGATAAATGCGCAAATTTGTAATGGTAGGAACCTCTGCCTCATAATTTCCCTTCACCATAATCATGCCTTTTGTATTCTCTTCTTTCATTTTCTCTGCAAAAGTTCCATCTGCATGGCTCCTGTTATTGCTATATGCCAGATCCTGCCCTACCAGGATAATCGTCTGAAATCCCATTTTATACAAAAGAGAAAAAACAGAACACGCCACAGAACCGCCCAGAGAAACGTTATAAAAAGATTTTCCGTTCTTTTCATAAACCCGAAATGGTATCACATAACCGTCAAAAAAGAAAATTTTTTTCCCTTTCTGCCGTTCAATCAGAGAATGACGAGCGCAGGTAGGTGCAATGATCGGAATCGTTTCAGCCCCTTCAATATCTAAAAGTTCCAGAGGTTTACGGGGATCTATCGTCATAAACGCATCTGGCACAATTCCCTCTTTTAACAATGGTTTGACTGCTGTATCCACCGCTACGATAAAAGCCCTGTTCTTAGCTTTTTTCAATTCCTTAATATTTTTATTCAGAGAAGGTCCTGCCGCCACCAAAATAGCCGTTCCATCGTGGGGAACTGCATCAAACAGGTTTTTTGTATGATAGCCTTCACAAATATATCTCATGTTGTACAGCACATTTTTGGCAAGATCTCCAGAAAACAATTCTCCTGAGTTGTAACCTACCCGGATGTCCTCCACCATACGATGCAGCAGTTTTACATATTTTAATATTTCCTCTCTGTAAAACGCCCGGTAATTGGGATGTATTTCTTCTTTTAAAAATTCCATGGACTCCATTGCCACCACTCTGCCCATAATTGCCTCAAATTCCCCTTCATTGATTCCCTCTACAACAAAAGCAATGGGCCTGTTCTCTATCTCTTCAGATAAATCAACTTCTTCTAACATCTTAAAAAAAACAGGTAAAGATGGCTCATAGGCTACAATATTAACCTCTTTGTCCGTATTTTGAACCAGGGCTTTTAAGTATATGCCGCTGCCAAGGCCAAACAAAAACACAGGAGCGTATTTATGGAGTTTCCCCAATCTTTCCATCCATGTACGTATCGGTTCTTTCACATTCCGTTTCCCATTCAGACGCAAACTCCGCCCTTCCTTTTCTATCTGAAATACTATTTCCCCATCCCATGATCTCCCTGACGTCACTTTTATATCATCACATTCTGTTTCTTGATCTTCACTATTATTTTGCGCATTCTTTTTTTCCTGTATCATATTCGAAAAGGGAGGATACCACTTTTTCATGGCCTTCAAATTTTTTTCCCAAATTTCTTTACCCATCGTCTTCCTCTCCCCTGCAATCTTCCTCTTTATCTATATAAATATTCACCAGTTCCCGCAATCCGTAATCCAGCGTGTCCACCATAGAAACCGGATCCCACTGTTCTAATGCATCCAGATAATCCTCTAGAACCTGAATCACATACCGTTCCAGATTCCGATATTCCTCATCTTCCATTCCATAAATATTTCCTTCCAGAAAAGAGCTGCAGAATCTTCGGATTCTCTCTCCCAAAACTTTTGCCTTTAAAAGGATCTCTTCATCTTTCTGATAATAATAATTCACGCAAATCATTCCAATTCCGCGCCTTAATTCTTCTGCCAATGCTTCCATTTTCAGCAACCTCTTTTTATATACACAAACATGGTACAAACAGACGGTATTCCTATGATTTTCTCTTGTAAGGAAATCATTGACTTCTTTACAAGAGAACAGAGGTACGATTTTTTCGTACCTCTGCAATTTTATTATATTCCTGACTTTTTGTATATTACTGTAACAGCGACAACACGCCCTGGGTAGACTGATTTGCCTGTGCCAGCATAGATTGTCCGGCCTGTGCAAGAATATTATTCTTGCTGTATTCCACCATCTCAGAAGCCATATCAAGATCGCGGATACGGGATTCTGCTGCCTGGGTATTCTCTGCCACATTATCCAAATTGGCAATAGTATGCTCCAACCTATTCTGGATTGCGCCAAGGGCAGATCTCTGAGAAGATACCTTGTTAATAGCGTTCTGTACTGCCTGAAGCGTTGCGTTTGCTCTAGAATAAGTGTCAACATTTGCTTTCGCTAATGTAAACTTATCGCCCTGTCCGCCAACAGTAGCGCCATCAGCAACAGTGTCTTTCAATGTCAAATAAGTTGCAAAATCATTCATAAGGGCTGTGCTCACTGCCGCCTTCGCTGCAGAAATATCCGCCTTCATAGCTGATTCTGCCGTTGCAAATCGCTTATAGCTGATATAGGTCTCAGTGCCCACTTTACGGCTAGACAAAACAACTTTATCGCCGCTCATTCTGGTTACCTGTTCCCAGATATCTTTCGTAGCTTCTTTTCCTTTGTCATAATCAGCTTTAAAATATACAGATGTTACAGCATTGATAATGCTCTTATTTCCTGACAGCTTCACAAGTGTCTGAACGGCATACTGTTTCACACTTGCACCCTTAGATATAGCGGTTTTAAACTGGCTGATCGCTGCTGTCTGGTTTGACGCCTGTGTCTTGGAAGTGTCATATTTATAAGCTGTAAAATCCTTATATTTAACTTCCGTGGGCTCCTGGCCTCTCTGAATCGGAACCTGTTCCTCTCCTTTGATGTTTCTCAGCCCCAAAGTCTCAGAGTTCATGTTATTAATGCTGATTTCAATCTTCTGTTTTGCATTTGCGCCAACATGAAGGTTCTTGCTCTGGAAAGAGCCGTCCAGCAGGTTCTGCTTATTGAACTGAGTTGTGGTGGAAATTCTGTCTAATTCCTGGGTCAGCTGATCCAATTCCTCATTGATTGCATCACGGTCAATGTTTTCATTGGTGTCATTTGCGCCCTGAACTGCCAGTTCATTCATTCTCTGAAGGATGGAATGCGCTTCACTCAATGCGCCTTCTGCTGTCTGAATTAAGGAAACGCCGTCCTGCGCGTTTGTAGATGCGCGGTTCAAACCACGAACCTGACTTCTCATTTTCTCAGAAATCTTTAATCCTGCCGCGTCATCGCCTGCACGGTTGATTCTGTAACCAGAAGATAACTTCTCGGAAGATTTTGCCTGAGCGCCTGTAGTAACGCCTAACTGACGGTTGGAATTCATTGCTGTAAGGTTGTGTTGTACGATCATTGCCATAATATTTTTCCTCCTTGTTGTTTATGGTCTTATTTCCTCCCTGCTGGGAATACTTTTCCCGCAGCGGATGGACGGTCATCACCTGCTTCTGCAGGCAATAACAGATGCTGCAAATCCGTTTGCACGCATACTTTTTTTGTCAAGCCAGCTGCCTGTCTGTTTGAAGCAGCGGCCTTTTATAATAAGCAGGAGCCCTAGGTTACCCCCGCATTATTACCAGCTTCATTCCGCTGATTCTTAACAGCCGTATTTTGTCTGGAGCCTGCTTTTTGCCTCTGGCTTCCTGGATTTCCTGCGTTCCTCCATCAGAATCGCTTTGATCTTTTCCTTGGCCTCCGGGGACAAGTCCCTGTCCTTGTAATGCTTCACTTCATTTCCCGGCTCTGCCGCCATTCCGAATTTCTCCAGGGCCGCGCTCCGCACCACGTTCATTTCCCTTGGCGCGTCCACCAGAACCCGCAGATTGTTGGAGCTTCCCCCTGCAAACACCAGCTTGATCTCATCGCCGATCAAAAGGTACTCTCCCGGCTTAACTGTTAATTTCAGCATAATAACCTCCTTGTTTCCTGCTGCCACTCGCCGATGATTTTATCCCGGCAAAGGGGCCGCCTTATCACTTCCTGATGATTTTGCGATGCAACACTTTATATCAAACTGTTGCATGGATACGGAACCCTTGAGAAACAGCGGGTTTGAAGAGAATACTTATTCTAAAATTTTCTAAATTTTTTTCAAAAGAGAGGTTAAGTATGCCGGAAAAGAGCCGATATTATCTGTGTAAATGGAAAATGCAACAATTTGATATAAATTGTTGCATTTTCCCGTAATTATGAAAGTCTCTAAAAAGGGCTGAACTGAACTGTTACGGATAAATTTTAACTCGAAAAAAGAATATTGAAAAAAGTTTTTGCATATGCTATAATGCCAATAGGCAAAAAGAAATCACAAGTCCATGCGGACAAGAAGTGAATCCCCAAACTGTGTTGCAGCACAGTTTGGGGATTCTTCTTTTCTTTTATAGTGGCAAAGTACCCACTAGGTTAGTTGTTGCTCTTATCGTCACTGTCTAACCATTTGATGATGTAGTGGCAGGCTACACCAGCCAAAACAGTAACTAAAAAAGAAATCACAACTTCCATGCAAACACCTCCCCCTGTTGCGGGTATCGGTGAGCAACACATGAATTATATCATACTATTCGATATTTTTGTACTTTTATCTCAAAGTTTCGTCCTTATCTGGTTTCATCCTTGATTGCCAAACAAGTAAATTTGTAATAAGCTGAATGACGACAAGGCTTCGCGATTCATCGAAGCAATATTTCCCTGACAGGATGCAGGAGTACAAAAGAAACAGGAGGTTACCCAATGAGCGTCACACAGCCTATTCGGAACATATCTGAAATTGAAAAACTAAAAAACTACTATTATCTGGAAAAACCCAATCTGAGAAATTACACATTGATTTGCCTTGGGGTGAATTCTGCCCTCAGAATCAGCGATTTGCTGGAGTTAAACTGGCAGGACGTTTACGATTTTACGAAAAAGCATTTTCTAAAGCACATCACACTCCGGGAACGGAAAACAGGAAAACAAACGCAGATTGCATTGAACCAAAATGCCCGGAAGGCATTGCAGATATACAAAAACAGCCTGCAAGAGCTGCGCCCTTCGGATTTTCTCTTTCCCGGCAGAACCGGCGCCAACCACCTCAGCCGTTCCCAGGCGTTCCGGGTGATTAAAACCGCCGGGCAGCAGCTGAATTTCGAGACAGACATCAGCTGCCATTCCCTGCGGAAAACTTTCGGGTATCACGCATGGAAATCCGGCGCGCAGCCGGCTGTTCTGATGAATATCTACAACCATTCCTCTTTTCAGACCACAAAGCGGTATCTTGGAATTGAACAGGATGATAAGGATCAGATCTTTCTGGACGTGAATCTGTAGCATTTCATTTTGAATCTAAACCGCCCTTTCCTGCACTTTATGCCAGCGAGCCAAATGATTTGCAGACAACTTCCAGGATTTTTAAGATTAACAGCAAATCATTTGGCAAATAAGCAAGCTTGCGAATATATATCCGGCATTTCATCATTGCCAAACCCACGTACGCAGCAGCATATCAGACTTCACGCGCGCAGAAATTCAACTCCGTTTATAGGAAAGCAGAAAGGGCGGTTTTCCCATTTATTTTCTATACACTTCTGCTGCTAATGTATCGCTAATGTCTACTTTTACAATCCCACCATATACTTCTGCAGCTAATGTGTCCTTCTACAATCCCACTGTACGCACCTGATACCGCTTCATCCATTCATCCACCTGCAGCAGATAAGCCAGCATCTGGGGCCCGGCCATCAATTGTCCGTACCAGGGTTTGCCGTAATCGGAGGGCCTGTTTAAGAACTGTTCCATTTTTTTCTTGTCAATAAATTGCAAGACGGGGGAATTCCCCTCCAGAATCATTTCCCTTACCATGCCTTTCAAAAGCTCCTCGTAGCGGGGATCATAGGTTTTGGGATACGGAGATTTCCGCCGAAACAGCACTTCCTCCGGCAGCAGATTTCTTCCGGATTCCCGCAGCAGATGTTTCACTACGCCGCCTCTAGCTTTCATTTCCCAGGGCACATTCCACACATACTGAACGATCCGGGTATCCGCAAAGGGCACCCGGGCTTCCAGGCCGCTGTACATGCTGGTTCTGTCCATCCGGTTCAAAAGAGTCTGCATAAACCATCTCAGATTCAGGTAGGCAATTTCCCTCCTTCTTGCTTCTTCCGGGCTGTCCTCACTGCACCGGGGCGTCTCTGAAATGGATTGAGCATAGCGCTCCTTTACATATTCGTCCATCCGGAGGATTTCCAGAAATTCGTCTGACAAAAGCTCTTTTCTGGGGGACAAATCCATGGTCCAGGGAAACATTTCTGCCTTCATGCATTCTTCTTTGTGGAACCAGGGATACCCGCCGAAAATCTCATCGGCGCACTCCCCTGTCAGCGTCACTTTATACTTTTTGCTGACCTGGGAGCAGAAATACAGCATGGAGGAATCCACGTCCGCCATGGCCGGCAAATCGTGGGCTTTTACGGAGTCGTACAAAAGCTCAATCTGGTTTTTGTTGTCGCATTCCAGAAACGTATGCTCCGAACCGATATATTCCGCCATTTTTTCCACATAAGGTCTGTCCTGGGAAGGCTGAAAGGCATTTGCCTTAAAGTTCTTCTGATTATCTACAAAATCAAAAGAGAAGGTCGCCAATTTCCTGCCCTGCTTTTTCAGCTCTGCGGCGCAGACTGCCGAAACCAGACTGCTGTCCACCCCGCCGGACAAAAAGGTACAGATGGGAACATCAGACACCATCTGGCGTTTGATAGAATCCTGCACCAGAAAAGACACCTTTTCCACTGTTTTTTCATAGCTGTCCAGGTGGGGATGGCTGCTTAATTTCCAATAGCGTTTTCTCTGCAGTTCTTTTCCCTTACAGCAGAGCAGATATTCTCCAGGCAGAGCTTCCCGAATGCCTTTTAACACGCCCAGGCCCGGCGTTCTGGCGGGGCCGATTCCGAAAATCTCATTCAGCCCCTCCCGGTCAATTTCCGCCTCCACGGCAGGGTGGGCCAAAATGGCCTTAAGTTCAGAAGCAAAAATTAGTTCGCCGTCCCGTTCCGTATAAAACAGGGGCTTCACCCCCATGGGGTCCCGGAACAGATGAAGGCTTTCTTCCCTGGAATCGTACACGGCAAAGGCAAAAATACCGTTGAGCCTGACGGCAATTTCCGAACCGAATTCCATAAATCCCAGCAGAATCACTTCTGTGTCGCAGGAAGTGGCAAAGGTCCACCCCCGTTCTTTCAGCAGTTCTCTCAATTCATTTCCATTATAAAGCTCCCCATTATAGACAATCATGCAGGTTCTTCCTCCTGCTGTCCGCACCATGGGCTGATGTCCGCCGCCGATATCGATAATGGAAAGGCGGCTGTGAGACAGCCCGCAATGCTTTGTCAGGCAAGTACCTGCGTCATCCGGTCCTCTGCGCCACAATTCCCTGTGCATCGCGCTCAGCAGGGAACGGTAATGCGCTTCATTTTCTTCATAATTCTTCTCTCTATGATAAAACCCAGCAATTCCACACATACATTTTCACTCCCGATTTTTGCGTATAATTCATTATATCACAGAAACCTGAAAATTATGTCTGTGAAAAATCTGCCATTCTATGATCCGTTTCCTTTCTGCCGAAAAAATATTCCTTGCGAACATTGCAGAATTTCCGCATTTGCCAGATGCCTGCACCCATTGCAGAATTTCCGCA
>CAJUBP010000050.1:30113-34847 GCA_910584585.1 uncultured Lachnospiraceae bacterium | reverse complement strand
ACTCAGGCACTGCCGGATTCTGCTCATATTTTCCCTGATACTCAGGCACTGCCGGATTCAGGAAAAATTTTCTTTGCAGATATTCTGGGAACAGATACTATTCCAGAAGGATTTCTGTTGAGAAACTGCCTCCTGGCGGAACAGATGAAGTCCTCCTATCTGGCGGGAGATTATTCCGCTGCCGGGCAGGCCGCAAAGGGCATCATTCAGAATTCAGAATATGATACGCTGCAGACAGCCATTGCCTGGGAAATGCTCGCCCTTTTATCCTGGGAAGGAGGGAATTACCGCAAAGCAATTGAACAATCCCGCACCGGCCATTCTTTTTTAAAGAAAAACCGTATCTGGAATCCCGGATTCACTCCAAAGCATCAGCAGATATTAAATGAAATACAATCTTTTTACCGGAATACCCCGGACGCCTGCAGCCTGATCCCCCAAAAACCGGACCCGGAATCCGCAAATCCAAAAGAATCCGGCAAAATCAAAATCCACTGTATGGGCTGCTTTTCCGTTTTTCTTCCTGATTCCCCACATCAGGAAATGAAATGGCGGACCAAAAAAGCCAGGGAACTGTTCGCCTACTTGTTCCATCTTCAGGGAAGCAGCGTTTCCAGAGAAGTTCTGGTGGAATTGCTGTGGCCGGAAGCAGGAATGAAAAGCGCCATCGCTCTGTTTCACACCACCCTCTACAGCATCCGCCAGTCCTTCGGGCAGGAAGGCCTTGAAGACTTAATTTCTTATGAGAAAAAGAAATATTCCCTGAATATGCAGCTTGTGGATTCTGATCTGGAGGAATTGACTGCCTATTTCAAAGATGAAACCGCCTGTGCCAGCAATCCTGAGGGCGTCATCCCCCTCTATTCTGGAAGCTACATGGGAAACAACGGCTATCTTTGGTCCTACGGAACGGCAAAAGAATTGGAAAACAAATACCTGAGCGTACTCCGGGCGGGAGCCGCCATGCGCGCCTCCCAGAAACTGCCGGACGCCGCCATACCATTTTTCCAGAGAATGTTAGAAGCAGATCCCTATAATGAAGAAATTCTGACCCGCCTTATCAGCTGTTTGTACAAAAGCGGCAGACAATCTGAAGCCAAACAGCAGTATGACCGGATGCTGAAACTGTATCAGGAAGATTTGGAGCTGGAGATTAAAAAAACTTTTAAAGAAATTGTGTCGCAGGAGGACTTATGAACAAATACCAGAGCTACAGAGAATTTTTGAACGACTTAATACTGTGGGGCGACCGTATCTGCGCGCCTTTGGCTTCCAGCGGCAAAGAGCCAAAGGCAGATTTTTCCGACTTGATAAAAAAAGCTGCCGCAAGCGCGGACTGCGGTATCTTTTCCCCTTTCCTGTTCCTCGCTCTTTCCGCCCGCCTGGAATGGCCGGAAATGCTGCTGTTAGCGGCTGGGCTTTATACAGGGCTGACATCCAAGATCCTAACTCCTGACATCTGGCAGTTATTTTGGGCCGGAGAAAAAGACAGTCTGCAGAATGAAACGAAAGCGCCGTCCCTCCAGCAGGAACTGTTCCACTCGTCCGCCCCTTTGCTCTATGAACGGGAATGGGATAAAAACGCCTCCGATATACACCTTAGAATTGTTCCCCGGATTTTCCTTTTTCTGAAAGGAATTCTGGCAGAACCAATCCATATCCCAGGCCTGAACTGGTATTTCCTGAAAGAAGATTCTTTCAACAGAAACTGGCAGGAACAAACGAATGATGATTTCCACGGCAGGAACCGGCAGAGACAAACAGATGATTTCCACGGCAGGAACCGGCGGAGACAAACAAATGATTTCCAGGGCAGAAACTGGCAGGAACAAGGCGAAGATTACGGGCAGTTGGAGAACTCCCTGCCCTATCTTGGGAAACATATCCGTCTCTGGGAAAAAATCGCTTCCCGCATTTCTGAAATTCCCGGACCGAAGCTGGTATACCTTAACGGCCCTGCGGGAAGCGGCCGGAAATTAAATTACGCTTATCTTGCTGCTTCTTCTGGAAAAAACCTGGCAGTAATATCCTTAGAACAGCTGGAATCCCAGTCCCAGCTTCAGGACATTCAGACAGAATGCCTCCTGAATCACGCTATGTTTGTGTTCGAACTCCCGGAAGAAGCGACAGACCTTTCTCTTCTTCTAAGCTGGCTTCCGGAAGAGGAAACCGTTTTCCTTCTGGGAGAGAAAACGAATCTGGCAAAAAGCAGCGCTTACCGCCGGCAATACCTCCCTTTTACCATCCATTCCCAGGATATATTGCAGGACAAAGAACTGTATGAACAACTGACTCTTTCCTATCAGTGGGAACAGGACAACGTGCGTGCTGATTTCCTTGGCCGCTATAATTTCCTGCCCGGCAGAATGCGGGAAATTCTGGAACTGGCCAAATCATACTCCCTCAGCACAGGCATTGGAGCCATTACCGGGGAACATTTGAAGCAGGCTGTCCTTGGCGTATCCACCCATTCCCTGGATCGGTACGCCAAAAAAATACGCGGCGTTTATCAGATGGAAGATCTGATTCTTCCGGATCTGTCCAAACAAAAATTATTTCATATTATAAACCGCGTCCGTAACCGGAAACTGGTCTACGAAGAATGGGGATTTCTGGAGAAATCAGCTTACGGCAACGGCGTGTCCATGATTTTTGCCGGCCCGCCGGGCACCGGCAAAACAATGGCCGCCCAGGTGATGGCCGGGGAGCTGGACATGGAACTCTACCGGGTGGAACTGCCCGCCGTTGTGGACAAATACATTGGAGAAACCGAGAAAAAGCTGAACCGCATTTTCGGGGAAGCGGAAAAAACCATGGCCATTCTCTTCTTTGACGAAGCTGACGCGCTGTTTTCCAAACGAACGGAAATCAAGGAATCCAATGACAAATACAGCAATATGGAAATTGCCTTTTTACTGCAGAAAATGGAAGAATATGAAGGCATAAGCATTCTGGCAACCAATTATCTGCAGAACTTCGACGGCGCATTCCGGCGCCGAGTCAGCGATATCATAGATTTCCCTCTGCCCGGCCCTTCTATGCGCCAGCAAATGTGGCAGTCCATGATCCCCGCAAAACTGCCGGTTTCAGAGGAAGTAGATTTCCGGTTTCTGGGAGAACAATTTGAAGTATCCGGCAGCGCCATCAAAAATTCTTTGATTTATGCCGGTTTTCTTGCCGCCGAGGCAGCAGAGCCATTGCTTACCATGGAACGAATCCTGAAAGGACTCAGCCACGAATTGGAAAAAAGCGGAAAAAAACTCAGCCGGAAAGACTACGGCGAATATGGGCATTTATTTTAAGACACGCTCTAGAGCAAACCTCAATAACTCATAACCATTCAATCGGGAGGAATCCAGAAACATGGGCATTTATTTTAGCGAACCTCAGAAAAAACAACGTTGGGAATCGGGACAGGCAATTCTCCACCGGGAAGACAGCCCGTCAAAGAAAGCAAGAGTTCGGCAGGAAACCAGTGCGTCAAGAAAAACAAGAGAACAGGAAACCAGTGCGTCAAAGGAAACAGGTCGCAGGGAAACCATAAAGAATTCCTATGGAAAACTGAACTATCTGCATCTGAAAAAAAAGCAGGGACAGACACAACAGGGATTTTCACTGGAAGCTTTGGAAGCCCCCGGCACTCATCTCCACACCGAGAAAGAAAAGCAGTTCAGCCCTGCCTCCATGAAAAAAATACGGCAGGACGGCAGACAAACATTGTTTGCCTCAGAAGTTCCCCTGCGCAGCCAGGCCCTCTTCTACGATTTGGCAGACAGCCAAAAAAGCGTCCGTTTCCTCAAATATATGAAACACCTGCTCAAAACCCAGGGCCATCAGACCCTGCAGGATGCCTTTGGATTCTTAGATCAGGAATCTGAGCGCCAGGAACTGGAATCTTTAAAAAGCACATCCCAAGAATTATCCCTCGAGGAATTCGCACAGAAGAACCAGCGCATGGATACCCTAAACAGCCGGCTGCTGCAAAAACAATCCAAAGAGCGCCAACTCTGCAAAGATCTGCAATTGCTGTTGGATCAGCGGGCTGAAGAAGAACGCGCCGCCTTCGGGCCTTCCTTGAAGAAACCAGCCGAAACAATGCAGCAGGACAGAGAAGAAAAGCGGCAGGACCGCTTTCACAGAAAACCCTTTTACTCTTCCACGGAAGAGATTGCTGCGCCCGGGGAAGGCGTCACGGCTCCCGCAGAAGACACAGCCCCAAATACCCCCGAATCCCCGCCAGAAGAACAAAACAGGCAGGCAAAAGAAAAATCAAATTAATTCTCAACAAAAACTGTTCAAATCCCCTTCGCTGTGATATACTTGACCATGAGGAGGGACCCAGCCCAATAAAAAAGAACACCCAAAAAGTAGTAAGCTGGGAGGAGCCCTGATGGTTCCTGAAACTCCCACAACACCTTTGGATAAGCTGGGAGGAGCCCTGGTGCCAGAAAAACACGTTCTGTTCATTCGGAATCAAATCATATTTATCCCATTAAGGAGGAAACCAAATGACAGATAACGAATTATTACTCGCAATATCCACTATGATGGATCAAAAGTTCAAGTCTGAACTGCAGCCAGTCAAAAATGATTTACAAACCTTAAAAGAAGATGTCAAGATCTTAAAAACCGATGTCCGCGATTTAAAAAGCAATGTTGAAATCTTGAAAACTGAGGTCAAAGATTTGAGAATCGATGTTGACAACCTTAAGACCGAGGTCAAAGATTTGAGAA
>CAJUBP010000050.1:0-30013 GCA_910584585.1 uncultured Lachnospiraceae bacterium | reverse complement strand
TCGACGTTGACAACCTTAAGACCGAAGTCAAAGATTTGAGAATCGACGTTGACAACCTTAAGACCGAAGTCAAAGATTTGAGAATCGACGTTGACAATCTCAATGACAAGGTAGAAAGCTTAACAGCCAGCAATCTGCGCATACAAAGCAGTGTCCACCGTCTGGAATTATCGCAGGAAAACATCGTTCTGCCCCGTCTTAATACGATTGAGGCGTGCTACACAGACACCTATAACCGCTACAAAAACAGCGCTGACAGAATGGATGCGTATTTTGAGGACACTGAGCTGCTGAAACGCGTAGTATCTGAACATTCTGAAAAAATCCAGAAGATGGCGTAAACCTATAAACCAAATGATTTGCCGCTGAGAATACAAATCATTTGGCAAATTTGGAATGGGCAGATTCCGTAACAGTGAGGCCGAAGGCTAAACTGTTACATTCTCGGGCGTCACTGCTGTCTTTCTTTTCTACGGCCGAATTTTTTCTTTTTCTGCTGGTGGGCCGCAATCCGTATATATAACGGTTCCGGCAGAAACCGACCAAATGTTACCGCTAATTTTACCGAAAGTTTCGGAACGATCACTGTTTTTCCCCGTTTCATCTGCTGATACGCATAGCGGGCGCACCAGGCAGGGCTAATCCCTTTCAGGGCGAATTCCACCTCAGCCACCTCATTAAATTCTGTGTTCACCGGCCCGGGGCAAAGGCATCCAATATACACAGGGCTCCCTTCATACCGAAGTTCCTCCGCAATTGCCCTAGTCAGGCTGGTGACATAAGACTTCGTAGCGTAATACGCTGCCATATAAGGGCCGGCAGGCATCAGCCCTGCACAGGAAGCCACATTCAATATAGATCCATAGTTCTGACGTTCCATTTTCTTTAATACCAGTTTCGTAAGAAGGTGCAGCGCCCGGACATTGACGGAAATCATATCCAGCTCTTTTTCCAGCTCTCCTTCTTTAAAAGCGCCGCAATGGCCGAATCCCGCATTATTGATCCAGACTGCCACCGGCCGTTCCGCCACGGACTGATAGAGACGGTAGCAATCTTCCTCTTTGGTAAGATCCGCTTCCACAATCTGACATTCTGTTTTTAAATGTTTTGCCAGTTTCTTTAAGCGATCCCCTCTTCTGGCAGTGAGTACCAGAGCATATCCTTCTCTGGCAAGTATTTTTGCGAACTCCTTTCCAATTCCCGAGCTTGCTCCTGTTATTACAGCATATTTTTTCATTTTATAACCTGTTCCTTTCTTCTTTTTCCGATACCGCCCGAATCCAACTAGTACAATAAAAACCTGCCAAACTCTGTCACACTTTCTTATTAAATACAGACCGTTCCTCATGATCCTCCATATTAAAAAACCGCTGTCTGTCATTATGGGGGAAAAGAAGTTCCATGTAAAGGCTACCCAGCAGCTCCTTAACCTCATTTGCATTGACCTCTTCCACCGGCAGCTCTTCCATTTCCATCTGCTTTAAATTTGACAGAACCGCCTCAATCCGCTCCTTGTCCGTAGGCGCTTTTTCAAACACCGGCAGCGGCTCCGGAAGCTGTTTCGGCTCTTTGGTTTCCGGCTGCAGAATTTCCTTTGTCTCTGGTATCTTATACACAATATTCCTGCAGGTTTTCTCAAAACACTCCGGATCATATTTAGACAGATACTTTAAATCCTCCATGGTCAGCGTGTGCTTATTGTGTATCTTAATATAAATATTTACAAGACGCGTATCTTTCCCCATAATATCCTCCCTTCTAAGCGCCTCTGCCAGATTTGCCGCTGCAGACAGGCACAGCGCTTTTGGCTGATTCATTCGCTGCTGAATTCCTGTTTTCAGTATAATTCTCCTGTCTGTCCCTTGTCAATATTTACATGCCGGCAAACCTGTAGTAAAATAAAAAATACGTAACAGTTCCGATCCCTATTGAACTGTCATAAAGCGATACAGCAGAAGGAGATTATAACATTGTTTACAAAAAATCATACTTTTACAGAAATTATGAGCACAGAACCGGTCCGGCGGGCCATCGGAAATCTTTTTCCCTCCAACTGGACTTCCTGCATTGCGCCAGAACACCGTCAGATGACTATGGAGCAGATTGAAAAAGAAGATCGGCTGGAATGGGGCGGTTCCTTCCCGTCGGGAGATTTCGTAAGGGCCGCAAATCTATTATTGACGGAAACAGTTCAAAACCGCCGTTTTCTCTTCATCCCCCTCTGGCGTCCGGCCCCTGACAACAATACCTGGATTCCTGACGCAGATCTGAATACCACAGAAGGCGTATGGCTGTTTACCGGCAATCCCCAACTGGACAATCAGGCATTTGCCCATACTGCCACAGCCAACACGATACCGCCCTTCCCCTCAACAGCAGTCCCTCCGGAAAAACACAAACAGCACCGCCGCCCTGCCGTGATTCTCTGCCCTGGCGGCGGATACATGACACATTCCGCTTACCGGGAAGGAATTGAACTGGCGGAGCGGATGGAACGGGACGGAGGCTACAAAGCTTTTATTCTCCGTTACCGTCTCAGCCCTCATGGCTATCCGCTGCCCCAAATGGATCTTGCCCTGGCAATTCTGCATGTGCGCGCCCATGCAGACATTTATGATATTGATCCCGGGCGTATCTTTGCGGTGGGAGCGTCTGCAGGCGGCCATCTGTGCGCCAGCGAAGCATTATGGCATGAGGATCTGAAACAGCTGGCATTGACGGCTTTGAAAGAAGAGTCACCCCAAAACAATCATCTGATTGCCCTCTATCAGAATCGTTCCGCCAGGCCGGACGGCCTTGGCCTGCTGTACCCGGTCGTCAGTTTCCTGTCAGACTGCCATGAGGGAAGCTGCATCAATAACACGAAAGGAGATCCCAGGCTTCGCCAACTGCTTTCGGTGGAGCAGCATATCTCACCGGACTATCCTTTGACTTATGCCTTCGCCAACGCAGACGACGACTGCGTCCCTGTAAGCAATACTGTCCGTCTAAAGGAAGCTTTAGACAGGGCAGGCATACCGCATTTATGCCAAATATTCCCCACTGGAGGTCATGGAGTAGGTCTTGGGTACGGTTGTTCCTGTCAAACATGGAGTGAAGATATGCTTGCCTTCTTTGCCCCTTTTGCGGAGTAATTCCCATATATCTGAAGAACAAATTTGCTGCAGCCATGCCGTTTTTTGGTTCAGCGCTTTGCAGCGAAGCCCCTTGATTTCGCCGAAACAGCTTCCTGGTGGATACTGCGCAGATTCTGTCCACCGGATAGCTGCACCTTCGGTATGCGGGGCTGCTGTAACAGGCGGCGGAAGATTCAAATAGAAAATAGGTGGATTCCCCATCGCAGATCATTTCTTCCGCCATGGGCGGAAACCTGTCAGAGCGATAAGAATAATACACATTTTTCCCTGTAAGGCTGTCCTTGCTCACCTCATAATAATATACACTTGAGTCAAAATAGCGGCCTCTGGAAGTGGTAACCGCCAAATAAGTCTTCCCTCCCAGCTGCGCAAAAGCGGCTCCGTTGGCAAACCCGGGGATCACAATTTCCTCCTGTTTCTGTAAGGTAAAAATCTGATCTGTTCCGGCAGCCTTTTTCTGCTGCGTGAAGTCCCGGCCTGATTCCGCATCCTGCCTTTTTTCCTTTTTCACCTGAAAACTTCTCAGCCATCCCTTTCCGCTGATTCGGTTGGTATAGGTTCCCACCCACAGCTTATTGTCATACCAGGTCACAAAAGAAGCAATCACGCCGCAGGGCACATTCTGGTCATATTCCAGAAGTTCAACGCTGCTTTTCCCTGAATCAGCGGCCTCTTTGATTCTTTCATAGGAAATCACGCTGCACTTCCTGTCGGTGCTTTTGGCAATCCAGACATTTGCGCCGTCAAAGGCCACGCCGCCCACATGATTGGCATCCGGCAGAACAATGGTAGTCAACAGCCTGCGGTCTTGGGGATTCTGATTCGAAAGCACATACATCACCGACGGATTTATTTTCCCCCTGGAACTTTTCCCGGAAAAATCTCCGCTGTCATAAGCGGTCACCAGCATATAATCCCCCGCCGTACAAATTCCCTGGGGAACCATCCGCCTGCAGCTTTCTCCCAGGATATCCGTAGCTTCCAGCCCCGGCACCGCAGTAGAATACTGAGGCTGATAGAGGCTGCCGAAAGAACGGTAATGACTTAAAGTATCCTGAAACCTCTTTTCATACCGAAAACCTGTGCTGGTAAATGCCGGTTCCAGTTCGGCTTCCATATTTTTACAAAAAGAACGGGCCGCATGAAATCTTCCTGCTGTCAGGAGACACCACGCAGCCGCTGTCAAATAAAATATCACGCTGAATTTAAAAAATAAGCCTTTATTGTTTTGTTTTCTCATACATTTTCCGCCTTTGTCGTATTTTACCAATACTTTTGTCGTTATCTCTAGTATAACCGATAAATTTACAGACATAATTAACAAAAAATGTATATTTTGTGAACTTTTTTCATTTATTTTTACGGTTTCTGGAAATAAATGTGAATCAAACTTTGTCGTTTGATTGCAGTCACTGGCTCTGATATGGTATAATAGAAAAAAATTTGTTAAGGAGAGATTCTTATGGGCGTATCAGATATGAACAAATTAGACGAAATGCAGTTGAGCGTATTAACTGAAATTGGAAATATAGGCTCCGGCAATGCCGCAACCGCGCTTGCCACTTTATTGAATACTTTCGTAGATATCGAAATCCCCAACATTCATCTCATTGACTTCGAAGATGTTTCGCAGTATCTGGGCGGGCCGGACAACTTTGCCCTGGGCCTTACCATTACGCTGGACGGGGATATCCAGGGAATGATGCTGCAAATCATACAGAAAGAATTCGCAGAGAAATTAATCAACACTTTTTATGAAAAAGAAATTTCTTCCCTTCACGACATTACAGAAATGGATCTGTCCGTGGTGCGGGAAATGGGCAACATCACCACTGCCGCCTATATCAATTCCATTGCCAAGATGACAAATACATTTATCAACATTACGCCGCCCCAGGACCATATTGACACAGTGGGAAATATCCTTTCCATTCCTTCTAACAGTTTCGCCTCGCTGGGCAAGAAAGTGCTGTTTATTGATGAAAGCTTCTGCATCTCCGGAACGCAGATTAAGGGAAGCATGATCCTGATACTTGAGTATTCTTCCATGAACACTCTGTTCCAAAAACTGGGACTTCCGGTTTAAAAACTACAGCGTATTCTGATTATTTGGGCAGAAACAAAAATACCGGATTCCCCCTTACGCACAAGCTGAAAGTTTTTAGGGGAATCCGATATTTCCTGTGTATCGTAAAATTTCCTTGTAAGCAAAATCCTTTGACGGCTGATTCCAGCTTTTCACAGAAAACACCATGCATCAATGATTGTCTATATCCTGCTCCTGATCTGATCTAAAATCTTACCGGCCGCTTCTGATTTGTCCATCTTCTCCAAATAAATGGTGTTTTCCCTGGTAATCAGGGTGAGCACATTGGTGTCTGTGCCGAATCCGGCGCCCTCCACTTTCAGGTTATTGGCGGCAATCATGTCCAGATTTTTTTTCTCAAGCTTGGCCCTGGAATTTTCCTCCAAATCCCGGGTTTCCATAGAAAACCCGCAGAGGAAACTGTGAATCGCTCCTTCTGATTTCAGCCGTCCCAGTTCTGCCAGAATATCTCTGGTCCGTTCCAGGGAAATCTGAGCCTGGCCTTCTGATTTTTTTATTTTATCCTCCGCAGCTTTCGCGGGACGGTAATCCGCCACTGCCGCTGCCTTGATAATCACATCCATCTGAGGCGCCCGGCTGATGACCGCCTGATACATTTCCTCTGCGGAAACTATTTTGACTGTCTCCAAGAACCTAGGCGGTTCCAGAGAAGTTACGCCTGTAACCAATGTAACTTCTGCCCCTCTTCGCATTGCCTCTTTTGCCAGGGCATAGCCCATTTTCCCAGTAGAATGGTTGGTAATGTAACGCACCGGATCTATGGCCTCCTGGGTGGCGCCTGCAGTAACCAGAATCTTTTTCCCTGCCAGATCTTTCGGCCGGGCAAGCTCTTTTAACACATACTCCATCAGAACTTCCTCGGCAGGCAGCTTTCCTTCCCCGATATCGCCGTTGGCCAGCATTCCCCTGTCGGGAGGAATGATTTCATATCCAAAACCTTCCAGCTTCTTAAGATTGTCCTGAACAATGGGATTGCGGTACATATTGTGGTTCATAGCCGGGGCAATCAATGTTCTGCAGGTGCACGCCATCACGGTTGTGGTCAGCATATCGTCTGCAATACCGTTCGCAATTTTGCCGATGACATTTGCCGTAGCCGGGGCAATCAGAACCAGATCCGCCTGCTTTGCCAGCGCCACATGCTCCACTGAAAATTCAAAGTTCCGATCGAACGTGTCAATCAGACACTTATTTCCGGTAAGGGTTTCAAAGGTGGTGGCAGTGATAAAATTTTGGGCATTCTCTGTCATCAGCACATGCACATTACAGTGAAGTTTTTTCAGCATTCTTGCCACATTGGGCATCTTGTAGGCAGCTATTCCGCCGGTGACGCCCAGTAAAACGGTTTTTCCCTGCAGCATATGGAAAATCCTCCTTATCATTACTCTAGAGCGTGTCAGGCAGAAATCTCGCCATGCTTTTCATAGGCTGTAACCTTGGAGATCTTATTCTCCCCGTCTACAAATACGACGCTGGGCCGGAACTCTTTTGCCTCTTCCGGCGTCATCTGGGCATAGGCCATGATAATGATATGGTCGCCGGTCTGTACCTGGCGAGCCGCCGCTCCATTTAAGCAGATCATGCCGCTGCCCGGCTCGCCCGCTATGGTATAAGTCTCGAAACGGTTTCCGTTTTCGATATCCACAATCTGCACATTTTCATATTCCAGAATTCCGGCCGCTTCCATAAGCTCCGGATCTACGGTAATACTGCCCACATAATGAAGTTCCGCCTGTTTCACCACGGCGCGGTGGATTTTTCCTTTTAACATTTTTAAATACATGGCGCTTCTCCTTTTGGATTCTTATTTTCGAAAGTATAATACCCTAGTTCCTGGGATCGCAGCTGAAATTATCAATCAGCCTTGTTTTTCCAATGTAAACTGCAGTGGCCGCCAGAATCGGCTTCTCGATTCTTTTCACCGGTTCTAAATTCTCAGCGTCCACAATTTCCACATAATCCACTCTGGCAAGAGGCTCTGTCCTCATATTTTTCAAGATGGCGTCCCTGACCTTCGCCGCGTCTTTTTCTCCTGACTGGATCAGCTCTTCTCCCAAAGTCAGTGATTTGTGAAGAATCAGAGCCGCTTTCCGCTCTTTTTCGCTGAGGTATGTGTTGCGGGAACTCATGGCAAGCCCGTCCTCTTCCCGGACAATGGGACAGCCCACAATCTCAATATTGAAATTCATATCCCTCACCATCCGGCGGATCACCGCAAGCTGCTGGGCGTCCTTCTGCCCGAAATACGCCCGGTCCGGGGTTACAATATTGAAAAGCTTGGACACCACCGTGCATACCCCGCAAAAATGGGTGGGCCTTGTCTTGCCGCAGAGCCCTTTGGTGAGCCGGTTCATATCCACAAAGGTGCAATTGTCCTCAAAATACATCTCTTCCGGCGCAGGATGGAAAATCACATCCGCCCCTGCCTCTTCGCAGAGGGCCCCGTCCCTTTCTATGTCCCTGGGATAGGTGGACAGATCTTCATTTGCCCCGAACTGGGTGGGATTTACAAAATCGCTGACTACCACCCGGTCATTTTCGCTGACCGCTTTGACAATCAGGCTCTTATGCCCTTCGTGAAGAAAGCCCATGGTGGGAACCAGGCCTACGGAATGGCCTTCTCCCCGCCACCACTTCACAATAGAGCGCAATTCTTCTATCGTTGTTACTATCTGCATAATTTCCTCCGTTCTATGGCCCTGGTACTGCAGCACGCTTTGCTGTTTTAATAAAGTTTTTCTATTACATCATCGTCTATTTTAAAGGTGTGCTCCGGCGCCGGGAAAGTCCCTGCTTTCACTTCTTCGCTGTACTTTTGGAACGCCTCTTTCATCACGGTTCCCACTTCCCCGAACCGCTTGACGAATTTGGGCTTGAAATCACCGAACATGGACAGCATATCCTGATATACCAGCACCTGTCCGTCGCAATCCGCCCCGGCTCCGATTCCGATGGTTGGAATGTGAAGCTTCTCTGTCACCAGTTTGGCCAGTTTCGCCGGCACGCACTCCAAAACTACGGCCACTGCCCCGGCTTCTTCCACAATCTGCGCGTCCTCCAGAAGTTTTCTTGCCGCCGCTTCTGACTTGCCCTGCACCTTAAATCCGCCGAAGGCGTTTAAGGACTGAGGGGTCAGCCCCAGATGGGCAACCACTGGAATGGAGGCGTTTGTGATGGCTCTGATATGGTCTGCAAATTCCCGGCCTCCTTCTAATTTCACGGCCTGTGCCCGGCCTTCCTTCATCAAACGTCCGGCGTTTAACACGGCGTCATAAACAGAGGTCTGGTAGGACATAAAAGGCATATCGGCTACTACCAGCGCATTTTTGGCGCCCCGGGCCACTGCGGCAGTGTGATGGATCATGTCCTCCATGGTTACGGACAGAGTGTCCTCATATCCCAGCATTACCATGCCCAGAGAATCTCCCACCAGAATCATCTCAATGCCTGCTTCATCGATTAATTTTGCCATGGAATAATCATAGGCGGTAAGCATTGTCACCTTTTCTCCCCGTTCCTTGGCTTCCCGTATTGTTACAACTGTGTTTTTCATGGTTCTTTCCTCACTCGCTTTCCAGAGCATACTGTAAAATCCTTAAGTTTCACTCATGCCCTAATATTTCTTTCATCGTCTCATAACTGCGCTTTGGATGCTTCTTTTGGGCAAGCTCCGTCACCACAGTTCCCACTGCCCGGTAAGCCGATTCCCACTGGGGCCTGTCCATATGCTCCAGATGCTTTCGGACAGTCTCCGTGTCATTGCGCTCAATCGGTCCGGTCAATGCCTGCGCGCATCCCCGGTATTCTGGCTTTTCGCCGGTACAGCTTGCATGCTCCTGCCGTTCTGCTGTTTCGAAGATGGATCTCACATTGTTTTCCACCAAAGGCTTCAGCAGTTCATAGGCGGACATCTCGGAGATTCCGGCCTCCTTCATAAGCTCCACTGCCATAAAAATAAGCCCCACCACCTGATTGCTGGCTATGCTTGCGGCGGCGTGATACTTCACCTTTTCCGCAGTGGAAATCTCCACAATCCGGTTGGGCAGCAGCCGGAATAACTCCTGCAGCCTTGTCAATGCCGTCCGGCAGCCCTCTACCGCAAAGGCTGCGCCTGTTAAATTTTGATAAGCTGTGAATTTGTTACTGAACGCGTAGATGGGATGGATAGAACAGACGTACGCGCCTGTCTCTTCCCAGTTTGAAAATATATCACTTGATAAAGAGCCGCTAAAGTGGCAGATGACTTTTCCTCTCACATTTTTCTTTGCAATGCAATCCCATACCTTGACGATTTCTCCGTCTGTGACAGTAATAAAAAGGGTATCGCTTGCATCCATCAGTGAATCAAGGGTTTTAAAATATTCTGTGCCTGTAAATTCCGCGGATTCTCTTCCGCCGCTCTCGGTTCTGCTGTAAAAACCGGCGACACACGCGCCGCGGTCTTTGACGTATTTCGCCAGCGTGGTTCCCACTTTTCCGGCGCCTATGATTCCTATCCGCATATCTGCCTCCATTTCCTGCGGAACATGTTTTCCGCACTGTCAATCTTCCATGGAAAGGCCCGCTGCCGGACATGGTGGCAGTTATCAAAGTGATACAGTTTCTTCCCGAATACCGTTCGTCATTAAATTAACACATATAGGGGATTTTTACAATAGGAAATAACCGATTGAGTTGTATAAAATGACGTGCACAGCCATTTTGTCTTAATTTTACGGCCTTTCTATTCTTGTTGTACACCCGGATTTGTGCTAAACTATCATTGTTATATCCAAATTAATGTCAAACATTTTACTATATATTTATGAATTGAGGAAAAGTCATGGGAAAGACAATTATGTACGAGCAGATCTATTCGGATTTACTGAATAAAATCCAAAGCGGCATATTTGCCCAGGGAGATAAACTTCCGTCTGAAAAAGAATTATCGGAAGAATACGGCGTAAGCCGCATTACAAGCAAACGGGCATTAGATATGCTGGCGGAAAATCAATATATTACCCGCAGCAGGGGAAAAGGCTCCTTTGTTGCTGAAACCCAAAGCGACGCTTTTGCCCGGGAGGTCTTTTCGGAAGAAAAAACGATACCAAAAAGGCCGCTGATCGGCATTGTTTTTGACACTTTCGGAAGCGATTTCGGAAGCGTGCTGCTGCGCAGCATAGAGCTGGAATGCCGCCAAAAAGGATATGATATGCTGTTTCGGTGTTCCTACGGCAATATTGAGGAAGAGAATGAAGCGATCCGAAGGGCCCTGCTGCTGGGGGCAAAAGGATTGATCTTAATGTGCGCCCAGGGAGAAGTCTACAACAGCATGATTCTTCAGCTTGTGGTGGATAAATTTCCAATGGTCCTGATTGACAGACAGATGAAAGGCATTCCCATTCCCTGTGTAAAAACGGATAATTATTCCGCCTCCAAGAAACTGACGCAGATTCTGATCTCCCGGGGACACAAGAAAATATGCTTTGTATCTCATTCTTTCAGCAATACCTCTACCATTAACGAACGCCACAATGGTTTTGTGGACGGCATCATGGAACACGAAGATGTGAAGGGCGTGATTGACGCAATACAGTGTTACGATCCGGCCGCCGATGATACGGTGCGGGAAAACATCCACTTTGATCCCTCAGAGATTCAGAAAGTGATTCAGAAAAACGCGGACTGCACTGCCTTTCTCATAGTAGAATTCCAGATGGGCATTCTTTTCGGAAGGGCGCTTAAATCCATGAATCTGAAAAAAGAAATTGCCGTTTTTGACTGTCTGTCAGAAGCTTATATGGACGAATATGATTTTGTCTATGTAAAGCAAAATGAAAATTCCATGGGGACACAGGCTGTACAGGCATTATGCGCCGTAATGGAAGGAAACGCAGTGGAAGATGTTATAAACATTCCTTATGATGTCATAATACATAAATCTCAAGATACAAAATAGTACAAATAGAACAAATTTCCTACAAGTTGATATATAAATGATATGTACAAATGATATAAAAAAAGAGCCAGCTTATAGGCATAATTACGAAACTGCCTACGAACTGGCTTTTTCTATTGACAATTTTACCCAATAATGATATATTTGCCATAACATCACAAAGCAATTTGCCAAAAAGATATAATGATATATTATTTCAAGCAGGCATATGCTGCCTGTAAGTAAAAGGATTTCTATGGCGGCAGAAGGACACACCATTTTCAAAAAATAACATTTAAACGGAATGTGCCGGACTGCAGCGCATGAAATAAAAAAAATAAGAAAAGAGGAAAAACTATGAAAAGAAAAATTGTTTCTGTGTTAATGGCATCTGTAATGACAGCAGCTCTGCTGGCAGGCTGCGGCGGGAATTCAAATTCCCCCAGCTCTTCAGGGAATAATGAGAAATCCGCAGGTGAGGAAGCGGATTCCGCAGGCGGCGAAACCGCATCAGGCGATGGACAGACTCTTACCATCGTTTACAACGACTCCAACGACAACGGAGATAACAGCCCTGTTTATCAGTGGATCAATCAGACCTATGAGAACTGGGAGAAGAAAGATGAAGTAAAGCTTGATATCCAGGCCCTGGTGGCAACGGACAGCGATTATGTAACTAAGATACAGACCCTGGTGCAGGATGACTCCACCTGTCCCGATCTGTTCCTGGAGGATACTTTCCAGCTGAATACAGATGTAGCGGCAGGCTATGTGGCAGATATCACAGACAAGGTAGCTGGATGGGATGACTGGAACTCTTCCATCATTGACGCATTGAAGGAAGCTACCTCAGGCACTGACGGGAAAACCTACGCGGTACCCATCAGCACAGATGTGCGGGGATTGTGGTATAACAAAGATGTATTTGAAACTGCCGGCCTGGGCAGAGACTGGCAGCCGGAGAGCTGGCAGGACATCCTGGACGCCTGTGCCGCAATCAAAGATAAATGCGAAGACGACGTAGTTCCCATCTGGTTCGCCTGCAACAGCGGCGAGGCTGAAGCAACCAGCATGAACACTTTCCAGATGCTGCTGGCAGGAACCGGTGATTCCTTATGCGACGACGCCACCGGAGTTTACAACTTAAGCAGCGACGGCGTGAAAGATTCTCTGGAATTCATCAAGACATGCCTGGACGAAGGATACCTGGGCACACTTTCCGAAATCCTTGACCCAAGCGATTATACCTACGCAAACCAGTATATGTCCACCGCAAAACTAGGCATGTACTTAAACGGAAGCTGGGGCTACAATGATTATCTTCAGGATTCCGGCTATCCAATGCAGGGCTACACAGACGATACACTCTCAGACGCCCTTGGATTTGCTCAGATGCCCACACAAGAAAAAGGCGGCTATGTGACAATGTCCGGCGGCTGGAGCTGGGCAATCGCCAATAACTCTGACCAGAAAGACCTTTCCTTTGAATTCATCACCGAATTGATGAAATCTGACAATTACATAACCTATATTGAGGGAACCGGAAACCTGGCTACAAGAAACGACATGATGGATTTCGACGCGTACAGCAGCAGAATGTACATCAACGAGGCAACTGCCATGTCTGAAAACGCGTTCTTCCGTCCTCATGACGAGAATTACTCCAAGGTTTCTTCCTACCTCTATGAAATGGTTGACACTGTAGTGAGAAATAATACAGATACCGAAACAGCGTTATCTGATTTCAAAAAAGGCGCTGCAACGGCAATCGGCGAAGACCTGATCCAGTAAATTGCAGGAACCACTGCTGCTCCTGTATGAAACACTGCAATGAGCGGGAAAGCCGTCCGCGCTGTCTGATTTCTGGATTGCCGCCGGACGGCTTTCCCATTTTCATTGGGCGGTTTCCAACCCCGGGAAACACTGGTCCGGGTTTGGAGAAGCTCTGATTCGAACATGGAGGTAAGAATGGAAGTATATAAGAAAAAAAGTTTTTTGAGCAAATATATCTACCTGATTCCGGCAGTCCTGCTCATGCTGTTGTTTTTCGTCTGGCCCATCGTCCTGACCATCTACTATTCTTTTACGAACCTGGCGCTGACTGGTTCCGCGGCCAGCTCCCATGAGTTTGTAGCCCTTGAGAATTATAAAAGAATGCTGTCAGATTCCGCCGTTAAGACCAGCGTTGTGACGACGATCATTTTCCTGATCGGCTCTGTGGCAGGACAGACTGTTCTAGGATTTGTCATCGCGTATCTGATGAGAGAAAAGAACAAAATCTTCCGCCGAATCGTGGGGGCTGTCGTGCTGGCCGCATGGGTAATGCCTGAGACAGTGGCGGCAATCTGCGCCTATACCTTCTTTACCGACAAAGGAACCCTCAACCTGCTTCTCACTTCCGGCGGGCTTCCAATGGTTTCCTGGCTGTTTAAGCATCCTTTGCTGTCGGTGGTCCTGGCGAATATCTGGCACGGAACCGCATTTTCCATGATGGTTTACCAGTCAGCCCTTGACAATGTATCAGGCGAGGTGGCGGAATCCGCAATGATCGACGGAGCCAACCGGCTTCAGAATCTGTTTTATATTACGATTCCCATCATCAAAGACACCATCATGACCAATACCATGCTGATTACCCTGTCAACCCTTGGAACCTTCGGTATGGTTTATACCATGACCAGCACAACGGTGCAGACGCTTCCGGTCTTCATGTATATCCGCGCGTTCAAAAACTACGAACTGGGCTATGGAACCGCAATTTCCATGCTGATACTGTTGATCGGAGTAATATTCAGTATCTTCTATGTTAAGATACAGAGCAAGGACGGAGGGAAATGATGAATAAGAAAAGAGATCATATTATTGCGTATCTTGTATTGGCAATCCTGGCTGTCATATTTGTAATTCCTCTGACCTGGGTAGTCTTGGCTTCCTTTGACAAAAACGCTACCCTGGCAGTCAGCATGCCCAACCTGACACTGGACAATTATGTGGAAGTGCTGACAAACGCCGCAAATCTGCGCTCTTTTGGAAACGGACTTCTGATGGCCCTGGGAACTTCTATATTTGTTGTTGTTTTTGCCATGCTGGCGGCTTATCCGCTGTCCAGATTTGAAATGAAGCATAAGAAGCTGTTCATGCTCAGCATGCTTTTTATGACGTCCCTTCCAATCACAACCATCATGGTTCCGGTATTCCGGATTTTCGTAGCGGTGGATCTGTATGACAACCGGCTGGGCATTATTTTGTTCATGACGGCATCCTCCATGCCCTACGCGATCTGGATGATGAAGAACTTTATGGACGCAGTTCCGCTGTCGCTGGAAGAAGCCGCGTGGATAGACGGAAGCGGCAAATTAAACGGCATCATCCGGGTGGTTATGCCCCTGATGCTTCCCGGAATCTTTACTATTGCAATTTATACCTTTTCCGGCGCATGGGGTAATTTCTTTGTGCCCTTCATCCTGCTTTCCACCGGTGAGAAATATCCGGCCTCCATCATGCTGTACCAGTTCTTCGGACAGCACACCGTGGCATACGGCACATTAGCGGCATACTCCATTGCCTACGCAATGCCGTCGGTCATCCTCTATGTCATCACTCAGAAGTGGATGTCCAGAGGTTTCGGTATGTCAGGCGCGGACAAAGGCTAGTGAAAGGAGATTTTATGATATGCAGCAGCTTAGCAATTTAACGGCTGTAAAACAATTTGCAGAAAAAATCCGAAGGCAGTTAGACGCCGAGAAGCTGAATGTAGGCGATGTGTTCGAGCGGTGCTTTTTAAGCACCCTCGACACTACCGTTCAGCAAAAAGAAGACGGTACGACATTTATTATAACCGGAGATATTCCGGCTATGTGGCTTCGCGATTCTGCCTGTCAGGTGAAGCCCTATTTATTTGTGGCAAAAGATTCCCCGGAAATAGCCGGGATGATAGAGGGCACAATCCGCAGGCAGATCAATTCTATCCTGATTGACCCTTACGCCAACGCATTCAATGAGTGCGCCAACGGAAACTGCTGGGAACATGATAAAACAGATATGAAGCCGGAATTATGGGAGCGCAAATTTGAGATAGATTCCCTCTGCTTCCCCATCGAACTGGCCTATCTGTATTGGAAATCCTGCGGAATCAGCGCCATGTTTGACGCCGATTTTCTGAAAGCGGCCCGATTGATTGTCTCTGTGTTCCGGACAGAGCAAAATCATGAACAGAAGTCAAACTATACCTTTGAACGGTTCAACTGCGGATTTGCGGATACCCTGTCCAGAAACGGCAAAGGCGCTCTGGTAAATCCCCAGGCGGGGCTGATCTGGTCGGGCTTCCGCCCCAGCGACGACGCCTGCGTTTACGGCTATCTGATTCCGTCAAATATGTTCGCGGCTGTCATCCTGGGCTACTTGTCTGAAATTGCCGCCGAAATCTACCAGGACAAAGATTTTGCCAGAGAGACGAAAGATTTTTCCCTGGAGCTTCGGGCCGCCATTGAACAAGCAGCCATCGTAAAACCCGACGGAAAACGTTTTTTCAAGCCCTTTTACGCGTATGAGGTGGACGGATACGGCCAATACCTGATTATGGACGACGCCAATCTCCCCAGCCTTTTATCCATGCCCTATTTTGGCTACTGCAGTGCGGACCATGAATATTACAAAAATACCAGGGAGATCATTCTGAGTGAACAAAATCCCTACTACTACAGCGGAACATACGCAAAAGGAATCGGAAGCTTCCACACAGCCTCCAACCATGTATGGCATATTTCCATGGGGATGCAGGGCCTGACCTCCCCCTCCCGCAGCGAAAAGAAGAAAATCATTGAGGCCATGGTAGCTACAGACGGCGGGACAGGCTGGATGCACGAAGGCATTGACGTCAATGACCCGTCAAATTTTACCAGGCCATGGTTTTCATGGGCCAACGCGATTTTCACAGAACTGGTTCTGGATTATTGCGGGTACCGCTTAACGGACCGCTCCCGCCGTCCTTGACACAACATAAACTTTAGGCTATGCTCTCAAGTATGGCAGAAATTGTAAATTAAGGAGAATTTTAAATGGTTCTATTAAAAGAGAGAGAAGGAAAATTGATCCAGGACCTCAAAGAATTAATCTACAGCAGGAAATATCCAATTACCCAGTACCGGATGTTAAAAACAGCAAAGCCTTTGGAAGACCTTGAATCACTCGACGCCGACAGCTGGGAAATCATGACAAACCGGCAGCTATGGGGCGGTCATGACGAAACATATTATTTTGAAACAGTGATTACCGTTCCTATGGAATGTGACGGAAAACCTCTTGTGTACGAGTTAAGAACCGGCCGGGAAGGGGAATGGGACGCCCTCAATCCCCAGTTTCTGGCATATGTGAACGGGCGCGTTGTCCAGGGCCTGGATGTAAATCACCGGGAAATTCTTTTAACAGAATCTGCGCGTGCAGGGGAAACTTACCGGATTTTACTGTCAGCTTATACAGGAGATCACAACTTTTCTCTGTTCATGGATTCCGAATACAAGATTCTGGAACGGGAAGTGGAGCATTATTACTACGACATTTCCGTGCCCTTTGAGACAGCAAGGCTTCTGCCGAAAGACAGCGGTGAATATATAGAAATTATCCAATGCGTCAATGAATCCCTGAACCTGCTTGACCTGAGGAAAAAATATTCCCCGGAATTCTATGAAAGCCTTGCCCGGGCGCAGAAATATATCACAGAAGAATTCTACCAAAAACGCTGCGGGAATTCCAGGGAGACTGTCTGCTGTGTCGGCCACACCCACATCGACTGCGCATGGCTCTGGACCCTGAAAACCACCCAGGACAAAGCCGTAAGAAGCTTTTCTACCGTACTGGAGCTTATGAGGCGGTATCCGGAATATAAGTTCATGTCCAGCCAGCCCCAGCTCTACGACTATGTGAAAAAGAACGCGCCGGAAATTTACTCCCAGATCAAAGAACGCGTCGCCCAAGGACGCTGGGAAACTGAAGGGGGCATGTGGGTGGAAGCAGACTGCAATATCGCCTCCGGAGAATCGCTGGTCCGTCAGTTCCTGTACGGCCTGCGTTTCTTTGAAGAAGAATTTCATACAAAAAATGAGATCCTATGGCTGCCGGACGTATTCGGATATTCCACGGCACTGCCCCAGATTATGAAAAAATGCGGCATCAATTACTTTATGACCACAAAAATCAGCTGGAACGAATTTAACAAAATGCCCTATGACACTTTCCTGTGGGAGGGCATAGACGGCACAAAAGTGCTGACCCACTTCTCTCCTTCCCGGGACTACGGAAAAGGAGCAATTGAGGGAAGCGCGGAGACAGAGCACTTTACCACATACAACGCCATGCTGAATCCTTCCCAGATCAAGGGAAACCGGCAGCGTTACAGCCAGAAAGACCTTCACACCGATACGCTGATGAGTTATGGATACGGCGACGGAGGCGGCGGTCCCACAGCGGAAATGCTGGAAAACTGCCGGAGGCTGGAACAGGGAATTCCGGGAAGCCCCAGGGCAAAACAGTCCCATGCCCTTGAATTTTTCCGGAACCTGGAAAAGACAGTAACGGGCAATCCTTATCTGCCCAAATGGGTGGGCGAGCTGTATCTGGAATATCACCGGGGCACTTACACTTCCATGGCCCGGAATAAAAAGTTCAACCGCAGATCCGAGTTCGCCTGTGAAAATCTGGAGTTCTACAGCGTGCTGGCAAAGAAACTGCTGAAACGCCCCTATCCCCGGAAAGAACTGGACGAACTCTGGGAAATCCTGCTGCGGAACCAGTTCCATGACATTCTGCCTGGCTCATCCATTCTGGAAGTCTACGAAGACTCCAAAAAGGAATATGAACATCTATTATCTCTGGCCGGACAGATGACAGATGAAATCCTCAAGGCAGTAGCTTGGCATGTGGACGCCCGGGAAAATGATATTGTGATCTTTAACCCCAACAACGCAAAGGAAGCGGCGCCGGTCCTCATTCCCTATTCCTGCATGGCAGGAGATCCCGCTCCGCTGTCCCCGTCTGACGGCTGCGGAGAATCTCCCCTTCCAAAAGCAGCGGCGAAAGACTCCGGCTCCCTTGCCTTATCCGACCGCCGCAGAGAATATTCTCTTCCAAAAGCAGCGGCAAAAGACTCCGGCACCTTCGCCTTATCCGACGGCCGCAGGGAATATCCTCTTCAAAAGACAGCGGAAGGATATCTCGCTATTCTGGATGAAATGCCAGTCAGAGGATACGGCACCTATCAGCTCGTGAAAAAGGAAGCCCCGCAAGACGAGAGGAACCGTTCTCTGCAGGAAGCAGACACCCGTTCTCAGGAAATTGAGGGAAGCAATAAAGACAGGATGATCCGCTCTCTGCAGGAAGTGGATACGCCTTATTTCCACATCGTCCTCAACGAAGCCGGGCAATTCACCAGCATTTATGACAAGGCTGCAGATCGGGAAATCATACCGGAAGGAAAGACTGCAAACCAGATCGTCACCTATGAAGACAGGCCCCACAATTTTGACGCCTGGGACATTAACAATTATTATACGGAAAAATCCTGGGAAGTAAACGAAGTTTCCAAGGCCGAAATTCTGGAAGATGGCCCTGTAAGGGCATGCATCCGGATCGAACGGGCCTATCTGGATTCCAAAATTGCGCAGTATTTGTATTTTTACAAAGATCTGTACCGGATTGACATCCGCAATGAGATCGACTGGAAAGAAGAGCAGATCCTGGTCCGGGACTATTTCCCGGTGGACATCCACACAGAGGAAGCTGTTTTTGAAATTCAGTATGGAAATGTAAAACGCGCCACACACAGCAATACCATGTGGGATTTCGCAAAATTTGAAGTCTGCTCTCACAAATGGCTGGATGTAAGCGAAACCGGGTACGGCGTCAGTATCTTAAATGACTGCAAATACGGCTGCAGCGTCAAAGACGGCGTCATCGGCCTGACCATGTTAAAGTCCGCTTTATACCCAAATCCGGAGGCAGACAAAGAACATCACACATTCTGGTATTCCATCTGCCCCCATGAAGATGATTTCAGGGCAGGGCACACAGTGGAAAAAGCATATCTGTTTAACAACCCGCTGACGGCTGTTGTGAAACAGAACGCCGGAGGCAGTCTGCCGCAGAACTACTCCTATGTGACAGCGGACGCGCAGAATGCGGTCATCGAAACGGTGAAACAGGCGGAGCGTTCCGAAGATACCGTGATCCGGCTTTACGAGTGCCACAACCGAAGAGGCAAAGTTGCATTGACTGTGCAGGAAGACTTTACAGAGGCATGGGAAACAGACCTTTTGGAGAACACAGAGGTGAAGCTTAAGACCGAGGGAAATACGGTATACACGGAGATCAGGCCCTATGAAATTAAGACGATTGTTTTGAAGTGAAGCAGGTTAAATTTTATCTTTGGGTACGTACGGAACTAACGGATTGCCCTTTGCCACACAAACTGGGCAACGTTCCGGCGAACTAACTGCTAACTACGACTAAGGACGCCCATGAATCGTTTGCTTAGCCAAAGGGCAATCCGCTAGTTCCTGTGTATCGAAATATAACAACTTAAATTGATTGTGCTGGATGCTTTTTCAAGAGTGTCCATCTAGTACTCCATCTGGCCAGAAATTACATGTGCGCTTTGCGTGTTGTTCTTACAAAATTCAGGTTGCACCGACTGTCAGCGCATCAGCGGATAATCCATATTTCGATACACAGGAAAGGCAGGATGCCCCTTTGCCTAAACAAACGATTCATGGGCGTTCTTAGTGCAGGCGAAATCCACTGCTTACGGAGACTTAGGAAGGAAGGTTCTCCTGACTTCCTTAGTCATAGTTAGCAGTTAGTTCGCCGGAACGTTGCCCAGTTTGTGTGGCAAAGGGGCATCCTGCCTTTCCGTCCGTACCCCAATAGGAAAACGAGCCAGCTCTGCCTTTCCGTCCGTACCCCAATAGGAAAACGAGCCAGCTCTGCCTTTCCGTCCGTACCCCAATAGGAGTACCAGCCAAATGAAGCGCTAGCTTTACCTAAAGAAATTAGGAGGATAAAAAATGGAAAAAAAATATAAGATTGACACACCAGAGAACAAAGCATTTATGAAAGAAATCAGGGATAATTTACTGCAATTCGGGCATCAGTTCCCATCTCCCGAAGGAGCGTCTTACTATCTGGGAGACGACGGCACGCCCTGGAAAGACCGGAACCGGGAAACATGGATTACCTGCCGGATGGCGCATGTCTACAGTATCGGAACGCTGTTGGGCCATGAAGGCAGCGAACAACTGACGGACGCGGCCCTCAAAGGGCTGAAAGGCATATTAAAAGATGAGAAAAACGGAGGCTGGTATGCGGGAGTCACTCCTGACGGCGGTATCGTGCCTGGGAAACAATGTTACGCCCATGCCTTTGTGATTCTTGCCTCCTCTTCCGCTCTTTTGGCCGGAAGGGACGGCGCAAAAGAATTGCTGGATGAGGCTCTTAAAACTTTTGATCAATATTTTTGGGACGCCGAAAACAGTCTGACCTTTGACACCTGGAATACGGAATTTACCGCATTGGACGATTACCGGGGCATCAATGCCAATATGCATACCGTAGAGGCGTTTCTTGCAGTGGCGGACGCAACGGGAAATCAGGAATACCGGGCAAGGGCCGGCAGGATTATTGACCATGTCATCGGCTGGGCCGCTGCTAACCAGGACAGAATTCCGGAACATTACACCAAGAACTGGGAAGCGGATCTGGAATGCAACCAGGACAAACCGGATGATCCCTTCAAACCTTACGGCGCAACCCCGGGACACGGCATTGAATGGGCTAGGCTGATCTGCCAGTGGGCATGCGCGGCACACGGCGCCGAACATGCCGGAAACTATATAGAAAGCGCCGAAAGGCTATACCTCCGGGCCATCCAGGACGCATGGAACGCAGACGGCGCGCCGGGCATCGTATACACCACAGACTGGAACGGCAAACCTGTGGTGCATGACCGCATGCACTGGACGCTGGCAGAGGCTGTTAACACTTCGGCTGTGCTGTACAGAATTACCGGAAAGTCAGAATACGCAGATGACTACGCAATGTTCCTGCAATATCTGGATGAAACCGTCCTGGATCACGAAAAAGGCTCCTGGTTCCATCAGTTGGATGAACATAACCAGCTGATGGGCACAGTATGGCCAGGCAAATCGGACATCTATCACGCCCTCCAGGCAGCGCTGATTCCCTATCATCCAGTAGATGTGTCAATTGCGGCGGCTGTAAAACAGAATGCGGAGCATCCGGCGCCATAAGAATCGTAACGTTTTTGCAAACACATTACAATAAACGTGTGTTTGCCTCTTAAACCCTGCTGCCAAATGTGCTATATTAAGCATAGAAAAAGGGAAAGCCATAGAAGCGGCTCTACCCCTCAAACAACTAAGCTAAAACCTCTTATGAGGTAAGCCGTCGCTATTGACAGTAGTGGCGGCTATTTCTTTTTTCCCTTGTAAACCTGATAAATCAAATTCGCAAGGGCGACAATGAGTATTCCAATCTGAATTAAGTATGAAAACAGATAAGGATAAAATTTAAATATATGCTTTATCGAAATGTAAAAGCATTAAGGAAAAAACTACACGAGGAACTGCCTTGTGACAGTGTCCGCAGAGATAACGAGCATCGGATTATATCATCCTAAATCCTAAACTCAATTCTTTTGGGAAAAAGATAGAAACACATCCGATAATATGTTATAATTTTTATGTTGCTCACCGATACCCGGCAACGGGAGGAGGTGATTTCATGTCAGTACTCATATCTTTTTTAATTGCTGTCGCGGCTGGCGTAGCTTGCCACTACATCATCAAATGGTTAGATAGTAATGATAAGAGCAACAAATAACCTACTGGGTTCTTTGCCAGTATAAAAGAAAAGAAGAATCCCCCAACTGTGTTGCACCACGGTTAGGGGATTCGTTCTTTGATTTCATGTAATACTCATATCTCTTTGCCTATTGGCATTATAGCATATGCAGAAATCATTTTCAATATACACTAAAAAATTTATTAAAAATGTCCTTATCTGGTGTTACTTTTCCCTACCCCGTGAAAAGTAACACATAAATAAAGGCTTTTCCGCTGAATTCGTTTGGACATATTGACCAAAGGCGCATAAAATGGTACGATTGCTGCGGAAGAATTACAGCATGACTTACAAAAGAAACATTTTCTATGGAATCAGGAACAAAAGAAGGGAGAGATTTATGAAAAAAAGAATTGTAACTTACATCTATGCATTCATATTAACAGCAAGCCTCATTGCCGCTGACGCATTGCCCGCCTTTGCGGCGGAACTTCCAGGAAAGCTTATCTCAGACGACGGGCAGATTTTGGAAGAAAATTTTTCTGACACAGGCGCTGCAGACAACATTGCAGAAACACCGGGAGAAAATGAATCAGAGACGGAACCGGAAATACCAGATGACGGCCTGATTCGTGTGGATGGTACCCTTTACAGCGGATATTATATGGACAGCTCCGGCGTTTTCTGCCTGGTAACCGAAGGGGTCACCAAGCCTTTCTATGGAATTGCAAACGCAGGAACCTCCTACTACCATTGTGACGCCGCCAACGCAATGACACAGATGACGCTGCCGAAGCAGACAATGTTTATTGCCGGGAAAGCGCACACCGGTTATTACATGGATAACTCCGGCGTATTTTACGCCGTTACCGACGGGACAATTGCTCCTGCAAATGGAGCCATTGACAAGGGAACCGCCTACTTCAGCTATAACGCTTCCGGAACAATGACTTCCATGTGCTTGTCCCAACAGACTGTGTTTGTGAACGGCAAAGTGTACTCCGGCTATTATATGGACAGCTCCGGCACACTCTACTCTGTTGCCGCAGGAACCGCAGAACCTGCCAACGGTGCCATAAACAAAGGAACCGCCTACTTCAGCTATAACGCTTCCGGGATAATGACTTCCATGAGCCTGCCTAAGCAGACAGTGTTTGTAGACGGAAAAGTGTACTCCGGCTACTATATGAACAATAAAAATAAGATGTGCCGCGTAAAAAACGGCGCGTCCACCCTCAAAACCGGCGCTTTGAAAAAAGGTACCAAATATTACAATTATAAATCAAAAAAGACAAAATCATTGTCTAAAAAGACCTTATATGTAAATGGAAAAGTATATTCCGGTTATTATCTAAACAGCAAAAATAAAATGTACCGGGTAAAAAAAGGCACATCCACCCTCAAAACCGGAACTCTGAAACAAGGAACCAAATATTACAATTATAAATCAAAAAAGACAAAAAAGCTGTCCAAAAAAACATTATATGTAAATGGAAAAACGTACACCGGTTATTATCTGAATAACAAAAACAAAATGTACCACGTGAACAAGGGCACAGCCGTTTTGGCAACCGGATTGATCAGCCAGGGAACCAGATATTACAACTATAAATCGAAGAAAACGCAGACCCTGTCTCTGGAAACATTATATGTAGAGGGAACCGTATATAATGGTTACTATCTGGGCAGCGACAACAAGATGTACCTCCTGTCAAACGGAACCTATACTCCAGTCAATACATTGCTGAACGCAGGAACCGCCTACTACAGCTGCGCGGAAAACAGGCTGCTGGCCCTTCCCGAAGCCAAAGTGTATGTGTATGGAAAAGCCGTGGAAAGCTTAACCCCTGCGGGAGTGGTAACCTTCCAAAAAGCACAGAACGTCGTGCAAGCCATTACCGCGCCTACTGACAGCCCTGCCGATAAACTTTATAAATGCTATCTTTGGATGGAAAAATTTCCATATGTACAATACCGCACCATGGCCGAAGGACTCAACATGGATCCTGAGAATTGGGATGTTATTTTCGCGAATGATATCTTCGATACAAATGCCGGGTGCTGCGTGTCAGGCTCCTGCGCATTTGCGTATATGGCAAAAGCCTGCGGCTTTGAGAAGGTAACAATCTGTTCCGACACCGAACACGCCTGGGTAGACATTGACGGAAGGCTCTATGACCCGCTGTTTGCAAAAGACAGGAATTTCAGCGCAAATTATAATGCCGCTTACACCGATTACCGTATTCACGCCGCAATCACAAGAGAGCTTTAGAGCGAACTTATTATCTTAACACGGCGAAAAGACATTCCTTTCTATGATTATTTTTTCTTTTCAGCCACTTGCAATCATTGAAGCCGTAAGGAACAGAACTGCAGGCATACAACATTTTGGGGCTGCGCGCCAGGCAGCAGGAAACAGAACGTTTTCTGACGCTGTTTTCCTGCTGCTGTAGCACAGCCCCAAAATTAGCAATTTTAAGGCTCTAATATTTCAAACTCTTTACCCATTTATTGACTGTTTTCTGGGATGGCACATCATAGAAATTGCGCCCTTTCAGCCATTTAGTCTTTGAGGAAATCTTAGCCCTTGCTTTCAAATGTTTTCCGCTGCTTCCAAGACCGCTGCTGATCGAAGTGGAAAATGGAACCACGGTTTTCTTCTTCAGGCTTACGTTTTCTACAAGGCTGTAAACAATGTGCGGCGCCTCGCCCCACCATATTGCGTGTCCAAATTGATACAATTTTTGAATGGGTGCTATCGTTTTTACATTTATCCCAAATGCCCTAAAATAAACACTTTTCAGAAAGGCAGATGCACCCATGCAAAGGCGGCTATCGTTTTATTATTCGGGATTGCCGCATTTTTGGTTTTTCAGAGTGTAAAATTTAACGATAACCCATTTTTTAGAGAAGCTATCGTTATTTTTTGCACCCAATGCCCCTGTGCTATATTTTACCAGAATAAGCGGCGGATTTCCATACGCAAAAACAGCGGGCAGGATATCCGGTACTCCCCGGAACCTGCCCGCCGCTTTCAAATCTTTGTGCTGACTTCCGCCCCGTTGCGGAAGGTGAACACCACCCTGCCGTCGGAATGCACCGTTGCAAAATCCACCATCCTGTGGAACAGCTTCCCGCTGAAATCCACCGGCAGTTCCCGCACTTCTTCAAGTCCTGAAAGGAATCCGCTGAAAAGATCATGCTGGATTTCCCTCCGCTCCCGCTCCTTCTTCAGTCCATCCATCCGGCTCTCTAGGGCGGCGTAACGGTCTGCATACCCCGTATACTTCCTGCGGTAGTCCTCTTGGTCGAGCTTCCGTGTAGCGTTTTCGTCCACTAACCTCTGGATCATCCCCGCGACCACTTCCATCTCATTGCTGACCTCCTCTGCCTCGCCGTCGATGCGGCTGCAGTCTGTCAGCGCCTCCATGACTGCCCTGCAGTCCGCTATGACCGTTTCCCGGTCTTCCATCAGGATGCCGAGCGTCTCAAGGAACAGCTCCTTTATCCGCTGCTCGTACAAGTGGGGCGTGGAACATTTGCTTTCCCCTTTGAACTTGGCGTTACACTGCCAGACCGTCCGCCTGTACTTGCTGTTGGAGTGCCACACCTTGGAGCCGAAATATTCCCCGCAGTCGCCGCATTTCAGCTTTGCGAAGAACACGCCGCAGCAGTTATGGCTCCGCCCCGCGTTCTTCCGCCGTTGTATCTCCGTCTGCACGAGCTGCCACTCCGAAGGCTCGATGATGGCATCGTGGCTGCCCTCCACATAATACTGCGGCACTTCCCCTTCGTTCGCCTTCCGCTTCTTGGAAAGGAAGTCCACCGTGTAGCATTTCTGCAGGCGGGCGTCGCCTTTGTACTTCTCATTGGAAAGTATGTTCTCCACCGTCCTGTGCCGCCACGTCTCTTTCCCCGTGGGCGTCGGGATGTTCTTATCCGTAAGGTATTTTGCGATGGCGTAGGGCGTCTGCCCCTGCATGAAAAGCCGGTAGATGAGCCGCACGGTCTCCGCTTCCTCCGGCACCACCTCCATCTGCCCGTCCTCCCCTTTCCGGTAGCCGAGGAAGGAACTGTAGGCCAGGCTGACCTTGCCGTCCGCAAACCGCTTCCGTTTCCCCCAGGTCACGTTTTCCGAAATGGAGCGGGATTCCTCCTGCGCCAGCGAGGACATGATGGTGATGAGAAGCTCGCCTTTGGAGTCCAGCGTGTAGATGTTCTCCTTCTGGAAATAGACCTCCACGCCCTTCTCCTTCAGCTTCCGGACCGTGGTGAGGCTGTCCACCGTGTTCCTCGCGAACCGGCTCACCGACTTGGTCACGATAAGGTCGATCTTCCCGTCCAGCGCATCCTGCACCATCTGGTTGAATCCGCTCCTGTGCCTCGTATCGGTCGCACTTATGCCCTCGTCCGTATACACGTTTACAAATTCCCATTCCGGCCGGGACTTGATGTAATTGGTGTAATAGTCCACCTGTGCCTCGTAGCTGGTGAGCTGCTCCTCGCTGTCCGTGCTGACGCGGGCGTACCCGGCAGTCTTCCGCTTCGCCACGGCGTCCTTCCTCACCCCCGTGTGGATGTTCCTGGTCGCCGGGATCACTGTCACATTAGCCATCCTGCCCCTCCTTCCCGGCAGCGGTTTCCCCTGCCCGCATTTCTTTCATCAGACGGCTAAGTTTCTGCCTGTGCGCATCCGAAGCCTCCGGGTCGTTCCAGTACGCTTTTTTCTTTTCGCTCAGGCGCCTCCGCTGTTCTTCCGTAAACTCATGGCTTTTCCAGTATTCCTTCATCCGCTCGCTCTGCTTCCTACGTTCCTCCTCCGTGCGTTTCCTGCCGGAGTTTTTCAGGCTGATCTGCCGCTTCTGCTCCTCCGTGCAGACATGGGCCACCTCATGCTCTTTCCACTGTTTAACGGTTTCTTTCCCATTCTTCAAGCAGAATACTAGGGTGCGGTTTTCCCCTGCCCTGACAGCCGTTATCTTATCCCTGACGGCATCCTCCGTCACTTCGCCGCCAAGCACCTCGGCTGTCAGCCGGAAAAGTTCATCCTCCGGGATGATGTCCGCCCCGCAGTTTTTCAGCCCCTCTTTCCTCCGTGTCCGGCAGGTCCATGTCCGGTATGCAGGCGCACCCGACCGCACATAATTCTTCCCGCAGCGGCCGCACCGCACCAGCCCGGAAAAAGGATATGTCTGTGATTTCTGCCCTTCCTTATGTTTGAACTGCTCTGCCCTGCGCCTGATCTCCTCCTGCACCCGGTTGAAGGTGTCCATGTCTATGATGGCCTCGTGGGTCCCCGTGGCATGGTACATCGGCTTCTCTCCCTGGTTGATGATGCATTTCTTCGTGATGTGGTTCTCCCGGTAAGTCCTCTGCAGGAGCAGGTTCCCGGTGTATGCATAATTGCGGAGCAGCTTTAAGATCGGGCTCCTGCTCCACTTATTCCCAAGCCGCGTCTTTATCCCCATGGCGTTCAGGCGGTTTCGGATTGCCGTCGCGCCCATCCCCTCCAGATACCAGTCAAATATCATCCGCACGGTCTCCGCCTCTTCCGGCACAACCTCGTACCGGCCGTTCACGTTGCGGTAGCCGAGCAGCGTGCTGCTCCACGGCTTCCCTTCCTCGAAATTCTTTTTGATGCGCCACTTCTGGTTTTCGCTCGCCGACCGGCTCTCCTCCTGCGCATAGGAGGCAAGCACCGTCAGCATCAGCTCCCCGTCCGTACTCATGGAATGGATGTTCTGCTCCTCGAAATAGACATCCACCCCGATTTCCTTCAGCTCCCGCACCGTCTCAAGCAGCGTCACCGTGTTCCTGGCAAAGCGTGAGATTGACTTGGTCAGCACCATGTCTATCTTCCCCGCCCTGCAGTCTTCCAGCAGCCGCACAAAATTTTTCCTGGTGTCCTTCGTGCCGGTCCGGGCCTCATCCGCATATACCCCGGCGTACTCCCATCCGCTGCGGCCCTGGATCAGGCTGCTGTAATAGCTGACCTGCGCCTCCAGCGAGTGCAGCATGGCATCCTTGCCGGACGACACACGGCAGTATGCGGCCACGTTTTTGTCCCGCGGAAGCTCCGGTGCGCCGAAGTCCACCTGCGTCACTTTCCTGCCCATGTTTCCATCCCTCCTTGTATCAATTCCTGCCACTTCGGGCGTACCCTATTAATCACTCTGAACCGCTGTTATATCAAGCATTTTCCGCAAAAATACTGTCCAGAGAAAGCCCGTGCCTTCTGGCTATGATTGTGTAAGCCTTCCTGCGCTCCGCCGCCGTCACCACGCCCTCTGCTGCCAGCCTGTCAATCATAGAAAGGGAAATCCGGTATGCAATGAGATTATCCGCTTCATACGTTCCCGGCTGCTTTGCGCCTGTGCTTCCCGTAACATTCCCTGCTGCAGAATTTCCGTCCCCGGTTCCCATAGCTCGCAAACTCCTTCCCGCACTGCTGGCATACCAGCGTGTAATATGCTTTTTTATCCATCTCTGCCTGGTGCGAACGCCACCACCCCATCCGGCATTTATCCGAGCAGAACCGCTTCTCCTTCCTGCCTTTGTTCTGCGGCACGGCTTTCCCGCACTGCGGACAGACGTGCGTGTCTTCCGTCCCCGGATGCCGCCGCAGGTAGGACTTCACTGTATTTACTGAAATGTCCAGCATTTCCGCGATTGCTGCCGCACTTTTCCCCTGCTGCTTTAAGCTGCTGATCCTGCCCATATCTTCATCCGTCATGTCAAAGCACCTCCTCACCATACGGAGATTTGCGGGCGGCTTTATACACCCTCCGGCATAAAATATCTGCCGCCGCTGTCCCCTCACTATACGGAGATTTGTGCCGCAGTCTGGCGGGGTGTTTTGCAAAAAAAATCTTCGATTTTATCCGTTGATAACCTGCGGATTCAGAGTTAATATGCACCACTGAGGAAAGGAGGGATTCCGCCATGGATAATGATTCCGTCTTATACATTCTGATGGATATGCGTGTAAACGGCATCCTGGACCGCATCCTGGAAAGGGATGCAGAATACCAGGAAATCATTCAGAAATCCAGTGAATATTCGGAAAAGCTGGATGCCATGCACCTACCGCCAGAAGTCATGGATTTGATTGACCACTATGTCAGCGAACAGAACGCCCTTGGCGCACGGTACGGCGCTCTTGCTTATCTGCTCGGCTTTTCAGACTGCGTGGAGCTTATGACAAAGCCGCTGCACCTTACCAGCACACAAAAGAAAACAGATTGAAACCGCAGAACAAAAAACAGCCCGTAGCATCGTTTCCAAATGCCACGGGCTGTCCCTCTGTCCTCAAATATTCAGTTATACTCTTTTTGCGTAGTCCAGGCTCACCCATCCATTGCGTTTGCCCTGGCAGGATTTCAAAAGCCCCCACCTGGACGCTCCTTTTCCGTCTGCTTCCTCCACAATCGTGAAGGTGCCGATTCCCGTATATTTCCCGGTCTTGCCGTAGTCAGTCCCCGGTCCTTTCCGGATGTTCAGGTCGGGGATGGATACCCTCACCAGATACGGCTTGAACGCTGCCGCCCTGGTGTACACCGCCTTCCCGGATTCATCAAACACGGAATGCCCTGGATTTTCGTCCGCACATTTCTTTGCGTTATCCAGCGACTTGAACGCCCCTTTCTGCGAGGAAGCGTCCGCCCACGATTTCCGGACGCGGTACCAGGCTTCTGCAGGCTTCGGTGTGCCGCCTGCCGTGCCGGGGATGCCTTTCAGGATGGAGAGGATTTTCTCCCCATAATCGGCTCCCGCCGCCCATCCTTTCCCATCCGGGTTTTCCTTCTGCCCAAGCCACTCCACATATTCCGCACAGCCCCTCGTGACATACTTGAAACGCGGGTCAATGCAGGCGTTCTTCAGCGCATCCGTGGAGGCATAGGCTTTCAAATGCTGCACCTGCGCCCGGATGCCGAGCTGCGGCGTGCCAAAGGAATTCCCCTTCATCCCATTGGAAGTCACGCCCATGCCGCAGAAATTGTT
>CAJUBP010000049.1 GCA_910584585.1 uncultured Lachnospiraceae bacterium | reverse complement strand
GATACGGACTGTATGACCGGGCCCTTGGAATTATGTATCTCTGGGGCTGCTGGGACATGCTGGAGCGGGAAGCCGGGAAAATATAAGCGGCTTTTGGCGGTCTGCCGCAAAAGAGTCATAACTGGAACGGCAGATGAGCCGGCCGCCTTTTGGAAAGGCGGACGCTTCGGACACAAAAGGGGCTTTTTATCCATCGTATGTCTCCAGATAAAAAAAATCAGGCCGGTAAGAAAGATAAAAGTTCAGGCCGGCATTAAAATTAAGAAAAGTAAAGGTGTGCGTTATGCAAAAATTTATGGATGAAAACTTTCTGCTATCCACAGCCACAGCGGAAAAATTATACCACGGCACAGCCGAAAAGCTGCCCATCATAGACTACCACTGTCACATCAACCCAAAAGAAATCGCCGAAGACCGGAAGTTTGAAAACATTTCCCAGATCTGGCTGGGCGGGGATCATTACAAATGGAGGGTGATGCGGGCCGGCGGGGTTGCGGAAGACAAAATCACCGGGGACGCGCCGGACCGTGAGAAATTCCGGGCCTTTGCCAGCGTGATGCCAAAGCTTATCGGGAACCCCATTTACCACTGGAGCCACTTAGAGCTGCAGCGGGGGTTCGGCGTCACAGAGCCGCTGACCCCGGAAAGCGCGGACCGGATCTACGACGCCTGCAATGAGAGATTAAAAGGATACACTGCCCGCTCCCTGATGCGGAAATTCAACGTGCGGGCCATCTGCACCACGGACGATCCCATCGACAGCCTGGAATATCACGATGTGATTCAAGCGGACCCGGAAATGGAAATCAAAGTTCTTCCTGCCTTCCGCCCCGACAAAGCCGTAAACCTGGAAAAACCGGGCTTTACCCAGTATATCGGGGAGCTGTCCCAGACAGTGGGCCGTGAACTGAAAACGGCGGAAGACGTGGCCCTTGCCCTGTGTGAGCGGATCGATTACTTCGCCGATCACGGCTGCCTCTGCGCCGACCACGGCCTGGATTACTGTATGTACGAAAAGCCGGACAAAATGGCCGCAAACCATGCCTTTGCTCTTGCAATGGAAGGAAAGCGCCCCGACCGTAAACTGGCGGATGCCTATAAAACCTTAGTCACCGTCGCCTGCGCCAAAAAATACGCCCAGAAAAACTGGGTGATGCAGATCCACTTCGGCTGCCTTAGAAATGCCAATCAGCCCCAGTTTGAGCTCCTTGGCCCAGACACCGGCTACGACGCGGTCAACAGCCAGTCCGGCGTGGAAAACGCAGCTCCTTTGCTGAACGCGTTTTTAGAGAACGGAGGATTACCCAAAACCATCCTCTATTCCCTGAATCCCACAGACAACACCGCCCTGGCCACCATTATGGCCTGCTTCCAGGGCGGAGGCGTCACCGGGAAGATCCAGCAGGGAAGCGCCTGGTGGTTCAACGATCACCGCTTCGGAATGCGCAATCAGCTGACGGAGCTTGCCGCCAACGGCGTGCTGGGCTGCTTTGTGGGAATGCTGACCGATTCCCGATCCTTCTTAAGCTACACACGCCATGAATACTTCAGGCGAGTGCTCTGTGAATTGGTTGGGGAATGGGTGGAAAGCGGGCAGTACCCGGCGGACGAGAAGGCGTTGGAGCAGCTAATTGAGAACCTGAGCTATTATAACACCCGGGATTATTTCGGATTCGAGGTGTAGAATGCCTGTGCAGTCATGAGGGATATGGCGAAATTTTACTCTGTGGGTGCGGGCTCTGTGGATACGGACGGAACTGGGCTCTGTGGATACGGACGGAACTGACGGATTGCCCTTTGGCGCACAAACTGGGCAGCGTTCCGGTGAAATCCACTAAGGACGCCCATGAATCGTTTGCTTAGTCAAAGGGCAATCCGCCAGTTCCTGTGTATCGAATAGAGAACGTTTGTGGCAACGTTTCATCCGTGCGGAGTTTTCAGGCATGGCATACGGTCAGATTCTGAAATAACAGACTTAAACTGGCGTTTTTCAATGCAAAGTTTTTATGTTTGACGCACAATCAGATCCCGGAATAACGGACTTAAACTGGCGTTTTTTCAATGCAAAGTTTTTATATTTGCCACACGGTCTGCTTCCGAATATTCAGACAAAAACTGACATTTCACCGACGTGGAATTTGCGCAGTACGTGCAGTACACAGGCAGAGCCGGACCACCCAAATAAGACGTACATTAGCATACAGAGTGTGAACCCTGTCAGTACACAGGCAGAGCCGGGCCGCCCCAAAAAGACGTACATTAGCATACAGAGCGTGAACCCTGTGCAATACACAGGCAGAGCCGAGCCGCCCCTTCCGCAAAGCAAACGATTCACGGGCGCACTTAGCGGAGGCGAAATCCACTGCCTACGCAGACTTAGGAAGGAAGGCTCTCCTGACTTCCTTAGCCGGAGTTGGCAGTTAGTTCGCCGGAGCGTTGCCCGGTTTGTGTGCGGAAGGGGCGGCTCGGCTCTGCCGTCCGTTGCCACAGCACAATCCCCAGCCTTTGTGTACGGAAGGGGCGGCTCGGCTCTGCCGTCCGTCGCCACAGAATAGTTTTCGGTCTTTGTATGTGGAAAGGGCAAGATCCACCGTCCGTCGCCACAGCATAAAAAATCCCCTTGCAGCATAGTAAAAATTTATAGTGTATAGAAAGGAAAACACCATGCTAGAATTACCATTAAAAATAGATTTCACAAATAAAGTTGTTGTAGTAACCGGAGCCGGCGGCATACTCTGCGGCACCATGGCCAAAGCCTTCGCCCAGGCTGGAGCCAAAGTGGCAGCCCTGGACTTAAACGAAGAGGCAGTCACAAAATTAGCCGAAGAAGTAGAATCAGAAGGCCATGTCTGCAAAGGCTACAAAGCCAACGTCCTGGATCCGGAAGAATTAGAATCTGTCCATCAGCAGGTTCTCACAGATTTAGGCCCTTGCGACATCCTGATTAACGGAGCCGGCGGCAACAATCCCCGCGCCACCACAGACAACGAGTACCATCACGAAAAAAAGGAGGGCCAGAAAACCTTTTTTGACCTTGATCCCAGCGGCGTGGATTTCGTCTTTAAACTGAATTTCCAGGGGACCCTGCTGCCCACTCAGGTGTTTGCAAAAGAGATGGCGGAAAGAAAATCCGGCTGTATCCTGAATGTGTCTTCCATGAATGCGTATATTCCTCTTACAAAGATTCCGGCCTACTCCGGAGCAAAGGCGGCAGTGTCTAATTTTACCCAGTGGCTGGCCACTCACTTTGCCGGAACAGGAATCCGCTGCAATGCCATTGCGCCGGGATTTCTGGTTTCCAATCAGAACCGTTCTCTGCTGTTTCAAGAAGACGGCACGCCCACGCCTCGTTCCAATAAGATTCTGGCAGGCACTCCTATGGGTCGTTTTGTGGAAGGCGAAGAACTTTTGGGCGGTGTATTTTTCCTCTGCGATGATAAGGCAGCCAGCGCAATCACTGGCATTGTGCTTCCCATTGACGCAGGATATTCCGCTTACTCCGGAGTATAGAGCTGCTTTGTCATTTTTGGCAAACGCATGCGTGAACAAGGGTTTACAAATGATACATGGAAATATTTCAGATATGCAGAGTGGAAAAGTCAGATTTTCCACTCTCTTTTAAACAGTTTCTAAAGCGCGGAGCGCAAGTGTAATTTTTAGAGCGTGTTTGTAAGTATATTCAACCTTTTTTTACAAGGCATTTTTTCTGGAAAAATGCAATTCCGTAGCGCTGCACATTTTGGAATCCGTCATGTTCTATTTTCTGTGCATATTGCTTTTCTTCGATTCGTTTCAGAGCTTTTTGACATTCGGATTCCAATTTTTCTTCTGAATTGGCCCATTTTGCCTCTAACACAGCGGCCCTCCGGTTCTTTCTGTCTTTTATAACGAGATCAGATCTTCCCAGTCCGTTTTCGTAATTTGATTCTACCCGGAAACCTGCATTTGAAAACAGTCCGGTGAGAAAAGCATGGTAAAAGCTTTCTTTGTAATCATGATAACTGATGGTATCAAATAGTAAATCTGAAATCAGCGATGTAAGTTCTGAGTAATCTCCATTCCATAGAGCAGTAAATAGTTTTCGTCTGTCTTGTTTGGCAGAATATTCTGTAAACCATGATTTGACGCTCTTTTTGAAAATTCCCATAACTTCCGCGTTTGGGATTTTCAGAGCAAAATGTTCCGGCGGCAGAGGCTGGATGGAAACTTCTTGTGATGCTGCTTTTGTCAGATAACCTGACAGATACAGAAGAGTCCAAAGATTTTTCTCAGAGGATTCCAGAATATCATAAGTGAGATTTTCTTCAATTTCCTCAACAATAGATCCGCCTGCAAGCAGAGTCTCAAATTTATCATTGACGTCAAAATCCGTTCTGTTTAAGAAACTGCGTATGATTCCGTTGTCACTGGTATTTTCCCAATAATTCTTCGGTGCAGAAGATGGGTCTAAGATCAGCGCGTTTACGTAATTCATCACATCCCAGGGGCAGTAAATTTCGAAATTACCAAAACGGTAACCGTTGTACCATTCCTTGATCTGAGCCGTATAAGCAGACAGCCCGGTGCGATGCAGCAGTTTGTTTACATCCTGATGGGTGAAACCGAAATATTCATTGAAGCGGGTGTCGGAAATAGTATCAGAGACGAAATTATTGGTTCCGGTAAAAATACTTTCTTTAGCAATTCGCAGACAGCCGGTGATAACTGCGAATTTCAGGGAACTGTTATCTTTGATCACTTTCATGATTCCCTTGATTACGTCCAGCATTTCAGGATAATAGCTTTTTTCGCTTGCTTTTGCAAGGGGAACGTCGTATTCGTCAATCAAAAGAATTACGGGTTTGCCGTAATAAGTTTCCATCAGCTGAGTCAATTTAAAAAGGCTGTTTTTGATGACTTTCAAATTCGGCTGTTCTGCAGCTGTTTGAAAGAAGAGGTCATGATCAAATTGATTCATTTTACCGCTCTCTGTCAGGTACAGATGTTTTTTGTAAAGTTCAGCCAGAACCGATACAAGCTGTGCGTAGGCACTGGAAAAGTTAAGTCCGTCTACATCCCGAAATGACAGAAACAGGGTAGGATACTGGTTCATCCAGTTTTTGCAAAGCGTTGTATTGTCTGCAATTGAGAGGCCTGAAAATAATTGTCGGCTGTCTTTTTGTACATCAAAAAACTCTGCAAGCATGCTCATTGCAAGTGTTTTTCCAAATCTGCGCGGGCGGGTAATCAAAGTTACCTGAGTGGCGTCTGTTTTTAATAATTCTTCAATGAAGCCGCTTTTATCTGCAAAGTAGTAGCCGTTTTGGCGGATGTCTGCGAAATCAGAACGTCCTACGGGAATTTTTATATCCATTATATTTCTCCGTTTCTGTGTAAATCGTGACATAGCCTGGTTCTGTTTGATGATTTCTATTCTCATAGAAATACAAGTCAGCGGCGGCTTTACCGTTTAGGGTTTCTATAACGTAAGTGTCATCATCTTGGAAACACGCTTCAGCAGCAGTGGTTGAATCTTTGGGTATGTCCACTGGCATTCATTTGGCAGATCTTTTAGCAGAATGATCTTTTCTATTTCACTGTGCAGTTCGGGTTCGAAGCTAGTGATGTCAGCATAAAAGAGCATTCCGTAAGAGGGGAGCTCCGTGATGCTGTCAGTAACGGAATATGGGCATATTGGTTTTAAGGTGTAAGAAATTGCGCCGGTTTCTTCCTGTAATTCCCGGTGGGCTGCCTGCAGGATCGTTTCCTGTTCTTCTCTGTGTCCGCCGGGACATTCATAAGTTGTACGTTCTTTGTGTTTGCAGAAGACCCATTTATCATTGGAGCGGGAGACAATGACTGCAAATTCTAAAAGATGATCTTCTACCTGGTCATAAAATTTTATTTCCATAAAGCACACCTCTGCCGAATTGTTTTATTTCCTGGAATTATAATCTTTTTCAGTGCAAAAGTCAAGTACTTTTCGAATATATGTTCTAAAAAAACAATAGAAAGAACAAACATTCGAAAAAATATTGACTTGTGAAGAATCTTGTGTTAGCATAAAAGAAAGTCAGATATGTTAGAAAGAGGTGGCAAAATGTACCCCGTATTAGATATTTGCAGATACGTGATAAATTATAGTAATGAACAGGATTACGGCATTTCTAATTAAAATTACAGAAGATTTTGTATTTTATCCAGGCTTATTTTCTGATTAATTCAGAGAGGAAAGAGCCGTGTTTTGGAGAAAAGATAGAAGCATGGGATTTCGGTCCGGTTGTTCCGGAAGCCTACCGTGAATACAAGCAATATGGCGGCGGAGATATCCCCACAATTGCTTCTTATTTAGAGTTCAATGAAGAGACTCCCTGGGAAACGGAGAGAAAAAAATATACCGCTCATCTGGTTGCCAGAAAAGATCGCAGGCTGATAGACGAAGTAGTGAATAGATTTTCAGATTATACAGCTACAGACTTGGTAAATCTAACCCATAATCAGGCACCGTGGAAAGATGCTTATGTCCGTAATCAGAATAATGAGATAACGGTTGACGCAATAAGGAAATATTTTAATGAATAAAGTTGATTTGTTATTAAAAAGAGATGATAATGCAGAATCTGGCAGCAGCGAATACGCGTCGTTGGAAAATTCCAGAAAATTTATCTATAATAAATGAGGATAGAAAATGATGAATAATTATAAAATAATATCTATACAGGAGCATCCGGACTTACGGGAAGCTGCAGCAAACTGGTTTCATGAAAAATGGCAGATTCCTCTGGAGGCATACAGAGAAAGCATGGAAGAATGCATCAAGAACAGGACTCCTGTTCCCCAATGGTATGTGGCGGTCTTGGAAAGCAATTTTCAATTATGGTCCAAATATCAGAGTGCGGAGGATAGGAAGGAGCACGCATTGGCGGCAGAAGGGTATCCCGGCAGAATCATAGGCGGACTGGGGGTCATAACAAATGATTTTCATGAAAGAAAAGATTTAACGCCCAATGTATGCGCTGTCTTTGTGGAAGAAGAATTCCGCAGTCATGGCATTGCGGGCAGTCTGTTGACTCATGCCTGCAGAGAGATGCAGGAAAAGGGAATCCATACCCTGTATCTTGTTACCGATCACACTTCCTTTTATGAGCGTTACGGATGGGAATTTCTGTGCATGGTTCAGGGGGAGGGAGAGGAGGAATTGTCCAGGATGTATGTACACAGGATGACATAGTTTCAGAGATGATACATTTTTTGGAACAGAAGATTTTGAGTGAACAATTGAAAATGTCTTTATTTCTTGACCTTCGTATCCCAATATGAAACGTTCGTTGCAGCATAACTGCGCCAGATTCCTTTTTTCATTACAGCTAAAAATTTTTATAAAAAGTTTCTTGACAATAAAATTCATCTGCATATAATAGTTCTATATCAAACAATTTAATTTTACCGGCAAAGCGCATCTCCCGGAAATAAGCTTTACGCGCACCCTGTCGGTATACGAGGAGGAACACTATGAAATGAGCAGAAAGGACACTCTGGGCTTTGTGATCAAGACCCTGGACAATTTGTTTTTTCGGAATATGTTTGCTTATGAGACAAGTCAGAGGGGCATGGACGAAGTGACTGTGATGCATGGCTGGATTTTGGGATTTCTGTATGAAAATGACGACAGAGATATTTTTCAGAAAGACATTGAGACAGAGTTTTCCATCGCCCGGTCTACCGTTACCAGTATCGTAAAGCTGATGGAGAAGAAAGGCTATATCCGCCGGGAATCGGTGGAACAGGACGGCCGTCTGAAAAAGCTGGTTCTGACGGCAAGAGGCCGGAAGATCCATGAGCAGCATATCGGCTGCATTGATGTATTGGAGGCACGGTGCAAACGAAATATTACGCCGGAGGAAATGGAAGCGTTTCTTGCAGTGGCAGGGAAATTAAAGCAGAACCTGGAGGAGGATATCGCATGCAGTTATGCCAGAATGTCCCCTTCAGGGAAAAAGACAGAAGGAAGGTGATTGTAATATGACGAATAGAAAAGGAACAGGCGTGATAAAGACAATTTTAGGGCAGGTGAAGGAATTTAAGAAAGACTCCCTGATTACGCCTGTCTGTATGATTTTGGAAGTAATTATGGAGATGCTGATTCCTTTGCTGATGGCGGCTATTATTGACAATGGAGTGGAACGGGGGGACATGAATTATATTTATAGAACAGGGGCTGTGATGATGCTGTTAGCGATACTGGGGCTGATGGCAGGCATGCTTGGGGCAAAATATGGGGCCAGTGCGTCTACGGGGCTTGCAAGGAATTTGAGGGCGGCCATGTTTGATAATATTCAGACATTTTCCTTTGCGAATATCGACAAGTTTTCCACTGCCGGCCTTGTGACGCGGCTGACTACGGATATTACAAATATTCAGAATGCGTATCAGATGATTCTGCGTATGTGTGTCCGTGCGCCCATCAGCATGATTACAGCGATGATAATGGCGTTTTTAATCAATGCAAAGCTGGCAAGCATCTATCTGATTGCCGTGATTGCGCTGGGATTCTGTCTGTTTCTGATTATGAGAAAAGCGATGAGGTACTTTCAACAGATCTTTCCGAAATATGATGATTTAAATGCCAGCGTACAGGAGAATGTATCGGCAATCCGAGTAGTGAAAGCTTATGTGCGGGAAGATTATGAGAATGAGAAATTTACCAGAGCCAGCGGCAATATTTATCAGATGTTTACCAAGGCGGAGAAGATTCTGACCTGGAATGCGCCGCTGATGCAGGCGACTGTCTACAGCTGTATTTTGACTATTAGCTGGCTAGGAGCCAAAATGATTATAAATAACGCGCTGACAACCGGGCAGCTGATGAGTCTGATGACTTACTGCATGAATATATTGATGAGTCTGATGATGCTTTCCATGATTTTCGTTATGGTAACGATGAGTATGGCCAGTGCGGAACGTATTGCGGAAGTAATCAATGAAAGGAGCACCCTGTCTAATCCCAGCCATCCCATCACCAAAGTGCCGGACGGAAGGATCACCTTTGAACATGTGGATTTTTCCTATGTAAAACCGCTGCCGCAGGCTGCCTCTTCGGAAGAAAAAGCGGTTATAGACGGCGAAAAGGGCCGGGAGAAAGAGGCCGGGGAACTGGTCTTGAAAGATATCAATCTGGATATTCATGCCGGAGAGACGATTGGGATTATCGGCGGAACCGGAAGCGCCAAGTCCAGCCTGGTAAACTTAATCAGCCGGCTCTATGACGTAACGGCTGGAAGCGTATCAGTAGGAGGAATCAATGTAAAAGACTACGATATGGAGGAGCTGCGGAATCAGGTGTCTGTGGTTCTTCAGAAAAATGTATTGTTTTCCGGCACGATTCTGGAAAATCTCCGGTGGGGCGATAAAAACGCAACGAAGGAAGATTGTATCCGGGTCTGTAAAATGGCCTGCGCCCATGAATTTATTGAACAGTTTCCAGAACAATATGATACATATATTGAGCAGGGAGGAAACAATGTATCCGGCGGACAGAAACAGCGTCTTTGCATTGCCAGGGCTTTGCTGAAAAAGCCGAAGATTTTGATTCTGGATGATTCTACCAGCGCAGTGGATACCGCTACAGACAGCAGAATTCGCAAAGCTTTTGCCACAGAGATACCGGATACTACGAAGCTGATTATAGCGCAGCGGGTATCCAGCGTGCAGAATGCGGACAGGATTATTGTTATGGACAATGGAAGGGTGACAGATTTCGGCACCCATGAAGAATTATTGAAAAACAGTGAAATATACCGCGATGTTTACGAGTCCCAGACAGGGGGCGGCGGAGATTTTGACCAGCCGGGAGGTGACAGATAATGGCAGAAGCAGGAAAAGAGAGAAAGGGTTCCAGGCAGAAGAACGCCGCGAATCAGGAGAAACAGCGGAAGGGGCCCATGGGCCGAGGACCAGAGGGGACCAAATCAAAGATCAAAAGTCCGGGGAAACTGTTTGCCAGATTAATGAAATATATCCTGGCCAAATATAAATTTCATATCTTTTTTGTAATTGCAGGAATTATAGTGGGCGTGCTTGCGAACGTCCGGGGAACTTTATTTATGCAGACATTGATAGATGTGTATATTCTGCCTATGATTGGGGCAGAGCATCCGGATTTCGGGCCTTTGGCGGCAGCTATTTTCCAGGTGGCGGTTATTTATGGAATCGGGGCTTTTTCCACCTGGGGTTATAACCGTTTGATGGTGAAAGTTACCCAGGGAACCCTGCAGAATCTGAGGGATGATTTGTTTACTCATATGGAAAGCCTTCCGATTAAATATTTTGACACCCATTCCCATGGGGATATTATGTCTGTTTATACGAATGATATCGATACCCTGCGCCAAATGATCAGCCAGAGTATGCCCCAGCTGTTATCCAGCGCCATTACAGTGGTAAGCGTTTTAATCAGCATGTTTGTCCTGAATGTGCCCCTGACGCTTGTGACTCTGCTGATGGTGGCGGTTATGCTTTTTGCGACCAAGACATTTGCAGGCAGGAGCGGCAAATATTTTATCGCCCAGCAGCGGGATCTGGGAAAGGTCAACGGATACATCGAAGAGATGATGGAAGGCCAGAAGGTGGTAAAGGTTTTCTGTCATGAAGAGGAGAGTAAAAAGCGTTTTCAGGAACTGAATGAGGAATTGTACGCAAGCGCCAACAATGCCAACAAATTTGCTAATATGCTGGGGCCGGTGAACCTGCAGCTCGGCAATCTGAGCTATGTGGTCTGTGCTATGGTGGGAGGAGTTCTGGCCTTGAACAAGATCGGCGGCTTTACGCTGGGAGGGCTTGCCAGTTTCCTGACTTTTAACAGGAGTTTTAATATGCCCATTAACCAGGTGAGTCAGCAGTTAAACAGCGTGGTAATGGCAATGGCAGGAGCAGAGCGTGTGTTTGCGCTTTTGGATGAAGAGCCGGAGACAGATGAAGGATACGTGACTTTAGTCAATGCCCGGAAGGAAAACGGCGTCCTTATGGAGTCAGAACAGCGGACCGGGCTGTGGGCCTGGAAGCATTTTCATCAGGCTCAGGGAACCACAGATTACATTGAACTGACCGGAGACGTGGTGTTTGACGACGTGGACTTCGGATATAATGAAGAAAAAATTGTGCTGCACAATGTGAAAATGTTCGCTAATGCAGGGCAGAAGATCGCTTTTGTAGGATCTACCGGAGCTGGAAAAACAACCATAACCAACCTGATTAATCGGTTTTATGATATTCAGGATGGGAAAATCCGTTATGACGGAATTAATGTCAATAAGATTAAAAAGGCGGATTTGCGCCGTTCTCTCGGCATTGTGCTGCAGGACACCCATCTGTTTACCAATACGGTAATGGAGAATATCAGATATGGGAAACTGGACGCTACCGACGAAGAGGTTATCGCTGCGGCAAAACTTGCCAATGCGGATCAGTTTATCCGAAGGCTGCCGGAAGGCTATCAGACCATGCTGACCGGAGACGGAGCTAATTTAAGCCAGGGGCAGCGGCAGCTTTTGGCCATCGCCCGGGCGGCTGTGGCAGATCCGCCGGTGCTGATTCTGGATGAGGCCACCAGTTCCATTGACACACGGACTGAACGTCTGGTACAGGACGGTATGGATAAGCTGATGAAAGGCAGAACTACCTTTGTGATTGCCCACAGGCTTTCCACTGTCCGCAACAGCGATTGTATTATGGTGCTGGAGCAGGGAAGGGTGATTGAGCGGGGCACCCATGACGATCTGATTGCCCAGCAGGGAAAATACTATCAGCTTTATACCGGCAAAGCGCCGGGACTTGCTTAGAGCGTGTTTGAAAAATCATTCCTGCCATCCTGCCTTGACCTCTGTATCCCAATATGAAACGTTTGCTGTAGTGTAGAGCGTGTCTTAAAATTCATTCCCGCAATCTGCCGCCCCACTTCACGCAGATTTCATGCTGAATTTAGACAATGCAGCCCATTTTGAAAATTGTTCTGTATCATTCCGCAAAACAGTGCTATAATTAAGAAACAGGCGTAACAGCAAAACAATGGTATCAGAAAGCTATCTGCACTGCTGTCCTGTGTTGGTTGAATTTGTGCAGGAAGCAGGGAAAAGGAAAGGAGACAATATGTTAAAAGGAAAAGTAGCGGTTATTACAGGCGGAACAAGAGGGATTGGCTATGCAACGGTTAAAAAGTTTCTGGAAAACGGCGCAACCGTAGTCCTCTTCGGTTCCCGGCAGGAAACGGTGGATAAGGCGCTGGCTTCTCTGAAAGAGGAGAATGCCCAGTGGCCGGTGGAAGGGGCTTGTCCGGATTTGGCGGACGCCAGTGCAGTGGCGGAACAGATCAATGCAGTCAAAGAGAAATATGGCAGGATTGATATTCTGATAAATAATGCGGGAATTTCTGATAATACCCCTACCGTGAATTGCACGGCAGAGCATTTTGAAAAAGTAATGAACCTGAATGTCAACGCAATCTTCCATGCGGTGCTGCCTGTGGTGGCTGTCATGAAGGAACAGGGCGGAGGGTGCATTATTTCCACCAGTTCCATGGTAAGCAGGAACGGACAGCCGGCAGGGGTTGCGTACCCCACCAGTAAATTTGCGGTGAATGGTTTAACTTTGTCTCTGGCAAGGGAATTAGGCCCTTATCATATCCGCGTCAATGCGGTGGCGCCTGGCATTACCAGAACAGATATGGTGGCAGCGCTGCCGGATGAAGTGATTCAGCCCATGATTCAGGCGATTCCTCTTCGCAGGGTAGGCGAGCCGGAGGATGTGGCAAATGCGTTCCTCTTCCTGGCAAGCGATTTGGCAAGTTATGTCACAGGAGAAGTGCTGTCAGTGGATGGAGCCATGATTTGCTGATGGGTTTATAAATAAAACAGATGCGGGCAGATATCCCGGAGCAATTTCAAGGGGCTTCGGGGTATCTGCCTGTATTTGTTTTGCGGCGCGTTTCTGGCCGGATGGAGTATTGACCGGATGGAGCGCGATAGTGTGTTTGAAAAATAAAAAATTTTATCAGCGGCTTGCAACATTTTAAGAGAAAAAAGACTCATAAGAGATAAGAGTGGAAAATAAGGACTGTTTGCAATGGTTTTGAGAATAGATTTGGATATCCGTTTTACTTAAGGAGGGAGTCCCATATGGAAGAATTTATGCGGTGTTATGAGAAGGTTTATCCGCAGATGTACCGTACGGCCTGGTTCTATCTGCAGAATCGGCAGGAAGCTGAGGACGCGGTACAGGACGCAGTGCTGACTGCTTATGAAAAATTTTATCAGCTGAGAGAAAAAGAAAAATTTGGACCGTGGATCATGCGGATTCTGGCGAATAAATGCAAGAAGAGAATGCAGACCTGGTTTCGCGGAGAGGAAGATATTGAAGATATTTCCCCGACACAGGAAAAAGTTTTGGCAAAGGAAACAGATTTTGCCATGGCATCTGCGGTAAGACAGGTTTTTGAAGAACTGGAAGAAGAGGAACGGTTTATCGTGGCGTTTTCTGTGCTGGGGGGATATACCGGCGAGGAAATTGCGGAGATGTTAAACAAAAATCACAGCACCATCCGTTCCAAATACCGGAGGGCGCTTCAAAAAATGAGAAAGAAGCTGGAGGTGTGACGATGGAAAAGCAGGAAATGAAGGAGCAATGGACAGAAGAGTCCATAAAGAAATATGTAAAAGAAGCTGCTGAATCAGAGCCGATTCCGGAGAAACTGAAGCCAAAGCAGATGGAGGAATGGCTGAAAAGAACTCTGGAAGAAGGGATGGACAGGAAGCCGGAAGTCGGGGCAGAAGAAAAGGATCTGAAAAAGGAATCAGAAATCGGAGCAGAAGAGAAGGATCTGAAAAAGGAATCAGAAATCGGAGCAGAAGAGAAGGATCTGAAAAAGGAATCAGAAATCGGAGCAGAAGAGAAGGATCTGAAAAAGAAATCGGAAATCAACATGGGAAAAGTAAAGGAGAAAGGAGGCGCGTCTATGGGAGAAAAAAAGGATAATGGGAAGAAAAGTTACCGCAGATGGTGGTGCGCAACAGGGGCAGCGGCAGCCTGTCTGGCAGTGATTCTGTTTGCGGCGGGACGTTCCGTAGACTGGGAACAGGCAATTCCTAAGGAATCGGCTGAAACGGAGCTGACAGCAGAACAACCTCAGGAGAAAGCAGCGGAAAAAGTGACGGAAGAAGGCACGTCCTATCAGGAATTGTATCATGCATTTTCGGATATTTGGGAAGAACAGGAGAAGATGACAGCTTATGTAGAAGAACGGGCGATGGATTCCGGCGGAGCTGATACAAAGGGAGAAGACGGAGCCGCGTTGTTTGCGGAAAGCGCAGCGGAAGATGCAGTATCGGCGGAAGGCAGTTCCCAGGAGAGTTCCGGTTCAGAAGATTATGGGAAAACCAACCAGCAGGAAGCGGAAGTGGAAGAAGCGGATATTATGAAAAATGATGGGAGGTATCTCTATCAGGTGGTTTTTGAAAACCGGACAGGCAGGCATGCAGTTCAGATTGCGGATACAAAAGACGGCCTGAAAGAAACAGCCAGAATCGAAGGATTTGATCATGAAATCCAGCGGATCTATGTGTGGAAGGACAGCCTGGTGGTGATAGAAAGCGGCTGGGTCAGCGATACCCAGGAAGCGGATACGGAAAGCGGGAATTTACTGGACGGTCTGAAAGGGTTTGTGGATGAAATATTTTCTTATGATCCGGGGGATGGTTACAGAGAAACGTCTTTCAGCAAAATTCATGTATATAACATTGAGGATCGGAAGAATCCGGAATTATATCACACCTTTACGATAAAAGGAAGTTACAGGGATTCCAGAATCTCTGACGGATATCTGTACTTTTTTAACGCCTGCAATGCTTTCAGGCCCAGGCTGGAAAAGGATTATCAGGCGTATATTCCTGAAATTGACGGAGAACCTCTGGCGCCGGAGAAGATTTATCTGCCGGAGGACACAGAGACGGCGGCTTATCTGGTGATGGCTTCCATCAATATGGAACAGCCAGATCAATTTACAGACACCACAGCTATTGTGACGGCAGCGGATAAATTTTATGTCAGCAAAAACAACATTTATGTGACGGACAGTATGTATGTAGATTATGGAACCAAAGGAAGGCAGAGCGACAGCACCAGAATATTCCGTTTTTCCTATCAGGACGGGAAAATGAAAAAAGAGGCGGAAGGCACTGTGAAAGGAATCCTTAGGGATGACATGGCAATGAATGAACACAAAGGATATCTGCGCATGGTAACCACAGTGGAAAGCCAGAATGTACAGGAGATAAAGGATGATATCACAGGAGAAGTGATAGGAAATGACGGTGTGGATTTTGAGACTTCCAACAGTCTGTATGTGCTGGATGAGAATTTAAAAACGGCGGGAAAGATTGAAAATCTGGCAAAAGATGAACTCATTTACTCTGCAAGGTTTATGGGGGACGCAGGTTACTTTGTCACATTCCGCCAGACGGATCCGCTGTTTTCCGTGGATTTGTCAAATCCCAGAGAGCCTAAGATTCTGGGAGAACTGAAAATCAGCGGGTTTTCGGAATACCTGCATTTCTATGGGGAAAACCTTCTGTTGGGAATCGGCATGGAGGCGGATGAGAAGACCGGGGCCACAGACGGCATGAAGCTGTCAATGTTTGATATTTCTGACCCTTCAGACGTGAAAGAGCAGTCTAAGCTTATTCTGCCCTACGATTACGCCATGGCTTTGTATGACTACAAATCAGTGTTTATTGATACGGATAAGAACCTCTTTGGCTTTTACGCGGAAGATTATGAAGAGGATTACCGCTCCGAGTATGTATTGTTTACCTTCGCAGACGGCGCTTTTCAGGAGAAAATGAAGATTGACTGCAGTGACAGCGGGATTTACTCTGACAGGGTGCGGGGGACATATATTGGGGAACGTTTTTATCTGCTGTGTTCCAATGGCAGAATGGAAGAGTACAGCCTTGCGGACGGCAGTAAGCTCTCGGAGCTGGAACAATAGAAGACGCCCGTGTTTTTAGAGAGTATTTTCTCTTATGTGCGGGAGAATAAAAGGGGGCTGTCAGAAAATGGCAGATTTCCGCAATCTGCCGCCCCACTTCACACCAGATTTCATGCTGAATTTAGTCAATGTAGCCCACTACACCTCCTAAATCCAGCATAAAATCTGATGTAAATTGGGACGACATCTTGCGGAAAGCAATTTTAAGATACGCTCTAGAGCGTGCCTTTCGGATTACAGCCGATAAAACACAGGCTTCCTTTCCTGAAACACGGTATAATATTCAAATCCTGCCTGCTTCAAGATCTCAGGAACCTTTGCAAAATCATAAGCGACATGTTCCGGCTTATGCCCGTCGGCTCCAACGGTAATAATTTCTCCGCCCAGTTCCCGGTAACGTTTCAGAACGCGTTCCGTGGGGTTCGGGTGCCCAAGACCATACTTAAACCCGCCGGTATTCAATTCCAGGCCCTTTCCTTTCTCAATCAAAGTGCGCAGAATTTCGTCTAACACATCTGAAAATTTATCATAAGAATAGTTTTCATTTTTCGTCGGACCGTAGCGAACCACATAATCCAGGTGTCCGTATACGTCAAAACAGTCAAGGGCGGCCAGGTTTTCCAATATGGATTCAAAATACTTACGGTATGCTTCCGTCTCTGTTTTTCCCAGATAATATTCCGGATAGTAAGGGTCCTGACCGTGAACCACATGAGAAGAACCAATGACAAAGTCAAAAGGATATTGTTCAATGATCTGGGGAAGCCGATCTGCAAGGTGGGGCTGCAGCCCGATCTCGATTCCCGTAAGAACCGGAAATCTGCCGTCGTATTTTTTTCGGACAGCCTGCATTTCCCGGAAATACTCGGGAATGTCAAGGATGAAAGATTCATTGGATGAATCGTAATCCAAATCCAGATGATCGGTGAAGCAGATGCCGTCAACCTCTGCATGGACAGAAGCCTGAATCATTTCTTCAGTATCTGCCTGGCTGTCAGTGGAAAAATGTGTGTGCATATGGGTATCCCAAAGCATGGCATGTCCTCCTTTTTGTCTGGGGCGTGTCTTAGAGCGTGTCTTAAAATTCATTCCCGCAATCTGCCGCCCCACTTCACGCCAGATTTCATGTAATCTTTATTACGGGCGCAGGCAATCCTGCGTACAGAGAGATCATAGTCCAGTTGCCCGATAATGTCAAATAGAAATTCAAAACAGTTATCTGTTGCCCTGTAGGGAACAGTTCCTAAGCAAAGAATGCAGGAAAAACTGCGAAGTGTTCCAAAACCGACAGCAGGTCCGGCTTTTTTGATAGAATTTATGAACAGAAAAATGTAAGGGACAGGTAAAGTTATGGAGAGAAATGCATATTTAATCAACAGAAAAGTCCGCCAGTACATCCTTCCCGGGGTGCTGATGACCATTGCCATGCAGCTTGGAAATGTGGTGGACGGAATGATTGTGGGAAATATTTTAGGGCCGGAAGCGATGGCGGCTATCGAGATTTCCATGCCGGTGCTGCTGCTTCTTCAAATGCCGGCAATGATGCTGGCCATAGGCGGGGCGGCGGAAGCAGCTGTGCTTTTGGGAAAGCGGGAACTGGCAAGAGCCAGCGGGGTATTCACTGCCGCCCTGGCGTCAGGCATTTGTTTGACCTGCGTATTTGTGCTGCTTACGCCGCTGCTTCCCGGGCCGTTAGCCCTGGCGCTGGCTGGAAATGAACAGCTGGCGTCATTGGCAGAGCCTTATATTATGGTGAATTTCGGCGGGATTCCCATTTTGACTGCAGCCATTATTTTCTGCTATTTTATGAATGCGGACAATCATCCTCAGTTGGGCAGCGCCCTTTTTATCATTGCAAATGCTGTGAACCTTGTTTTGGATTTTGTGTTTTTGCAGGCGTTTCAGATGGGAATGGCGGGAAGCGCGCTGTCTACGGTGATTGGTTATCTGGCAGGCATGGTCACCGTGATTTTTTATCTGCGCTCCCAAAACCGGATGCTTCAGATACGGAAACCGGACAATCAGGTGTTTTCCCACCTCAAGCTGGTGGCAAGGGCAGGCATTCCCAGCGCCGCCTTTACTCTGATGTCCGCGTTGAAATCCATGATCATCAATTCCGCCATTGTGCGGTTTCTGGGAAATGATCCCATGGCTGTGTATTCTGTCTGTGTCAACGCGGTGCTGATTGCGGAACTGTGCGTGGGAGGAATCATCGGGCTGATTCCCAATATTGCGGGAGTTTTGTACGGAGAAAAAGATTATTACGGAATCCGCGCCCTCTGTAAAAAGGTGCTCAGCTACAGTTACGCTGTCATTGGAGGGCTGCTTTTGGTATTTCTGATGTTTCCTCAGGGAATTGCAGGATTGTTCGGCATTACAGAGGGAGGGCTGCTGGAACTGTGCAAAACAGCCCTTCGCATTTTTGCGTGCAGTTTTCCCTTTTATGTGTACAATAAGTTCCTGATGTCTTATTATCAGACGATTCTGCAGCCGGGGCTGTCTACGGTGATTACAGCGCTGCAGGGATTTGCGGTGATTGTGCCTTTGACCCTGGCGGGGATGTTTGCCTGGGGCCTTCCGGGAGTGTGCGGGGCTGCTGTAGCCAGTGAAGTTCTGACGATTCTGATTGGCGGATGTTACCGCAGGATGAGACAGAATGCCGGGAGGCTGCCAGGCGGCGGGATGTATATGCTGCCCCAGGTGACGGAAGAGGAATGTCTGGATTGTTCCATAGAAAATAATCTGCAGGATGTGGCGGCTCTGCGGGATCAGCTTTTTGCGTTCTGCATGGAAAATAAGATTGTGGAGCAGGACGCGAATTTGATGGGGCTGGCTCTGGAGGAAATTGCGTCTAATATTGTAAAGTACGGTTATCGCGGCAATCAGAAAAATTACATCGACGTCAGCTTTGCCATTCAGGACGGCAAATATATTTTAAAGATCCGGGACGACGGCATTCCCTTTAACCCGCTGGAGGCGGAAGTGAAGGAAGAAGGAGCGTCTGTGGGGGGAATTGCGCTGGTTCGCAGGCTTATGACAAATTTCCAATATACGCGGGTGCTGAATATGAACAATACGATGATAGAATTGAATACGAACAGGATATAATATTCCAGCTGACTTTTTAAGTTTGGATGCAGATGGATCTGCCGGATTCCTTCCAAATATAAAAAGATTATGAAAAATTTAACAAAGTTAAAAAAGCCCCTTGAATTTTTCTCTGATATTAGTTAAAATATAGGCAAGTTGGGTAATATATCCAAAGAAAAAACAAAATTCATTCAAAATTAGGAGGAATTAACATGTCAGTAAGAGTAGCAATCAATGGTTTCGGACGTATCGGCCGTTTGGCATTCAGACAGATGTTTGGTGCAGAAGGGTACGAAGTAGTAGCAATCAACGATTTAACAAGCCCTAAAATGTTGGCACACTTGTTAAAATATGATTCATCTCAAGGAAAATACGCATTGGCAGACAAAGTAATTGCTGGTGAAGATTCCATTACTGTTGATGGAAAAGAAATCAAGATCTACGCTTTCCCGGACGCAAATAACTGCCCATGGGGAGAATTAAAGGTAGACGTTGTTCTGGAGTGCTCCGGATTCTACACCTCCAAAGACAAAGCACAGGCTCATATCAATGCAGGCGCGCGTAAAGTTGTTATCTCTGCTCCGGCAGGAAATGATCTTCCTACTATCGTTTTCAATACCAACCATGAGACATTGAAGGCAGAAGATACCATTATCTCCGCAGCTTCCTGTACAACTAACTGCCTGGCTCCGATGGCTGACGCTTTGAACAAATATGCAGCAATCCAGTCCGGTATTATGTGCACTATTCACGCTTACACAGGCGATCAGATGACATTAGACGGACCTCAGAGAAAAGGCGATCTGAGAAGATCCCGTGCAGCAGCAGTAAATATTGTTCCGAACAGCACAGGCGCTGCTAAGGCAATCGGCCTTGTTATTCCGGAATTGAATGGTAAGTTAATCGGTTCTGCGCAGCGTGTGCCGACCCCGACAGGTTCCACCACAATCTTAACAGCAGTTGTTAAGGGCAATGACGTAACCGTAGACGGCATCAACGCAGCTATGAAGGCAGCAGCAAATGAATCTTTCGGATACAATGAAGACGAAATCGTATCCAGCGATATCGTAGGAATGAGATTTGGTTCCTTATTCGATGCTACACAGACTATGGTTTCCAAGGTTTCTGACGACTTATTTGAAGTACAGGTTGTTTCCTGGTATGACAACGAGAACAGCTACACAAGCCAGATGGTTCGTACAATCAAATATTTCAGTGAATTAGCATAATTATCGATCATGATCAACTGCACGGCAGGCATGCATTGAAGCGGAAAGCTGCCGCAGGCGCAGATACAGAGTTGTCCGTTATCATGTTTTTGGACAGCTCCCAAGACTCAGAAAGGGTCCGGTCTTTGAAGGACCGGACCCTTTTTGGCGTGCAGGTCCATGCGGAGGAAGTGTGTCCCCTGGTTTTGTACAGGCCCGTAGGGGAAATGCGCCGCCGAAGCAGCGAACAGAAAGAATTTATTTTAGAATCAAGCAGGAGGAAATGTATTATGTCTTTAAATAAAGTTTCAGTAGACGACATCAATGTAAAGGGCAAACGCGTACTTTGCAGATGCGATTTTAACGTTCCTTTGAAAGAAGGGAAAATTACAGATGAGAACCGTCTGGTGGCAGCTCTTCCGACCGTCAAGAAATTGATTGCGGACGGCGGAAAAGTAATTCTCTGCTCTCACCTGGGCAAACCCAAGGGAGAACCCAAACCGGAATTATCCCTGGCGCCGGTAGCGGCAAGACTTACAGAACTGTTGGGACAGGAAGTGAAATTTGCCGCTGATCCGGAAGTGGTAGGCCCCAATGCCAAAGCAGCCGTAGAGGCAATGAAAGACGGCGAAGTGATTTTGCTGGAGAATACCCGTTACCGTGCAGAAGAAACCAAGAACGGCGAAGCATTCTCCAAAGATCTGGCTTCTCTCTGCGATGTTTTTGTAAATGACGCGTTTGGGACCGCTCACAGGGTTCATTGCTCCAACGTAGGCGTTTCGGAATTGGTTGACACTGCAGCAGTTGGCTATCTGATGCAGAAAGAAATTGATTTCCTTGGAAATGCAGTTGAGAATCCGGTAAGGCCTTTCGTTGCAATTTTAGGCGGCGCAAAAGTGGCGGATAAACTGAATGTTATTTCTAACCTTCTGGAGAAATGCGATACTTTGATTATCGGCGGCGGCATGGCTTATACTTTCTTAAAAGCACAGGGTTACGAAATCGGTAAGTCTCTGGTGGATGACTCCAAGGTGGATTACTGTAAAGAAATGATTGCAAAGGCTGAGAAGCTGGAAAAGAAATTGCTGCTTCCGGTAGATTCTGCAACGATTACAGAATTCCCCAACCCCATTGACGCTCCGGTAGACGTTGTGATGTATGACGCGAAAGATATGCCGGCGGATCGGGAAGGATGCGATATCGGACCCAAGACCGCAGAAATGTTCGCGGAGGCAGTAAAGACTGCAAAGACTGTTGTTTGGAACGGACCGATGGGCGTATTTGAGAATCCTACTCTTGCAAAGGGAACCATTGCAGTGGCTAAAGCTCTGGCAGAAACAGACGCAACCACCATTATCGGCGGCGGAGATTCCGCAGCGGCAGTAAATCAGCTGGGATTCGGCGACAAGATGAGCCATATTTCCACCGGCGGCGGAGCTTCCCTGGAATTCCTGGAAGGCAAAGAGCTTCCAGGCGTGGCAGCGGCAACCAACAAATAAAATTGCAGATAACAGAAAGTTCGAAAGGCTTTGCAGGCATAGGGACTTTCTAAAAATAAAATCTAAGAAGAGGATAAGATTATGGCAAGAAAGAAAATTATTGCAGGCAACTGGAAAATGAACAAAACTCCAAGCGAGGCAGTTGCTCTGGTAAATGAACTGAAACCATTGGTGGCAAATGAGGATGTGGACGTGGTATTCTGCGTACCGGCCATCGACATCATTCCTGCAATGGAAGCTGCAAAAGGCTCCAACATCAATATCGGCGCAGAAAATATGTATTTTGAGGAAAGCGGCGCGTATACCGGAGAAATTTCTCCCAATATGCTGACCGACGCAGGCGTGAAATACGTAGTAATCGGCCACTCTGAGAGAAGAGAATATTTTGCGGAGACAGATGAAACCGTGAATAAGAAAGTTTTGAAAGCATTTGAGCACGGCATTACTCCGATTATCTGCTGCGGAGAGTCTCTGACCCAGAGAAAACAGGGCATTTACATTGACTGGATCCGTATGCAGATTAAGATTGCATTCCAGAATGTAACCGCAGATCAGGCGAAGAGCGCAGTGATCGCTTATGAGCCCATCTGGGCAATCGGAACCGGCGAGACCGCTACCTCCGACCAGGCAGAAGAAGTTTGCGCTGCAATCCGTGCCTGCATCAAAGAGGTGTATGACGAGGCAACCGCAGAGGCAATCCGTATCCAGTACGGCGGATCTGTAAATGCAGGAAATGCTGCAGAATTGTTCTCCAAACCGGATATCGACGGCGGACTGGTTGGCGGAGCTTCTCTGAAAGCAGATTTCGGCAAGATTGTCTGCTATAAATAATTACGATAGGAACTTCCGCTAAGGTATTCTTGAAGAAAAATTTTGCGCGTTATTGAACAGTTATTTCTGAACAGTTCCTTAGCGAAGAATACATCCGTCGGAAAGCGTTTTTCAAATACGATCTGGAAAACTCACTTCTGGTTGTGGAAAACCATAGCCGGGGGTGAGTTTTTGAATGGAATCCGGATTTAAGGAGAAACGGGATTATTACAATGTGTACCTGAATGCGGCTTTATTTGGAATACCAAAGGCCTGCGCCTACTATCCTAACCGTTACGGCAGTGTTAGGAGTAGAATCATGAATAAGGATTAAGAAGGAATGTGTCTAAATGGATTATATTAGAATTAAGAACGCGGCAGAACATAATTTAAAAAATGTTTCTATAGACATACCGAAGAACAAACTGGTTGTGTTTACAGGAGTTTCCGGCTCCGGAAAAACGACAATTGCATACGATATCGTGTTTGCTGAAGCTCAGAGAGAATATCTGGATTCCCTCAGCACGTATTCCAGAATCAGCATGCCCAGATTTTCTAAGGCAAAGGTGGAAACGATTGAGGGACTGTCTCCCGCAATTATGATTAATCAGCAGCAGCTTGCGAAAAATCCACGTTCAACGGTTGGAACTGTAACAGAAATTTATACTTATTTAAGACTTTTGTTTTCCAGATTTGGCAAACCAATCCTGAATGCGGGGGATTTCTCATTTAACACGCCAAGCGGCGCGTGCGAAAATTGTAAGGGAACCGGAGAAGAAATTGGTTTGAATATCAATCGTATCATTGATTTAAATAAGTCTTTGAATGAAGGCGCCATTAAGCATAGAACATGGAAGGTGGGAGGCAGACTTTGGAATATCATAAGCGCGTCTCATTTATTTGATATGGACAAACCTGTTAAATTTTTTTCAGAGGAAGAATTAAATGAATTGCTCTATTCAGAATCGAAACATTTTTCCAATGATTCACAAGGCTTTATACAGAATTTTTCTTATGAAGGCATTGTGCCCAGAATTTTAAAAAGACATAATGACAGCAGAGGCCTGGAAGGCGTTTCTTATGACGCAAAGTTTTTTACAACCTGTAAATGTTCCGTTTGCGGCGGTTCCAGGGTGAACGAAAAAGCTCGTTCCGTTCGATATCATGGAAAGAGCATTGTTGAATTGTCAAACATGGAAATTCAGGATTTACTGCCTTTTTTTGAAAAGATAGACGAACCGCTGTCGGAGGAGATTGTATCTTATATTATTAAAAATCTGGGGCTTCTTGTTAAGTTAGGCATTGGATATTTAACGCTTGGCAGATCGGTTTCCACACTTTCCAATGGTGAATCCCAAAGGATCAAACTGGCCCGTCAGCTGGGAAACTCTCTGTCCGGATTAATGTACGTCCTGGATGAGCCTACTGCCGGATTGCATGAGAAAGATAAGCAGCAGATTATAGAGGCGCTGAAACTGCTCACCCAGAAAGGAAATACAGTTCTGGTTGTTGAGCATGATAAATCTGTGATAGCTAATGCGGATTTTATCATTGATATTGGGCCCAAAGCAGGCTCCCAAGGCGGGGAGATCGTATATTCCGGAAACTATTGCGGCCTGTTGCAAAATAATTCTCTAACGGGAATGTATTTTTCAAATAGAACGCGAATCAAAAAAAAGAGCGGTTCTCGTTCGTGGGACAATGCCATTCCTTTGTTTGCGGACAGAAATAATTTGAAAGACTTAACTGTGAACATCCCGTTGAATGTAATGACCTGTATTACCGGCGTCTCTGGATCGGGGAAGAGTTCCTTGATGGACGCGCTGGTTGATCAAGTCGAAAAGGCGACAGTGATTGACCAGTTGCCAGTGGGAACTTCACCTCGCTCCAATCCGGCTACATATACAAAGGCATTTGATGAAATACGGAAAGTATTCGCGGAGAGCGCCGAATTATCTCCGGCGCTGTTTGCGTTCAATAGCGCCGGGGCCTGTGAAAAATGCAAGGGATTAGGATATGAGACAATCAATATGCACTTTTTGGGCGATGTAAAGCGCGTATGCGAGGAATGCAAAGGAAAACGATACAAAGCGGAAACCTTGCGGTATCAGTATAAAGGAAAAACGATTGCGGATGTATTGGATATGACAGTAGAGGAAGCAAAGGAATTCTTTCATAACCGTGAAATAATGAAACGCCTGGACTTATTATCGAATGTCGGACTTGGCTATTTGCAGTTGGGGCAATCGATGGATACGTTATCTGGAGGCGAGGTTCAAAGGGTAAAACTGGCAAGCGGATTAAGTAAATCAGGAGAAATATATGTGCTGGATGAACCCACGAGAGGGCTTCATATCGCAGATGTAGATAAGCTGCTGGATGTAATGAATCAATTGGTCGATAGGGGAAATACATTGGTGGTGGTAGAACATAACTTAGAGGTAATTAAAAATGCTGACTGGATCGTTGATTTAGGTCCGGAAGGCGGTGAAAAGGGAGGATACATTGTCGCTGAAGGAACCCCGGAAGCTATTATGAAATGCAGCAAATCCTATACCGGTAAGTATCTGGCGGAAATGCAGCAGTAAATGGAGGCTCGGGATGCGGTTCCCTGTGTTGGCAAGAGTGTGAATCTGAATTTAGGGGAAGCTTATTATGGTGGATTTTATTCAAAATCGTGGAATGAATTTTAAATGGATTCTGCCGGTTGAGAAAAGCTTTGGAATCGGGTATAATTTTAAAACAGAAACATAAACGCTCTTTTTGCGTAATCCGCTGCCGGCGGGCCGCAGAAAGATTTTGCTGATATCAGGTGAATGAGGAGGCATTTATGGGAACTTATCTTAATCCGGGCAATCAGGGATTTAGCGGAATTCGGAATGATATTTATGTGGACAAAAGTGGGCTGATTCATCTGATCAACCAAACAATTGACACGCCCCGAAGGCTCACCTGCGTCAGCAGGCCGCGGCGGTTCGGGAAGTCTTTTGCGGCGCAGATGCTGTGTGCGTATTATGATAAAACCTGTGATTCCTCTGAACTCTTTGACGACCTTGAGATAGCGGCAGAGCATAAAGAAAATTATGAAAAATATCGGAATAAATTTGATGTGATCTATCTTGATATTACTAATCTTATGGGCGAGGCCGGGGAAGAAGAGCTGACTTCTTTTATCAAACCAAAATCAGGACGATGTACTGACGCTGTTGATTCATCTTGGCTATCTTGCCTATCGGGAAGAGACAAAAGAAGTTTATATCCCAAATGAAGAGATTCAGTTGGAATTTGCCAAAGCTGTCCGCCAGGTGAAACGGGATGATACCATCCGGCGCATCCGCGAAAGCGATCAGCTGATTTATGATACGGTCCATAAAAATGCTGACGCGGTAGCCTCTCAGATTCAGAAAATCCATATGGAGGAAACGGCCGTCCTTTCCTATAATAATGAGCAGGCATTGCGCAGTGTGATTAAACTGGCTTATTTCAGTTACAGAGATCATTATCTGAAATTCGAAGAGCTTCCGGCAGGGGATGGTTATGCAGATATTGTGTATTTTTCGAAAAAAACATCGCCGCTGCCTGCGCTGGTGATTGAATTGAAGTGGAAGCAGTCCGCAAAGGGAGCCATTGCGCAGATAAAGGAAAGAGATTATCCGGCTGCGCTGAAGGGATACGGGGGAAGAATTTTGCTGGTAGGCGTATCTTATCGTAAAGATACAGGGAAGGACAGGCACAAACATACTTGTGTAATTGAAGAAGTACCTTAATAATGCCGTTAAACCGCCGTTAAACCGCCGGGAAGCCGCCGATAAAGTGCCGGCAAGGGAAGGCGCTTCCGGAGTACAATTTATGTAAAAAATACGGAAAGGAGGTAATGCAGCATGGATACAAACAAAGTGATACAGGAATGAGCGGCAATATCAGAGATTGAAAACTGCGCATTTCCGAAAACTATGGTATTTTATATACCGGGCAGCTAAATCATGGAAACGATAGCTTCACATGCCAAATGAAAAGTTATTTTTGAACAGTTCCTAAGGAGAAACAGGATTATGAAAGAAATCAATCTTGGAACGATAGGAAGCGGCCCCATTGTTCACACTATTTTGGACGCCGTTCAGATGACAGAAGGAATTGCCTGCGCTGCCGTATATTCCAGAACCCGGGAGAGAGGTCAGGAATTGGCGGCACAATACGGCGTATCCAAAGTATATACCGACCTGAATGAGATGTTTGCCGATGAAAGCGTCAACTTCATCTATGTGGCGTCCCCCAATCTTTTGCACTACCAGCAGACAAAGGCCGCGCTTCTTGCCGGAAAAAACGTGATTTGCGAAAAACCTTTCTGCACCAAAGCCCAACAGGCCAGGGAGCTTGTGGAGCTCTCAAAGGAAAGGGGCCTGTTTTTAATAGACGCAGTTCCTACGGCATTTCTGCCCAATCTGGAGATTTTAAAGCGGGAGCTTTCTAAGGTGGGCAGGATGAAACTTGTGCTCAGCAATTACACCCAGTATTCCAGCCGTTATGATCTGGTAAAAAAGGGTGAGATTCCCAATATATTCAATCCTGAATTCGGCGGCGGCTGCCTGATGGATATCAATTTCTATAATGTGTACCTGAATGCAGCATTATTCGGAATGCCGAAGGCTTATACTTACTATCCCAACCGTTACGGCAGCCTTGCCGATACGTCCGGCGTTCTTGTGATGCAGTATGACGGTTTTATCAGTGAAGCAGCGGGGGCAAAGGACGCCTGGGGCGTAAATTACTTTCAGATTGAAGGGGAAGACGGGTACATTTACATCAAAGGCGGCAGCAACGGCCTTGCGGAAGTGAAAGTGGTTACCAGGGAAAAAGAAGAGGTTTTCAACCGCCAGGAAAATCCCAATCGCTGGCTCTATGAGATCCAGAATATGACAAAGATGATAAAGGAGAATGATCATGTTCAAAATGACAGGAATCTGGATGTTATGTTAATGGTTATGGAAATTTTAGAATCTGCCCGGCTAGGGGCCGGAATTCAGTTTCCAGGGGATTAAGGAACTGCGCAAAAATAAATTTACCATCTTGCTTGTCTATTTCTTCGATAGCACGGAACAAAAATCAGTTACATAGTCCGCTATGCGCCTGATTTTTGTTTCCCATCAGTTGATTTTATCTCCCAAAGTATCGCCGCAGTCGATTGAAATTCTTCTCCGCCTCCTGATATAATAAAGAAAATCAACAGGAGGAAAACCTATGAATGAACTGCATTTAGCGGAAAATATTACGCGCTTTCGCCATGAGAAGAAATTAACCCAGGAAGAACTGGCGGATTTTATGGGCGTGACCAAAGCTTCCGTGTCCAAATGGGAAAAGGGCCAGAATACGCCGGATCTTCTGCTGCTTCCCCGGCTGGCTGCTTTCTTCGGCGTGACGGTGGATCGGCTGATCGGATATGAAGCTCAGCTTTCTAAGGAACAGATTCGGCGCTGTTACGGGGAATTGTCCCAGGATTTTGTCAGTATGCCTTTTGAGGAAGTGATAAAGAAAACGAGGGATCTTGCCCATCGGTATTATGCCTGTTATCCCCTTTTGCTGCAGCTTGGCGTTTTATACTGGAATCACCATATGCTGGCAGAGACAGAAAAGGAAGGCAAAAAGCTGTTGGAAGAGGCAGTCGCCTGGTGCGATCGGATTCTGGAGAATTGCGGCGATGTGGATACCTGCAGCGACGCGTTAGTGCTGAAAGCGGGGCTTGCCCTGCAGCTTGGAAAGCCTCTGGAAGTCATTGACGCTTTAGAGCCGGCTGCAGATCCTACCCGTCTTGCGGGGCAGAGCGGCGGCCTTCTGCTTCAGGCGTATCAGATGTCCGGGCAAAAAGAAAAGGCCCGAAGCTACGCTCAGGTGAGGCATTATCTGGATTTGGTGAATCTGGTGGTGGACGCTGCGCTGAATCTTTCTTTTAATGAAAATAATCTGAAACAGTGTGAGGAAACCATAAGAAGAATCCGGGGAGTGATAGAATTATATCAATTGGAGTCGCTGCATCCGAATGTAACGGCGCAGTTCTATTTTCAGTCCGCCCTGGTTTACGCCGCCAACGAAAAAGAGAAAGAAGCGGTGCTTGCTCTGCTTGGTTTTGAAAGATGCGTCAATAAATTTCTAAAAGAAAAGGAGACAGAACTTCACGGAGATGAGTATTTTGATCTGCTGGATGAATGGATTTCCCGTCTGCCTTTGGGAAGCATGGCGCCCCGGGATATAAGTTTTGTCTGGCAGAGTATGAAGGAATGGCTGTCGCATCCATATTTTTCCAGTTTATTAAAGGAAAACAGGGAATTTCAAAGGCTGGTGCAAAGGATGACAAATGAAAATGCGAAGCGTCAAGGGCTGTCCCAAAGGATGACAAATGAAAATGCGAGGTGCCAAGGGCTGCCGCAAAGGCTGACGGAAGGAGGAAGAGAGAATGATTGAGATCAAAGAAATGCTGCCGTTTTTGCTGCCGCTGGCTGTGCTGCAGTTTGTCCTTCTGGGGATTACCCTGTATCACATTCTGACCCATGACACATACAAGCGGGGCAGCCGCGGACTGTGGATTGCAGTTGCTTTGATTGGCATGGAATTTATCGGGCCAGTTCTGTATTTTCTTTTGGGAAAGGAGGACGGCTGAAATGGAAATGCTGACACTCTCCCATGTGGCAAAGCGTTTCGGTGAAAAACAGGTCTTAAAGGATGTGAGTTTTTCAGTTCCGGAGCATACGGTGTTTGGGTTTGTGGGAAAAAACGGCGCAGGGAAAACCACAGCGATGAAGCTGATTTTGGGCTTGCTTGCAAGTGACGGCGGAGAGATTTCAGTCAATGGAACGCCGATCTGCTATGGAAATGGCTCTGCCAGTCAATCTGTGGGCTATTTGCCGGATGTTCCGGAATTTTATGATTATATGACGCCGGAAGAATACCTGTGCTTTTGCGGGGAAATTGCAGGCATGTCAAAAAGGGAAAGAAAAGCCCGCAGTGAGGAATTGCTGCGTCTGGTGGGACTGGAGCAGGAAACCCGCAGGATTCAGGGATTTTCCAGGGGAATGAAGCAGAGGCTCGGCATTGCCCAGGCATTGTTTTGCCGTCCCAGGCTTTTGATTTGCGATGAACCCACTTCCGCCTTAGATCCCGTGGGCCGCCGGGAGCTGCTGGATCTTCTGGTGAACGCCAAGGAGCAGGCCACTGTGCTTTTTTCCACCCATATTCTGTCAGATGTGGAACAAATCTGTGATGAAATCGCTTTTTTGCATGAGGGAAAAATTGTGATGCAGGGTCCTCTGGAAAAGATGCGGAAAAAGAGAAAGGACACCCTGGCGGAACTGGAATTGGAGCGCAAGGAAGACGCGGAATTCCTGCTGTCTGAGTTTCCCTTTCTGGAATCGTTGGGCCGCAACCGGATTTTGCTGAGAGAGACGGAGCGGCTGCCGGAACTTCTGCGCGTGATTGCGGATCGAAGGCTGTCTATTCTCTGTCTGGAACGGCAGGAGGCCACACTGGAAGATTTGTTTTTGGAGGTGGTGGGAGAATGAAGGCATTTTTGAAAAAAGAGTGGATGGAGTGGGTTCGGACCGGCCGTTTTGGTTTGCTGCTTCTGATTTTTGCCCTGTTTGGAATTATGAATCCGGCCCTTGCAAAGCTGACCCCCTGGATGATGGAAGCCTTTTCGGAATCTCTGGCGGATGCCGGGATTGTAACAGCAGAGGTGACGGTGGACGCCGTCACTTCCTGGACGCAGTTTTACAAAAATATTCCTATGGGAGTGATTGTTTTTGCGCTGCTTGGCAGCGGCTGCTTCACCCAGGAATACCAGAAGGGAACCTTAATTCCCGTGGTGACGAAGGGATTGTCCAGAAAGAAGATTGCCGGGGCAAAATCGCTTATGCTTTTGTTAGCCTGGACTTTAGCGTATTGGCTTTGTTTTGGCATTACCTATGGATACAATGAGTATTTTTGGGGAAACGGCGCTGGAAAACATCTCTTTTTCGCCGGGTTTTCCTGTTGGTTTTTTGGAGTATGGATTGCGGCCCTTCTGGCCTTTTTCTCGGCTGTCACTGCAAACAGCCCCCAGGCGCTTCTGGGAACCGGCGGGATTGCGGCTGTCTGCTATTTGCTCGGAATGGTTCCGAAGGCAGACCGGTATCTGCCCATAAAGCTGATGGAGGGCATGCCATTGCTGCAGGGAATCCGTGAGCCGGGAGATTACGCTGCCTGCATGGCGGCGGCAGCGGCTGTGATTTTGCTGAGCGCGGGACTGACAGCGGTTTGTTTTGAAAAGAGGGTATTGTAGTCTGGAGAATAATTTTGTCGGATAAAAGGGAAAAGTGACATACAGTTGTCACTGTTGTTGTGGTAAAATAATGTCAGTTCAGTCGAACAATTAATCCAAAGAAGAAAGGAAGAAAAAACAATGACAGAATCCAGATGCGGAATTTTATGCAGTGAATGTAACTATCGGGAACAGATGAATTGCGGAGGGTGCGTACAGATCCAGAAACCATTCTGGGGCGAGAAATGTCCTCTGAAAGGCTGCTGCGAGGAAAAGGAACTGGAACATTGCGGACAGTGTCCGGAGTTTCCCTGTGAATTGCTGAATCAATTTGCTTACGACAAAGAGCAGGGAGATGACGGCAAACGGATAGAACAGTGTAAAAAGTGGAAGTGATAGAGAATGGACATTTTGTCTTTGACGGCGAAGGATTGCCCCTTAGAGGACAAGCCGGGCAGCAGTTTAAGAACAATATTGTGCAGCAGGGAGGGGTTCCGTGAAATTAGAGCGGATGATAGGGATTTTGTCTATTTTACTGCAGCAGGAGAAAGTGACAGCTCCTTACCTGGCAGACAAATTTGAGGTTTCCAGGCGAACCATCCAACGGGATATTGAGGCTCTTTGCATGGCGGGGATTCCCTTGGTGACTGAACCGGGGCAAAAGGGCGGCATATCCATTATGGAAGGCTATAAAATGGACCGCGCGCTGCTGACAGCCTCGGACATGCAGGCCATTCTGGCCGGACTTCGGAGCTTAGACAGCGTCAGCGGGACCAACCGCTACGCCCAATTGATGGAAAAACTGTCAGCGGGAGCCTCGAACCTGCTTGCAGGGGACAATCACATATTAATCGATTTGTCTTCCTGGTACAAAGATTCTCTGGCGCCGAAAATTGAACTTCTTCACAACGCAATTCTCACAGAACAGAAGATTTCATTTACCTATTTTGCCCCGAAGGGAGAATCGAAGCGGGTGGCAGAGCCATATGATCTGGTGTTTCAGTGGGCAAGCTGGTATCTCTGGGGATGGTGCGAGACAAGAGCGGATTTCCGCCTCTTTAAGCTGGCGCGGATGACAGATTTGAAGCTGGCCGATCCTTTTGCAAAGCGGCCTGCTCCTTTGCCCGACTTTTCCGCAAAGCGGGTGTTCCCAACCGCATACCAGGTAAAAGCAGTGATCCAGCCGGAATATAAGTGGCGCCTGATAGAGGAATTCGGAACCGAAAGCTTCACAGTCCAGCCAGACAAAACGTTGCTGTTTTCCTTTGGATTTACCGATAAAACCGAGATAATCACCTGGATTGCGTCTTTCGGCGGCGGCGCCGAATTGTTAGAGCCGAAGGAGATCCGCCAGGATATCCTGGCATTTGCAGAAAGTATTCGCAGCCGGTATTCAGAATAAGTTTCCTGAACTATTACAATAAGTTTCCTGAACTATCAGAATGAGTTTTCTAAACTATCAGAATAAGTACCCTGAACTATCAAAATATGTTTCCGATACACAGGAACCAGCGGATTGCCCTTTGGCTAAGCAAACGGTTCAAGGGCGCTTTTAGTGCAGGCGAAATCCACTGCCTACAGAGACTTAGGAAGGAAGGCTTTCCTGACTTCCTTAGTCGGAGTTGGCAGTTAGTTCGCCGGAACGCTGCCCGGTTTGCGTGCCAAAGGGCAATCCGCTGGTTCCGTACGTCTCCAAAGATAAGAGAAAAGAAAAAAAGGAGAGACTCAACCATGCCTTTTGATTATAAGAAAGAATACAAGGAATTTTACCTGCCCAAAAAACAACCGGAAATTGTAACCCTGCCGCCCATGAATTTTATTGCCGTCCAGGGCAAGGGCGATCCCAATGAAGAGGGCGGCCCCTACAAGCAGGCCATCAACTTGCTGTACGGGATCGCTTATACCATTAAAATGAGTAAAAAAGGGGATCACCGGATACAGGGGTATTTCGACTATGTGGTTCCGCCCCTGGAGGGGCTTTGGCGGCAGGAGGGAATTGCAGGAGTGGATTATTCCAGAAAACAGGATTTTCAGTGGATTTCCATGATCCGGCTGCCGGAATTTGTCACAGAAGAGGAATTGGAATGGGCAAAGACAGAGGCCGCGGCCAAAAAAGGAATGGATTATTCCAGTGTGGAATTTCTGACCTATGAGGAGGGATTGTGCGTCCAGTGTATGCATCTCGGGCCTTATGATGAGGAATCGGCCACGGTGGCGCTGATGGATCAGTTTGCAGAAGAGCGGGGGTATCTTTTGGATATGGCGGGCGGGCGCCGTCATCATGAGATTTATCTGAGCGATGTGCGCAGGTGTAAACCGGAAAATTTAAAGACCGTGATTCGGCATCCGATAAAGAAAGCAGCTGTGACAGCGGAAAGGAACGAATTTTAACTTACTTATCTCCATAGTGGCCTCTGCAGTGGGCGATGTAGAGCCGCCCGTTTTCCATGTGGTAGACGGGGTGGTCTTTTTCGTTGATGCGGCGGCTGTATTCGCCCTGCAGGTCGCCGGAAAGGGGTTCGGGTTTTCCGATTCCTTTCACGCAGCCGTTCCGCTCGATATCCTGAATGAGTTGGTTGATCCGCTTTAGTGTTTTTTTATCCTGTGTCTGCCAGTAGAGGTAGTCCTTCCAGGCATCGTCCGACCATATTTTTTCACGCATCGTCCGCCTCGATCAGTTGGGCAGTCGGGACCTGAAGTTCCGGCTGCTCATTCTTATTTTTTATATTGTTGAAATAAAATAGAAAAACAATAAGAACTTTTAAAATAACAGTTGACAGACTAAGAAAAAGCTGTTATTATAACAATACAAACTTTCGTAACAATAATTATTATACAAAAATACTTTTAGAATGAAAGTAAAGAGTTGCAGAAGTAAGAAAATATGTTAAAATAGAAAGGAGTAGGTAAATGGAGAGATGAGCATTAGGAACTGCAGCCGGATAGTGGCTGCGGGTTTCCAGGAGGTAGAGTAATGGATGCAATGGAACAGCGCAGAAATATGATCGTAGATTTTGTAAATGAAAGCGGAACCATCAGCTTTGCACAGTTGAAGGATAAGGTTCCCCAGATATCAGAAATGACACTGCGCACAGATTTGAAAGCTCTTGATGAAGCAAAAAGAATTGTCCGGGTGCACGGAGGCGCGAAATCTGTAAATGTTGTCATCGGAACGGATGGCATGCTAAGCCAGAGAGCCGTACATAATACAGAAGCAAAACAGTTGATTACGCAGAAGGCTCTGGCGTTTATTCAGAAAGATACCACGATTTTTCTGGATTCCGGAAGCACCACCACAATGCTGGCGTCCTGTATGCCGGATCAGTCCAACCTGATTTACACCAATTCCCTGACCTGCGCAGTGGAGCTTTGTAAATTAAAGCAGCCCGCGGTGCATGTTCTCGGGGGGACCGTCAACCGCTACAGCATGAGCGTATGCGGGGTTCATACAGTTCAGGATGTATCAAAAATCAATTTTGACCAGGCGTTTTTAGGAGTGACCAGCTACTGCAGCCAGATAGGATTCAGCTGCGGGGTGGATGAAGAGACTGTTTTGAAACGGACTGTGATCCATCGGGCCGGACAGAGGATTTTTCTGATGGATTCCTCAAAAGTGGGAGTGAAAAGCACCTATACGGTCTGCGGATTAGAGGGTGTGGATGTCATTATTTCAGACGGCAGTCTGCCCCGGGACTTTTTAGAAGAGTGCAGACGTTATAATGTGCAGGTTGTCTGACAGCCTGTGACTGGACAGAATTGCTTTATCAGGAGAAACCAAGGGAAGGAGAGTAGAACATGAAAAACGGCGTTCAGCGTTTTGGCAAATTTCTCTCAGCGATGATTATGCCAAATATCGGCGCATTGATTGCGTTTGGTTTCCTTGCTGCATTTTTCAACAGCAGCGGATGGATTCCCCATGAAGGGTTTGCCACAATTTTTTCAGCGATTTTAGTTTATTTGATTCCGATTTTGATTGCGTCAACGGGAGGTAAGCTCATTGGCGGTGATCGGGGAAGCGTGGTAGCTTCCATTGCGGTGGTGGGCGCAATCATGAGCGATCCGGATACTACCATGCTGATGGCGGCTATGATTATGGGCCCCCTGGCAGGTTTTTGCATCAAGAAATTTGATGAGGCCATGGACGGGCACATGCCGGCAGGCTTTGAGATGCTGATTAACAATTTTTCCGTAGGTATTATGGGCATGCTTTTGGCGATGTTCGGATTCTTGGCGGTAGGGCCTTTTATGAACCTGATTCTGGGCATTTTGTCCGCAGGGGTAAATTTCCTGGTGGAGCACAGCGTATTGCCGCTGATTGCGGTCTTTATTGAGCCGGCAAAGGTGCTGTTTTTAAATAATGCAATTAACCATGGAATTTTTACGCCGATTGCTACGGCTCAGGCGGCAGAAACTGGGAAATCCATCATGTATATGCTGGAAGCAAACCCCGGCCCCGGCCTTGGCGTACTGCTGGCATATATGTTCTTCTGCAAGGATCAGGAGACGAAGCAGTCAGCCCCCGGCGCTGTGATTATCCATCTGTTCGGCGGAATTCATGAAATATATTTTCCCTATATCCTGATGAATCCGCTGGTAATTGTGGGACCGATTCTTGGAAATATGGCTGCAATCTTCTGGTTTAACCTGACAGACTGCGGACTGGTAGGGCCGGCCTCCCCAGGTTCCATCATTGCGTATCTGATGATGGCTCCGGGAGACAAGATGATTCAGATTATCATAGGCGTGGTGATTGCGACTGCTATTTCCTTTGTGGTTTCTTCAGCAATTGTCCGCATGTCCAAAGGCAAGAGCCTGGAAGAGGCACAGGAAGAAATGGCAAGCCGCAAAGCAGAGGCGAAAGGAACGGCAGCTCCTGTTGCGATTACTTCTGCGGAAGGCGTGAAAAAAGTAGTGTTTGCCTGTGACGCAGGCATGGGTTCCTCCGCAATGGGAGCCACCAAGTTCCGCAACAGAGTGAAAGGGTTAAGGCCCGATTTGACAGTTATCAATACATCGGTAGATACCATTCCCCAGGACTGCGACATTGCAGTGGTTCAGGTTACCCTGGCAGACCGGGCAAGGAAGTGCGTGCCGAACGCGCAGATGGTAACAATCAATAATTTCCTGGCAGACCCGGCATTGGACGCTTTATTTGCGCAGTTGACCGCAGCAGGCGGACCGGAGAGCCCATCCGGAAATGCGGAAGGAAAACCTGCAGCAGGCGGCTCAGGAAACAGCCCAATTGATACACAGGCAAAGCCCCCGGCAGGCGGCTCAGGAAACGGCGCTTCCGATCGCGAGAATGCAGAAGGAAAATCCTCAGCAGAGCGGGGAAAAGAGATTTTGGTAAGAGACGGCATACAATTGAATCTGCAGCCGGTTTCCAAAGAGGAAGCGATTCAGGCGGCAGGAGAACTTCTGAATAAATTAGGCTATGTGGACGCATCCTACATAGATGCTATGCAGGAACGTGAAAAACTGGTGACCACCTATATGGGGCTTGGAGTCGCAATTCCCCACGGAACTTCCCAGGCGAAGGGAACCGTGAAGAAAACAGGCATTGTGGTGATGCAGTATCCCCAGGGCGTTTCCTTCGGAGAGGAAAAAGCTCAGCTTGTATTCGGTATTGCGGGAGTAGGCGACGAGCATCTGGAACTGCTGGAAAAAATCTGCGGCATGTTAGAAGATGAAGAGGTATTAGAAGAGTTTAAGAGAACCAATAATATTGACTGGGTATTAGATAAATTAAAATAATAAAGGAGGAAGCATTATGAAAGCAAGAGGCGTAAGATTGTATGGAGTGGACGATATCAGGTTGGAAGAATTTGAACTTCCCGAAATCAAAGAGGATGAAATCCTGGTAAAAGTTGTCAGCGACAGTATCTGCATGTCCACCTGGAAAATGGTGCAGGCAGGAAAGAACCACAAGCGGGTGCCGGAAAATGTGGCAGAGCATCCGATCATTATCGGCCATGAATTTACCGGCGACATTGTAAAAGTGGGTTCCAAATGGAAAGACCAGTTCCATGAGGGCAAAAAATTTGCGCAGCAGCCGGCCATTCCGGGCCAGATGGAATCTCCGGGATATTCTTATGAATATTTCGGCGGGGCAGCTACCTACTGCATTTTCCCGGGCGATGTCATTGAGAAAGGCTGCATCTGGGAATACGATGGGGACAGCTACTTTGAGGCTTCTTTAGGCGAGCCTATGAGCTGCTGCATCGGCGGATACCACAGCAATTACCACTGCGAGCATCTTTCCTATGAACACAAAATGGGAACCTTGGAAGGCGGAGATATCCTGATTCTGGGCGGATGCGGCCCCATGGGCCTTGGCGCGGTCAGCTATGGACTTACCTTTGAGAATAAACCAAAGCGCATTGTGGTAACTGATATCAACGAGGCAAAGATTGCCCGGGCAAAGGAAGTGATTCCTGAATCGGAAGCAGCAGAAAAAGGCGTGGAGCTTCACTATGTAAACACCGCCAATATGGAGGATCCGGTGGCGGAACTGAAAGCCATCACCGGAGGAAAAGGCTACAGCGACGTATTTGTGTACGCTCCGGTTAAGAGCATTGCGGAGATGGGCAATAAGCTTCTGGCAGAAGACGGCTGCATGAACTTCTTTGCAGGGCCCACCGACACCCAGTTTTCCGCAAACATGAATCTGTATGACTGCCACTATGCAAGAACAAAGATCATGGGCTCCACCGGCGGAAATACCGACGACATGAAAGAAGCCATTGAGAAATCAGCCAAAGGCCTGATTAACTCAGCCGTTATGGTAACCCATGTGGGCGGTATGGATTCTATCGTGGAAACCACCAAGAACCTGCCCAACATCCCGGGCGGCAAGAAGCTGGCTTATACCCAGTTTGATATGCCCATGACAGCTATTGAGGATTTCGGCAAATTAGGAGAGAAAGATCCCTTCTACAAAGAGCTGGATGAGTGCTGCAAGAAGCATAAGGGACTGTGGTCCAAGGAGGCAGAGGATCTGCTGTTTGAGCATTTCGGAGTGAATGCGTAAAGCAAAAAAGACAGAAACAGAGGGATAAAAATAGATTTATAAAAAGGGCAGTCTGTGCGGGGCATGGGCTGTCTTTTTCATAAATTTTATTGTGCACAGTTGAAAAAATGATAAAATAGGTTATAATTATAGCAATAGAATCAATATGCTTATTTCGGGAAGTCCAGCTAAGAAATGTCAATAGGTAAAATGAAAAATGTTAAAAAAGTTTTTT
>CAJUBP010000048.1 GCA_910584585.1 uncultured Lachnospiraceae bacterium | reverse complement strand
CGGCTGGAGGAAGTGCAGGCAGCCATCACGGAGAAACAGGCACAGCGGAAAATGATGGAGAACTTCATGGAGGTGCTGCGGGGACTGCCAGAGCAGGTGGATTACTTTGACGAGGGCGCATGGTATGCCATGGTGGATTTTGTGACGGTCTATGGCAAGGAGGATGTGCGGATCACCTTTAAAAACGGGATAGAAGTTCCGACAAAAATCGAATAGGAAATACAGATTGCACTTCACGGGAATGTGGAGTGTTTTCTTATTTTAAAGGCAGTTTTTCCATTTGAACCCCCTTGGGAGGCAAAATAAAAAAGTGTAGGGAAAATAAAATTGTATCAAAATGGGCTATTAGATAGACGAAGGCTACTCCGGCAAAAATACCAACCGTCCCCAATTCCAAAAAATGATGCAGGAAATCAAAAAAGGAAACTGCAATTACCTGGTATGCTACAAGTTAGACCGTCTGGGCCGCAACATTGCAGACCTGGCTAATCTGGTGGAAACGCTGAATAAGTTGGATGTTTCATTCATCAGCATTAAAGAACGGTTTGACACCTCCACTCCCATCGGAAAAGCCATGCTCTATTTTGCGGGGGTGCTTGCCCAGATGGAACGGGAACAGATTGCAGAGCGGGTCCGGGACAATATGGTGATGCTTGCGAGAAAGGGCAGGTGGCTGGGAGGAAACACGCCCCTTGGGTTTGCAGCGGAAGCGGAAGAAAAGGTTTCTGTCAATGGAAAAAGCAGGAAGTCCTTCCGGCTGGCTGTGGATGAGCAGGAAATGCAGACTGTCCGATTTATTTTCCAGGAATATTTGAAAAACCAGTCCCTTATGGGAATCGTCAAATATTTCCTCGGCCACAGCATCCAGACGAAGCGGGGCAAGGAATATACCACAACCGCTATCCGGGACATTCTAACAAATCCTGTGTATTGCGCGGCAGACCAGGAGGCTTACGAGTATTTCTGGAACCTGGGCTGCCAGGTATGCATGGAAAAAGAAGAAGCAGACGGACGATATGGCCTGATTGCCTATGCGAAAACTTCTTCCGCCCAGTACAAGAATAAGAGTAATTCACCGGAAAAATGGATTGTGGCAAAGGGAAAACATCCGGGAATCATATCCGGGCAGGATTTTTCCAAAATCCAGAGTCTTCTGACAAAAAACAGTTCCAGGGGAGAAGGATGGCACAAAGTTCAGAACCCGGTAGCTTTGCTGTCAGGAATTTTGTATTGCTCCTGTGGACATTTGATGCGCCCGAAAAATTATTCCTCCAAACAGGTGACGGAAACAGGAGAACGGAAATTTTCCTATCTCTGCCCCTACAAAGACATGACCCATGGGGAGAAATGCTCTGTATCGAATGTGCAGGGAAATACACTGGATGAACTGGTATGTAGGGAGGTGCTTCTCTATACGGAAGAAAATTCCGACATCCACCGCATACTGCAGGAAGTCATGGCAAGAATTGACGATACCAAAGAAGAAACGGTAACTGCGGCAGACCTGCTGGAGCAGGAGATACAGAAACGAAAAAAAGAAGTACAGAATCTCATTTCTGTTCTGGCAAAATCCGGCGGGGAGGAAACTTTTATTCAGCAGATAGAAAAAGAAATCCGAAAGTTGAATGAGGAATGTGTGTCTCTGGAAAAAGAGCGTGCAGAATCCGGGGAAGAAGGAAAAAATATTCAGGGGGATAAACAGCAGATGGAGTTCCTCTTAGAACAGCTTTCCAGCTTTCGCAGTCTCTTTGACACATTAACTGTGCCGGAAAAACGGGAATATCTGCGGATGATTCTGGATAAGGTTGTCTGGGATGGAGAAGAAGCCCATATTTTTATCTATGGCAGCCATTGATGGAGCAAGAATCAGCAAATATCAGTGGCTGCCAGATATGCGTTTGCAGAAGGAAACAGATGCAGCAGGACAGCCAGCAGTTTTCAGCCACAGGCTGCCTTCTTTGTTTCCACAGCGCAACCATTGCATTGCCGCACCCGCTAGGCCCCACAACCGCCAGGAAATCCCCTTTATGAACCGTAAAATTTATATTGGATAAAGCAGGCGTTTCCCCCTGCATCGTATGATAGGAATAACCCACATGGCTGATTTCCATTAATTTTTCCATAAAGTTCTCCTTAATTTTGCTTATTAATATTGTATGACCAGGGAAAGAAAGGGTGCTAGAGCGTGTTTGAAAAATGCTTTTTGACAGATGCATTTTTCAAACACGCTCTAGGTTGACATATACCCAGCGTCCCCATATAATTTATTTAGAATAAACACACAGGAAAGGAACCCTCCATGAAATACCATTGCTTAATTATAGATGACGAAAAACTGCTTGCAGACAGCACAGCAGAGTATTTTAATTTATTCGGGGTAAAAACAGCGGCAGTTTACAGTGCAGAAGAGAGCCGCTGTTTTTTTGAGGAAAATACTGCGGAGCTTTTGCTTTTGGATATCAATTTAGGAGATGGGAGCGGATTCGCATTGTGCAGGGAGCTGCGGGAGCGGACCGATATCCCCATTCTTTTTATTTCTGCCAGGACAAGCGATGACGATAAAATTGCCGCTTTGAATATCGGCGGCGACGACTATATTCAAAAACCTTGTTCTCTTGGCGTTTTGCTGGCCAAGGTCCAGGCGGTCTTAAAGCGTTACGGGAAAGAAAGCGGGGAAAATTATTCAGACCAAAGGCTAAAGGTTGACATCCCAGGGCAGAGCCTTCTGGTGGACGGAAAGAAAGTGAAATTAACCATGATGGAATTCCGGCTTCTGTCCTATTTAATCCAAAACCGAGATAAGGTGGTGTCCAAACAGGAGCTTTTTGAAAAAGTCTGGGCGGATAAATTCACCGGAGATGGAACCTTAAACGTCCATATCCGCAGAATACGCGAGGCCATAGAAGTAAATCCCAACCAGCCGGAATACATTGTCACTTACTGGGGCAAAGGGTATAAATTTGAAGGAGCGGGAAAATGAAAACGCGCAGGTTTATTTTTGTGCTTCTGCTGATTTTCCTGCTGGAGGCGGCTGCTGTGATTTTTTTTATGGGCAGGGAAGAGATGCCGTCCCAGGATGTGGTGGCAGTAAACAAAATTGTAAAAACATTGGAAAATGACTGGGATAAAATTGCCAAGGCAGAAGACGTCCCAAAGAAAGGGCATGCGGCAAAGACGGATCATGCGAAATTTGACTATGTCGTCATTGATAACAGCGGAACTGTATTATGCAAGACTAGGGAGCATCTAAGCGAAACCATAAGCCAGGCAATTTCCCACAGAGATACCATACTTGATGTAAAACAATCAGAAGCTGTGGTGGGAAAAGTGATTTTCTACAATTCATGGTTAGAAAGTTCTGCTGCCAGGAAGCGCAGCGCAGTCCTATGTCTGCTGCTGCTTTTGCTGATTCAGGCGACGGTTCTTGCAGGTTACGCAGCAGGGCTTTACCGCAAGCTGGTAAAGCCTTTTCGCAAGCTGGAAGGATTTGCGGAACGGATTGCCGGAGGGAATCTGGACATTCCGTTGGAAATGGACAGGCAGAACCTGTTCGGCGCATTTACGGAAAGCTTTGACATTATGCGCGCGGAGCTTAAGAAGGCAAGGCTTGCCCAGGCAAAGGCGGATGCAGAGAAGAAGGAGCTTGTGGCGAAGCTTTCCCATGATATCAAAACTCCTGTAGCCAGCATAAAGGCTGCGTCCGAAGTGGGATTTGCCCTTGCAGAAAGCGCAAGGACGCAGGAAAATTATGCGCAGATTATTCAAAAAGCCGACCAGATTAACAGCCTGGTTACGAATTTGTTTTCCGCAACACTGGAAGAATTGCAGGAACTGGCAGTAACGCCTGACGATATGGAAAGCAGTGAACTTACGTGCATGCTTGAACATGCGGATTATCTTCACCGGGCTGCTATTTGTGCCATTCCTCCCTGCCTGGTATGGGCGGACAAGCTCAGGCTGCAGCAGGTGTTTGACAATATTTTTGTGAATTCCTATAAATATGCAGATACAGCCATCCGGGTGCGGTCGGAAAGAACCGGCAGCAGGCTGGTGGTGGAAATTGAAGACGAAGGCGGCGGACTGCCAGAAGAAGAACTCTTATTTATCAAAGAAAAATTCCGCCGGGGAAGCAACGCCAAAGGAATCGAAGGAGCCGGTCTTGGCCTGTTTATCTCCAACTATTTTATGGAAGCCATGGACGGGGCATTCACAGTGGAAAACGGGGAAAAAGGGCTAAGAGTAAGCATCGCCGTTTTGCTAAGCGGCATCCTTTAAAAGCGCCTTTTCTGAAACGAACTGCGTTGACCCTGCGGTTCTGTGGCAATGATTTAAGGATTTGTTAAGGTTTCCATAAAGACATTTAAGAATCGGGAAAATAAAATAAAACCTATGATAAAGGTTCTACAGCGGACTGACATTGTCAATATTTCGATACCCAGGAAAGGAGTTCCCCAATTGAAAAAAGTCATTTACAAAACGGAAAATTTAAGCAAATCCTTCTCCAGCGGAGGCGCCATGCAGCACGTACTGAAAAACATTGACCTGGAACTTTACCAAGGAGATTTTACAGTGATTATGGGCGCCAGCGGCGCCGGAAAATCCACCCTTTTGTATGCCCTTTCCGGCATGGATACGCCCACCCTTGGCGCCATAACCTTTGGCGGGCAGGTGATTTCCAATTTGAACCAGGACGGGCTTTCTATATTTCGGAGAGAACACTGCGGATTTGTGTTTCAGCAGATTTATCTGATTGACAGCATGAGCGTATTGGATAATGTGCTCTGCGCAGGGCTTTTGGCCAGCAAAGACAAGAAGGCGCTGCTTAGGCGGGCAAGGGAGTTATTTCAGGCTGTGGGCATTTCAGAAGAAACCCAGAGAAAGTTTCCCACCCAGATTTCCGGCGGCGAAGCGCAGCGGGTGGGGATTGTCCGGGCATTAATTAATTCCCCGGAAATTTTATTTGCGGATGAGCCAACCGGAGCCTTAAATTCCAAGACCGGGCTGGATGTCTTAGATACCTTGACCAAATTTAATGAGCAGGGGCAGAGTGTGGTGATGGTGACCCATGATATGCGTTCCGCCCGCAGGGGCAGCCGTATCCTGTATTTAAAAGACGGCGCGATTTTAGGGGAATGCAATCTGGGCAGGTACGTGCGCGGCGATGAAAAAAGGCATAAGAAGCTGTCTGCTTTTCTCGTGGAAATGGGGTGGTAAGTATGAAAATAAATTTATGCTGCCAAAGCAGATTTTGTTGCTTTTTGCGTCAAATGGAAATGGGGTGGTAAGTATGAGGAAAAGTTTATTTCTTGTAAGGGCTAATCTGCGCAAGGCGAAAGGGCAGACCATGGCAGAAATTGTGCTGATTCTTCTGGCGGCGGGGATGATGAACCTGTGGCTGATGTTAAGCTTCGATTATAAACAGAATTTCGACCGCTGGCATCAGCGCCTGAATGCAGAGCATGTGACAGCCTGTGTGGAAAATAGTGGAGCAGCCTTAGGCCAAAGCGCGGCAACAGATGATGCTGGCGAAAGGAAGGAAACTATTTCCGAAATCCTGAAAAAGGATGCGCGCACATCAGAATTCTGCATGGATGACGTGATGTGCGCAGAAGGAAAGATTACTTACAACGGCGGGGAGGCGGCCTCAAACTTTATTATGATGAAAAAAGGGGACGCAGAGAAACGGCTGGTTGGAAAGGCGGAGATCCTGGAGGACGGCGGATTAGAAGAAGGTATTTATCTTCCTATGATATATAAAACAGGTGACATTGCAGTTGGGAAACCTGTGGAGCTTACCATTGGAAACCATAAGGCCAGCTACCTGGTATGCGGCTTTTTTAACAGTGTTATGGCAGGCTCCCACAACTGCTCCATGTTTGAAATCCTGATGACAGATCAGGCTTACCAGGATTTGGAAGGCAAGGGGTATGCCGCAGGCGCTGTCCTGGTTTCCGTGCGGATTTCGGACAAAGCGGAAAGCGAGGAGTTTGAAAACATGCTGAACCATGAGATATCAGCCAGGTATCCGGGAACTGTCTTAGCCAGTAACTCCTACGCATTGGTTTCCCAGTCCCGTTACATTTCACAGATGATTTGTTCCGGCGTCATCAGCGCCATGGCGTTTTTTGTGCTGTTGATTGTGCTGGCTGTAGTGTCTTCCAATATTATCCATTATATCCAGGAAAATATGAAAAATCTGGGCGTATGGAAGGCGCTGGGGTATCAAAGCAGGCAGCTTATGGGAATGCTGCTGCTGCAATTTCTCGGCATTACCTTGTTTGCGTCACTTTTGGGCGTGCTGCTTTCCTGGCTTTTGTTTCCCGGCATAAATGAAATGATGGTTTCCCAGACGGGAATTCCCTATAAAATCCATATTCTGCCAGCGCCTTTGTGCGTGACCCTTGCCGTGCTGTCTGGGGCTGTGGCTTTAACGGTATGGCTGTCCGCCCGCAGAATCCGAAAAATTCCTCCCATTGACGCCCTGCGCCAGGGAATACAGACCCACAGCTTTCGCCGGAACCACGTCCCGCTGGACAAAACAAGGCTGCCCCTGCAGCTGGCTCTTTCGCTGAAAACCACTTTATCAGGGATGAAATATAACCTCACGATTTGCGTGACGATGCTGGTATTGTCCCTGATTCTGGTATTTTCCGGGCTGATGCTGGAAAATGTAATTGTGGATATCACTCCCTTTCTCAATCTTGTGGCGGGGGAGACAGCGGATGTCTGCATCAATATCAATGCAGACGCCAAAACAGAATTTTTACAGGAAATGGAAATGGACAGCCGTGTGGAAAAGGTTTACCTGTACCATAGCCAGATAGTAGGGCATGTGGGAGGGGCTGAATTAGTGGCAGCCATTTGTGATGATTTTTCCCAGGTAAATAATAAGGAGGTTGTGATAGAAGGAAGGTTTCCAGAGTTTGACAACGAGGCGGCGGTGGCTGCAAAATATGCCAGGGATCATGGATATGGGATTGGCGACGAAATCAGGCTCAATCTTGGAGAGAGAGAAGCAGATTATATTATTTCCGGTTTTACGCAGATTTCCAATAACCTGGGAAAAGACTGCCTTTTGACCCAGGAAGGGTTTGAGCGGATGGGAAGGCTTTCTAATCTGAGCTATTACATAAACCTTTCGAAAGACGCCAAAGCAGATGATTTCAATCAGGAGATCATCCGGCGGCTGGGGGAAAATGTCAACAAGACCCAGAATATGTTAAAGGTTATCTATGCAATGTCAACGGTCTATATTTCTTTGATGAAAGTAATTGTAGCCGCAATTCTTTTTCTTAGCATAACGATTATCGCCTTTGTGATGTATCTGTTGGTACGGGCTATGCTGGGCAGCAAAAAGAAGGAATACGGCATTTTAAAATCACTGGGCTTTACCACCCCGCAGCTTATGGTCCAGACAGCGTTGAGCTTTATGCCAGCGGTGACAGGTTCCGCCGCCCTTGGGCTTTTGGCAAGCTGTTTTGTGATAAATCCGCTGACAGCGGTATTTTTAAGAAACCTTGGAATCGTTACCTGCACCTTCCATATCCCCGTGGGGTTTGTGATCGCGTCAGGGCTTGGGCTTGTATTGTTTGCCTTTGGGGCTGCCTGCCTGATGTCCTTCCGCATCCGGAAGATTGAGCCAAGATCCCTGCTAACCAATGAGTAACAAGAGCGAAGGTTTTCTATTTCCGGCTGCATCCAAATAGAAGAGCTCGTTCCAGAACATATTTGTTTTATCAGGAGTCCCCAAAATCCAAATCAGCAAAATTGATGGATAAATCCTCATAAATGCCGGCCTTGATAGTATCATGGAACGAGTAGGCCTTTAGCGGCAGTTTTCCGCTGCCTAAGTCATACACATAGACGGTTTTATTTTGGGGCTCCACAATCCAGTATTCCCGCACTCCTGCGGCATTGTACAGGTTTAGCTTTGTAATATAGTCATGGCTGGGGTTGGAAGGCGAAGTGATTTCAATGATCCAGTCCGGCGCGCCAATACAGCCATAGGCTGTTAGTTTGTCCGTATCGCATATCACAGAGATGTCAGGTTCCAGAACAGTATGTTCAGACGCTTTGAGCTGTACATGGAAAGGCGCGGCAAATACGCGGCATTTGCCGCCCTTTCTTTTCAGATACCCGGTAATCGCAAAAAGCAGTTCCCGTGAAATTTCCTGGTGCAGCCGGCTGGACGCGGCCAGGCAGATGAGTTCCCCGTTGATTAATTCTGCATGAATATCATCGGGCAGCGCGTAAAAATTTTCTGCGGTATAATATTTTTTCTGTGGCAATGGCATGTGTTCGCTTCCTTCCTATTTTTTATTTAGTATATTTCATTTTGCAGCATTGCGCAATCTTTCTTAAGAAAATCCATTTGCTAATTATAAAGAAATTATAAAATCGAAAAAATACTATTGACAATAAAAAACGATAGTGCTATTTTAAGTACATAGATGTTAGCACTCCTACAAGCCGAGTGCTAACAAAAGAAAAAACTTACACAGGAGGCCAGGTATGCAGGAACTGGATGAAAGAAAAAGAAAAATTTTAAATGCAATCATCCAGAACTATCTGGATACAGGGGAACCGGTTGGTTCCAGGACCATCTCAAAATATTCAGATTTGAATTTAAGTTCCGCTACCATCCGCAATGAGATGTCGGACTTGGAAGAACTGGGATACATTTTACAGCCCCACACCTCTGCAGGCCGGATTCCTTCTGACCAGGGTTACCGGTTTTATGTAGACAATCTGATGAAGCAAAAGGATCAGGAAGTCACAGAGATGAAGGAGTTCATGATTGAACACACAGAGCGGATGGAACAGGTATTGCAGCAGATGGCAAAGATGCTGGCGGCAAATACCAATTATACCGCCATGATAACTTCTCCTTCTTATCATAAGAACAAAGTAAAGTTCCTGCAGTTGTCCCAGGTAGATGAGGAACAGCTTCTGGCCGTGATTGTGATGGAAGGAAACCTGGTAAAGAATAAGATGATTTCTACAGGGGAAGCCTTAGATAATGAGACATTATTGAAGTTAAACATTCTTTTGAACACCAGCCTCAACGGGCTGTCCGCAGAGGAGATTAACCTTGGCACGATTGCAAAGCTCAAAGAGCAGGCGGGCATCCACAGCAACATTGTAAGCGATGTGTTAGACGCGTTGGCAGGAGCCATCCAGGAGGATGAAGATCTTGAGGTTTACACCAGCGGGACAACAAATATTTTAAAATATCCGGAGTTAAGCGATTCCCAGAAAGCGCGGGAACTTTTGGATGCCTTTGAAGAGAAGAAGCAGCTGATCAGCCTGGTCAACGAAACCTTAACCTCCCAGGAGGAGACGGGAATCCAGGTATATATTGGTTCAGAATCCCCCATCCAGAACATGAAGGACTGCAGCGTGGTAACGGCAACCTACCAGATTGGGGAGGGAATGACAGGCACCATAGGGATTATCGGCCCGAAGCGTATGGATTACGAAAATGTCATGGATAATCTGAAGACATTGAAGGTACAGCTTGACGCCGTATTTCGGAAACCAAAGAAAAGCAGGAAAGAGATACCCCGCTCGGATTTGGAAAACGGAGGATAAGAAAGCATCCAGATTTGGAAGATGGAAAATAGAAAGGTGAACAGATATGGCAGAACAGAAAGAGATGGAAACAATGGAAAGCCAGGAAACAGAAAACATAGAAACAGAAGAGACGGAAGACACTCCTGAACTTCCACAAGAAGAATGCGGAACGGACAGCCCGCCGGGACCTGAGGAGGCAGAAGAAACCTCTGACAGCTCTCTTGACGGCTCTTCCGAAGAAGAATCCGGGGAAGAACAGCCTTCCGAAGAGGCTCAGGCAGAAGAGAAAAAAGGATTTTTCAAGAAGAAAGAAAAGAAGAATAAGCAGGAAGAAAAAATTGCCGAGCTGACCGACCGGGTACAGCGGCAGATGGCGGAATTTGATAATTTCCGCAAGCGGACCGAGAAGGAAAAAGCCCAGATGTTTGAGGTAGGGGCGAAAAGCGTGATTGAGAAAATCCTTCCGGTGGTGGACAATTTTGAACGAGGGTTATCCGCTGTTCCCGAAGAATCAAAGGAAGATCCCTTTGTGCAGGGAATGGATAAGATATATAAGCAGTTGATGACAGAACTGGAAAATCTGGAAGTAAAGCCCATTGAAGCGGTAGGCGCTGAGTTTAACCCAGAGTTCCACAATGCAGTGATGCAGGTGGAAAGCGAAGAATATGAATCCGGGTTTGTGGCGCAGGAACTGCAGAGAGGGTACATGTACCGGGATAGCGTGGTAAGGCACAGCATGGTGGCTGTGGTGCAGTAACAAGCCGTTTTCCCCGGATTTCCATAAGCGGTATGCTCCGCTTAATTTTGGGAAGCCTATGCTTCCAGGCAGTAAAACAGCAGACAATGTAATTAGTTTATATTTATGAGGAGGTCTCTATTATGAGCAAAATTATTGGTATCGACTTAGGAACAACAAATAGCTGTGTGGCAGTTATGGAAGGCGGGAAACCTGTGGTTATCGCCAATACAGAAGGAGCAAGGACAACACCGTCTGTTGTGGCTTTCACCAAGACAGGCGAAAGGTTAGTAGGAGAGCCGGCAAAGCGCCAGGCAGTAACCAACGCGGAGAAGACCATTTCTTCTATCAAGAGGGAAATGGGCACGGATCACAAGCGCTCCATCGACAGCAAGAATTATTCCCCCCAGGAAATTTCCGCTATGATTCTCCAGAAATTAAAGGCGGACGCAGAAAATTACCTGGGTGAAAAAGTAACGGATGCAGTCATTACGGTTCCGGCGTATTTCAACGACGCACAGCGCCAGGCAACCAAAGATGCAGGAAAAATTGCAGGGCTGGACGTAAAACGTATTATCAACGAGCCGACAGCGGCAGCGCTTGCTTACGGCCTTGACAATGAAAAAGAGCAGAAAATCATGGTTTACGACTTAGGCGGCGGTACTTTCGACGTGTCTATCATTGAAATCGGCGAGGGCGTCATCGAAGTATTATCCACTTCCGGCGATAACCGTCTGGGCGGCGATGATTTCGACCAGAAGATTACAGATTACATGCTGGCGGAATTTAAGAAAACAGAAGGCATTGACCTTTCCAATGATAAGATGGCGCTGCAGAGATTAAAGGAAGCGGCAGAAAAGGCAAAGAAAGAATTATCCTCTGCCACCACAACCAACATCAACCTGCCCTTTATCACTGCAACTGCAGAAGGCCCGAAACATTTCGATATGAACCTGACCAGGGCAAAATTTGATGAGCTGACCCATGATTTGGTAGAGAGGACAGCCGTTCCGGTACAGAACGCATTGAAGGACGCAGGGCTTACGGCTTCGGAGCTGGGCCAGGTGCTTTTGGTAGGCGGTTCCACGCGTGTTCCGGCTGTACAGGATAAGGTAAAACAGCTTACCGGAAAAGACCCAAGCAAATCCTTGAACCCAGACGAATGCGTTGCTTTAGGCGCTTCCATCCAGGGCGGTAAATTAGCAGGAGACGCAGGCGCAGGTGAAATCCTTCTTCTGGATGTAACTCCATTGTCCTTATCCATTGAGACCATGGGCGGCGTTGCAACCAGATTGATTGAAAGAAATACAACGATTCCTACCAAGAAGAGCCAGATTTTCTCCACCGCGGCAGATAACCAGACTGCAGTTGACATCAACGTGGTACAGGGTGAGCGGCAGTTTGTAAGAGATAACAAATCCTTAGGCCAGTTCCGGTTAGACGGAATCCCGCCAGCAAGACGAGGCGTTCCTCAGATTGAAGTTACCTTCGACATTGACGCCAACGGTATTGTAAACGTATCCGCCAAAGATTTGGGAACCGGAAAAGAGCAGCATATTACCATCACCGCAGGCTCCAACATGTCCGACGCCGACATTGAAAAGGCAGTAAAAGAAGCGGCAGAATTCGAAGCCCAGGATAAGAAGAGAAAAGAAGCCATTGACACCAGAAATGACGCAGATTCTTTCGTATTCCAGACAGAGAATGCTTTGCAGGAGGTTGGCGCGAACCTGGATGCCGCTGATAAGGCAGCAGTAGAGGCAGACCTGAACGCATTGAAAGCCATGGTAGAGGCACATCCGAATGCAGAGGAAATGACCGACGACCAGGTAGGCGAGATGAAGGCAGCCAAGGAAAAACTCATGGAAAGCGCACAGAAAGTATTTGCAAAGATGTATGAGAATGCACAGGCAGCCCAGGGCGCAGCAGGCGCCGGCCCAGCTCCTGATATGGGAAATGCATCCTACAGCAGTGCAGATGATGACGTGGTAGACGCAGATTATAAGGAAGTATAATCATGGCAGAACAGAAAAGAGATTACTATGAAGTCCTTGGAGTGGACAAAAATGCGGATGATGCTACCATTAAAAAAGCATACCGCCAGCTTGCCAAAAAATATCACCCGGATATGAATCCGGGTGATGCTGAGGCTGAGAAAAAATTTAAAGAAGCTTCCGAGGCTTATGCCGTTTTAAGCGATCCGGATAAAAAGCGCCAGTACGACCAGTTCGGCCATGCGGCCTTTGACGGGGGCATGGGCGGCGGAGGCGGCTTTGATTTCTCCGGCATGGATATGGGTGACATTTTCGGCGATATTTTCGGCGATTTATTTGGCGGCAGCTCCAGAAGGCGTTCCGCCAACAATGGTCCTATGAAAGGCGCGAACCTTAGGGCGGCAGTGCGGATTACCTTTGAAGAAGCGGCCTTTGGCTGCGAGAAGGAAATTGAGATTACATTGAAGGATGAATGCCAGACCTGCCACACTACAGGGGCGAAGCCGGGGACTTCACCGGAGACCTGTACCAAGTGCGGCGGGAAAGGGAAAGTGGTCTATACCCAGCAGTCATTCCTTGGCATGGTGCAGAATGTACAGACCTGCCCGGATTGCCATGGAACCGGGAAAATTATCCGGGAAAAATGCCCCGACTGCCGGGGAACCGGATATATTGCAAAGCGCAAAAAAATCAAAGTTTCCATTCCTGCCGGCATTGACAACGGCCAGAGCGTCCGTATCCGGGAAAAAGGAGAACCCGGCGCTAACGGCGGGCCAAGAGGCGATTTGCTGGTAGAAGTAAATGTCAGCAGACATCCGATTTTCCAGCGGCAGGATATGAATATTTATTCCACAGCGCCCATTTCTTTTGCCCAGGCGGCATTGGGCGGTGAAGTGCGTATCAGCACCATTGACGGGGATATTCTCTATGACGTGAAGCCGGGAACCCAGACAGATACCAGAATCCGCCTGAAAGGCAAGGGCATCCCGTCCCTGCGCAATTCTTCCATCCGGGGCGACCACTATGTAACCCTTGTAGTCCAGGTGCCCACCGGTTTGAATGAAGAGGCCAAGGAGGCTTTGCGCAGATTTGACGAAGCCAGCGGGCAGTCCCTGAAGAAAGGAAATGGTGCAGCCCATGCAGAGAAGCATGGAAAGAAAAAAGGCTTTATGGGGAAGATTAAAGAATCCCTGGAAGATATGTAAAGACTATATTCTCAATAAATTGCCAAAGTTATTTTCCTGTAGTTTCTAGAGCATTTTTCAAACACGCTCTAGGAATTTTTGGGAACGTATTGACGTAAATAAAGCCAGGTGATGTACCGAATCCCGCAAATGGCATAAATACGCTGTTTGTGGGATTCTTTTATGCTTTGCGATACCTGTTGAACCTTCATTTTAGATATTCAAGCCCATAGCAGCAAAAATGAAAAAGATGACAAGAGAATATGGATATGCTAAAATGGAGAAAGAAGGCAATGCGAAGCATTTTAGGAATGCTTTCCGACGAATTGCCGCCGGAGCGAAGAGGAGGTGGAGATATGCCGGTTTCTGTAAAGAATATCGTATTTGAATTTGCAAAAGATATGCGTCGTCTGTTTGGAAAGGATATGGATAGAGTTGTAATTTATGGTTCCTATGCAAGGGGCGATTATACGGAAGGCTCTGATATTGATGTAATGATTCTGGTTAAAATTTCTGAAAATAAAATCCGGGATTATGCAGATGATGTGGCAGATTGTGCTTTTGAATATTTGATGAAGTATGGTATTGATATTTCTCCAGTAGTTAAGAATGAAGAGCATTTTAATTATTGGGTAGATAACTTGCCATATTACCGTAATATTCGGGATGAAGGGGTGGTAGTCAATGCAGGAGAAAGGCAATATGGCATACAACAAAATGTTTTATTGGAGTGATGATGACGCGGCATATATTACAAATGTTCCAGCTCTCCCTGGCTGTATGGCAGATGGAGACACCATTGAAGAATCTCTTGCAAATGCGGATATTATGATTGGGGAATGGATTCGTTTTGCAGAAGAATTAGGCAGGGAAATTCCCGAAGAGGATTCTGATACGATAGAATCAACCAATCCCACGTCTTTGGATGTGGCGGCTTATATTCTTGGCAGAATGGGTGCAATTGATACCTGGATGCTCCAGAAACTGGTTTATTACTGCCAGGCCTGGTGTCTTGGAATTTATAAGACAGAATTTATAGACGATACCTTTAAGGATTATGCAAACGGCCCGGTAAATAAACGGCTGTTTGATACCCACAGGGGAAGAAGGATTGTAAGAAGAGAGGATTACCAATTGGCGCATTCTTTCTCAGAATCGGAAAAGCGGCATATGGATCATGTGATTGAGACATATGGGAACGAAGACGGGGATACGTTAAGGCAATATACCCATGCAGAAAGGCCTTGGAAAGAGACAAGGGGAGCGCTGAATGAGGGTGAGAGCGACAATAGAGATATTGCCAATGCCCTTATGATAGAATACTACCATAATTAAAATCTTGCTAGATTTTATGTTAGTAAAACATCATATTGGAGAAAAATAAGAGTGATAGAAAGCTGAGGAGCAATCCCCGGCTTTTTTCTGTCTAAAATCGGAAATAAGGATTGAAATTTTATTGTCAATGACAAGAGAGCAGGAAATTCTACCAAACTCAGGAGAATTAATTTGTGTACTATTCACAAAGATTCCCTGAGTTTTTCTTTTTCTATTGACAAAAGTGATAAAAGATATATAATTAGTTTAACTAATAAACAGTTTAAAAGTTAAACTCAAAGAGAAGGAGAAGGTGGAGATTATGAAGTATGATTTTGACCGTATTGTGGACAGGAAGCAAACCAATGACATGAAGTGGCATGCGAAGGCAGTCAGTTCTTATCTGCACATGGACATTCCAGAGCATATGATTCCCATGTGGCTTGCAGATTCGGAATTTCCCTGTGCCCCGGTAATCGTGGAAGCATTGAGGAATCGGGTGGAAAAGGAGATTTTTGGCTATTGTACGCCTATGGAAAGCTTTTACCAGGCAGTCTGCTACTGGCAGAAGCTGCGTTTTGGCTGGGAGGTGAAGCCGGAGTGGATTACTTATACCCCTTCCGTTGTGGCCGGAATCAACATTGCAATCCGTACCTTCAGCAAAGAGGGAGACGGGGTAATTATCCAGCAGCCGGTGTACGATCCCTTTGCCACGATTGTGAAGAATGATAACCGCAGGGTTGTAAATAACGGCCTGGTCTGCCGGGACGGGCATTTTGAAATGAATTTGGAAGAGCTGGAGGAGCTGGCTTCCAAGCCGGAAAATACCATGATGATTCTGTGCAGCCCTCACAATCCTACGGGGCGGGTATGGAAGAAGGAAGAGTTGCGAAAGGCTGCGGATATCTGCTTAAAGCATCATGTGATGCTGGTGTCGGACGAGATTCATGGGGACATTGTCTACGAGGGGCATACCCATTATCCCCTGCTCAGCCTGGATGAAAAGTATGCAGATAATTTTATCCATTTGACAGCGCCGGGCAAGACATTTAATGTGGCCGGGCTGAAATCCAGCATGTCCATTATCCCCAATCCCAAGGTGCGGGAAGCCTTCGGCAAGACGCAGATTGCCATGTCCCTGGATGTGAAAAACACCTTCGGCATTGAGAGCGTCATTGCCGCTTACACCCCGGAGGGCGCAGAGTGGGCAGATCAGGAGATAGCCTATATGCAGGCAAATGTAGATTATGTGGAACAATATTTAAAAGAGCATATGCCGGGCGTAACCATGATCCGGCCGGAAGGAACTTTCTTATGCTGGCTTGACTTATCTGGCCTGCATCTGGGGGATCAGGAGCTGTTTCAGAGAATCGTATTGGACGCTGCGGTTATCTGTGTCCCGGGGCCTTGGTTCGGGCCGGGCGGAGAAGAGCATTTCCGGCTGAATGTGGGATGCCAGAGAAGCATTCTGACAGAGGCGTTAGGCCGCATGAAAAAAGAACTGTACAGGTAGAAAATTCAAAAAAGGAGAAAATTTATGGAAGATCAAAAGAGCAAATTGTTGAGCAGAGGGGATTTGTTTTCCATGGCGGTGGGCCAGATTATCGGCGTAGGCATTATGACCATGACCGGAATTGCAATCGGCTTTACCGGAAGAAGCGTAAATATTGCCTATCTTATTGCTGGACTTATCACGATTATGGGAGCAATTCCGCAGATTTACATTGGCGGAACGGCAAATTTTGTGGGAGGGCAGTACTCTCAGATTGCGGTATTGAGCGGGCAGAAAATGGCGGGTATTTATCTGTATGTGCAGCTGTTCAGCGCATTGGCTATCAGTATGTACACCCTGTCCTTTGCAGATTATTTCCTGTCCCTGTTTCCGGGAGTTCCGGCAAAATTAATCTGTACCGTTGTGCTGACGGCTCTGTTTGGCATGCATGTATTGGGGGTAAAACAGGCAGCCAGGCTTCAGAACATTCTCTGTGTGGTGCTTGCGGTTGCCATCGCCTCTTACATTGTATTAGGGGTTGGGCACATTCAGCCGGATTATTTTACCAATGGATTTATGGCCGGCGGCCCGGGAGGGTTTGTGCTGGCGTCCATTTACCTGACCTTTGCGGCAGGGGGCGCTCAGTATGTGGTGAATTACAGTTCTGCGGCGAAAAATCCCACCAAGGATATTCCTTTTGTGATTATCGCTTCCACCGGCATTGTAGTGCTGATTTACGCAGTGATGGCAACGGTTGCGGCAGGCGTGCTTCCGGTGGATCAGGTGGCCAACCAGCCTTTGAGCGTGTCGGCGGCAGCGTTTATGCCTAAGGCGGTTTATACGTTTTTTGTCGTGGGCGGCGCAATGTTCGCCTTGCTTACCACCTTGAACTTTAACATCGGCATGATTGTGTATCCGGTGATGCGCGCCTGTGAAGACGGATGGCTTCCCAGAAAGCTTGCCGTGAAAAATAAAAAGTATGGTTCTGCCCATTATATTCTGCTGGTATTTTACCTGATTGGCACTGTGCCGATTTTAATCGGCCTGGATTTGAATACGGTGGCCAACAGTACGGTGATTTTATTTACAATAATCCGGGGCGTAATCGCTTATTCTGCCATGCAGCTTCCGAAGAAACTGCCGGAGCTTTGGAACAAATCTTCCTTCCATGTAAGCAATGGAAAGCTGAAAGCTGTCTGCATTTTTTCCATGGCGCTGGCGGCGCTGTCTGTAGCAGTGCTGCTGATTTCCACATCCATGGCGCAGATTATCGGGAATATTGCGATTCTGGCATTTTCCATTGTGGTGGCGCTTCTGGTGAATAAAAGAGTGACCTTAAATCCCAGCTTTACAGAAAATTCGTAACAGTTCAGCTTAGGACTTTACATTTACTGCAAAGTCCGTATGATAAAGTTGATACAATGGGAATCCGGTTCTTTGCCGCAGGCAAATTTTCAAATGAGCCGGATTCCGTAACAATGAAGCCGAAGGCTGAACTGTTGTTACAAAATTCCCGGTAATATTGCCAGTACTTGACATTTTCCTTTCCTTCCGATAAATTATATTCGAGGGCATACTTTGCTGCCAAATCCTTTGGTATGCAGGTATGAAAGAGAATCAGGGAGCAGCTCAGTTTCGGCCGGGACTGAGAGATCCAATAGAAGGGACTGCCGCAAAATAAAATGCGCGGCTTACTCGTAATTTTTACATTTTATTTTGCGGCGGTTCCTAAGAACAGAGAGGAAAGGAAACAGTATGACGGTAACTTGGAGAGAGATACTTGTTTTTGTAATATTATTTGCGGCCAATTTAATTCAGGCAATCACCGGCTTTGCCGGAACCCTTCTGGGGATGCCGCCCACCATACAGCTGATTGGGGTAGATGAAGCCAAGTCGGTGCTTGCCATTTTGGATCAGCTGTCCTGCCTTTTGATTGTGCTGACAGGATTTCGGCATATTAACTGGAAAGAATTCGGCAAAATGGCGGCGCTGATGGTAATTGGGATGTTTCTTGGCATGAGGATTTTTGAAGCTTTTCCGGTACAGCAGCTATTGACGTTGTACGGGGTGATGATTCTGTGCATTGCCCTGTGGAAGCTCTTCGGGCAGAAGCTTCTGCAGGCGAAGGGGAACGGCCTGGAAGGGACAGAAAGGACAGAAGGGACAGGAGCGGAGGCAGTTATTTCTAAGGCTCAATCCCCTGATTTCCTCACTTCTGAAGGGTCAAGAACAGGAGCGGAGACAGCTGTTTCCAAGGCTCAATCCCCCCTGCGCGCAGCAGGGATGCTGCTGGTGATTTTAGCGGCAGGGGTGGTTCATGGGATGTTTGTGTCCGGCGGAGCGCTGCTGGTGATTTACGCATCCGGCGCATTGAAGGAGAAAGAGGAATTCAGGGCTACGATGGCCATGCTGTGGGTAACCATCGGATGTTATCTCACCGGAACCCAGATCCAGTCCGGACATTTTAATTCTCACGTGATCTTTTTGTGCGCGGCAGGGGTGATTCCATTGTTTGCAGGCATTTGGGTTGGAACGAAACTGGTGAAAAAAATCAATCAGGAAACGTTCTTAAAGCTGACCTATGTGCTGCTGATTATTTCGGGAATACTTGCAATTGTGTAGCAAAATCCGGTCGCGGCTCCAGATGATTTTGAAGCATGCGGGGGAGTGGCGGATAGCGGCTTTAGGGGCTGCCCTGATGCAGCCCGAAATATTCAGGATTCTGTACATAATGCCCAAGGGAGCAAAGAAAAGCAAAATTTTGTATATTTTACACAAAAATCAAGAAAAAAATTCAGTGAATCATACAAAATGACAGCAAATGTGAAAATCCTATTGACTTTGTGCGAGGGATTGACTACAATAGTGACTACAAAATAAAAACGCGTGTTACTGTTAAATCAGGCATGAGTTCTCTTTGAAAAGGAGAATTCATGTCTTTTTTTGTTGGTTTTGCGCTGCAAAAGGCGCATCCGGCCGGGCCGGCAAAGTGTTTGCAGACACGCCCAAAGGAGGATGGGAATGTTTTCAATATTCAAAAAGAAGGAAGGGCTTGAGCTTGCCGCTGTAGCGGACGGGAGGTGCATTTCCCTGGCGGAGGTAAATGATCCTGTATTTTCGGGAAAGGCGCTGGGGGATGGAGTGGCGATTGTTCCAGAAGACAGCGTGATTACAGCGCCCTGCGACGGGCAGTTATCCATGGTGGCGGACACGCTGCATGCTTTTGGAATGACCAGGGACGACGGCCTTGAGCTGATGGTGCATGTTGGAATTGATACCGTAAAGCTTGGAGGAGAAGGGTTTGAGGCACTGGCTTCCCCAGGCGCTGAGGTAAAGAAGGGTACGCCTGTGATACGTTTTAACGCCGCGCTGATGCAGGAAAAGGGAATTGATATGACTACGATGCTGATTCTTTTGAACCCGGCCCAGTATCAATTCAAAACTCTGGCACAGGGCCAGCAGGTGAAAAAAGGAATGGATACTGTGATTGCCTGCAGTCAGCCGTAAAGTTTCAGGATTGGGGATTTTCAGATGAAAGTGTCTGATAAGTCCAATTTGTCATTGTATCGTAAGTAAAGTTTCAGGATTGGGGATTTTCAGATGAAAGCCGTTAAGGTATATAACAACAGCGCTGTGTCAGCGGTAAAGCCAGATGGCCGGGAGGTCATTTTGACAGGCTCGGGAATTGGATTTTCCAAAAGGCCCGGAGATACAATTGATGAGCAGAAAATAGAAAAAACTTATTATATTCAAAGCGAGCTTCAGACAAAGTTTTTACAGCTTTTAAAAGACGCCAGTCCGGATGCGGTGCGTGTGGCGGAGGACATTCTGGAATATGCCCGTGCCGGCGGCCAGGAGTTAAAAGACCAGCTCCTTTTGTCCCTGATTGACCATATTTGTTTTGCGATTGAGCGCTATGAGCAGGGAATTGAACTGCCATACCTGATGCTGGCTGAGACGAAGATGCTTTATCCCAGGGAGTTTAAGATTGGGGAGTGGGCGCTGCGGCAGATTGAATTCCGCTGCGGAGTGGAATTGCCTTATTATGAGGCGGGATACATTGCATTGCAGCTTGCCAGCGCCTCCATGAGCCGGGAGATGACCTACAATACCCTGAAATTTGTGAAAGGATGTACGGATATTATCCGGGACGCCTATAATGCGGAACTGGATCCGGACAATATTGATACAATACGCTTAACCACCCATTTAAAGTTTTTAGCGCAGCGTATTTTCCAGCGGTTTCAGTGGGAAGGCGACAATATGGAGAGCCTGCATGAAATTTTCCTGAACAAGCATCGGAAAAATAAAGAATGCATCGAACGTCTGAGAGAGTATGTTCAAAATGAGTTTGATTATCATTTAAATTCTCAGGAAGAGGTGTATCTGCTGGTACACTTGAGCAAGATTTTTTACGGAGAAAAAGAAGGTGATGTTTGACACTGCCTGAAATAAAAGGAGAGAGATTGTTATGAAGAAAAAGATAATGAATGCGATGGAAGCTTTTTCCAAAGCAATGGTGCAGCCATTGATGTACCTTTCTGTGGGCGGCCTGATTTTGGCCATCGGGGCGCTTTTGACCAACAATACCATTCAGGGCGCGCTCCCCTTTTTAAGCTGGGGTTCCATTCAGGTGCTGGGAAAACTGATGTATCAGAGCGTTATGACGATTATCAACAACTTGGGCGTTGTCTTCGTTATTGGGATTCCGGCGGCGTTTGCCAAAAAAGATAAGCATCATGCGGGATTGATTGGATTTATGTCTTATCTCATGTATTTAAAAACGTCAAATGTGCTTCTGGAAGTGACAGGGCAGATGGCTGAACCTTCCGAGATGCTGGAGTTGATTGGAACGGGGCAGGCGGAGATTCTGGGCATTCAGTGTGTGGATATGAGCGTGTTCGGCGGAATTATCCTTGGATGCATTGTGGGGTTTGTGTTTAACCGCACTTCCCAGAAGAGCTTTGACGGCGCGGCCCAGATTTTTTCCGGCGTGCGTTTTACGTTTTTGATTATGATATTTGTTTCTATTTTGTTTGGCGCTGCCGACAACCTGATTTGGCCCTGGGCCCAGAAGGGGATTTCCGCCTTGGCCGGCGTGATTAAAAACAGCGGAACCCTTGGCCTGTTTTTGTATGGCTTCCTGGAGCGTTTACTGGTTCCTACAGGGCTGCACCATCTGGTATATACGCCTTTCCAGTTCTCAGACTTAGGCGGCGTCCTGCAGGTGGGAGATAATACGGTGGTAGGCGCTTACGCCATTGCCATGACAGAGCTGAATATGCCTATCGAGAAAATGTCAGACAGCATTTACTATATGGCGATTGGATTTACAAAGATGTTCGGTTATATCGGCATCGGCGCGGCGTTCATACATACCGCTTACAAAGAGAACAAACAGCGTGTGCGCTCTACCATGATTCCTTTAATCGTAACGGCCTGCCTGGCAGGGATTACAGAGCCCATTGACTTTATGTTTATATTCTGCGCGCCAGTATTGTTTGTGATCCATGCAGTGATTGCCGGCCTGTTCCTTGCGCTTTTAAAGGTGTTTGACGTTACGGCTTTCTGCGGAGGAAATATTTTATCTTCCTTTATTACAAACATGGCTGCAGGTACAGAGAAGACCAACTGGCCCATGATGTATGTGCTGGCGGCGGTGCAGATTGTCCTTTATTTTGTGGTATTCAGCTTTCTGATTAAGAAGTTTGATTTAAAGACGCCGGGACGTGAAGCGGCGGCGCCGGCGGAACCGGAAAAAGCGCCGAGCGCATCGGGCGCGCCTTCTGGCGGCGGAGCCCTTACTGCCAATGTGGCAAGCCTTGTGGCCGGCCTGGGAGGAAAAGACAATATTAATTCTACGGAAAACTGCTTTACCAGGCTGAGAGTCAATGTGAAAGATCCGTCCCTGTTAAAAGATGATCTGATCAATCAGGTGCCCAACAGCGGAATTGTGAAAAAGGATGATGACATCCAGATTATTATCGGCCTGAAAGTGGCGGAAGTGAGAACTGCGGTAGAAGATTATTTGAAGACGCTGTAGAGCCGCAACGTTTTTTATCTTTGACAAGAATGGAAATGAAGGAGGAAAAAAAGATGATTATTACTATTGTAGGAGGGGGAAGCACATTTACCCCGGGAATTGTAAAGTCAATTGCGCTTCGCAAGGAGGAACTTGGAGTGGAGGAAATCCGTCTCTTTGATGTGGACAAAGAGCGTCAGGACAAAGTGGGCGCTTTGGTGAAATGGATTCTGGACGAAGATTTAAAATGCGGGATCAAACTGACTGTGACTTATGACGCCAAGGAAGCCTATTCGGATGCTGATTTTATTTTCTCCCAGATGCGGGTGGGCAAATACGCCATGAGGGAACAGGATGAGAAGATTCCTCTGAGACATGGCTGCGTAGGGCAGGAAACCTGCGGCTGCGGCGGAATGGCTTATGCAATGCGCACGATTTACCCCATGATGCAGGTGATTGACGACGCGGAAAAATACGCAAGTCCGACGCATTGGATTCTGAATTACTCCAACCCGGCATCCATTGTATCAGAGGCGTGCAGAAAGCTGCGTCCCAACGCGAGGATTATCAATATCTGCGATATGCCCATTGCGATTATTGACGTGATAGCAGCAGCGCTGGAAATTGATAAGAAAGACATCGTTTATGATTACTATGGATTGAATCATTTCGGATGGTTTACGTCCATTGAGCACAAGGGCGAGGATATTATGCCGAAACTCAGGGATTACATTATGGAGCATGAGATTCTGCTTCCAGCTGCGTATGTGAAGAATTTCAAAGGTTTGATCGCAACAGGAAATAATGAAAACCGCCATGCCAAGGGAAGCTGGTATTATGTCTGGAAAGGCGTGTATGAAATTATGCAGAATTTCCCGGAGACGCTGCCCAATACCTACCTGAATTATTATTTGCAGCAGAAAGAATTTGTGGAGCATTCCGATGTGAACCACACCCGCGCCAATGAGGTTATGGAGACCCGCGAAAAAATGCTGTTCGATGGCATCGACAAATACCTCTCCACCGGTGAAATTGATGAGAGCGTGTTCTATGCAGGAAGCCACGGCGACTGGATTGCAGATCTTGCAATTGCGTTGAAGAACGATACAAAAGCCCGTTTCCTCATTATCACCGAGAACCGGGGCGCAATCCCCAACATGCCCTATGACGCAATGGTGGAGGTTCCCGCTTATATCGGCAAAAACGGCCCGGAAGTCATCGCCCAGAACGAGATTCCGCTGTTCCAGCAGGGTCTGATGATGCAGCAGTTAAACTGTGAGAAACTTCTGGTGGAAGGCTGCATTGAGGGCTCTTATGAGAAAGTCTTAAAAGCTTTCACCCTGAATAAAACAGTGCCAAGCATGAAAGTAGCAAAAGAGATTCTGGATGATATGATAGAGGCAAATAAAGAATACTGGCCTGAACTGAAATAAAAAGTTTTGCAGCGGCTGCCGCAGGAAAGCAAAATACTACAAATATGGAAAATATTATCAAAAATATCTTAAATTTGTAGTTTATGCCTTTCAAGCGGCAGCTTTTGGTATATAATAGGAATAGATTGAAATTTTGCATTGCCCTCCGTCCCGGATGTTTACAAAAATGATATATGAAAAATTGGAAAGGAAAGTGAATCTTCATGCACAAATTATATTATAACGGTGACATTATCACCATGAGAAAAGAAGAAGACGCTCCCGAGGCAGTCCTTGTCTCCCAGGGCCGGATTGCCTTTGTGGGAGAGTTCAAGGAGGCCGAGCGGCTCTGCCCGCCAGAGACAGAACGGGTGGATTTGCAGGGAAAGACCCTGATGCCTTCGTTTATCGACGCTCACGGACATATTACCATGCTGGCCCAGTATACGGCTTTTGCGAATCTGGGCAAGTGTACGGATTTTCGCCAGGTCGTGGAAACCCTTTCGGCGTACCGGCAGGAAAAAGACATTCAGGAAGGCTCTGTCCTGATGGCCTATGGCTATGACCATAATTTCCTGGCGGAGCAGGAGCATCCCACGAAAGCAGTCCTTGATCAGGTATCGGATAGAATTCCTATCTGCATCCTTCACACTTCCGGGCATATGTGCGTGGCAAACAGCGCCCTTTTACAGGCCTGCGGCATTACGAGAGACACTCCCGATCCGGAAGGAGGAAAATTCGGCCGGGAGGAAAATGGGGAGCCCAACGGATATATCGAAGAAGTTGCAGCTATGACAAAGGTGCTGCTGTATATGTTTTCCAATGTGAAATCGGATTTTCAAAAACAAATGGAGCTTGCCCAGAAAACCTATTTAAAATACGGGATTACCACTGTACAGGACGGCGCAGTCAACCCGTCCGCCTTCCAAAAACTTGCGGAAGTTGCTGAAAAGGGAGGCTTTTGCCTGGATGTGGCTGCCTATTTGCTTGCGGATGAAGCAAAAGAGACGGTGGAAAAATATCCGGCTTACGAGAAGGGATACTGTAACCATTTGAAAATCGGCGGTGAGAAAATTATTCTGGACGGTTCCCCCCAGGGCCGCTCTGCCTGGCTGTCAGAACCCTATGAGGGGGAAGGGGCTTACCGCGGATATCCGGCCTGTACGGATGAACAGGTGAGACAGTGGGTGGAAGCCTCCATAGAAGCGGGCCATCAGCTTCTGGCCCATTGCAACGGCGACGCAGCGTCCCAGCAGTATCTGGACGCGTTTTCCCAGGCGGTTTCTGATGCGCCGGAAAAACTGGAACGGGTGCGCGAGCTTCGCCCTGTGATGATTCACTGCCAGACAGTCCGTGAGGATCAGATGGAAGAGATGGCCCGTCTGGGAATGATACCTTCTATTTTTGTCGCCCATACCTGGTACTGGGGAGATGTGCATCTTAAGAATCTGGGCCCGGTGCGGGGAAGCCATATCAGCCCTGTGAAATGGGCTTTGAAGCATGGACTTATTTATAATTTCCACCAGGATCCCCCGGTGGTGGAGCCGGACATGCTTCACACTGTCTGGTGCGCGGTGAACCGGATAACCAGATCCGGGCAGCCCATTGGGCAGGAACAGTGCGTCAGTGTCTTTGAGGCGTTGAAAGGCGTGACGATTCACGGCGCCTACGCTTATCATGAAGAAGATCAGAAAGGAACCATAGAGGCCGGGAAGCTGGCGGATCTTGTGATTCTTGACAAAAATCCTCTCAAAACGGACAAGATGCGGATTCGTGACATTCAGGTGTTAGAGACGGTGAAGGAAGGAAAGACTCTTTACCGGAACGGGGAGAAAGAGGGAACCTTATGAATCATATGAAAGAAGCGCTGCGATTGATGGAAAATCTTTACGCCGTGGAACGGCTGGTTGCGGCAATGGAAAAGGAACCCAAGCATTACGGGACAGAAGAACTGCTTTACGCCAACGAGGTACATACATTGAAGATGGTTGCCCAGCAGGAGGGAATCACTCAGAAAGAACTGACAGATAAAATGTTCCGCACAAAGGGCGCAACCTCTGTCATGATCAAAAAACTGGAAAAAAAGGGTTTGATTGTCCGGGGAGAAGATGAAAAAGACGCCAGAGTGTTTCGCTTGTATCTGACGGAAAAAGGAAAACGGGTGCATCAATTCCATTTGGAATATGACGAAAAGGTAATCGGTCAGTGGATGGAAGAACTGGATTTTTCTCAGGAAGAGATTGCCGGAACCAACCATGTTCTGGAGAAATATATCCGTTACGTAGAAGAATGGATGGGGAAAAAGCAGGCTTTGGGGGATGGAAATCCTTAATATTGTGAAAAGAAAGGAAGAACGGGAATATGGGCATGTTTTTAAATAGCAGGATTCCCTTTGAATCATACCGGTTAGTTAAGAGGGATACTTATTTTGTTGACAAAACGTCTCTGATTGAAGAGCTTTTCCCGTTCCTGGAAGTGGAAAAGAGGTTCATTTGCATTACCAGGCCCCGGCGGTTCGGCAAAAGCGTTATGGCAAATATGATCGGCGCTTTTTTTGGAAAAGCGGCAGACTCGGGAGCATTGTTTGGCTCGCTGAAGATTGCTTCATCGAAAGATTACAAGAATCATTTGAATCAACACTGCGTGGTGTCTGTGGATTTCAGCCGCATGCCCCAGGACTGCGGCAGCTATGCCGCGTATATCGGACGTATTTCTGATGGGCTCAAAAGGGATTTGGAAGAAGAATACCCGGATATCGATTTTGGCTTCGGCAGGGATCTCTGGGACATGTTTCAGACTGTTTTTGATAAGACGGGGCAGAATTTTATCTTTGTGATGGACGAATGGGACGCAATCTTTCATAAAGATTTTATTTCCGAGAAAGACAGGAGGAACTATCTTGAATTTCTCCGCAATCTGCTGAAAGGGCAGGCGTATGTGGAACTTGCCTATATGACGGGGATTCTTCCTATTGCAAAATATTCAGGGGGATCTGAACTGAATATGTTTGCGGAATATGATATGGCAACCAGGGTAAAGTTCAGTGAGTACTTTGGCTTTTTAGACAGGGAGGTTGACCGGCTTTACGAGATCTATGCCAGCAATACAATAAATCCGAGGATTACGCGGGACGACCTGGCTGTATGGTATGACGGTTACCATACAGCGGCCGGAGACAGGATGTACAATCCAAGATCCGTAGTGTGCGCCTTGACGGATAACCAGATCAGTAATTACTGGACAGGTTCGGGGCCTTATGACGAGATTTTCTATTATATCCGCAATAATATAGAGGATGTCCAAGACGACCTGGCTCTGATGGTTTCCGGAGAGTGTATTGATATCAAGTTTCAGGGGTATGCGGCAACGGGGATGGAGCTGTACACAAAAGATCAGATTTATTCTGCTATGGTAGTGTATGGATTGCTGACTTATGAGGATGGGGCGGTATCTGTTCCCAACAGGGAATTGATGGATAAATTTGATGAATTGCTGCTTACCAACCATAACCTTGGGTATATCTACAGCCTTACAAAAGAGTCCGAGAAGATGCTGAAAGCCACTTTGGCCGGAGATACCAAAACAATGTGCGGAATATTGAAATTTGCCCATGATACGGAATCTCCTATTTTTTCTTATAACAGTGAGATTGAACTGTCTGCCGTGGTTAATCTGGTTTACCTTGCCGCACGGGACAAATACCGTGTGGAACGTGAGGACAAAGCGGGGGAAGGATATGTGGATTTTATTTTTTATCCGGAACGGAAGGGAATGGACGCCCTGATTCTGGAACTTAAGATAGACAGCACACCAAAAGAGGCGATTTCTCAGATTAAGAATAAGAACTACGCACTGCGTTTTGCAGGAAAAATGGGAGAACCCCCGAAATATACAGGAAGGATTTTGGCGGTAGGGATTAGTTATGACAGAAAGACGAAGGAGCATTCCTGTAAAGTTGAAGAATTGAAAAAATTTATTTAAAAATGACAAGAAAATGCAACACTTTGAAATGAAGTGTTGCATTTTCTTGTCATTTTATATATCGAACCAAACAGGAATTACTTTATAGGGAAAATAAAAAAATTTATAAATTTTGTTTGCAAGAGTGGCAGACATAGAAGATTTCTTATTTGAAATACAAAAAGAATCATAAAGTAAATATACGGCAGGATAGAAGCCCCGAAGATTGATTTTACCAACCTTCGGGGCTTATTGTATTTCAATTTCCGTGTTGCGGAAGAAAATCCATACTTCAATATTCGACAGCTTTAAAGCAGATAGACTTCCTTAGTCGGAGTTAGCAGTTAGTTCACCGGAACGTTGCCCAGTTTGTGTGCGAAAGGGCAATCCTGCATTTCCGTCCGTTTTTCAAATATAAAGAGGATAAAGAATGCAACACTTCATTTCAGACTGTTGCATTTTCCAGTTACATCAAGAACCATCCGCTGCACAGGCGTCACAGGAATTACAGAGAAACATGGAGGTTAAAAATGCTGAAACTGACAATTAAGGCAGGGGAATACCTGCTGATCGGAGATGAGGTTAAGGTAGTCTACACAGGAGGAAGCGGCGAAAACGCCCACATTCTGGTGGATGCGCCCCGTTCCATGAATATCGCAAGAAGCAGTGCGTTGGAGAAGTACGGCAGGGCCGCTGACCCGGGCAATGAGGTAAAGCATTACCGTGACAGAGAACTGTCGCCTGCAGCCAAAGAAAAAATCAAGGCGATTCTTATGGAAGAGCGCAGAAATGCCAGAAAGCAGCAAGCGAAATAGGTAATTTGCCTGTCTAACCTAGGGGGCGGGCTTATTATAAAAAAGTAAAACAAACAGGCGGGAATGGATTCCTGCCAAAATCAAACACACGGAGGTAAATATTATGGCAATGGTAGTACAACACAATTTACAGGCAATGAACTCGAACAGAATGCTGGGAGTTACCACAAGTTCTCAGTCCAAATCTACAGAGAAACTTTCTTCTGGTTACAGAATCAACCGGGCGGCAGACGACGCAGCAGGACTTACCATTTCAGAGAAAATGAGAAGCCAGGTTCGCGGCCTGAAACGCGCTTCCACAAACGCGCAGGACGGCGTTTCCTTAATCCAGACGGCTGAGGGTGCGTTGAATGAAGCTCATTCCATCTTACAGAGAATGAATGAACTGGCAGTGCAGGGCGCAAATGACACCAATCAGGCAATCGACCGTGACGCAATCAATCAGGAGCTTGCCGCTTTGACTGAAGAGTTAGACAGAATTTCTGAGACGACTCAGTTCAATAAGCAGGAATTGTTGGATGGAACATTCCAGGGCAAGAAGCTGCATGTTGGAGCAAATACCAATCAGTATATTGCTATTTCCATTAAAGCTATGAATGCGCAGGCAATTGGAGTGAAGGATTCTGCTGTTACATTTAGTGGCATAAAAAAATCAGCAATAATTACTCCTGGACATAATAGTGTAGTTTCTGCGCATATTACAGTAAGCGCTGGTGATATAGGCAACACTGCAGCATCAATATTCCAAGGTGCAGGTACAGCTGGAACGATTACGGCTACTGATATGGCAAACGGTGTGTCGAGAGTATCTTTGACCACATTAAGTGGTGTGGGTGAAGTGAAGAGTATTGCAAGTGGTCAGACATCTACCACTGGCGGCGCGCTGAAAGTAGACAGCTATGACATTGCAAACGCGTCACTCAGCAGAATTCAGAACGCAATTAACGAAGTTTCCAAACAGCGTTCCGCGCTTGGCGCAATCCAGAACAGATTAGAGCATACCATTGCAAACCTTGATAACGTACAGGAAAATACACAGGCTGCAGAATCCCGTATCCGTGATACAGATATGGCTTCTGAAATGGTTGAGTACAGCAAGAATAACATTCTTGCTCAGGCAGGTCAGTCTATGCTTGCTCAGGCAAATCAGTCAACACAGGGCGTATTGTCTCTCTTACAGTAATTTTCATTTTGCTTAGCCGTTGCCTGGCAGGCAGCGTGGCTGTATGCCATGAAAGCTTTTGTTTATGAAATTGCGGATGTATGAGAAACATTTTGGGTGAAACCCGGTCCGGGAGGGGGCAGGTGAGAGAATCATCTGCCCTTTCTCAATTCATATGGAAAAGGAAGATTATAAAAAACATGGACAGAGCGATCTACGAAAAGAACATGGAAGCATTCCATGCAAGGTATGATTATGTGGCAAGGCAGATAGAGGAAAAAGATTACGAATTGACCAAAGAACTGACTGTGTCGCTGGAAGAAAGAGATCTGATCAAAGCGGAAAAAGACGGGCAGGGCGCCTTTCTGGGCGCACATTACAGCGAAACAGAGCGGGCAAAAGAGTGGATCAAGGACCTCAAATCCCTGCCGGAATATTCTGCCGTGCTGATTGTGGGACTGGGGAATGCCTTTTATCTGCAGGAACTGCTGCGCGCCACATCAAAGAACTTAAATATTCTGATTTATGAGCCTTGTGTGGAGGTGCTGCTGAAAGTTTTAGAGGAAATTGACATTACAGAAGTATTTGAAAACCGGCCAGTGGCGCTGCTGGTAAAAAGCGTCAATGAAGAAGAATTGATTCCCGTTATGTGCAAGTGGCTGACCAATGAGACGCTGCCCTATTTCCGAACGAAAATACTGCCCGGTTATGACAAGCTCTTTTTAGAAGAGATCAAAGAATTTCTTGGAATTGTAAAAAGAACTTTAGTCAAGATGAAAGTGGATCAGAATACGCTTGCCTTTTTTGGAAATTTTTATGCCCGCAATGTCATCGGCAATGCCAGGCAGATCTTAAAAAGCCATACCATCAACCAGCTTTCCGGAACGATTCCGCAGGATCGTCCTGCGGTCATTATCGCGGCGGGGCCGTCATTGAAGAAAAATATCCATGACTTAAAGGATGCAAAAGGCCGGGCATTTCTGATTGCAGTGGACACTGCGCTGAAACCTCTGATTGGGGCTGGGATCTTCCCAGATATATTTGTGACGGTAGACGGCAATAAGCCGGTGGAACTTTTTGACCAGGAGGAAATATGGAAGATTCCGGTTTTGCTTTCCGCGGATGTCAACAGTGAAATGGTGCAAAGGCACACCGGGAAAAAGATATTTTATTATAACGGAGAAGAATTTATTCAGAACTTATATCTGGCCCATGGGATACCATGCAGCGGGCTTCCTTCCGGCGGCTCTGTTTCCAATTCCGCCTTTTCCCTGGCGGAGATGCTTGGGTTTCGAACTATTATTCTGGTGGGACAGGATTTGGCGTATACTGGAAACCGTTCTCATATGGAGGGCACGTTTTCTGAAGAAGAGATTCAGAAAAAACGCGTCAATGCCACAGCTATGGTGGAGGATTTGGATGGAAATATGGTGCCTACACAGCCCAATATGCTGATGTTTCTCAAATGGTTTGAGGAGCGGTTCAAAAAAAGGCCGGATCTTAAGGTCATTGACGCTACAGAAGGCGGGGCAAAGAAAAAAGGCGCTGTGAATATGACGCTGAAAGACGCAATCCGGGAGGAATGTCCGGAGGATACCGTTGATTACAAAGCTATTATAGACGCTCTTCCCTATGTTTTTGATGAAGAGATGAACAGGAAAAACCGGGAATACCTTTTCGGCACTCTGGATGTGATGCAGGCAGGTTTGAGGAAAGCAAACCAGGGAATGAAGCTGTACAGGCAATTGGAGCGGCTGTTTCAAAAAGACCAGGTGGACGCGAAAAAAGTGAAAAAACTCAGTAAGAAGTTGGAAAGATTGACTTATTATTTCGAACAGAATCCGGTGATGACAGTGGTGATGCGTTCTATGACGTCCATCAGCCTGGCGATTTCTCAGGGAATGTACGACTATGAAGAGGATATTCATGATGAAGGCATTATGATCGCCCGTCAGGGAATTGTTATGATGACCTGTATTAAAATCTCCCTGCGGAATGTGATCCCTATGCTGGAAGAAATGCTGGAAGAACTTCGGGAAGAAACCGAACAGAAGCCAGGGCAAAGGGAAGAAGAACAAGCTTTTCAGCAGACAGAAGTTTGCATGGAAGCCGAACAAGAGTAAGCGGAAGGAGAAAAAATGGACTGGGAAGAGATAGAACAGGCAGTAATGTCTATGATTGAAGATGTGAACCTGCTGCTGAAAAGGAAAGAGAGTGACCGCGCCTTTCTGATGCTTCTTAAGGATGTGTACAGTAAGTATGTGCAGATTTGTAAGGTGTTGTTTTCCTGGAATCAGCCCACGCTGACAGAGTATCTTTTATCGGGGCAGGACACATTTGAAAAAGTGGCGGACAGCGTAAGAGAGCATAAATCGGTTTCTGAGGTTCAGGATCTGCTTTACGAGTTCGGGCAGACACTGCTGCTGTTGCAGCGCTGCCTGTCTATGGAGCAAAAATATTTTATCATCATTTACGGCATCAGCCAGAAAACGCCCGATTATCTGTACTGCCTGGATTTGACGAAAACATTTGTCATGGCTTTTGCCGTGAAGGATAAGGCGCCGGAACTGACAGAATATATGGGAATTCCTGTGATTGATATGGATGAGGTACAGAATCTGGAATATGATTACCTGCTTTGCACCGAAGAACCGGAAGAAGCGGATCAATATCCTTATGAGAAAGTATTAAATTTCCATTCCCACATCGGAACTTTTGTGACTGGAGGATATGAGATTGCTTATGAACGGATGAATTTTTACCGGGACAGGGGACCCTATGACGGCATTGTCACAGGTTTGTCCTATATCCGCCAGGGAATTGATTTAAGTTCCATCCGAGGACATTTTTTGAATTTCGCCATCGGCGGACAGGATCTCTTTTACAGTTATCAGATGTTCCGTTATGCCTATGAACATGCAAAGGAACCTGAGCGCATTCAATATGCCGTTATAGGGTTGTCGCCTTATATTTTTCAGTATGATATGTCGATTGCAGACTATAATGCGGCAGTAGCAGAGCGCTATTATTCTTTTCTGCGGCGGATGAATCATTTTTCCGGATCATGGCTTTATAAAGGCGCTTATCATTATAACAAAGACCGGATGGATCAGATTATGAAAGAGGATTTTGAGGAACTTTACATCACAACGGAAGAAGTGTTTTTCCTGAATGATGAAAGAGAACTGCGCAGCGCCGTTTATGACAGCGGCCGTTTGGATGAAGCGGGCGTCAAAGCGGAAAAGGAAAGCATTGAACGGGAATATCACAAGGATTACCCCGAAACAGAGGCATTTAATATCCGCATTATGAGAGAATATCTGGATTATCTGAAACAGCGTCAGGTACAGGCAATTCTTGTGATGCCGCCTATGACGAAGCTGTATCAGAAATATATGTCCTGGGATATGTATCAGGATACTATGGGGATTCTGAAAAAGCTGCAGGAGGAATATGGATTTACCTTTGTGAATCTTCTGACAGATTTAGAACTGGAAGATAAATATTTCCGCAATTCCTCCCATCTGAACGGCGCAGGGGCCGTTAAAGTGACGGAAGTCCTCAATCAATATATTTCGTTACATCAGACGTCATCAGATAAAACATAAATCATACACAGTCAAGACGCAGGCAGGTGGAAAAATGGAGAAAAAAACCATAGCCATAATCGGCGCAGGCTATATGGCAAAAGAATATTACAAGATTTTGCATGATATGGGGCATTCCGTGCTGGTGCTGGGGCGGGGAGAGCAGAAGGCGCAGGAATTTGAAAAAGAATTTGGAGTGAAAGTATATACCGGAGATTACCGCGCTGCATTGCAGGCACAGACGATAACGCCGGAATATGCCATTGCTGCTGTAAATGTAGGAAGCCTCTGCTTGGTGACAGAGGAATTGATGCATCTTGGCATCCGCCGTATCCTGGCGGAAAAGCCGGTGGCTTACCGCTCAAAGGATCTGGCCCCATTGATTTTTGCGCAGGAACAGACAGGGGCACAGGTGTACGTGGCCTACAACCGCCGGTTTTTTGCTTCGGTGGAACAGGCCCGGAAAATGATCGAAGAAGACGGAGGCGTGACTTCTTTTCATTTTGAATTTACAGAATGGGCCCATAAGGTAGGACCGACAAGCCGGCCAGAGGGAGAAAAAGAGGGATGGATCTTTGCCAATTCCACCCATGTGATGGATCTGGCTTTTTTCCTGGGAGGGTTTCCAAAGGAAATGAATTCTTACGTGTCCGGAGGGCTGGAATGGCATCCCGGGGGAAGCAATTATGCCGGAGCCGGAATTTCAGAAAAGGGTGCGCTGTTTTCCTATCAGGCCAACTGGCAGGCGCCGGGGAGATGGGCGGTGGAACTTCTTACTGCAAAGCGGCGCTATTATTTGAAGCCGATGGAGACTCTCCAGATACAGGAGCTGGGCTCTGTAAAGGTGGAACCAGCAGAATTGGAAGCGCCCTGGGAGACAAAATATAAGCCGGGACTGTATGAGATGGTAAATGCTTTTCTGCGGGGTTCCCGGGATGACAGGCTGCTGACATTAAGAGAACATGCAGAACACTTTCCGGTTTATGAGCAGATTGCCGGAACACTGCCCGGTTTACATGTCAAGGGGCAGACCGACAGTGACCTTCGTCTCCAAAAAGAAAAAGATTTCTATCGCTGACAAAATCAGGGGGCGGACAGATGAGAAAAAGACAGATTGGAATTATAGGAACCGGGAATCTGGGAATCAGGCATCTGCAGGCGATGGCGCTGCTGAAGGAATCCTGCCGGATCACGGTGATGGACATAAATAAAGAAGCGTTGCTAAGAGCAGAAGCAGTCTGGAGAGAAACAGAAGGGGCAGACAGGCATGACATTCATTTTGTGTCGGAGATTGCTTCCATGCCCAGGGAACTGGATGCCGTAGTTGCGGCCACAGCATCCAATGTAAGAAGAAGCGTGATGGAGGCGTTATTGGCCCATGCACGGGTGTCTTATCTGATTTTGGAGAAAGTGCTGTTTCAAAGGCTTGAAGATTACAGAGCAATGCAGGAATTGCTGGAGAAAAAGCAGGTGCGGGCTTTCGTCAACTGCCCCAGGAGGATGTATCCGGTTTATGAGAAAATCAAAAAGAAACTGGAAAATGCCCATACCATGGAAATCATGGCTTCCGGCTCAGACTGGCGGCTGGGCTGCAACGGAATCCATATGCTGGATCTGATTGCCTATCTGGCCGGCACAGAAAGGATTGCCGTGGACATTTCAGGCTTAGAACCAGAATGTCTGCCCAGCCGGCGGAAAGGCTTCTTGGAGATTGCGGGGACTATCCGGGGAAGCCTGGGGCGGTGCCGCGCCTTTTCCCTTGCGTCTTATCCCGCAGAGGGGATTCCGGCGTCCACGGTAATTTTAAGCGATATTTGCTGGTACCGCATTCTGGAGGGGAAAAGGGAACTGGAATTTGCAGACGCGTCTACGGGATGGGAATGGAAGAAAGAGAGGTTTGAGATGCCTTATCAGAGCCGGCTGACGAACCTTGCCCTGGAGGAACTCTTTTCGGGCGGAAGCTGCCGGCTGACCGCTTTTGAAGAATCCTGCCGGCTGCATCTGGCTCTGGAGGAGCAGTTGATTCCCTGGTTTGAGAAACAGGGAGGCGAGAGAGGATTGTGCCCTATTACCTGAGAATGGCCTGGGGATTTCGAACGGCCGGGGAAAGTGGGAGAAGGAGGCAAGAGCAGATGTATTTAGAAAAAGCGAAATTAGAAGAATTTGAATCTTATTACCAGATAAAATGCGAAAAATTTGTTGCCTTTTGGAGTTGGGGTGATTACGAAATTCCGCCCAGGGAAAATCTATACCGTTTTTATACCGGCTGCCTGCAGCATGCCGGGGGAGAAAAGCAGAAAGAGATTTACCTGATTAAAACGGACGAGGGGGAGGCGGCCGGTTATCTGTACCTGGATTATTCAGGAAACAGCGTGGATATTCCCATTGCAGTCCGGGAGCGTTTTACGAAAAAAGGGATTGCAAAACAGGCAATTACCGAGGGGCTTCGTCTGGCAAAGGCACAGGGATGCAGCCTGTCGGAAGTGGAAATCAGGGAAGATAACGCGGCCTCTATCCGTCTCTACACCTCCTGCGGTTACCGCCGGGGAAAGAAAACCAGGGAAATTTATTCTTCTGCCTTGAACCGGACCATCGGCATGTATGCGTACCGAAAGAAGCTTGAGGATGCAGGATAATGGAGCTTGGAAGTGAATTTGATCTGGATTTTTCCCAGTTGACAGAGACGTCAGATACCATTTTTTCATATTTGAAGGAATTCTCTGCCCTTTATACAGACAGCGGGCGCAGCGCTCTCCGCTTGCTGTCAGGCCGTTTGGCAGGGGAGAAGATTTTGGCGCCGGATTACATCTGCAGGAGCGTTACGGACGCGCTGCCAAAGGACTGCAAGGTGATATATTATTCGGTGGATCGCAGGTTTCGCATTGATTTGGAACAGTTGGAAGAGCTGATTCGGAAGCATTCGGCGCGTTTTTTATATCTGATGTATTACTTTGGCCCGCTGCAGCCGGAGGATACGAGAAAGCGTATTGCAGAATGGAAGGAAACATACGGTTTGACGGTAATTGAGGATACCACCCATTCTCTTTTTACGGCCAGGAAAACCGTGGGCGATTACTGTATTGCCAGCCTTCGCAAATGGTTTCCTATTCCGGACGGGGGCGTGCTGTATGCAGGAGAGAAGTTTCCTATTCCGGACGGGGGCATGCTGTATGCAGGAGAGAAAAAAGAGTGGGTTTCCCAAAGCCCAGAGTATCAGGAGTCTTTTTTCCGGTTTGCGGGATTATTGGAAGAGAAGTCTCTTTGCGGGAAGAACGCGGAAACATTGGAAAGAGGATCCGGATTCTTGAGGGACGCGGAAACACAGGAAAAAAAGCCCGGATTTTGGAAAGCTGCAGAAACATTGGAAAGAAAGCCTGTAAGCTGGAAGGCTGCGGAAACATTGGAAAGAAAACCGGTTTCCAGGAAAGCCGCAGCGATGATATTGAAACATCTGTTTTTAGCAGAAGGCTTTGACTGCAATGCCAAATACCGGGAAATTTTTGCGGAGGAGGAAGAATCATTGAACCGTCAGAAAGGCGTCTATGGCATGTCTGTCTTGTCTGAGTTTTTGCTTTCGCATTTTCCGATTACTCCCATGTGCGAAAGGCGCAGGAAAAATGCCGCGTTTTTGTCAAAAGAGCTGACTCGTCTTGGGTATGATATCGCTGTGAAAGCGGAAGCGCCGGAGGTATTGCTGGCCCTGCCGGTTTACGCGGCAGAACGGGATCGTCTCCGGGAACGTCTGATGGAACAGAGGGTGTACTGCGCGGTGCACTGGCCGCTGGAACGTCCGGCAGTTTCCGGGGATGCCCGGTGGATGGAAAAACATATGATTTCTCTTCCCATCGATCAGAGGTACGGGGAGGAAGAGATGGAATATCTGTTAAAATGTATGGAAATCTGTAAAAATGAAGGAATGCTGAGCTAAAAGTTTGAAAATCTGTGAAAAGAAAATGGCCTGTAAAATATAAAAATCTGTGAAAAAGGAGGTCTGTCATGAAACTTGTAAGAGACAGAGAGGAATGGAACCGGCTGGTAAAGAGCTTTCCGGACTGGGATATTTATTATCTGTATGAATATGTCCGGTCACTGGAACTGCACGGGGACGGCAGCCCGGCGCTTCTTTACTGGAAAGGGGAAAAGATGGAGATCTGCTATGCCGTGATGCTGCAGGATATCGCCGCTTTTGCCGGTTTTTACGGCAGCCTGAAGAAGGGCAGATTTTTTGACATGACGACGCCCTACGGCTACGGCGGCCCTCTGGTAAAAGGGGAAGTGACTCAGGGGGACGTGGAAGGGTTTGTCCGGGATCTGGAAGAGGAATGCAAAAGGCAGAACATTGTATCCCAGTTTTTCCGGTTTGATCCTCTGGTGGAAGGGCAGGGAGCCTTTTTCAAGCTGTTCGAAGCCAAAAGCTTGAAAGATACGGTTTACATGGATCTGGAAAGCGAAGAGGTGATTTTTAAAAATATGGACCCGAAAAACCGGAATATGGTACGCAAGGCCCGGAAAAACAACGTGGAGATTTTTTCCGATTCCGGGGAGCATCTGGAAGATTTTATCCGGATCTACAATGCAACCATGGAGCGGAATCAGGCGGAGGATTACTATTATTTTAAACGGGATTACTTCGAGTACCTGCAGAGGGAATTAAAACATAACATGGTATATTTTTACGCCGTTTGGGAGCAGAAAATTATCAGCGCAGCCATGTTTTTTTACAATGAGAATTTTATGCATTACCACCTTTCTGGGACGCTGTGGGAGTACCGGAAGCTGGCCTCCGTGAATCTTTTGCTGTACGAAGCAGCCCTCTGGGGCAGCCGCCGGGGCATCCAAAAGCTGCATTTGGGAGGCGGCATGGAGAAGGACGACAGCCTGTACGGCTTTAAGAAGCAATTTAACCGAAACGGCACAGTGCCTTTTACCATCGGAAGATATATTTTCGACCAGGATACGTTCCAGGAACTGGTGGAAAAGCGGGCCAAAGCGGACTGTAATTTTGACGCGGCAAAGCCCTTTCTGATTCAGTACCGGGGATAGGAGAAGCCTATGAAAAAAATCTGTGTTGTAACGGCCACACGGGCAGAATTCGGGCTGCTTTGGAATGTGATGAAACGGATTGAGGAAGATCCGGAACTGGAACTGTGCCTTGCAGTGACCGGGGCGCATCTTCTGGCCTCCCAGGGAAACACCCTTTGGGAAATTGAAGAGAGCGGCATTCCCATTGCGGAGAAAATTCCGATTCTGGAAGAAGAGGCCGGACCAAAAGAGAGACATTTGGTTCTGAAGGAAGCCGTCAATCCGGAAGAGAATCATCCAATTCTGGAAGAGGAGGCCAGACTAAAAGAGAGATATTTGGCTCTGGAAGAAGACAACAGTCCGGCGGGCATCTGCCGGGCTATGGGCAGGGCGTCTGCCCGATTTGGGGAATTTTACGCCAGGCAAAAGCCCGATCTGCTGGTTGTGCTGGGAGATCGGTATGAGTTAATTCCAATCTGCAGCAGCGCTCTGCAGTTTCGGATTCCCATTGCCCACATTTCAGGAGGAGAAGTGACGGCAGGGGCTTTAGACGAGCTGTACCGGCATGCCGTTACCAAAATGAGCCATCTGCATTTTCCAGGCTGCGAAACATACAGAATGCGGATTATCCAGATGGGGGAGGATCCGAGCCGGGTGTTTAATTACGGCGATGTGGGAGTGGAGAACATCTTAAAGATGGATTTTATGGAGAAAAAAGAGCTGGAAGAGAGTATAGGGTTTTCTCTTGACCGCCCCTATGCCTGTGTGACATTTCATCCGCCTACCATGGAGGGGGCAGGGGCCTTTTCCCAGATCCGTGAAGTGTTAGAAGCGTTGGAGGCATTTCCCGGCATGAAGTTTATCCTGACAAAAGCCAATGCGGACGCCGGAGGCCGGAAAATTAATGAAATCATGGATCGGTACGCCGGGAAGCATGAGAACTGGAAATGCTTTTCTTCCCTTGGCGTCCGCAGGTATTTAAGCGCGTTAAAATACTGTGAGATGGTCATTGGAAATTCCTCCAGCGGGATTGTGGAAGCTCCCTGTTTTCACATTCCCACGGTTAATATCGGGAGCCGCCAACAGGGACGGCTGCAGGCGGCAAGTATTCTCAACTGCCCGCCGGCGAAAAAAGAGATTATTTCCGCCATGAAGCGGGCCCAAAGCCGGAAGTTTCGGGAGACTGCAAAAAAAGCAGTCAACCCCTACGGAAACGGAGACGCCTCACGGCGCATTGTGGCGGAAATAAAGAAATATCTGGAAGCTCCGGATATTCAGAAAACGTTTTATGATGTGGAATGGAGTGGAAAAGAATGAAAAACCTGGCAATCATCCCCGCCCGCAGCGGTTCCAAAGGATTGAAACACAAAAATATCAAACTGCTGGGCGGCATTCCCCTGATGGGTCATACCATTGCAGCCGCACAGAAGTCCCGGCAGTTTGCCTGTGTGCATCTGTCCACAGATTCCCGGGAATACGCCCAAATCGGAAAAGAACTCGGAGCGGACGTCTCTTTTCTCCGGGCCTCAGAACTGGCCTCAGATCACGCCGGAAGCTGGGACATGGCGCGCTGGGTGTTGAAACAATTCCAGGAACAGGGCATGTACTTTGACACGGCCGCGCTTCTGCAGCCCACCTCCCCGCTGCGCAGGGCCGAAGATATCACGGCAGCCTACCGCCTGTTTCAGGAGAAACAGGCAAACATGGTAATTTCCGTATGCGAAATGGAGCATTCCCCCCTGTGGAGCAACACTTTGCCGGAGGATCTGTCCATGGAACAGTTCGAAGATCCCGCCCTGTCGGATGTTCCCCGGCAGGAACTTCCAATATATTACCGGATGAATGGAGCCATCTATATCGCAAATACAAAATTCCTGTTTTCCGGAAAACCCATTTACGGAGAACGCTCCTATGCCTATGTGATGGATCGGAAGCACTCCATGGACATTGACGACGAAATGGATTTTCTAACAGCAGAAACAGTGCTGAATCATTTTTCAAATGAACTTTAGTACTGCAGCAAGCAACCTATATTTCGATCCAAATGAACTTTAGTACTACAGCAAGCAACCTGTATTTCGATGCAAATGAACTTTAGTGCTGCAGCAAGCAACC
>CAJUBP010000047.1:6359-40487 GCA_910584585.1 uncultured Lachnospiraceae bacterium | reverse complement strand
CCGCTTCATCCGGATTTGTGTTGCTGCGCAGCGGCAAAATGTAGGTTAGTGTGAAGCTAAGCAAGGATGTTGTTTTGGAATATATGCAGAATCAAGTGTTAGCACACTCTGAAGACCTTTGTTTTACTACACAGGAACTTTCTGAAGCTTTAAATATGCAGCGTTCCAACTTAAGCAAAATTTTAAATGAATTGGTAAAAGAGCGCAGGATAAAGAAAACTGCGGGAAGGCCAGTGTATTATTCTTTGATAAAAGAACAGGAAGACTCATGTTTTTACGCCATGATTGGATGCAGATCCAGCCTCAAACAGGTGGTACAGCTGACAAAGGCGGCATTATTGTATCCGGGACACTCTCTGCCTATTTTAATTACAGGCTCTGATGGTTCCGGAAAGAGCCTTCTGGCAAAACTGATCTACGAATTTGCGAAGGAGTCAAGGATCATTGGCAGGGATGCGCCGTTTGTAAAAATCAATTGCCGGTATTTAGCAGAAGTGTCAGATGAGAAGATGAAGGACATTTTCTTTTCAAAAACAGAAGGCGCCATGAAAAAAGCACAGGGCGGAATTTTATTTATCGATCACGTCAACAGACTGTATCATGACGTGCAGAAAGAACTATTGAATTATGTGGAAGTGGCGCAGGTGTCTTCCAGTAAGATGATTTTAGTATATTCTGTTGATGACGCGATCAGCCCTTCTTATTTCAGCTTATATACATCCAAATTCTCCATTGTGCTTGATCTTCCTCCGCTTTCGAAGAGGACATTTGAAGAGCGGTTAGAAATGATCCAGCTGTTTTTCCAAAAGGAAGCGGAGTGCGTTCATAAAAATATAAAAATCAATTCAGAAGTGCTGCGCTGTCTGATGCTGTATCCATGTCAGTTTAACGTAAAGCAGTTAAAAAAAGATATTCAAATCGGATGCGCGAACGGCTATGCCAGAAATTTTGATAAAAGAGATAACCAGTTAGAATTGTATATTCATGATTTCCCAAATTATGTGCGAAAAGGATTTCTTTCCTATCGGAAATATAGAACACAGATTGAGCAGATTATTCCGAATAATTATCTGTATAGCTTTTCCGAACAGGAAATCAACGCAAGCCATGATGAAACAGCCGTTGTGTCAGATGACAATTACTACAATATGATTGACCGCAAAGTGGAAGAATTGAAATCACACGGCATTGAAGATGAAGATATTGCGGCTATCCTCTATGCGGAGCTGAATTATAACTTCCATCAAATCAATTTCGAAATTGAACAGAGGGAAATCGATAAAGATATGATTTCTAAGATTGTCGATTCTAAAATCATCGAACATGTAGAGACTTTCTTAAATGACGCGTCGGTACGCTTTGACAGAATCTATACAAATTCTGTGTTTTATGCCCTTTGTCTGCATTTATCCGCTATGCTGGAAAGAAAAGGCGGATCACAGAAGCTGTCCAATGAACAGATTGTAACGACCATACAGGAACATAACGAAGAGTATATTTTCTGTTCAAAATTTACTTCCATGCTGGAAAAAGAATTCAATATGCGGATATCCATTGACGAAGTTGTATTTCTGTCTATGTTTATCACAAAAGAAAAAATTACTGAAAAAGAGGAGGCGAAACCGGTTGTTCTTGTGGCAATGCACGGCAGCGGCATCGCTTCCGGTATTGTGGAAGTCGCGAACGCGCTTGTAGGAGATGAGAATATTTACTCCTTTGATTTAGCATTGGAGAAAGATATGCAGGAGATGTATGAGGAATTAAGCCAAACCATATTGGAAATCCATCAGGGGCAGGGCGTTATGATGCTGTATGATATGGGTTCATTAAAAACAATGGCAGAAATGATCAGCAATGAAACAGGCATTCAGATAAAAACATTCTGTATACCGGCAACTCTGATCGCTTTGGATTGTTCACGCAAAGCAAGCTGCCACAGCTCATTGGATGAGATCTATGATGAGGTGATGAGCTCTTATCTGGCCATGTATCCGGAGATTGCGCAGTCCTATCAGAAACAAGAAAAACCCCAGGTGATTATTTCCTTATGTATGACCGGGGAAGGCGCGGCAGTTCAGATAAAAAATTATATTGAGCAGCATATTTATCTTGAAAACACAGAGATTGTACCGCTGGCAATCTCAGATCATGAATATTTGCTGAAAAAGGTAAACCAAATCCAAAAGAAACAGAAAATAGTATGTGTCGTAGGCGCATATGATCCGAAGCTGTATGGGATTCCCTATATTCCGGTTTCCAAACTTTTTGACGTCTCCCCGGATAAATTGGATATCTTGTTATCACTGAGCACAGCAGAAGCTGTTATGTCTGTCAATTATGACGCCATTTATGAGTACTTACAGGAACAGTTGGAAAACTTTGATTTTAAATTGCTGAAAGAAGTTTTGCCGAAAGTGATTTTGCGGATTCGAAAAGCAGTTCATGGGCTGTCGTCGGATCAAGAGGTTGGCTTATTTATGCATATTGCCTGTTCCGTATATCGGCTGCAAAATGAAGAAGACGCGGTGAGAAATATAAATACAAAGCAGCTGATTATGAAAAACAAGCGGTTATACAATGATTTATGTGAAATTCTGCGTGTTCTTGAAGATGAATTTTATATCAAATTCAATGATGATGAAATTGCGAATATCATTCAAATCATTAAGCAGTGTTAATGGAAGGGTTTTCTGATTTTCTTTCTGTGTGTCTTGACAGCAGCGGCAAGATATGCAACAATAATGCAAGGATAAAGAATACCGCCAGGAATTTTATGTGGAATATCATATTATCTAACAGGCAGAGCATCTCAAAATGTTCTGCCTTATCTGTATTTTATCACAAGCGTGATTCCATTGCTATGGAGGAAAAATCCGCGCAGATGGCTTTGGGAGAACAGAAACAGATGAATGATTGCTGAGGTAAAAAACAGGTCGGCGGTGACATTTACAGACAAATCAGTGAAATCCAGGAATGGGAAAATTTATTTCCAAAAAAGCAAAACGGTGAAAATCAAATCGGGAAAGACCACAAAGAAAACCATTGAGAAATGAAAGAAAAAGGCATATTATATTAGAGTCAGAAGTTTTAGAAAATCAGGGAAGAAAAATTTTTACATTGACTGGAGCAATATGAAAAGAGTGAGGTACCAATGAAAAAGACTAGTATTTTTAAGCAGCTTCTTTTGCCTATGATATTAATTGTATGTATCTTGGCAGTATGTTTGACAGGAATTGTCGGAGCTATTTTTGTGAAATCTTATGAAAATCAGATCTATGGCAGGAGCCGGGATAAGTCACAGCTGGTAGCGGGTGAGATTGCCGTGTTTTTAGACGGCGCCTATGGGATTACAGAGGAACTAGCTGTAAATCCCAGCATTCTCACTATGGAAACTGATGTACAGACGCCGATTCTTGAGGACTGCGTCAGACGTAATTCTTATTTGGAGCTTCTTTACATACAGGGAACAGACGGAATGCAGACAGGAAGATCTTCCGGCGAACTGGCGGATCGTTCCGGCAGATGGTGGTTTCAGCAGACGGCAGAAGAACAGAAGCCTTTTATCTCGAAATCGTATTATTCCGTAAATACCGGGATGCCCTGCGCCTCTATATTTTTTCCCATGTATCGGGAAAACGTATTTACCGGGATTTTTGCGGTGGATTTGAAGCTGAATTATCTGCAGAGCCTGATTGAAGAATTTTCAGATACGGAACATGGGGAGTATTCTTTTGTCATTGACGGGGAAGGCGTTGTGGTGGCCCACCCGGACAGCGTCCAAATAGAGGAACTGTATAATTACAAACAGATGACTAAGACTGTCTCCCGCAAGGATCAGGCAGGGCAGCCGGTGGTGGACGAGGAAGGCAATATTGTGACAGAAGAGCAGGCGATTACCATTTCCGAGGATTACCAAAAACTTATCGCGGAGGTTATGGCGGGAAATTCCGGCAGCGGAAAGGTTACAAATGAGGGTGAAGATTATATGGTAAGCTATGCTTCCATTCCCCTCAAAGGGGAATCTGATCCCTGGTCGGTAATCACCCTTTACAGAGAAAAGTCGGCAATGGCCCCGGTGTACCGTATGATTGCCGTTGCGGCGGCGCTGGCCCTGTTTATGATTGCAGCTGCTATTTTAGTGACTGCATTGCTGGCGCGCAGGCTGACAAAGCCTATCGTGTCCATTACAGAGCTGATTCAAAATGCTTCTGACGGCGATTTTACAGTGCAGGCAGATGAGGGCAGCAGGAATGAAATCGGCGTGCTTTCCAGGAATTTAAATAAAATGACAGAAAAAATATCGGTCATTCTAAGGAAGAACGCCGTGATTGCCAAAGAAGTTGTGGAAAGCGCCGGGCATTTAGAGCAAGTTGAAAATGATATGGAGCGCACCAGCCAGGCAGTTCAGGAAATATTGGAAGGCTCTAAGGCCCAGGACGCGGATGTGAAAGAAGTCCTCGCCCAGGAGGACACATTGGGGGAGAATTTCGGGAAATTGCAGGAGAAATGCAGATTACTTCTGGAAAATGCCAGGGATACTTTTGTTTCCAGTGAAGAAGGAATTGAGGGCGTCGCGAAGCTTCAGAAGCAGAATGAGAAAGCTTCCCAGGGAATGGCGGAGGCTTATGGCAAGATTCTGGCTCTGGAGGGGCAGTCGAGGGAGATTTCGGGAATCTTAAATACCATTGACGATATCGCTTCTCAAACGGAGCTGCTTGCTTTAAACGCGTCCGTGGAGGCTGCGCGGGCAGGAGAGCATGGCAGGGGCTTTTCCGTAGTGGCGGAATCCATAGGAAGACTGGCAGCAGATTCATCGGCGGCAACGGACGACATAGAAAAGATTATCGCGGAGTTGTGCAGAGAAATCTCGGACGCAGTTGGAGAAATCGAATCTATCCGCGCAGGCGCGGACGGGCAGAATCAGGCGGCCAAACAGGTTCAGGAGACATTTGCGGATTTCCGTATTCTGGCGGAGCGGACCAAAGAGTCTGTCGGCAGCATGGAAGAACTTGTGGAAGAAATGCATCAGTGCGATCGGGCGGTAGTATGCGCCGTGGAGAGAATACAGAATATCTCCGCAAATACAGCGGGACTTACGGAACAAGTGGCAGAATCCATAGAGGAACAGGAACAAGGGATTGCGAAGGTGGCCGCTTGTATTGAGAACTTGTCAGAGGTGTCCCGGGAAATGAAGCAGGAGATGACAAAGTTTGAGATATAGGAAGGAACGGGTGACGAAGTTTGAGATATGGGAAGGGACAGATGACGAAGTTTGAAAGTATAGGAAGGAACAGGTGACGGCATGGATTGCGGCACATTATACGAACCGGCAGACATCTCTGTTTACGTACAGGGCAGGGGAATTGTATTAAAAGAAAAGTCCCTGATTGCATTTCAGAGATCGGACAATAAAATCATAGCAATCGGTACAGAGGCAGAACCGTTGATCGGAAAAGATCCCGGGTCTATTGCGGTAATCTCTCCGCTGCGGCAGGGGATGGCTGCGGACTTTCTGGCGGCTGCGGAGCTGTTTTCACATCTGCTTGCAAAAACGGTGGGGAAGAAGACCTTTTTAAAACCTGCAGTTGCCGTATGTGTGCCCAAAGGGATTACCTTGGTGGAAAAGAAAGCAATCGAAGAAGCGCTGCTTGCGGCAGGCGCAGGCCAGGCGTTTGCCGCAGAGATGACGCTGGAGGAATTTCTCAGGGATTGCGCCGCTAAAGATCCGAAGGCATATCAGAAGTATAAAGTGATTATCGGCATTGGCAAAGACCAGCCGGAACATTATCTCAGGGAGCGGATGCTGGATATTCTGCAGTATGCCAGGCAGGAGGGGATTACCAGGGAACAGGTTGTTGAGCTGCTGGAAAAACAGATTGCCGGATAACATTAGCTATGCTATAATCTTCTGTAGGAGCAGACGTGTTACAAGGTGGTGAGCCTCCCTAACTTCACAGAAGAAGGGAGGTGGCGCGTATGAATACATACCAGATTTTAACCCTGTTATTTTTGGGCGGTAATTTTCTTATTGCGTTGCTTTCCTATATTGATAGGAATAACAAGCGAAAATAGATAAGCCTACCTTGTACTTTGCCGAGGACAGGTAGGCTTTACACTTATCTGGGAGGTAAACCACTTTGTGGGCGGTTGCTCCTTTTTAATAATATAACATTTTTGAATCCGAAAATCAACTGCATTTTCTGGAATCCGGCGAAATTATCCTAGCTAAAATTCCTGACACACAGCCAATAAGCAGACACTATTTTTGACACCGTTTTTCCGGCATTTTATTGTTTTTGGTGGGACAGGATAAAAAGAAGAAACTCTGGAAATGCCCATTGGAATATCTTCCGCATCCAAAGACGAAAAACCAGCCGCGCCTATGCCAGGCACTGTTTCATCAATTCATAAGCGCCCTTTTCCTTAATAACCGTTAAATCCGCGGCCACTTCTTCACAAAGCCCTGCAATTTCAGTCAAATCCTCGCCCCAGAAACCAGAATTTGCCAGAACCGCATTTGTGAGCCCCAAAGCATCATCTTCCCTATGCTCATTGTAAAATTCCAAAATATCCTGGTCATCTTTAATGGGATATTCTTCCTCTCCCCGGATTCCGAACAATTCTTTCCCGTCAAAACGGACTCCCTGATAAAACGCAAGATAGAAGGCAAGGGAAGCAGCCAAGCATTTTGGAAGCTTTCCATATTTTTCCACATATCCTTTCAGGGAGGGCAGCACCCGCGCTTTCCACTTGGACGTGGAATTCAGGGAAATCGCAAGCAAAGCGTGGTCGATAAAAGGATTGTTAAAACGGTCGGTCACTGCTTTGGCAAAATCCATCAATTCCTGCCTGGGGAGCGTCAATGTGGGAATGATTTCCTCATAAATGGCCTGGTTCATAAAGCCCCGGATGACGTCATCCTTCATGCAGTCCCTTACAATATCCTGGCCTGCCAGATACGCGCCAAGGACCATGGAAGTGTGGGCGCCGTTCAGAATCCGCACTTTCCGCTGTTTATATGGCTTGTGGTCATCTGTAATCAGGACAGGAAGGCCTGCTTCGGCAAAGGGAAGCTCTTTTTTCAGGCTTTCAGGCCCTTCAATGACCCAGAAACCAAAGACTTCTCCAGTGTCAATGATATTGTCTTCATACCCAAGCTCTTCGCAGATTGCAGCGGCTTCGTTTCTTGGGTATCCGGTTACAATCCGGTCTACCAATGTGGAACAGAAAATATTTTCCTCTTTGATCCATTGCAGGAATCCTTCTTCCAGGTTCCATTGGCGGGCATATTGATTGACGCATTTTTCCAGTTCCTTTCCGTTGTCGTCAATCAGCTCACAGGAGAGGATGACAAAGCCTTTTCCGGGTATCTGGCCGAATTCCTGATATCTCGCATAGAGAAACTGGGTCAGCTTTCCGGGGTAGCTGGATGCCGGAGTATCGCTGAACTGGCAGGAAGGATCGTACTGGATGCCGGCTTCTGTTGTATTGCAGGCAATAAAGCGAAGCTGGGGATTTTTTGCGCATGCCATGTACGCGTCGTAATCGCTGTATGGGTTCAGGCAGCGGCTGACGCTGGAAATCACCCGTTTCTCATTGACTTTCTGCCCATTTTCGTTTCCCCGCAGAAACAGGGTGTAGAGGCCTTCCTGTTCGTTGATAAATTCCCGAATTTTGTCGCCGCCGCCAATGGGCTGGACCAGCACAACCTTGGAGTGGAAGCCTGCTTTTTCGTTCATTACATCAATAAAGTAATCCACGAAAGCGCGCAGAAAGTTTCCTTCGCCGAATTGGAGGACGCGCTCCGGGGCGTCTTTTAAGAGATAGCCGTCATAGTTTAATTCTTCTAATGTTTGATAAGATAATTTTTTCATGGTTATCATTCCTTTCGTTTTTCTCTGGCAAAAATCGCAAAGAAAAATATTTCTTTATAGCAATTACTCATTCTTTTCGTTTTGCTCTGGCAGAAATGGTAAAGAAAATATTATTTTTCATACAATTCTTTCTTTTGCCATGATTACGGAGTGGTTTATAAGGTTACGCCTTGCTTGAAAATTGCCATGTCATGGAAACCGGACCGTTCCGCATTCACTTTTTTCCCGGAAGCCACAGCAATCACATATTGGAACAATTCTTCCCCCAGCTGTTCCAGGGACGTTCCAGAAACCATAGAGCCGCAGTTGAAGTCAATCCAATTCTTTTTATGCTCATAGAGCGGTGAATTACTGGAAATTTTCACAGTGGGAACGGGAGAAGCGAAAGGCGTTCCCCTCCCGGTGGTAAACAGCACAATGTGGGCGCCGGAAGCGGCCAGGGCTGTGGAGGCCACCAGGTCATTCCCAGGGGCACTGAGCAAGTGAAGGCCTTTCCCTTCCACGGGCTCCCCATAGGCAAGCACGCCCTTTACCGGGGCGGAGCCGGATTTTTGGGTGCATCCCAGGGATTTGTCTTCCAATGAGGAAATCCCGCCTTTTTTGTTTCCGGGAGAGGGATTCTCATAGATGGTCTGGTTGTGGCTGGTAAAATAATTTTTAAAATCGTTGATAAGGGTTACCGTTTTGTCGAAGAGCTCTTTCGTCTCGCAGCGGTTCATCAAAAGCGTCTCGGCGCCAAACATTTCCGGCACTTCGGTAAGAATGGTTGTGCCGCCTTCCGCAATCAGCAAATCGGAAAAGATGCCTACCGTCGGGTTGGCGGTAATGCCGGAAAGCCCGTCAGATCCGCCGCATTTCATGCCGACGATTAATTCGCTGCATGGAATGGCAGTCCTTTCAAATTGGCCGGCATAAATTGTAAGCTCTTTCACTAATTCCAGGCCTTCTTCAATTTCATCCTCCGATTCCTGCGATACCAGGAATTTTACGCGTTCCGGGTCGTAAGGGCCGATGTATTCTTTCAATACGTCAATATTGCTGTTTTCGCATCCCAGCCCGAGAACCAGCACGCCGCCGGCGTTTGGGTGGGAAATCAAGTCTGCCAAGATGCGCCTGGTATTTTCCTGGTCATCCCCCATCTGGGAGCAGCCGTATGGGTGAGGAAAAGCGGCAATTGCGTCGATGGAGCCATTCAGGAAGGACTGGGCCTTTTTTTCAATTGCAGTGGCGACGTTATTGACGCATCCCACCGTAGGGATAATCCAGATTTCATTGCGGACGCCTGCTTTTCCGTCTTTTCTCCGAAAGCCCTGGAAGCAGTGGGTCTCTTTTGCGGTGGGGGCTTCTGTCTGAGTCGGCTCATAGGTATAGGTAAGCAGATCCCCAAGCCCGGTTTTCATGTTGTGGGTGTGAATCCAGGAGCCTTTTTCTATTTCACAGGTGGCAACGCCGATGGGCGCGCCGTATTTTATAACCTGTTCTCCCTTGGAGATATGGCACAATGCGAATTTGTGCCCCTGGGGGATGTCTTCTTTTAATATGATTTCCTGGCCGTCCACCATAAGGGACTGGTGTGCGGGCAAAGGTTGCAGTGCAACCGCCGCCTTATCGCCAGGATGGATTTTGATAAATGTCTGCATGCAGCGCGGCCTCCTTTCAGCCATGTTGTTTTTTGGGTTACATAAAATGTAAGGGCTTACACAAACAATACATCCAGAGGACAGATTAGTCAACAGAAAATTTATGATTTTATGGAAATCAGCATTGTGCACAGTTTTTGCAGAGGAATATTGTGTATTATTCCCTCTGAAAAACCATTGCAATAACCGCAAAGGATGGTATAATGAAATAAAGTGTAAGGGCTTACACTTCGGAAACGGAATTGTAAAGGAAGTGGAATTATGAATATTTATGACATTGCAAAGCTTGCCGGCGTATCCATTGCCACGGTATCCCGGGTTGTCAATGACAGCCCGAAGGTCAGCGAGAAGGCAAAGGAAAAAGTGCGTAAGGTTATGGAAGAGAATAATTATACACCCAATGTATTTGCCAGGGGATTGGGGCTTGGCTCAATGAAAACCCTCGGCATTATCTGCCCGGATGTTGCGGACAGCTATATGGCGAAAGCGGTTTCCTATTTGGAAAAGAATCTGCAGGGATACGGTTATGACTGCATTCTGTACTGCAGCGGCTATGATGCGGAAGACAAGCAGCAGGCTGTGGAACGGATTCTTAAGAAGCAGATTGACGCTTTGATTCTGGTGGGGTCGGATTATGCGGATGATTCTCCGGAATATCACCAGTGTATCCGCCAGGTTTCGGAACAGCTTCCGGTATGTTTGATTAACGGGTATGTGGAGGATGACAAGATTTACTGTGTCCTGGCAGATGATTTCCAGGCGGTGTATGATGTGACGGATGAATTGATTTTTGCAGGGAGGGAGAAGATTCTTTTTCTTTCAGATTCCTTTTCTTACAGCGCAAAGCGCAAGCTGGACGGGTATCAGGCGGCTTTTCGGGACCATGGGATGGCTGTGAATGAGAAATGGATCCTGTACGCGGAAAACAGTATCTACGCCACCAGGGATATGCTGCTGCGCCAGCGCAACCTGCAGTTTGACGGCGTGATTGCCGTCAACGACAGCCTGGCGGCAGGGGCGGTAAAATATGCCCATGCCAGGGGCTTAAAGATGCCGGAGGAGGTCAATGTGATAGGGTATAATGATTCGGAACTTTCGATTAGCTGTGAGCCGGAGCTGACTTCTGTGGACAACAGGGTGGAAGTATTGTGCAAGACGGCAATTGACTCTGTGATGGGCTTGCTGAATGGAAGGGAAGTCAGGCAGAAACAGATGGTAAAGTGCCATCTGGTAAAACGGAACACCACCAATTTCTGATTCCGGGGAATACCGAAAGAAAGGAATAAAAAAATGAAAGCATTCAAAAAGGCATCTGTTGCGGCATTTGCCGCAGGACTTATCCTGGGATGCGCCATGCTTATGGGCGGCTGCGGCGTGAACGGTGACAAGAGAATCGTCCGTATCGCCCATTCCCAGTCAGAAACACACCCCGAGCATCTTGGGCTTTTGAAGTTTAAGGAGTATGTGGAAGAGAACCTGGGAGATAAATTTGAAGTCCAGATTTATCCCAATGAGCTTCTCGGAGGGCAGACGAAGGTGATTGAGCTGGCACAGACCGGCGCCATTGATTTTGTGTTGGTAGGGACGCCGAACTTGGAAAATTTTGCGGACGTGTATGAGGTATTCAGCATGCCCTATCTGTTCACTTCCGAGGAAGCCTACCATTCCGTTATGAATGATGTGGATTATATGCAGCAGGTATACCGTTCTACGGATGAGGCAGGGTTTCAGGTATTGACCTGGTACAATGCGGGAACCAGAAGCTTCTATTCCAAGAAGCCGGTTCATACGCCGGAGGATTTAAAGGGCTTAAAGATGCGTGTGCAGCAGAGCCCGGCCAGCGTAAATATGTGCAACGCCTTTGGCGCGGCGGCTTCGCCTATGAGCTTTGGGGAAGTGTATACGGCCATTCAGCAGGGCGTGATTGACGGGGCTGAGAATAACGAGCTGGCTCTGACCAACAACAAGCATGGCGAGGTGGCAAAATACTATGCTTACAATAAGCATCAGATGGTGCCGGACGTCCTGGTGGGGAACCTGAAATTCCTGGATGGGTTAAGCGAGGAAGAATTTGAAATCTTCCAGGAAGCGGCGCTGATTTCCACAGAGGAAGAATTGGCAGAGTGGGAAAAGCAGATTGAAGAGGCGAAAGAAACGGCTGCAAATGATATGGGAGTGGAGTTCATCGATGTGGATGTCCAGTTGTTTAAGGATAAGGTTGCGGACGTCCAGGCGGACATGCTGGCGGAAAATGAAAGCATCCGTGATCTCTATGATCACATCCAGCAGGTCAATGAAGAATATCAGGATGGCTCAGAAGAAACGAAAAAGACACAGGAGGGGAAATAGATGAATACGTTGCATACCATCAGAAAAGGAATTAATCTGGTATTAAGTTTTGCAAGCGCCCTGATTTTTGCCGCAATGGTAATTATCGGAACTTACCAGATTGTGACACGTTTTGTATTTAACAGCCCCAGCACTGTTTCGGAAGAGCTTCTCACTTACAGCTTTACCTGGATGGCGCTGCTGGCTACCGCTTATGTGTTCGGGAAAAGAGACCATATGCGGATGGGATTTCTTGCCGATAAGTTCAGCGATAAGGCGCAGAAGGCATTGAGCATTGCCGCGGAGGTTTTGATTATGCTTCTGGCGGGAGCGGTTATGGTTTATGGGGGAATTACCATTGTGCAGCTTACCATGACCCAGTCCACGGCTTCCCTTGGGATACCCATGGGCGTTGTGTATATCATTCTTCCGGTTTCTGGGATACTGATTGTATTTTATTCTATTTTAAATATTGTGGATCTTGTGACTGGCCAGGCCCAGGAACCTGCCCAGCCATGAGAAGCATAGGAAGGAGCGAAAATTTATGAATACTGCAATTATCTGCGGAATTATTATACTGGTTGTGCTTGTGGTTTTGCTTTTGGCAGGCGTGCCCATTGCGGTTGCCTTGGGAATATCTTCCATCTGCGCAATTCTTCCTGTTATGGACATGGAAGTTGCGGTGCTTACCGGCGCCCAGAGGATATTTTCAGGAATCTCTGTGTTCAGCCTGCTTGCCATCCCGTTTTTTATTCTGGCGGGGAATATTATGAATAAAGGCGGAATTGCCGTCCGCATCATTAATCTTGCAAAGGTGCTGACTGGGAGGATGCCCGGCGCCCTTGCGGAAACCAATGTCCTTGCAAATATGCTCTTTGGGGCGATTTCCGGATCCGGCACAGCGGCTGCCTCCGCCATGGGCTCCATCATCGGGCCCATTGAAAAGGAAGAAGGGTATGATCCCAATTTTTCAGCGGCGGCCAATATTGCCACCGCGCCTACAGGGCTTTTGATTCCGCCCAGCAACGTTATGATTACCTTTTCCTTGGTGAGCGGCGGAACTTCTGTGGCAGCGCTGTTTATGGCAGGGTATCTTCCGGGATTTTTATGGGGCCTTGCCTGCATGGTTGTGATTTTTCTGATTGCGAAAAAACGGGGATACCGCAGCAATACAACCTATACGTGGAAAGAAAAATGGAATATATTTATTCAGGCTTTGCCCTGCCTTTTGCTGATTCTCATCGTAATCGGCGGCATCATCAGCGGTATTTTTACGGCTACGGAGGGCGCGGTTGTGGCTGTGGTGTACAGCCTGCTTTTGTCCTTGTTTGTATATAAATCCATCAAGCTTAAGGATATTATGCCTATTTTAAAGGACAGTGCGGAGATGACGGGAATCATTATTTTTCTCATCGGCGTATCCAGCATTATGTCATGGGTGATGTCCTTTACGAACATTCCAGAGGCAGTTTCAGCGGGGCTTTTGTCCGTCAGTGAAAATAAGATTGTCATCTTCCTTATGATTAACGTGATTCTTCTGGTGGTTGGAACATTTATGGATATGACCCCGGCATGTTTGATTTTTACCCCGATTTTCCTGCCGGTATGCCAGGCTCTTGGAATGAATACCATTCATTTTGGCATTATGATGATTTTTAACCTCTGTATCGGCACCATCACGCCGCCGGTAGGGACGACGCTGTTTGTAGGCGTGAAAGTGGGCGGCGTTAAGATTGAGACGGTTATGAAGCAATTGCTGATTTATTTCGCGGCGATTTTCATTGTGCTGATGCTGGTAACCTATGTCCCGCCCATCAGCCTGTGGCTGCCCAGCCTGATGGGGTATGTATAACGAAAATAAATTAAGAAAGGATGTTAGAAAAATGAGAGCGTTTATGGATGAAGATTTTCTACTGCGCACGGAATGCGCGCGGAACTTGTACCACAATTTTGCGGAAAAGATGCCGATACTGGACTACCATTGCCACATTAATCCAAAGGAAATCGCAATGGACAGGCAATTTTCCAACATTACGGAAGTATGGCTTGGGGGCGACCATTATAAATGGCGTCAGATGCGCTCCAATGGGGTGGATGAATCTTATATCACCGGAGATGCGCCGGACCGTGAAAAATTCCAAAAGTGGGCGGAAACCCTGGAAAAATTAATCGGCAACCCCTTGTATCACTGGTCCCATCTGGAGCTGAAAAGGTACTTTGGATACGAAGGGCATCTGAGCGGGGAAACGGCTGAGGAGGTATGGAACCTCTGCAATGAAAAACTAAAAGCTCCGGAAATGAGCGTACGGGGGCTGATCCGCAAGTCGGGCGTTACCTTGATCTGCACAACGGACGATCCGGTGGATACGCTGGAATGGCATGAAAAGATTAAGGAGGATGAAACCTTTGAGGTGCAGGCGCTTCCTGCATGGCGCCCGGACAAGGCGACGAATATTGAAGCGGCGGTTTTTCCAGATTACATCAAACAGTTGGAAAAGGTAAGTGGAATCGGAATCCAGAGCTTTGAGGATTTGAAAAAGGCCGTTTTAAACAGGATGGAATATTTTGACAAGAGGGGCTGCAAGGTGTCCGACCACGGCCTGGATTATGTGATGTACGTGCCAGCAGAGCCCCAGGAGATTGAAAGGATTTTCCAAAAAGGCCTTTCAGGGGAGCGCCTGGCTTTTGAAGAGATTGCGAAATACAAGACAGCTTTTATGAATTTCCTTGGAAAAGAATATCACCGCATGGGCTGGGTGATGCAGCTTCATTACGGGTGCAAGCGCAACAATAATGGGCTTATGTTCCAGAAATTGGGGCCGGACACCGGATACGACTGCATCAACAATTACGCGCCCGCAGACCAGCTTGCGAATTTCTTAGACAGCCTGGTCTGCACGGATGAGCTTCCCAAAACCATCCTGTATTCCCTGAATCCAAATGACAACGCCGTAATCGGCACGGTACTGGGCTGTTTCCAGGATTCAACCGCCGCAGGAAAACTCCAGCAGGGCTCGGCATGGTGGTTCAATGACCATAAGACCGGCATGACGGAGCAGATGACGTCCCTGGCAAATCTTGGCATGCTCAGCAATTTTGTAGGAATGCTCACAGATTCCAGAAGCTTCCTGTCATACACCAGGCATGAATATTTCCGCCGGATACTCTGCGATCTGATTGGCGGATGGGTGGAAAACGGAGAGTACCCCTACGATGAAAAGACGCTGGAAAAAATAGTAAAAGGAATCTGCTACAATAACGCAGTGGCTTATTTCGGATTTTCCTTATAAAAAAGATGGGATGCCCTGGCACGCAGCAGACAACTACATGAACCATAGAAATTGCTCAGTTTGAAATCATAGAGCGAATCAAAAGCCTGACGCACTGCGGACAACTACATGAATCATAGAAGGGCTGCCGCAAAATGAAATTTGCGCGTAAGATATGGTTGCGAAACCCAAAAATTCATAGCCATATCTTGTGGTAAATTGCATTTCCCAGCAGTCCTTCCTATATCAAAAACTGTTCAAATATAACTTACAATAGTCCTTTGATATCACAGCAAACAATCCATATTTCGATACCCAGGAAAGGCAGGAGGCCCCTTTGCCTAAGCAAACGATTCATGGGCGCCCTTAGTGGAGGCGAAATCCACTGCTTACGTAGACTTAGGAAGGAAGGCTCTCCTGACTTCCTTAGTCGGAGTTAGCAGTTAGTTCGCCGGAACGCTGACCAGTTTGTGTGGCAAAGGGCCCTCCTGCCTTTCCGTCCGTATCCAAAGTATAAAACGTTTTCCATAATCAGTATGTCCACCAATACCCCTCCCCCCCAAAACACATTCGAAAATTTTACGTACAGAAATTATTATTGATATTATACCAATGATAAGGTACTATAGTGATATGGATAGAAGGGAGCTGATAAGATGGACGCGGCAAAAAAGTTAGAATTTCACACAATAGAGGACATTTATACATTACCAGATGGCCTGCGGGCAGAACTGATTGAGGGCCGGATTTATTACATGGCTCCGCCAAATACAAGGCATCAAAAAATAGTATCAGACCTCCACTACCAAATAAAAGATTTTATTCGCAAAAACAATGGCGAGTGTGAAGTATTTCCAGCCCCATTTGCTGTTTTTTTAAATAGGGACGATACCAATTACGTAGAACCTGATCTTACTGTCATATGTGATGAAAAGAAAATTACAGATAAGGGGTGCAATGGCGCGCCGGACTGGGTGATTGAGATTGTATCTCCAAGCAGCAGGGCGATGGACTATTTTACGAAATTGTTCAAGTACCGCGCGTCCGGCGTTAGGGAATATTGGATTGTAGATCCAATCAAAGAAATGGTGATGGCATATAGATTTGAAAAAGAAACAATGGAACAATATTCTTTTGGGGAAGATGTGCCAGTGGGAATTTATGAGGGATTTTCAATAAAGGCGCAATAAAATAATAGTATGATACAGCAATAAACACATAATTGGATAATAAGAAAGGTAAGGAAGATGATCATAGAAGATTTGCTGGATAAAAGAAACATGACAAAACACAGGCTTGCAACTGCGGCAGGGGTGCCGCAGGCTGCGCTGGATGACATCTGCAGCGGAAAAACAAAGCTGGAAAAATGTTCTGCGGAAACAGTATATAAAATAGCAAACGCTTTGGGCGTTTCCATGGAAATGCTGACGGAAAGCGGGCTGCGGGAAACAAAAAGAGAACGTAGTTACGAGTGCGGCCTGCCAGACTATCTGCAGCATGATCTGGATGCGTACAAGGAGGGGCTGAAAACAAAATCCGACATTCTGGACTGCCTGTGGGGGGAACTGTATGGCAGCATCAACATGGCGGAAATCAGCGAGGGCGCAATTACGCCGGAACATGCGGACTACCTGCGGCAGAAATATCTTTGGAATAGGCCGGATTCAGTAACTATGAAGCCGCAAGCTGAATAGTTACATTTTTAGTTACATTTTTTACGCCGAAGGATAAATTTTCATTGCTACCGACAGAATTTTCCTGTATAATGGATTACCAGATAGAAAAATGCGCAGTATTTACATTGACAGGAGGAACAAGAATGTCTCAAAGAAAAGATATCCACAAAGTGCTGATTATCGGTTCCGGCCCCATTGTGATCGGGCAGGCGTGTGAATTTGATTATTCAGGTACGCAGGCGTGCAAGGCGCTGCGAAGCCTTGGCTACGAGATCGTATTGGTCAATTCCAACCCCGCGACGATTATGACAGATCCGGAAACAGCGGATGTTACTTATATTGAACCTTTAAATGCAGAACGAATGGAGCAAATCATTGCAAAAGAAAGACCGGATGCATTGCTGCCGAATTTAGGCGGGCAGTCGGGTCTTAATTTATGCTCAGAACTTGCCAAATCAGGGGTTCTGGACAAGTACAATGTGCAGGTCATCGGCGTGCAGGTGGACGCCATTGAGCGGGGAGAAGACAGGATTGAATTCAAGAAAACCATGGACAGCCTGGGGATTGAGATGGCAAGGAGCGAGGTGGCTTATTCCGTGGAAGAAGCCATGGAAATTGCGGATAAGCTGGGATATCCGGTGGTGCTTCGTCCGGCCTATACCATGGGCGGCGCCGGAGGCGGACTTGTGTATAATGTAGAAGAGCTGAAAACAGTCTGCGCAAGAGGGCTTCAGGCCAGTCTGGTGGGCCAGGTGCTGGTGGAAGAATCCATTTTAGGCTGGGAAGAGTTGGAGCTTGAGGTGGTGCGGGACGCGGACAACAACATGATTACCGTGTGCTTCATCGAGAATATCGATCCCCTCGGAGTGCACACCGGGGATTCCTTCTGTTCTGCCCCCATGCTGACAATTTCCGAGGAAGTGCAGAAACGGCTGCAGGAGAAATCCTACAAGATAGTGGAATCCATCCAGGTCATCGGAGGCACCAATGTGCAGTGGGCCCACGACCCTAAGACCGATCGGGATATCGTCATTGAAATCAATCCGAGAACCTCCCGTTCTTCCGCCCTGGCTTCCAAAGCAACCGGATTCCCCATTGCGCTGGTGTCGGCGATGCTGGCCACAGGGCTGACCCTTGCCGATATTCCCTGCGGAAAATACGGCACATTGGACAAATATGTGCCGGACGGAGATTATGTGGTGATCAAATTTGCCCGCTGGGCTTTTGAGAAATTTAAAGGGGTGGAGGACAAGCTGGGCACCCAGATGCGGGCCGTAGGCGAGGTGATGAGCATTGGAAAGACTTTTAAAGAAGCATTCCAGAAGGCAATCCGAAGCCTGGAAACCGGCCGGTATGGATTGGGCCATGCCAAAGATTTTGATGAAAAATCCAAAGAAGATTTGCTGAAAATGCTGATTACGCCTTCCAGCGAACGTTATTTCATCATCTATGAAGCATTGAGAAAAGGAGCTTCCCCGGAAGAAATCCATGAAATTACCAAAGTAAAACACTACTTCCTGGAACAGATGAAAGAACTTGTGGAGGAAGAAGAGGCGCTTACGGCCGCAAAAGGGAAACTCCCGGCGGATGAAGCCTTGATTACAGCGAAAAAGCATGGATTTTCCGATAAATATTTAAGTCAGATTTTAGAGATTACAGAAGATGAAATAAGAGAAAAGCGGATTGCCCTGGGACTGGAGGAAGCCTGGGAAGGCGTTCATGTCAGCGGAACCAAGGACAGCGCTTACTATTATTCCACCTATAACGCGAAAGATAAGAATCCAGTGACAGAAGGAAAGCCCAAAATTATGATTTTAGGCGGAGGCCCCAACCGGATCGGACAGGGAATCGAGTTTGACTACTGCTGCGTCCACGCGTCTCTGGCCTTGAAAAAACTGGGATTTGAGACGATTATCGTCAACTGCAATCCAGAAACGGTATCCACCGATTATGACACGTCAGATAAGCTCTATTTTGAACCGCTGACGCTGGAAGATGTGCTAAGCATCTATAAAAAGGAGAAGCCGGCAGGCGTCATTGCCCAGTTCGGCGGGCAGACCCCCTTGAATCTGGCGTCAGATCTGGAGAAGAACGGCGTGAAAATCCTGGGAACCTCTCCCTCAGTGATTGATTTGGCGGAAGATCGGGATCTGTTCCGGGCTATGATGGAGAAGCTTGAGATTCCCATGCCGGAATCTGGAATGGCGGTGAACGTGGAAGAGGCGTTAAAGATTGCGGAAGAGATCGGCTACCCGGTGATGGTGCGCCCCTCTTACGTGTTAGGCGGAAGAGGTATGGAAGTGGTCTATGACGCCGAAAGTATGGTAGGGTATATGAACGCGGCAGTAGGCGTAACGCCGGATCGGCCCATTCTGATTGACCGTTTTCTGGGCCATGCCACAGAATGCGAGGCAGACGCCATCAGCGACGGAACCCATGCCTTTGTGCCGGCTGTGATGGAGCATATTGAACTTGCAGGGGTTCATTCCGGAGATTCCGCCTGCATTATTCCTTCCAAACATATTTCTGAGGAAAATGTGGCCACCATTAAGGAGTATACCAGGAAAATCGCAGAGGAAATGCATGTGCAGGGCTTAATGAACATGCAGTATGCCATTGAAAAAGGCAAGGTCTTTGTGCTGGAGGCCAATCCCCGGGCGTCCCGTACAGTGCCTTTGGTATCTAAAGTCTGCAACATCCGCATGGTGCCGCTGGCCATTGAGATTGTAACGGCGGAACTGACGGGAAGGCCGTCCCCGGTTCCGGCGCTGGAAGAAAAAGAGATTCCCTATTACGGGGTAAAAGAAGCCGTGTTCCCCTTCAATATGTTCCAGGAGGTAGATCCGGTGTTAGGGCCGGAAATGCGCTCCACAGGAGAAGTGCTGGGACTTTCCCATTCTTACGGGGAGGCGTTTTACAAGGCCCAGGAGGCCACTCAGATGAAGCTGCCCTTAGAGGGCACAGTACTGATTTCCGTCAGCGACAGGGACAAGCCGGAGGTTGTGGAAGTGGCAAAGGAATTTGCAGAGGCAGGATTTCAGATTATCGCTTCCAAAAATACCTGCAAATTGATTCAGGAAGCCGGAATTGAGGCGGAAATGGTGCATAAACTGAAAGAGGGAAGGCCTAATATGCTGGATCTTATCACCAACGGCAAGATTGATTTGATTATCAATACACCGGTAGGCCAAGAGCGCCACGCAGACGACAGTTACCTGCGGAAAGCGGCCATCAAGAAAAAAGTGCCCTATATGACCACTATGGCGGCGGCAAAAGCCACAGTCAGCGGAATCCGTTCCCTGAAAAACCACGGCAGCAGCGAAGTCCGGTCCCTGCAGGGGCTGCACGGTGAAATTGACGTATCAAATTGACGTATCAGAAAAATAGCAAGTTGACTAATTCAGACAACTGATTTATAATGTAAACATCTATGCAGTTCACCAGGAGGTTCTTATGATAAAAAGTATGACCGGCTTTGGATGCTGTGAGATTGCAGATGGAGCGTACCGGGTGACCGTGGAAATGAAGTCAGTCAACCACCGGTATCTGGACATTGCAGTGAAGATGCCCAGGAAGCTGAATTCTTTTGAGCCAGCAGTCCGTAATCTCCTGAAAACATACATTCAACGCGGAAAGGTAGATGTTTACATTAATTTTGAGGATTGTACGGAAGATCAGATCAATTTAAAATATAATGAAGCTCTGGCAGCAGAGTATGTCAGATATATCCGGCAGATGGCAGAGGCTTTTTCCCTGCCCTGCCAACTGGACGCGGCAGAACTCTCCCGATGTCCGGAGGTTCTGACCATGGAGGCGAAAGCGGCTGATGAAGCGGAACTTTGGCATATTTTAGAGCAGGCGGTTTCCGGGGCGGCAGAGAAGTTTGTCAATGCCCGCGTGCAGGAAGGGGAACGTCTAAGAGAAGATTTGCTGCGTAAGCTTACGGCAATGTCCGAATGCGTGGAACAGATAGAGGAACGTTCTCCCGAGATTTTAGAAGAATACCGCCGGAAACTGACGGATAAGGTGAATGAGCTTTTGGCGGACGCCCAGGCGGATGAGAACAGAATCATGATGGAAGCCGCAATTTTTGCGGACAGAATCTGTACCGATGAGGAAACGGTGCGTTTAAAGAGCCATATCGCCAATACGAGAGATACGCTGGCTAAGGGCGGAAGCGTAGGCAGGAAGCTGGATTTCCTTGCCCAGGAGATGAACCGGGAGGCCAATACGATTTTATCCAAAGCAAATGATCTTGCCGTTTCTGATCTTGCCATCAATTTGAAGACCGACATTGAGAAAGTACGGGAGCAGATACAGAATATTGAATAGAAAGCGCCGCGTTCAGGCGCTGTTCTGACAAAAGACGCAGATACAGAATATCGAGTAAGAAAGCGCCGTATGAAAGATAATGTGTTAAACTAGAGATCGCAGGCAGGGGAACAGAGATGAATAACAGAAAAGGTATCTTGAGCATAGTTTCCGGTTTTTCCGGTTCCGGCAAGGGAACCATTATGAAACAGCTTTTACAGCAGTATCCGGATACGTATGCCCTCAGCATTTCCGCCACCACCAGATCACCCAGGTCTGGGGAGGCCCACGGAAGAGAATATTTTTTTGTGTCTCAGGAAGAATTTGAGGCAATGATAAGAGACAATGCGTTGCTGGAATACGCCCAGTATGTCAATCATTATTATGGGACGCCCAGGGATTATGTGTTCCGGCAGTTAGAAGCAGGGAAAGACGTAATTTTAGAAATTGAGATCCAGGGCGCGTTAAAAGTAAAGGAAGCATATCCGGACACGCTGCTGCTCTTTGTGACGCCGCCCTGCGTTGCGGAATTGAAGAAACGCCTGACGGAACGGGGAACAGAAGAAGAGGATGTGATTGCCTCCCGGTTAAGCCGTGCCTGGCAGGAAGCTCAGGGCGTGGAACAATACGATTATCTGGTGGTAAATGACAGCCTTGCGGAATGTGTACAGGAAGTGCATGGAATTATTCAGAGCCAGCATGCCAGGGTGAAAGAGAATTACCCGCTGATTGAGACAATAAGAGCAGAGTTAAAAGACTTTGCGAAAGGAGAATGATATTATGATGCTTCATCCCTCTTACACAGATTTAATGAAAGTAGTGAACAGCGATGTTGAAATTGGAGAGGAACCGGTGGTCAACAGCCGTTATTCCATTGTTCTTGCGACGGCCAAAAGAGCCCGGCAGATTATCGGAGGAGAAGAGCCTCTGATTGACAATATTTCCAATAAGAAACCTTTTTCCATTGCAGTGGAAGAACTCTACAGCAGCAAGGTGAAAATTGTCGGGGAAGAAGAAGCCTCCGGGGAGAAAGCGGAAGAAGATTTTGAAGAGGATATAGAAGTCTGAAAATGATATTTTCGGAGAATCATTTACCACATTGTCTGCAGGAGTGCGAACGGTGTGGTAATCTTTGGTTTACTAGAATGGAGAAAATATGAAAGTTATGTTTGTTTCACTGGGATGTGATAAGAACCTGGTGGATACGGAATTTATGATTGGGGCGCTGCGGGAACGGGGGCATACCTTTACCAATGAGGAACGGGAGGCAGAGGCCATTATTATCAATAGCTGCTGCTTTATCAATGACGCCAAGGAGGAAAGCATAAATACGATTCTGGAGATGGCGGAATACAAAGACGCCGGAAGCTGCCGGGCGCTCATTGTGACCGGATGTCTTTCCGAACGGTACCGGGAGGAAATACGCAGAGAAATTCCCCAGGTGGACGCAGTGATCGGAACGAATTCTTACGGTGAGATTGGGGCGGCGTTAGAAGCGGTGAGCCAGGGCGGAGAATACGAGCTTTTCCGGCCGTTAGAAGGAATTCCGGAATTGAGATCCAGCCGTTCCCTGACTACGGGAGGCCATTACGCCCACCTGAAAATCGCGGAGGGCTGCAATAAGAACTGTACCTATTGCATTATTCCAAAGATTCGGGGCAGGTACCGGAGCGTGCCCATGGAAGAACTTCTTGCCCAGGCGAAAGAACTGGCCGGGCAGGGAGTGAAGGAATTGATTCTGGTGGCTCAGGAAACCACTTTATACGGCGTGGATTTGTATGGGGAGAAATCTCTGCACAGATTGTTGGATGAACTGAATCAGGTTTCCGGGATCCAATGGATACGCCTCATGTACTGTTATCCGGAAGAGATTTATGAAGAATTGATTCAATCCATTAAGAGAAACAAAAAGGTCTGTCATTATCTGGATATGCCCATTCAGCATATCAACAATGATATTTTAAAGCGGATGGGGCGGCGCACCACCAAGGAGGAATTGACAGAACGCATCCGTCATCTGAGAGAAGAAATAGAAGACATTACACTGCGGACCACATTAATCACCGGATTTCCGGGAGAAACCCAGGAAATGCATGAAGAATTGATGTATTTTCTCAATGAGATGGAATTTGACCGTCTGGGGGTATTTCCCTATTCTCCGGAGGAAGGCACACCGGCGGCGGAATTTCCCGAACAGGTGGATGAGTACCAGAAATCAATCTGGCAGGAGGAAATCATGGAGCTGCAGGAAGAAATCATTTTCGATAAAAATGAGGAAATGAAAGGCCGCAGCGTGTGGGTGATGATCGAGGGAAAAGTGGACGGGGAAGAGGCCTATGTGGGCAGAACCTATCGGGACGCGCCGGACATTGACGGCTATATCTTTGTGAACACAGAGGAGACGCTGATGACCGGAGATTTTGTAGAGGTAACAGTAACCGGAGCATATGAATATGATTTGATTGGAGAGGTGATAGTATGAACTTACCAAATAAACTGACGATTCTCAGAATGATTTTAATTGTGCCTTTTGTGGCGTGTATGCTGGTGCCGGGGCTTGGAGATGCCGGAGTGTACGCTTCTGTGGTTATTTTCATTCTTGCGAGCCTTACGGACCTTCTGGATGGAAAAATTGCAAGAAAGTACGATTTAGTGACAAATTTCGGGAAATTTATGGACCCTCTGGCTGATAAACTGCTGGTAGCGTCAGCATTAATCTGCCTGACTGCCCAGGGAAGCCTTGCGGCATGGATTTCCATTATTATTATCAGCAGGGAATTTATTATCAGCGGATTCCGACTGGTGGCTTCGGACAATGGGATTGTAATTGCGGCAAGCTACTGGGGGAAATTTAAGACCACATTCCAGATGATTATGATTGTGATGCTGATCTTGAATTTTGACAATAAGACGTATCAGATTTGCGCGGTGATTATTACGTACATTGCGCTGATTCTGACTCTTGTGTCTCTGGTGGACTATATTATGAAGAATAAAGACGTGCTGAAAGAGCAAAAATAAGATTCATCAGAGAAAACAGAGAAAAGGATGACAGAGATGACAGTAGAATTGATTTGTGTGGGAACAGAATTGCTGCTGGGAAATATTGTGAACACCAATGCGGCTTTTATTTCAGAGAAGTGCGCTATGCTTGGCCTTTCCATGTACTATCAGAGTGTGGTAGGCGATAATCCGGGGCGTTTAGAACAGCTGCTTCGGACGGCGAAGGAACGCTCGGATGTGGTAATCTTGTCCGGCGGCCTCGGTCCCACGCAGGATGATCTGACCAAAGAGACAGCCGCGCAGGTGATGGGCAAAACTCTGGTGGAAGACGCCAGGGCAAAGAAGGAGATACAGGAATTTATGGCCAAACGAGGGCGCGGCATTACGGAAAATAACTGGAAACAGGCATTGGTGCCTGAAGGCTGCAAAGTATTGTACAATTCCAACGGCACTGCTCCCGGAATTATTATGGAGGACGGGAACAGCCGCGTGATTCTTCTGCCGGGGCCGCCCAATGAATTGGTTCCCATGTTTGAAGAGCAGGTATATCCTTATCTGCGCAGCCTGCAGCCGGAAATCATCTGCTCTAAGATGGTGAAGCTCTGCGGGATCGGCGAGAGTTCGGCGGAGACAAAGATCCTGGATTTAATCCGTGAACAAAAAAATCCCACAGTGGCGCCCTATGCCAAGACCGGGGAGGTTCATCTGCGCATTACGGCCAAAGCGGAGGATGAGAAAACAGCCTTTGCCATGATTGAGCCGGTGGAAGAGATTCTAAAACAGCGGTTTGGGGACTGTATTTTTACAGATGATCCCGAGGTGACGCTGGAAATGTCAGTGGCAGAGCTTCTTAAGAAGCACCATCTCACCATAACCACAGCGGAGTCCTGTACCGGAGGGCTTTTGGCCGGCAGATTGATCAATGTGCCCGGGATTTCCGCGCAGCTTAAAGAGGGGTATATTACCTATTCCAATGAAGCGAAAGAGAAGCTGTTAGGCGTTTCCCATAAGACACTGGAAACTTACGGTGCAGTCAGTCCTCAGACGGCTGCTGAAATGGCAGAAGGCGGAGCCAGGGCTGCCGGAGCCGATCTTAGCATTGCAGTAACCGGGATCGCGGGGCCGGAGGGCGGAACGGAAGAAAAACCGGTGGGGCTTGTGTATCTGGGATGCTGCCTGAGGGGAAAAGTCTGTACAGAGAAAAATCTTTACAGCGGCAGCCGCAGCAAAATCAGGGAATATTCCGTGGCAAGCGCGCTGACATTTCTCAGGAGGGTCATTATAGAAGAATTTGGGAACTGAGAAGAGATACAGGGAGAGGTAGTAAGATGAGAATTATAGCAGGAAGCGCCAGAAGCCTTCCGTTGAAGACGGTTCCGGGCATGGAGGTAAGGCCTACCGCAGACCGGATCAAGGAGACGCTTTTTAACATTTTAAACCCTGAACTTCCGGGATGCAGATTTCTGGATCTGTTTGCCGGAAGCGGACAGATGGGGTTAGAGGCTGTCAGCAGGGGAGCCGAACGGGCAGTGTTTGTGGAAAACAGCAGGAAGGCGGCCGCCTGCATAGAGGAAAATATTAAATTTACTAAATTTACCGATCGCTGTACGCTGCTTGTCAAAGACGCGGTTTCGGCGATTCGCTGGATGAACGGAAAAGAAACATTTGACCTTGTGTTTTTAGATCCTCCCTATGGAAAAAAGCTGGAAACAGAGGTTTTGCTGGCGTTGTCAGAGTCTTCTCTGCTGGAAGAGGAAGCCCTGATTGTGGCGGAGGCAGCATTAGATACAGATCTCTCCCAGGCAGAGGAACTGGGCTATCGGATCATAAGAGAAAAAACCTATAAAACCAACAAACATATTTTTCTGCGGTTTGAAACAGGTGATGGGGGAAACAGATGAGAAGAGCAATTTATCCGGGCAGTTTTGATCCGGTGACTTTCGGGCATATTGATATGATGGAACGTTCCGCGAAGATTGTGGACGAGCTGGTGGTGGCAGTTTTGATTAATAGTGCAAAAAAGCCATTGTTTTCTGTAAAAGAACGTGTTAGTATGTTAGAAGAGATCGCAGGCCATATTCCGAATATCAGAATTACGTCCTTTCACGGGCTTTTAATTGATTATGCCAGGGAAGTGGATGCCTCCATAATTATTCGCGGACTTCGGGCAGTGACGGATTTTGAATATGAGCTTCAGATTGCCCAGACGAACAGGATTGTGAATTCTGAGGTAGACACGTTATTTTTAACCACCAGCTTGGAATATGCCTATCTGAGTTCTACGATTGTGAAAGAAGTTGCTTCTTATGGAGGAGATATTTCTCATTTTGTACCGGAGCAGCTCATAGATAGAATTTATGCAAAATATAGCTGAATATAAGGAGCGTTACATATATGAGTAGCAGAATCGAGCAGATTATAGATGAGATCGAGGACTATATTGAAAGCTGTAAATATCAGCCCCTTTCCAATACAAAGATTGTAGTAAATAAAGATGAGCTGGAGGATTTGCTGTCAGAACTTCGGAGAAAAACACCGGATGAAATCAAGCGTTATCAGAAGATTATCAGCAATAAGGAGGCGATTCTGGCCGACGCTCAGGCTAAGGCGGACGCCATTATTGCCCAGGCGGAGGTACAGACTACAGAGCTGGTCAGCGAGCATCAGATTATGCAGCAGGCATACGCCCAGGCCAATGAAGTGGTGGTGATTGCCACCAATCAGGCACAGGAGATCTTAGATAACGCTACCAATGACGCGAATAATATCCGTATGGGGGCGATTCAGTATACAGACGGTGTACTGAAAAGTTTAGAGGATATTATCGGCAATGCCATGGATACCACCAGGGCCAGAACCGAGAATCTGCTAAGTTCCCTGCAGGGCTGCTATGACGTGGTAAATGCCAACCGGGTGGAACTGTTCCCGGAGGGTCAGGAACCTGAGGAAGCCCAGGGCGAAAACAGCAGAGGCAAAGCCCAGGAACTGCAGGTGACAGAGATATAAGCAGAAGGCAGCGTTTCAGCAGACGAATATAAGAGCCAGAAGGAAGGCAGCCGTTGTCTGAAAAATTTTTGTCAGAAAATACGGCAGCATGGAGAACCGGCATTCTTTCACCATGGAAGCTGTCTGTGCGAATCCGGAAAGGCCGCCGAAGGCAGTATACGCCATCATCAAAGGGTACATGATCGAAAAGTCCAGATTCTGCTTTGCCGTATAGGAAATCCCGTTTGTGATTTCTGTAAATCCAATCAGAAGGCATTTGAGAATTGGATTTGACAGAGGAAGCAGCGCTGTCATCTGAGCCAGGATGGCAAAGAGAATAATGTAGCCGCCCAGCTTTGCCAATGTTTCAAATCCGTTCATAATACCGGCATCTATGATTTGAAAGCTCATGGATGTCGTTTTTTTTAGGGACTGTCCGGCGAAAGAGGCATGCTCTTTGGGGACAGTGAAGGTTTTTCGGCCGTTTTGCAGCATATAGAGGATCAGAGGCGGCGCATAGAGAATCAAATAGCTTGGAATCCTAAGATCCGGCCGGTTCAGGCAGTCATTCAGGATAAAGCTGCCGATAAACACAGGGCTGATGTTGTTGCAGACACAGAAAAGCCGCTCTCCCTCTTCCCGGGACATTTTTCCGGCTGTAACCAGATCAGCGGTAATTTTGCTGCCCATGGGAAATCCAAACAACAGGCCGGCGGCCAGGGGATAGATTCCGGCGCTGCTGACAGGAAAGACGTGTTTCAGCAGGCGGTGGATTCCCCTGGTAAGTCCGTCCAGAATCCCGGAATGGATCAGGATGTAGGAAAGAATGGAAAAAGGCAGCAGCGTAGGCAGCATTTTTTCATACCACAGATTCAGGCCCAGAGCGGCGGCATTGACCGATTCTTCTGGAAATATTAAGATGTAAAGCAGAAAACCAATTAATAAAACGGGGTATAGGATCTTTTTCATAGTTCATTTTATGAGCCAGGATAAGAAATATGCTACATGCAGTTTTGATCCCCAAAAGGAAAGTTTATTTGAAAAAAGAAAGGAACAGGTGATTACAATGGGCGTTTGTGAAAATTTAGAGCCGAAGAGAGTGTTTGCGTATTTCGAGGAAATCTGCGGGATTCCCCACGGTTCCGGAAATACAAAGGCAATCAGCGATTATTGCGTTTCCTTTGCGAAAGAACATAATCTGAGATGGATTCAGGATGAGAGCAATAATGTGATTATTTTTAAAGACGGCTCCAAAGGATACGAGGATTCGGAACCAGTGATTATTCAGGGACATATGGATATGGTCTGTGAAAAAGAAAATCATGTGGAGATTGATTTTGAAAAAGATGGCCTGAAGCTCTATGTGGACGGCGATTTTTTAAAGGCCGAGGGAACCACACTGGGTGGCGACGACGGAATTGCCGTGGCTTACGCACTGGCAATTCTGGAAGATGATTCCCTGCCCCATCCTCCTCTGGAAGTGGTATTGACGGTGGATGAGGAAATCGGTTTGCTGGGTGCAGAATCCATTGATCTCTCCATGCTTAAGGGCAGAAAACTTCTGAATATTGATTCGGACGAAGAAGGAATTTTCCTGACAAGCTGCGCCGGAGGGCTTCGGGCGGACTGCCGCATGCCTGTTTCCCGCACAGAGACAGAGGGAATGGAATATGAGCTTTTGGTAACGGGGCTAAAAGGCGGACATTCCGGCAGCGAGATCCACAAGGAGCGGGGCAATGCCGTAATGCTGCTGGGCAGAGTCCTCTATGAACTGAGGCAGTCCGGTTCCTTTTCCCTGGAAACACTGTCAGGCGGCCTGAAAGATAACGCCATTCCAAGGGAGGCCAAAGCTTTGATTCTGGTATCCGAAGAGGACAGCAAAGAACTGCTTTCCACTGTGGAACGTCTCAATAAAACTTTGAAGCAGGAGTACCGCAGTTCAGATGAGGGAGTTACGGTTTCCTGCCGAAAACTGGAACAAAAGAAGGCGCAGACATTGACAGACGCTTCTCTGATCCGTATTCTGTTTATGCTCCGCGCCATGCCCTTTGGCGTGCAGAATATGAGCACGGAAATCCAGGGACTGGTAGAAACCTCTTTAAACCCGGGCATTATGACTCTTGCAGAAGAAGAATTCTTCCTGTGCTTTTCCGTGAGAAGCAGCGTCACCAGCAGAAAATATGAATTGACAGAACGTCTGGCATTTATCACAGAATTTTTGGGCGGAGAACTGGAAATGCACGGAGATTATCCCGCCTGGGAATACGAGCCGCAATCCCAGGTGCGGGGACTGATGGCGGAAACATACCGGGATTTGTTCCAGGAAGAGCCGAAACTCCAGGCCATCCACGCAGGATTGGAGTGCGGAATCCTCTCCGGCAAAATAGAACATCTGGACGCTATTTCTTTTGGCCCTAACAATTACGATATTCATACTCCACAGGAACGTTTAAGCATTTCCTCCACGGAAAAGGTCTGGAAATTAATTTTGGAATTTCTGAAACGTTCTCATTTATAGATTTTATGGTATGGCTTTTATCAAACTTTATGGAACGCTGTAAGTGCCTGTTTATGGGCATTTCCGGCGTTTCTTCTTTTCATCTTATTCCACGAAAAACCGTAAAATCCCGAAAAAACGGTGTCAAAAATGGTGTCTGTTTATGGGATGTGTGTCAGGAATTTAGCAAGAATAATTTCGTCGATTCTAAAAAAAGCAGTTGAATTTCAGATACAGAAATGTTATATTATAGAAAAGGAGCAACCGCCCACAAGTGTGGTTAGCCTCCGAGCTTAGTTATATAAACCTACCTCATCCGCCAAGATACAAGGTAGGTTTATTTATTTGCGCTTATTAGTCCTATCAATATAGGTAAGCAACGCAATAAGAAAATTACCGCCCAAAAATAACAGGGTTAAAATCTGGTATGTATTCATATGCGTCACCCCCCTTCTTTTAAGGGAGGCTCACCACCTTGTAACACGTCTGCTCCTACAGAAGATTATAGCATACAAAAAATTATCCGGCAATCTGTTTTTCCAGCCCAGCCAGACACAAAAGAGCCAATGAGCTTGTCAACCCCTTTACCGGATGGCACTTGCAAAGCAAGCGGGGGGTTACAGATGGCGGGAATGAATTTTAAGACACGCTCTAGAGTAGTTTCTTTACTTTATTAGCCGGAACGCTTACTGTTAAGTTTATCTTACCATCACCCTTTTTAGACCGTTTTGCTGACTTGACAGTCGGCGTTATCTTGCTGGATATGCGCCGGCATTTTTTTGTGCCCACTTCTATGCCTAAAATTATAAGACTTAGTTTTTGTGTCAAATTAATTTACATTCCCCCGGCTTTATGGTATCATAAAGGCATACAAAAGCCATGCCATAAAAGACCGGGGAATTAAGAAAGGATGGTATTTTATGGCAAACAGGAAAAACAGCAAAAACAGTATCAGGCGCATACATAATCTGATACGCCCTGTCCTTGAAAATGGAGGTGGATGATGGCATCATCCGCAAGAACCCGGCGAAATCGGTCTGGAAAGATTACGGGTGTGAGCCGGAGGAAAAGAAAGCCTTAACGGTGGGACAGCAGAAACAGCTTATGGAATTTGTGAAGTTCGACAGCAGGTATAAACGTTATTATCCTATGCTTACGGTAATGCCCGGCACTGGTGTAAGGTGTGGCGAACTGGTGGGGCTTACATGGGATGATGTGGACATGGGGAAGAAAGAAATCCATATCCGGCGTACGCTGATTTATAAGAACTTCGGCAATGGGATGGAATACTGCGTAAGCACGCCGAAAACAAAATCCGGCATACACACTATTCCAATGTCAAACAAGGTATACAATGCCTTTATCCAGCAGAAGGAACTTAACACAATGTTAGGGAAAGACCGCAACAACCTTGAAATTGGGGATTGTCGAATTAGCGGTAGATTTCTGATAAGGACACAAAAAATAAAAAAGGTGTCAAATGTGTGTCAACCCGGTATTTCCGTCCGTCCCCAAAGATAAAATCTATTCCGGAATAACCTGGAATTTTTAAAATACCCCCAGGAATATACTTGAAGTAACGACAGAATCAAAAGGACACTATGAAAAAGCAGATATGGATATGGCTGCTGATTCTGGGAACCATGGTCTGTTTCCTTACTTCCCTGACCAGCCAGATACAGCAGTTCGCGAAAATTACCAACCTGCTGGCAAAGGAGGATGCCAGAGAACTCCTGCGCCAACAGGAAGTTTCGGCAGAATTGTATGGGACTTTCTGCAGTTATGAGAAAGATTCAGAATATTCCAGGTACGACTATCTCTTGGGCTATCTGCTGACAGAGCAGGAGGGGCAGCGGGAGTTGGAGGACTATCTGGAACTGCTGCGCCAGTATCAGAGTTCTCAGATTCAGGAACTGTCTGGGATGGAGCGGGCTGTCTGGCAGGATTTGAAATATTTTCCGGTTCCTTTGTCTCAGAAAGACAGTTCAATGGTTACTTCATTTGAAAATTCCTGGATGTTTGACCGGAGTTTCGGCGGGAACCGGGGCCATGAGGGAACGGATATCATGGCATCCTTCAATGAGAGAGGCCATTATCCTGTAGTCAGCATCACAGACGGAGTTGTGGAAAAGGTAGGCTGGCTGAAGCTGGGCGGCTACCGGATTGGCATACGCGCGCCGGGCGGCGGGTATTTCTATTACGCCCATCTCAGTGATTATGCCAGAGAATTTCAGGAAGGGGATGAGATTAAGGCAGGAGAGCTTCTGGGATTTATGGGAGACAGCGGTTACGGAGAAGAAGAGGGCACGGTGGGGAAATTTGCCGTACACCTTCATCTTGGGATTTATGTCAATGACAGCGCAGGGGCGGAATTGAGCGTGAATCCTTACTGGGTGCTGAAATGGCTGGAGGAAAAAAGGCTGAACTATCAGTTTTCCAGTAACTCGTTTGTTGGGAAAATTTAATCGTCACTTTAATCATCATGTCTGTGATGATTAAAGTGACGATTAAGTGTTGATTAAATTAGGGGAAAGAGATATAATATAGAGGGAGGTGGCAGATATGAATTTCGGAATGGAAACAGAATTGGTTGAATTCAAGAAAACGACAGGTGAATTAAAAGAAGGAATGATTTCCCTTGCCTCTATGTTGAATAAAAATGGAAAAGGAACTTTGTATTTCGGCGTAAAGAATGATGGAGAAGTTGTAGGACAGCAAATTGGGGATCGCACGATGCGTGAGATTTCTCAGGGAATCGTGAATGCTGTTAAGCCGCAGGTTATCCCGACTATTATAACGGAACTATGTGAAGACAAAAATATAATAAAAGTTACTGTGGAAGGCGATGAAAAACCTTATTCAGCTTATGGAAAGTATTATATGCGCTCAGCGGATGAGGACAGAGAAATAACACCGCAGCAGTTACGCAGTCTGATGCTCAGCATATCAGATTCCATTGTAAATATGGAAGCGAACAATCAGGAATTAACCTTTGACCAGCTGAAAACATTGTATGCCGGAAATAATCTGACGTTGCGGGAAAATACCTTTCAACAGAATTTAAACCTCCTGACCCGCAGCGGCGCTTATAATTTGATGGCTGGTCTTTTGGCAGACGCAAATAGTTACTCAATTAAAGTCGCCGTGTTTCGGGGAACAAATAAAACGGATCTTATTAAGAGAAACGAGTATGGCTACAAATGTATGCTTGTGGCTGTAAAACAAGTACTGGACTACATGGAGGCATTGAACGATACTGCAGTAGAGATGGGCGGAAGCCTTAGAAGAGAAAGCAAACTTTTTGATTTTCCATGTTTCAGGGAGGCATGGCTGAATGCATGTCTGCATAACCGTTGGTCCAGGCAGACGCCGCCTGCAGTGTATATGTTTGATGACCGTATTGAGATTATCTCGGTGGGAGGTTTGCCCGAAGGACTTACACTGGAGGAATTCTTTGAAGGAAAAAGCAAGCCGGTAAATCTTGAACTTCAGCAGATTATGGTACAGTTGGATTATATTGAGCAGACAGGGCATGGGGTTCCGCTGATTGTATCCAGGTATGGAAAGGAAGTATTTGATATCACGGAAAATTTTATTACTGTAACAATTCCCCTGGAGAAGAATAGAAAGAAAGAGTCCTGTCTGCCGGAAAAAGAAGAGATACGGCTGGATGATAAAGACGAAAAAATTATTGCGCTGATGAAAGAGAACAGCAGCATTAAAGTGAGTGAAATCAGCAGGCAGATTGGGATTGGCCTGACCACAATTACGAAACATATTCATCGCCTGAAAGAAGAGGGGCTGGTTGTAAGAAAGGGCTCTAAGAAAAAGGGAGAATGGATTGTAAATGTAAAGCAGCCTTTTCCATGACACGGGGATAGAACATGAAGCGAAAAACAACAGGATACAAGGGATAGACCATGAAGCGCAAAACGACAGGATACAAGGGATAGAACATACGGTGCAAACGAAGGGATACTAGGGATAGAACATGCGGCTTTAGGCGGCAGGATACGGGGGATTCGAGCATGCAGATCAGATTAGATAAATACCTTGCGGATATGGGAGTGGGAACCCGAAGCCAGGTAAAACAGTATATCCGTAAAAAACAGGTTCTGGTAAACGGCAGCATTCCCAAAGGTCCGGAGCAGAAAGTGAATCTTACGGACGCCGTGTCTTTCCAGGGAAAAATTATTTCCTGGCAGGAATATGAATATTTCATGTTTTATAAGCCAGGGGGCTGTGTCAGCGCAGTGAAAGACAATTATCATAAGACAGTTTTGGACTATTTTCCGGAAAACCGGCGAAAGGATTTATTTCCGGTGGGAAGGCTGGACATCGACACAGAAGGGCTGTTGCTTATCACCAATGACGGGGCGCTGGCCCACAATCTGCTGGCTCCCGGAAAGCACGTGCCTAAGACTTATTTTGCCAGAGTTTCCGGCAAGGTGACCAGGGAAGACGCGCAAATCTTCGCTCGGGGTGTGGACATCGGAGAAAAAGCGCCCACACTTCCTGCAAAGATGAAGATTTTATCGGAAGAAC
>CAJUBP010000047.1:0-6259 GCA_910584585.1 uncultured Lachnospiraceae bacterium | reverse complement strand
TGTAGAGCTGACGATTACTGAGGGAAAATTTCATCAGGTCAAACGGATGTTTGAAGCCGTGGGAAAGAAGGTGCTGTATTTAAAGCGAATCTCCATGGGAGAACTTAAGCTGGACCAATCGCTGCAGCCTGGAGAATACCGGTCATTGACGCAGGAAGAACTAGAGCGTGTCTTAAAATTCATTCCCGCAAGATGCCGCCCCACTTCACACCAGATTTCATGCTGAATTTCGTCAATGTAGCCCACTACACCTCCGAAATCCAGCATAAAATCTGATATAAATTGGGGCGGCATCTTGCGGAAAGCAATTTTAAGACACGCTCTGGAAAGGCTTAAAGCCAGCGGAACGAAAGAAGTTTTTGCAACAGGCCAAACCAGCGGATTTGGGCTGGAAAGTTTGAATACAGATACAGGGAGCAGAGGAAATGCTTAAGAAGATACAATCGGTAATTTTTGATTTGGATGGAACGCTGGTGGATTCCATGTGGCTGTGGCATGATATTGACGTGGAATTTCTGGAAAAACGGGGGCTGACCCTGCCGGAGACATACCAGAGAGAGATCGAGGGCATGAGTTTTACAGAGACGGCGGCGTATACCAAAGAACTTTTTCACCTTTCAGAAAGCGTGGAAGAGCTGAAAGAGATCTGGAACCGGATGGCAATGGAGAAATATACATACGAGGTGCCCTTTAAGCCAGGGGCGGAAGAATTTTTGAAATACTGCAAAGAACATAAGATTTCTGTGGGCATTGCCACCAGCAATTCCAGAGAACTGGTGGACGCTGTGGCATTGTCCCTTCATTTTGAGGATTATATTCAGGAAATCGTGACTTCCTGCGAGGTAAAGCAGGGAAAACCGGCGCCGGATGTTTATCTGGAAGCGGCCAGCCGCCTGGGGGCGCAGCCGGAGCGCTGTCTGGTGTTTGAGGACGTCCCCATGGGAATTCTGGCCGGAAAAAACGCAGGGATGCGGGTTTGTGCCGTGGAGGATAAATTTTCCGCGGCGCAGCGGGAAGAGAAACAGAAATTGGCGGATTATTATATCACAGATTACCGGCAGGTGTTTGCCGGGAAGGAATACTAATATCTGTGAGCCGAATGTCCAATTAGGAAACAGGAACACACGGGCTTTTGCGGGAAGGAATACCTGTATCCGTGAGCCGAATGATTTGCCAATAGATTCCAGTTTCTTAGATAAACAGCAAATCATTTGGCAGTTAAGTATGCTTGCGGGTATGAAAAGATTGCCAGTCAGAAATGGAGTAAATAAAGGAGTAAATATGGAATATAATTTTCTGCCGGTCTGCAGGGAAGAGATGCAGGAACGGGGAATAGAACAATTTGATTTTGTCTATGTGATCGGGGATGCCTATGTGGATCACCCCTCTTTTGGACATGCTGTGATCAGCCGGTTATTGGAAGCCCATGGCTATACCGTGGGCATTATTTCTCAGCCGGACTGGAAAGATAAGAAAAGCATAGAAGTGTACGGAGAACCCCGGCTGGCGTTTCTCGTGACTGGCGGAAATATGGATTCTATGGTGAATCACTACACCGTTTCCAAACGTCTCCGGGAAAAAGACTCCTTTACTCCCGGCGGAGCAATGGGAAAGCGTCCGGATTACGCCACGGTTGTTTATGGAAACCTGATTCGGCAGTCCTATAAAAAGATCCCCGTATTAATCGGCGGAGTGGAAGCCAGCTTAAGAAGGCTGGGGCATTATGATTACTGGAGCAATAAAGTGAAGCGTTCCATTCTGTTGGACAGCGGCGGGGATATTCTGATGTACGGGATGGGAGAGCGCAGCATCCTTGCCCTTGCGGAAGCCTTAGACAGCGGAATTGCCGTAGAGGATATCACCTTTGTGGAGGGGACAGTTTATAAAACCAGGAAAAAAGAGGATATCTATGACGCCCTGTTTCTGCCGGAGTTTGAAACTATAAGCCGGGATAAGGAGAGTTATGCCAGAAGTTTTTACGCCCAGTATTGCAATACCGATCCCTTTTCGGGAAAGCGGCTGGCGGAAGAATATCCCAATCAGATTTATGTGGTGCAAAATCCCCCTTCCAAGCCCCTGACCAGACAGGAATTGGATGATATTTATGAGCTGCCCTACCAGCGCGCCTATCATCCTGCCTACGAATCGCTGGGCGGCGTGGAGGCCATTTCCGAAGTGAAATTCAGCCTTACCAGCAACCGGGGATGCTTCGGCGGCTGCAGTTTTTGCGCCCTGACCTTCCATCAGGGGCGCATTGTTCAGTCCCGAAGCCATGAATCCATGATAAGAGAAGCGGAGATTCTGACTCAGGACAAAGATTTTAAAGGATATATTCATGATGTGGGCGGTCCTACCGCTAATTTCCGGTTTCCGGCCTGTGAAAAACAATTGGGGGAGGGTGTCTGTCCGAAGAAACAATGTCTGTTTCCAGAGCCTTGTAAGAACTTAAAAGCCGATCACAGAGATTATCTGTCTCTGCTTCGGAAGCTGCGCAGTCTGCCTGGGGTAAAGAAGGTATTTATCCGATCCGGCATTCGCTTCGACTATCTTCTGGCGGATTTAGACCGGACATTTCTGAAAGAATTGTGCCAGCATCATGTCAGCGGGCAATTGAAGGTGGCGCCAGAGCACATTTCCGATCAAGTGCTGCAATGCATGGGAAAGCCGAAATCCTCTGTGTACCGTCAGTTTGTCCGGGAATATGAGAATATGAACCAAAAACTTGGAAAGAAACAATATCTGGTGCCCTATCTGATGTCTTCCCATCCCGGTTCCACGTTGCGGGAGGCAGTGGAATTGGCGGAGTTTCTGCGGGATTTGGGCTATATGCCCCAGCAGGTGCAGGATTTTTATCCCACGCCATCCACAATTTCCACCTGTATGTATTATACAGGCCTGGATCCCCGCACCATGCAGCCTGTGTACGTGGCCCGTAATCCTCATGAAAAGGCTATGCAGAGGGCGCTGATTCAGTACCGTGATCCCAGGAATTATCATCTGGTATGGGAAGCCTTGCAAAAAGCCGGGCGACAGGATTTGATTGGTTACGATAAGAAATGCCTGATTCGGCCCGGAAAGAAGGCAGAGGCGAAAATAGGGAAGGAGGAGCAGAAAGGCGAAATGAAAGGCCGGCGCGGGGGAAAGCGTAGGAAAATTCGAAATATTCATAAAAAGAAATAGAAGATAAGAAGGGCGGTTGGAATGCAGGAATTTAAGATAGGAAAAAATGAGAAAGGCCAGCGTTTTGATAAGTATTTAAAGAAGCTGCTGTCAGAGGCCCCGGGCAGCTTCCTATACAAAATGCTCCGAAAGAAGAATATTACATTAAACGGAAACAAAGCGGACGGTTCAGAAAAACTCATGTTAGGGGATGAAGTGAAGTTATTTCTGTCCGATGAGACGATTCAGAAATTCTCAGGCAAGGCCTCGGAAATTTCCAGTCAGTATCCCTATATTCCGTTGGATATCATTTATGAAGATGATGATATTCTGGTAATCAATAAGCCCATGGGAATGCTTTCCCAGAAAGCGGCACCGGGGGATGTGTCAGCCAACGAATATATCATAGGATATTTGCTCCGGCAGAAGAAAATTACAGAATCGGATCTGCGCACTTTCCGGCCGTCAGTCTGCAACCGTCTGGATCGGAATACGTCGGGCCTTTTGATTGCGGGCAAGAGCCTGAAAGGCCTGCAGGATATGGCGAAACAGTTAAATGACCGTTCCGTGGAAAAATATTATCAATGTCTGGTAAAGGGGCGGGTGACAGTAAGCAGCAAGGCAGAAGGATGGCTGTCGAAAGACCGGGAAAACAATCAGGTAACCGTTTCTGAACAGAAACTGCCAGAGGCAAAATATATTAAGACGGAATATACGCCGAAAGCAGTTTTTACCTTTGAGAGTCAGGCTTATACCTTATTGGAGGTTCATTTGATTACCGGGCGTTCCCATCAGATCCGGGCCCATCTGGCGTCCCTGGGATATCCGGTTGTAGGGGACGGAAAATATGGAGACAGGCAAGTGAATCTGTGGTTTGCCCGGAAGATGAAGGTCCATTTCCAATTGCTGCACGCTTCCAGGATTAGGTTTGCGGATGGAAAAGAGCTGACAGCTCCTTTGCGTGGGGAGTTTCAAAGGGCGGTGGAATATCTGGGGGCAAGAGCAACGAGTGTTTACCACAATTGATTTGCAATAAATTTTAACTGGTTTTTGCATTTATCCACTGATTTATTCACGCTTACTCTCAACCTGTCAATAACTTTGGTTTCTCCTTCTTTTAATAATTCCATTGGTTTTGATTCAAAAGAGGAGATACGTCCCGAACCCAGAAAATCGTCAAGCATGAACAAATGGTTCTCAGGGTTATTTGTTGAAAGTAAGGTTCTGTTCTTGGACAAAATATCATATACTTTTTTTAAGTAAACTTTAGTTTGCTGATTCGGTTCATTTCTTGCTCCTGCTACAGTAGACCATCCGCAATGGGTTAATACTACCATTTGTATTTGGGGAATGTTCATATCATTTTCCGGCAGATACCTTCTAAATTCGCTTTGCGGATTGGTTAAAGTATTAATTAGTAATTCCAAGGATTTAATCGACTGTTGATCTGTACGAACCGGTATTACCAAAGCATCTGCAGCATACCACGCAAGCTGAGTTGCTCCCGCAAAAAATGGAGATGTATCGATGATGCATTTATCTAAAGAGTTTTCTGAAAGTTCACGTTTAATTTCAGTTTCCAAAGAATAGAGGATACTCTTTAATGCCTGTTCTTTTTGTGCCTGCTGCAGGCCGGCAGTTTGATTAATTGCCGTGATTAATTGTGACGGTAATAAATATAGTTCTTCCGATGAAGGAATGTAAAAATTATTTTTGTCAGAAAAGTATTGGTTAGTAGCGCCAATATAAGAAGCCACTCTTGTTGCTCTTCCTAAACCAGGAACTAAATAAGGCAGCAACATGTCTTTTACATTAGTTTGATTGCCGGCATAGTAATTTTTGTCAAAAAAGTAGGATAAGTTTCCCTGTGGGCAAGTGTCAACCGCTAATAAATTATCTACCAGATAACTTAAATTGAACGACAATGTTGTCTTGCCAATTCCTCCGCGCAAGTTACACATTGCGTAAATATGATATTTAGGCAATGCTATTCTATCCGCTTGATCATTTGCTATATCGAACTGCCTGTTAATAATGGTTTCTAGTGACATAGTGTAACCTCCCGAATTTGTAATTAGTTATACTGTTTATGATATAATATGTAAAACTAATAAAATTATACACTATTTAATTATGATGTCAATAAGTCTTTTGTTAATTCTTTCGGGAACAATTAAGATTCCATGGTTTCTTCAAGAAGAGAAAGGATTTCCTTTTTCTCATATCCAATCTTTCGCATATCCTCCAGGAACTCCGTAATCACTTCTTTGGCAAGCGTTGTTTTGAGCTGTTCAATCATTCCTATATCTTCTGTGATAAACCGTCCGCTGGTTCTCTGAGAGTAGACCAGTCCGGTACGTTCCAGTTCGGCCAGGGCCTTCTGCATGGTATTGGGATTTACGGAGGCTTTCTGGGCAAGCTCGCGGACAGAAGGCAGTTTATCCCCAGGGGCATATTGCCCGGATATGATATCTATTTGAATCTTTTCAATAAGCTGAATAAAAATAGGCCGATCAGAATTTAAATTCCATGGCATGCCGTCACTCCCTCTCGAATGTTATGTATCATTGTATTATATAAGTAATACAATAAATAATTTTCCGTAAAAAGTCAAGGGGCTGCGGGTATAAATAACCAGAACGAAAGAATGCCGAAGAAAGAGAGGCATCAGATTATAAGCGGCTGTGCCGGGCCACGGCAAAGGCCGGTATCGGATCGTTTTATAGGTTAAAACAATTCTGCCCGACCTAGCAGCAGGTCTATGAAATTGCAATGGAAAATTCCGTTGTCATCATAAAAGCTATGAGGAATATCCATGCGGACAATGATTTTTTTGAAAAAGTCTTTTGTCAGTATCAAAGATGAAAGTTCAGAGGATTCTTTGTTCTCTGTATTCATCTGGAAAGCGGACTGAATGTAGATTTTTTTGTCTGCATCATTTACAACGAAGTCAATTTCCCTTTGCGCATTGGCGCCGTTGGTTCGATCAATTACAATGCCAACATCAACGGAATATCCCCGACACAGAAGTTCGTTGTAGATGATGTTTTCCATAATGTGGCCGGGATCATATTGGCGGTAATTCAATCTGGCGTTACGA
>CAJUBP010000046.1 GCA_910584585.1 uncultured Lachnospiraceae bacterium | reverse complement strand
TAAAAAAGTTAAAAAGTCAATATGGGGAGGGCTGGAAATTGATGCGTTTATCCTATGCTCAGGTAAAGTCCGCAGTTTCTTTTTCTTGAAGGATTTAGAAAGCTGCGTTATAATAGTAAAGTGTCAATGTTATTGGGGATAGTTTGTGTTTGGGAAAACGTAAAGAAATAGGATAAAGAACGAAGGAGGAGTGAAATGATTGAACAGTTAAAGGGTAAAGCAGAGCTGAATGCAGAAAAAGCAGAAAATTTAAGAATATTCAGTGGACTAAAATTGTTACATATTAAAAAACAAGTCGAAAGATTATTGTCACATATTGGTGATTATGGTTTTTTCATAGAATATACAAAACATGATATTTCCCACATTGAAGAAATGTTAAAGATTGTTGAGTGGCTGATCCCAGAGCATACCCAGCGTATTATGACATCTGCAGAATGGATGATGCTGGTGCTCTCAATTTATTTTCATGATATGGGTATGTTGATTACAAAAGAAGAATTTGATAATAGAGAGGATTCCAATTTTTCTGCTTATAGAACCAGCGTATATAACTTTGAATATGGGAGAGAGTATTTGCAGAAAGCGCAAAGCTTGGGAGAAAGAGAGGATGCATTTTTATATCAGGAGTATGTAAGAAAAAATCATGCCAAAAGGATTAGAAGATGGATATCGGGAGAGATTGAAGGAAATACAGATGTAGTAAGAGAAATACAGAAGCTACTTTCCCCATTAGATAATTTGTTCAAGCAAGATTTGGCAATGATTTGTGAAAGCCATCATTTGAATAATCTTCAAGATTATTCTGTTTATGATACAAATAAATGTTATGAATCATCAGATGAAGCAAAAGTTAATCTGCAGTATGTTGCGGTTATATTGAGGACGGCGGATTTATTACATATTACGATGGACAGAACACCGGCTATTGAATATCATGCATTTTGTCCGACAGATCCGATTAGCATACTGGAGTGGCAGAAACAAAAAGCAATTCGTGCAGTAAAGCCAATGGAGATGCGGGATAATGACAAAAACATAGATAGAAATATCCAGAGCGATAAAATAGCCATTACGGCATATTTTGAGAAAGCGAATGAGGCAGAGGCCTTTTTTGCACTAATGGAGTATTTAAAATATGTGAAGAAAGAATTAAAGTATTGCTATGAAATTGTTCAGGAAGCAGCAAAAACGGAAGGAACCAGAGATTATTTATTTCCCTGGAAGGATATTGATGATTCTAAAGTATCTACTAAAAATTTTAAAAATAAACTTCTTAGCTTTGAACTTGACCAAAATAGTATTTTACAATTATTGGTCGGACATACGTTGTATAATGATAGTTCAGTCGTGCTTAGGGAACTTGTTCAAAATGGATTGGATGCAATAAAACTGCAAAACGAGATTGAAAGAACTGAAAAAAGAGAAATTACGAAAGGGAAAATTATAGTTAGATGGGATAGTTCTAAACGGGTGTTGTCATTTGAAGATAATGGAACTGGAATGACAGAAGATGATGTAGAAAACTATCTTCTTAAGGTTGGGACATCCAAATATAGCAGCCCTAATTTTAGGGAAAAATATCCTGATTTTGTGTCCATTAGCCGATTTGGGATTGGAATTTTAACATGTTTTTTAGTAGCTAATGATATTGAAATTATGACATGTGCCAGTGAAAATTGTGAGGCAAGCAGAATTGTTTTCAGAAATGTTGATGGAAAGTACTTATTAAAAAACTTAGAAAAATGGGAGTTGCCAGAACACATTGCAGAACATGGAACTGTGATTAAATTACATTTAAGAGATGATGCAAGTATGCAAAATCTTGAGCATGACATTAAGAAATGGATTGTTTTTCCTTATTGTGAAGTGGTTTTGATAAATGATCAAAAAGAATCTATTAAGATAGGATATAGTTCTCCTCGCGCTGCATTGGAAGAATATATCTCCCATGAAGCGTTGAGAGAAATTAATAACATTGAAATTCGCCAAGAAGAGTCAGACGGAATAACCATAGCGTATGCTGTAAGGTATAAAGAATATTTTCAAGAGTATTCTTTAGTAACGTATAATAGGAGGAATTATATATCGGAAGAGAATAGCATTCCTATACCGATTGGGGTTTGTTTTGAAGGGATAAGGGTTTCCTTTAATACGCCAGGGTATTGTGAAGATGTCTTTTTGGCAATTATGAATAGCTGTAATAGTAATTTTGTCAAAACTGATGTGGTGCGTTCGTCTGTGGAAGACAATGAGGGGAAAGATAAATTATTACGAATTATTTATAGAGTTTATAAGAACTATATTGAAAAACAAATAGAAGATTTCAAGGTAAAAGGACGTTCTATGTCATGGATTGCTTTTGAGGCTAGAATATTAGTACGACAACTGGTTGATTTAAAAAATGATAGACAGAGAGAATTAAGGATTGAGAAAGAAGATATACTGTCAGAGGTTTTTGGTGATATCAATGCAATATTGTTTGAAGATGGAAATGAAAGGAAACTTGTATCTGCAAATACTTTGCAACGGTATGAAACAATTAATATGTCTGAGAGCAATATGATAGATGCAGCCGAGCGTTTGCTAAAAGAGGCTAGGAGTTCTATTTCTTTAAGCGGATTAGTTAATACTATAACCAATGAACATACAATAGAAAGTAAGAACTTATTATGTGACTATGAGCCAAAAAGTTTATTGCATATGATCGCTTTGAAGGAGAAACAAATAGGAAAAGTAGTTTTAAACAGAGACGAAAGAAAAATAGATTTAAGTTTTGAAGGAGGAGCAGAAAAATGGATTAAAGTGCCTCTTATTGAGGATAAAACCTATGGTGATGATTATGAATGTGCGTTTATTCCAATAAATGGTGAAACGGTCCAAGGTTTAGAGGAAGAATTTGGTGTAAAGACGAGGTTAGGAATATTTTTAAACAGCGGCCATGAAGTTACAAAATATCTTTATGAAAAAAAGTCAATGTTTGATTATAAAAGTTCTAATATAGATATGCATGCATGGAGATCGTTTGTTTCTCTTGTAGTAAATAAACAAAATACTTATATTTCTAGAGGTATAAATCAGGATTCTTTTGAGAAGCAATTTCAAAATAGGATTGAACATGATATATTAAGCAGGGTGTCTGAGGATATAAAGGAGGCGCTATGGAAGAGAATTGATAGGAACGAGTTGATTGCTTTATTAAAAAATCAAAAAGTTATAATATATGATTTGAGAGACTGGTTAAGATGATAAACGTATTTTATTAAATATTGTAAAAAGAGTTATATATTGTGGAATGTTGTAACTGTTCAGATAGGCTTGTGCATATACTGCACAGGCCGTAAGAAGGTGATTTAGGAATAAAAAAATCCTATCGCGAAGTGGTCCTAAGCGCCGGTGACGCTTGTTAAGGACGGACCGGAGTGGAACGTAGAATTTCCAATAGATTTTTCACATAACAGTGAAGGTATCTGAGTTGTTACAGAATGTTAGAAAGCAGAGGTGTTTTATGTCAGAAAGATTAACTTGGCAACAGATTCAGGAAAAATATCCTGATCAATGGATTGGATTAGTGGATGTTACTTGGAAAAATGACGCTAATATAGAATCTGCCGTTGTAAAATATGTGGATAAAACAAAAGAGGAATTATTGATGATGCAAATTAATAATGAAATTTTCAGTTGTTATACAACGCCAGATCATGTGTTTCAACTAGGGACAGTGGGGTATTAATATGGAACAGTTTACAATGGTATTAAATGATAGTTTTCAAAGGCCAATCATTTATCTCAAGCATTGGCATGGGTTGAATGCATTATTAGATACAGGGGCTTTATTTCCAGTATGGACAGCGTCAGAGAAAGCATTAGTGGCTCTTGGAGGGGAATTGGTACAACAATATATTGAATTTAGCGGATTTGGAGGCAGAACATCAGGAAATTTGTACAAGCTAAAAAATGTATGTATTGGAAAGTTGGTTTTTCCAGAGTTGGCGATTGTTTCTTGTAACGATTTAAAAGATGTGCCTTATCATATTGTATTAAGCGCCACTATGTTCCAGAATTTAGTTTATGAAATTGATGATAAGAACCACAAATTTAATGTAACGATACCACATAATGAAAGCAGTGTAAGAAATCTTAGAATTGAAGATTCCAATGGAAATTTACATATTTTATGCCACTCTGTCTGAAAGCAAGTGAAAGGACAAAAGTAAATGTGAAAAATGGAATTGCCGTATGGCTGTGTTTGCTCCGTGCCTCTTGTATAGCAACGTTTGTACACAGCTCTTTTAGGCATAGCAGCCTTTGTTCAGCGCTTATTATTTTAGCAATGTTTGTTCCGTGCAGCCGACCAGGCGGCGAAGCTGGCGAATATAGGGGAGAGTGCCTGAGAGACGTAATTTTGCGGGGGATAGGAGAATTTGGTATTGGTGAGAACGGAATAAATATGTCAAAAAGACGGTCATGGACAGCTTCAAGTCGAAAAATGAGCTGACGCGGATGCAGATTCAGACAAATGGCAACTTGCTGGGGAGCTATACAATGCCGGCTCATGTTTTCCAGGGTTAAGAAAGGATGCTTTTTTCAGTGGATTTGGTGGAAGTAAGAAAGGAAATTTTTTAGACAAATCTCTATATGCGTTTGCAAACAATGATATGTGCAATTGGAAAAATAAAGTCCCCAATCGCAATTTCTTGCACTTGAGAAACATTTTACTGAAATGAAGCGGCAGGGCAATCAAAGGAGGGGAATAGAATGACACAAGAAGAGATTCAGACATCTATACAGAATTTTTATAAAGAAAACAACATTGCCCCAGAACGTTTCACAGATGAGATGGAAAAACATTATCGGGAAGGACTGGATTATGATGTCAGAATCTGCCGGCCCAGGCTGGAAGCGGCATTGAAAAAGTGGCTGAATAATTTCGAGGAACAGGATCAGTTCTGGTATCTGAGAATGTTTGAACATTTTACTTATCTTACCCAAAGGGATTTCGAATATAGGGTATATTGTTTAAAGGAATATGTATTTCACGTTCTTTCCGGCTGTTCTCAGGATAAAATTATGATTGTGTTTTCAGAATCATCCAAAGGATATAAATCCGGCTCGAGCCAGATGTCAGCGGCCTGGTGGAAAGCCTGTGGCGGCGAGATGAGCAAATCTCAGTTGATAGAAGCTTACAGCAAAGTCACAATGGAAAATCTTAAGGAGATGGATGCCATTGTTTTTGCCGACGATATTGTGGCCACAGGTTTTACTTTAAGTAATACCATAAGGGACTTTTTTAAGAGATTTCCGATAAAAGAATTTGCCCATACGAGATTTTTTGCCACGGGCGTGATTGCAGCAAAACGGGGACAAAGAACCATTGACAATCTGAAAAAAGAGGGTTGGAAGGTTCAATGGATTTATGACGAGGAATATAGTAAGCAGGCATTTAAAGGCGAATATATTTTTTCCGGCGGGGAAAAACGGGCGGCAGAAGCAGCTGTTCTGAAATATGAAGAAAAGGTTGGAAAGGATGCAGACGGGAAAAGCTACGTAATGGGATATGAAAAAAGTAAGCTTTTGGTGGGTTTTCATTATGAGATTCCAAACAATACCCTCTGCACCTTCTGGCGTTACGGAGAAAGGCATGTGCCCCTGTTTGAAAGAAGCGGGAATCAGAGTTTATCTCTGCAGGAAATCAGGGCCAGAAAGAAAAAATTGCAGAACAATGCATATCAGATGAAATCTGAGGAGGAAATATGAAAGCCTGCAAAAAGCTGATACTGACGTATCTTGACAAATATAAAGAATTGAATTTTGATGTGCTGAGCATAGAGCTTAGGGTGCCGGCAGCTTCTCTTATAAAGCTTGCGGAAGAATTGCTGCAGGGCAGATATATAGAATGCGAGAACCGGGAATGGAAATTGACAGCATCGGGAAAAAGAGAGGTTTTCAGTTCCTGGAATACATATACGGCCACAGGCGGAGAAGAAGAGAAATCGAATTTTCAGTGGGAAGAGGTCTATGTACCGGAAAATTTTCTGAAAAAATTGTAGAAAAACAGCAGTCCTGTGGTATAATGAAGTAAGAGCAGCTGGATTGGGGTGTATTCGCCTCCTTGAAAAAGGGTACTAACATTTGTCATGTGGCTAAATTTCTTGCCTGATAAAACGTCGGCGCACAATCTAGCCACATGACAATGATGTTATGTATTGCTTTTATTTTTAGGCAGTTGCTCTTTTTTTTGGAGAACAATATGCAAAAAGAAGTTTACATAGAGAATCTGCAAAGGGCAATGCAGGACAAGTACAGTAAGGAATATATCAGCATATGTCTGGAATATGCCGGCAGATTGTTAGACAGGGGGCTGCCGGTGATATTTGATAAAGACCATCTGTATACTATACTTAAAATGTGGAATGTCCAGGAGGATTTTTATCAGGAATTTGAGATTACCGGAAAGCGGGGGAAGATACGAACAATCTGTGCGCCCAGTAGAAGCTTAAAAATCCGGCAGCAATGGATTCTTTCTCATATTTTGAATCAGATTCCAGTGGCGGAGTGCTGTGAGGGGTTTCGGAAAAATCATTCCATCTGTACCAATGCCAGAAAGCATATCGGTTATGCGCAAAGCCTGAATCTGGATCTGAAAGATTTTTTCCCGACCATTACCCAGGGCAGTGTTTTTCAGATATTTCAGGAGATGGGTTACAGCAGGGATGCAGCGGAGTATCTGGCTGTTCTCTGTTGTCATGATAAGAAGCTTCCTCAGGGAGCGCCCACTAGTCCATGTTTGGCAAATATAGTTTGTCGGAAGATGGATGAACAGCTGATGAAATTTGCAGCAGAACAGAAGCTTGTGTATACAAGATATGCAGACGATCTGTCCTTTTCCGGCAATTGTGAATTGTCCGAGTACTATGAGCAGATCCGAAATGTTATCTGGGAATACGGATTTTTGATTAATTCTGATAAAACCAGGATATATAAAGGAAACCGCCGCAAGATGATTACCGGAATTGTCGTCCGGGAAGACGGCTTATCTGTACCCAGAAATTATAAGAGAAAATTGCGGCAGGAAATTTATTACTGTAAAAAATTCGGTCCGGCCAGTCATTTAGAACATATCAGCTCAGACAAAATGGTGAATTTCCGGGAATATTTATATGGAAAAGCCTTTTATGTCAAGATGGTAGAGCCAATAACGGGGCAAAAATTTCTGGATGAGTTAAATGAGATTCGATGGCAATAACTTGTCTGAAAATGTTTTCTGACAGATGCATTCCACAAACACATTCTAGAGAAGTAAAGAATTTGACAGATGTTTCATCGTCTGTTAATGTCTGGAAAGGAAAAGTGAGAAATATGAGAAAAAAGAGAATTTTGCTTCTATTCAGTTGCTTGCTGGCAATGGTTTGTTCCTTGGCAGCGGGAATGCTGCCGGTTTACAGTCAGGCTTCCGCATTAGAAGCTGCATCTTTCAGTGAATCTTCTATAGCGCTTAGAGAATTGCCGGTTTACATCCAGGCTTCCGCATCTGGATCTGCATCCGCCAGTGAATCTTCTATGGCGCTTAGAGAACTGCCGGTTCACGGAGCAAAGCTTCCGTCGCTAAAGGTAAAAGGCACCCGGCTGGTCAATTCTAAAGGGAAAACTGTCCAGCTGAAAGGGGTCAGCACCCACGGCCTGTCCTGGTATCCTCAATATGTGAACCAGAAGGCATTTTCTTATATGAAGAAAAACTGGCACATCAACGCCGTGCGCCTGGCAATGTATACCGGCGAATACAACGGTTACTGCACCGGAGACAAGGCCAACCGCAGAGCATTGGAAAAGAAAATTGATCAGGGTGTGAGATATGCCGCCCAATCGGGCCTGTATGTGATTATCGACTGGCATATCTTAAGCGACGGCAATCCCAAGACTTACGAAAAGGAATCCCTTGCTTTTTTTAAGAAAATGGCTTCGAAATACAAGAACCGCACCAATGTCATCTATGAAATCTGCAATGAGCCTAACGGCGGCGTTTCCTGGGAGGCCATCAAGTCTTATGCCGAAAAGGTAATAAAAGTGATTCGGGCCAGGGATAAAAACGCCGTAATTCTCGTTGGGACGCCCAACTGGTCTCAGGACGTAGAACTTGCAGCGGAAAACCCCATCCGGGGCTATAAGAATCTCATGTATACCCTGCATTTTTACGCAGGAACCCACGGGGAATATCTGAGAAACAAAGCGCAGACGGCATTAGATCGGGGACTTCCGCTGTTTGTGTCAGAATTCGGCATCTCAGACGCTTCCGGAAACGGGGCGCTGAATAAGACAGAGGGCGGCCTGTGGATGAAGTTTTTAAATAAGAATAAAATCAGTTATATTGCCTGGAATCTTTCCAATAAAGCAGAAAGCTCCGCATTGCTGAAAACTTCCTGCAGCAAGAATTCCGGCTGGAAATCCAAAGATTTAACACCCTGGGGGAAATGGCTGTTAAAACAGTGGAAATAGTTCTGCGCCATTTCCGCCAAAGATATCCGCTGGAGAAAGCGTCTCTTAAAACAATGGAAATAGTTTTCGCGCCATTTCCGCCAGGGATATCCGCTGGAGAAAGCGTCTCTGAAAACAATGGAAGTAGTTTTCGCACCATTTCTGCCAGAGATATCCGCTGGAGAAAGCGTCCGTCAAAACAGCGGAAGCAGTTCCCGGTAATAGTCCAGCTCTTCTCCGATGATTTCGTCCAGCACCCGCATTCCCAAAAGCTCTACTGGGGCTTTGTCGTCTGTCAGGATCAAATCTCCGGATTCCCTTAGAGATAATTCACTGGAAACAGTTTCCATCATATCAGAAAGCTCCGTATCCGTCAGGGAACTTTTTCCCTGATCGAAGGTTTCCATAACCTCAGGATTTTGGAAGGCGAACACCTCGCAGTTGGTTCCGCCCCTTACCGGGGCGGTGTAAACATATTGAAATACGGAGCCCATGGTGTCGCAGAGATAATCGTTGATGGAATCTTTGGAGCTGGATTTCATATTCATATTTACCACCATAACGCCGTAAGGATTCAGATGATCCGCCACTTCTGTGAAAAATTCTTTCGAGGACATTTGAAACGGAATGGTAATGTCCTGATAAGCGTCCACCATAATCACATCATATTTTTTGTCTGAGGCCGCCAGATAGGAACGTCCGTCGTAGACGGACACCTGCACAGAATCCGGCAGTTCAAAATATTCAGTGGCCAGATTCGCGATTTTTTCGTCAATTTCCACGCCCTCAATGGAGCATCCCGGAAAATATTCGCTGCAGTATTTGGCGAAGGTGCCGGTGCCAAGACCCAGAATCAGTATGTCTCCGGGCTTGTCTTCGGCGATGCCCGCCATCAGGGGCGCAGCCAGCGCGTAATCGTAGTACATGCCGGTGAGCCTGGCGTCTTTCATTAAGATGGACTGTACGCCGAAGAGTACGTTTGTGGACAGAATGACAGAGGAATCCGTCTCTTTTACCTGCAGATAATTGTAGATGGATTCATCTTCCAAGGTAATATCTTTTTCCCAGAAGGCAAAACTGTAAGTGGAAGAGGTCAGGCCCAGCGCAAGAATCAGCGCAAGGCTCAGCGCGCATTTCACCATATTTTTGCGCAGAGAGAGAAAGTACAGGATACTGATACAGGCCAGCACGCCGGAAAAAATCAGAAATGTCACCGCTGTTCCCACTGAAGGGATGGTGACAAAGGTAGGCAGAAAAGTTCCGATAATACTGCCGATGGTATTTAAGGCGTTCAGCTCCCCTACGGTTCTTCCGTTGCTGTCTAAGCTGTTTACCGCGTACTTTACCAGTGACGGAGTGACAGTGCCGAGAAGAACACAGGGAAAGGCAAATACCGCAAGGCAGGCAAAGAGCGCGGCCCAGATCAGAAAATTTTTGGTGACAAACGCGGCCAGAAGCAGTGAGATTCCGCCGATCAGATATCTTCCTGCAAATGGAATCAGCGCAATCCACACAGCGGCCAGCAGCAGCCTTCCATACAGCCTGTCCGGGGAGGGAGATTTGTCTGCCAGGCGGCCGCCCCAGACATTGCCCAGGGCCATGGCGATCATAATGACGCCGATAATGACCGTCCATACAATCTGGGAAGAACTGAAGTAGGGAGCCATCAGCCGGCTTGCGCCCAGTTCCACCGCCATCACGGACATGCCGGAGAAAAATTCCGTCACATACAGAAAATATTTGCTGTCCAACATATTTTTTTCTTTCATAAGTTACCACCTTTATTTCTAATTTTATACTCGCAAGCATACTTATTTCCAAATGATTTGCCGTTGATTTTCCTAATATTGGAATCTGCTGGAAAATCATTTGGCTCACGGGCATATCCCTATTCTAACACAGCCTTCAAAAAAATAGTAAATTTTTTTATTTTTTTGAATAAAGAACGAAAAACCGTTTATACTATTATCATCCGAAAGGGACAAAGCCCCCACTTGTCCTGCTCGGTAAAGCAAAATGCTTTGAACCAAAGATAAGGTTAAATACTTATCCTCCCCTTTTTAGAATGGGGCTGCCGGAAAATGGAACATTTCCACAATATATAGCTGAGAACTTCTGGGTTTCAGAACATATATTGCGGGCAAAATCCATTTCGGCGGCCCCATTTTGACATGCGTGAAAAAATCCTTTGAAAAAACAGCGGAAATGAGTTATACTAGAGCGTGTCTTAAAATTGCGGGAATGAATTTTAAGACACGCTCTAGGAAAAGCCTGTACATACGGCGGGCGGAAAGGATATGGAAGCATATACTTTCGAAGAATAATGACAAAGGATGGTATTTAAAATGGCATTATTAGAACAGTGGAAAGAAATTGCGTACAATCAGGAAACCAATAAGGGGGAACTTCAGAAATTCTGGCAGAGATATTTTCTTCTGGAAAAAGGAGTTTATGAGAAATTGCTGGAAGAGCCGGATCAGGCTGTGGAAGGCACAGTCAAAGAATTGGCAGAGAAATATGAACTGTCTATCATGGATATGACGGGATTTTTAGACGGCATCAATGACAGTCTGATTACGCCCAATCCCATTGATGAAATGGAAGAAGACACCAAGGTAAGCCTGGCCTTTGACAAGGAAAAGCTGTACAAGAACATGGTGGATGCCAAAGCGGACTGGCTCTATGAGCTTCCTCAGTGGGAGAAGATCTATGATGAGGAAACCAGGCACAGGCTGTATTTGGAACAGAAGAAAAGCGGCACAATTGTCAAAGAGGACAAAGTGTATCCCAACGATCCCTGCCCCTGCGGCAGCGGGAAAAAATATAAAAAGTGCTGCGGAAGGAATAAATAGTCCTTTACACATCGGGAAAAATAGATTATAGTATAGTAAGGAACTGTTCAGAAATAACTTTTAAATTCTGCGCACTATTTAAAAGTTATTTCTGAACAGTTCCTAAGCAGAAATTCCGGCCAAGAGTCAGAAACCTTTCCGAAACAGCGGTTTATGGGATCCTTGGATCAGGGAAAGCTGCCCATATAGAATAAGCAAAAGCGTTGACAGGAAGAGTAAGCTGTGGAATGCCGGTTTTTCTTAATTGAATTCAGGAATCGCCCTGAGAAGAAAAAGGCAGAGAGAACCGCCGAAGAACAGGAATCGTTCGGGGCTGGAAGCGGTTTGGCAGGAAACAGCCCAAGACCACCCTGGAGCGGCGAAAGCCCGGTGACCCCGTTATCGTCAGAATGAGAGGTTTTGCTAGGATACTCGAGAGTATGCTGATTTACCGAATGATTTGCTGTTTTTCTTGAAAAGCAGGAAGCTTCCGGCGAATGAATTGGCCTGCGGGTACGCGAACAAAACAAGCAGGGTGGAACCGCGTTTTATACGTCCCATGCAGTACAGCAGGCAGATGCTGTATTGCATGTTTTTTTTATCTTATGAAAAAAATGTATGACGCGAATGACGCTTTTAAGCAGAAGCCCTGCAAAGTTGAAAGGAGAATGATTATGTGCAAAATGAAAGAATGGACCGAGACGTTAACTGATATTGTGGCGATGACAAAGAAAGAATATGTTCTGACCATTGCCGCCAGCCTGTTGGGCGGGATTGTGATAGGATTTGTATTTGCTCCCAAACGGATCAAACATACCACCATAGGTTCCCATAACGGCAGTGACAATACCAATAACGGAAATGAATATCCGGAGGATTGCTTTGATGATTGGGAGGATTCCGACGATATGGACGATATGGAAGATATGGAAGAGGGAGAGATTTCTTTTAATTAGTAAACTCGCTATCGTGCGACAGGCCGCATGGCCATCCGAGAAAAAAGGAGTATAGAAAATGAAAATTACATTAAAAGACGGTTCTGTAAAAGAATACAGTGAACCGAAGAGTATTTATGACATTGCTTTGGACATCAGCGAAGGGCTGGCCCGCGCGGCCTGCGCCGGCGAAGTGGATGGAAGGGTGATGGATCTCAGAACAGTCCTTGACAGCGACTGCGGGCTGAATCTGCTCACCCAGAAAGATCCGGAGGGAATCCGCACGGTCCGCCACACCTGCTCCCATGTGCTTGCGGAGGCGGTAAAGAGGCTGTTCCCCAACGCGAAGCTGGCAATCGGCCCTTCCATTGACGAAGGATTCTACTACGATTTTGAGGCGGAGCCATTTTCCAGGGAGGATTTGGACAATCTGGAAAAAGAGATGAAGAAAATTATAAAAGAAGGGAACCGATTAGAGAAGTTCACCCTTCCCAGGGCGGAAGCCATTCAGATGATGAAAGACAGGGAGGAACCCTATAAAGTGGAATTGATCGAAGATCTGCCGGAAGATGCGGAGATTTCTTTTTATAAGCAGGGCGAAGGGTTTACAGATCTCTGCGCAGGCCCCCATCTGATGAGCACAAAGCCCATCAAGGCGTTTAAGCTGATTTCTTCCTCTATGGCTTACTGGCGGGGAGATTCCAACAAAGCCCAGCTTCAGAGAATCTACGGCACGGCTTTTGCTGCGAAAGACGAATTGAACGCGTACCTGGAGCATCTTGAAGACATTAAGAAACGGGATCACAACAAGCTGGGCCGGGAGATGAAGCTGTTTACCACGGTGGATGTGATTGGTCAGGGGCTTCCCCTCTTAATGCCCAAAGGAGCCAAAATCATTCAGATCATGCAGCGGTGGATTGAAGATTTAGAGGACAATGAGTGGGGCTATATCCGCACCAAAACGCCTCTGATGGCCAAATCGGATCTGTATAAGATTTCCGGACACTGGGATCACTATACCGACGGCATGTTTGTGCTGGGGGATGAAGAGAAAGACAAAGAAGTTATGGCGCTGCGTCCCATGACCTGTCCGTTCCAGTATTATGTATACAAGGCGGAGCAGCATTCCTACCGTGATTTGCCTCTGCGCTATGGCGAGACTTCTACGCTGTTCCGCAATGAGGATTCCGGCGAGATGCACGGGCTGACCCGTGTCCGCCAGTTTACCATATCTGAGGGCCACTTGATTGTGCGGCCGGATCAGATGGTAGAGGAATTCAAGAAATGTATTGCCCTGGCAAAATACTGCCTGTCCACCCTGGGTGTGGAAGAGGATGTGACTTACCATCTGTCCAAATGGGATCCGGAAAACCGGGAAAAATACATCGGAGAACCGGAAGTCTGGGAAGAGACACAGCAGCATATGCGGGAAATTATGGATGAATTGGGAATCAATTATACGGAGGATCTGGGAGAAGCGGCGTTTTACGGGCCTAAAATTGATATCAACGCCAAAAATGTTTACGGAAAAGAAGACACCATGATTACCATTCAGTGGGATGCGCTGCTGGCAGAGCAGTTTGATATGTATTACATTGATCAAAACGGCGACAAAGTGCGTCCCTACATTATTCACAGAACCTCTATGGGCTGCTATGAGAGGACCCTGGCGTGGCTGATTGAGAAATACGCCGGCAAATTCCCCACCTGGCTGTGCCCGGAACAGGTCAGGGTGCTGCCGATTTCTGATAAATATGAAGCTTATGCGGCAGAAGTGGAGAAAGAGCTGAAAGCAAACGGGATCCTCTGCACTGTGGATAACCGTTCCGAAAAGATCGGATACAAAATCAGAGAGAGCCGGCTGGAGAAAGTGCCTTATATGCTGGTTGTGGGACAGCAGGAGGAAGCGGAGAAGACGGTGTCTGTCAGAAGCAGATTTGCAGGCGATGAGGGCGTGAAGCCTCTGGGAGATTTCATCCAACAGATCTGCAGAGAAATCCGCACAAAGGAAATTCGCAAAGAAGAAGCGCAGGAAGAGCAAAAAAAGTAAAAATCATGTATAATTCATTTTAAATTTTCAAATGCTAATACAGCGGATGGTGAGCGAAACAGGCAAAACATCCGCTGTATGATTGTTGCGGTAAGAAAGGAGATTTAAAATGACTCAGTTAAAATGTTCAGTGAGAAACTGTATGTACAATGAGGAGCATCTTTGCGCCAAGGAGGATATTACCATCGGCGGCCATGACGCTTCTAAGCCCAATGAGACCTGCTGTGAAAGTTTTCGGGAAAGAACCGGGACAATGACAAATTCTGTAGGACATGCAAGCGAAGAAACAGATGTAAGATGCCATGCGACCAATTGCGGATTTAACGATAACTGCAAATGCAGCGCCAATGAAATCGGAATTGCCGGAAGCAACGCATGCAGCTGCGGGGAAACAGAATGCGCAAGCTTTGACTGCCACTGCAAATAAGCAAAAATAGAGTTCAGAGCCTGCCGGCTGTTTGGAAGCGAACGGTTTCAAATGTCAAAATTTGTCAAAATTTAAGAAAAATATGTGAATTTAAAAAAAATACTTGTAATATGAGAAAACAGGAAGTAGAATGGAACTGTAGCGTTGATTAGATTCTTCTTCCTGTTTTTTTGCGCACATAAGGGAACCTTGCGTATATTTTAGAGCAAGTTTCAAACGCGCTCCAGGAGGAAGCACAGACGCCCGGACTGCAGCCTGAATAAAAGTTGCCTATTTTGGCTGTGTCACGCAGGCATATGGAGGATTACATTGAGAAAGAAATCTCATATTTCATTGGCAAAATATATTGTAGACAGTTTAGGGGAGCAGGAGCTGGAAAAGCATAAAAAAGCATTTTATTTAGGAAGCATCCTTCCAGACTGCAAGCCCTCATTTATTACCGTGAAACATGAAATGGAAGGGACATTCCCGAAGGTGCAGCATGAATTGGAGGAACTGGTGGAGCGCCAGAAAAATTCCCAGATCAATATGAGAGTGTTTTACCGCAATTTGGGAGAAGTGATTCATTACATAGCAGACTATTTCACCTTTCCCCACAATCCCCATTATCCGGGGAATTTAAAAGATCACTGTATTTATGAAGAACAGCTAAAGCGCGGGCTGAAGGAATATATCGACAGCGGCGAGGCGGAGAGAAACAGTGCGTGGGTCCGTCATTCGGTGACAGGTTTAAACAGTACGGCAGATATTTGTAATTTTATCAGGAAAGCTCACGAAACTTATGTGAAATTGAAGAATTCTGTCGAAGACGACTGTCGACATATTGTGACATTGTGCCATCAGGTGGTTGTAGCGGTAATCCGGCTGATTAAAAGGGATTCCGAGCCTCAGACTTTGGCTGCGGCAAGTTAGTAAAAAAGGAATTTGTCGAAAAAAAGTGTTTTATGTCGAAATGTCCTGTAAAAAAATGGCGATTTTCGTTTGCTTTTTTTTCCCAAAGATTATACAATAAGGAAGAGGGGAGAAAAAGGAGCATAAGATGAATATGTCAGAGCTGGTGAGAGAGATTGAAATTAAACGGAAAGCATTGGATGTGGAGGCAGGAAAGAACATCTGGACACCGGAGTGTTATCAAATGAGTCTCCAGTTGGACAAACTGATTGAAACCTACATGCAATGCAAAGAGGAAGTTCAGCTGTAGAGAGAGCGGCTGGGCGAAGCAACAACAGAATAGGGAGCGCTGATTGGCCATAGGCGCTTCCAAGGGGAGAAAACAGAGCTGAGGGAAATTTCATGAGATGGGATGAAACGGAACTTGGCTCTGTCTTTCTGTGAAAAAATATTAAAAAAATATTGACATTTGGCAGTATATGATAAAGAATATAAAGTGAATACCATCTTGTAAGAAGTGATATTATTTCAGAAAACGAGGGCATGATATGGGACTTGGAAAAACAAAGAGATTGGTGAAATCAATTTCAGAGCTGAGGGATGACAATTACGCGGGGGAACCGGAGTTAAGCAGTATGTATCAGCGGTTGTTACATAACAGAGATCAATTTGCGGAAATTCTTGAGAAGAACATTAAGGCCGTGATGCAGATCAGTTCTCTGGACTTAACGGTACAGCATGAAACAGATAAGATTCTTGAAATATCCCATAATGTGGCGAAAGCGACAGAGGTAATTTTCGGAGCTTCCGGAGAACATTCGGAGTTGGAAGGAAATAATTCCCTGGAACAGCTGACCAATACGATTATCCGGGTGTCGGAAGAGACAGAAGAGGTCTATCAGAAGATAGAGAAAGGGCAGCAGGAACTTACCTTCATTCGGGATCTTTCCGCTCAGGCCATTGAAGTATCCAAAGAGATGCGCAAGGATATGGATGAACTGCTGGAAGTGATTAATAATATGAATGAGGTGATTGCTGGGATAGAATCTATTTCCATGCAGACCAACCTTCTTGCCTTGAATGCGTCCATTGAGGCGGCAAGAGCGGGAAAGGCAGGCCGGGGATTTGCCGTAGTGGCAGATGAGATCCGGGCTTTGGCGGAACAGACCCAGAAGCTGACCGGCGATATGGGAGAGTTTGTGGAAGGAATCCGGGGAGCGTCCCAGAAGAGCGCCGGGAGCACCACGAATACCATAGAAGCTCTCGGGACGATGACTGAAAAGATTGGGAATGTATGGGAGCTGAATGACGAAAATCAGAGACATGTGTCGAAGGTCAGCGAATCTGTCACCTCTCTTGCGGCAGTCAGTGAAGAGATCAGCAGCACTATGGCAGAGATGGAGAATCAGCTGAGAAACAGCACAGATTTTATGCGTGAAATCGGCAATGAGCTGATGAAAGCCACAGAGCCGGTGGTAGAGATTGAGGGAACCTTGGATTCAGCAGTGAAACAGATGGGGAAGATGTCCGGTGACAGCTTTTTCCATATGAAAAACGTGGAATTCTGCAGATATGTGCAGAATGCCATCAATGCGCACCGCAGCTGGATTAAGAATTTGGAGAAAATGGTCAGGGAGCGGGTGATTGTACCGCTGCAGCTGGATTCTACCAAATGCGGATTCGGGCATTTTTATTACTCCATCACGCCGGAGATTCCGGGAATCCGTGAGATTTGGGATGGATTGGCTGAGAAACATCAGAAGTTCCATGGATTTGGTTCGGACGCAATCAATGCATTGTTTGAGGAAGATTACGCCAAGGCGGAACAGGTGTGCCGGGCAGCAGAGGAATATTCCAGGGAGTTGATATCAGATATGGAGAAGATGATTAGGATTGCGGAAGCTTAGAGCGTGTCTTAAAATTCATCTTCACAGCAGAGCATATGGAAGGATGGCGCGAAGCGGGGTGTTTCTCCATTCCGAAACAAATGTTTGCTTGACACTGAAAGTGGGGGCTTAACCCATAACAGCGAAAAAGGCTGTCGGAAAATGAAGTTTATCCACAATATATGGTTGTAATTTTTGTAATTGCAATATATATTGTGGAAAAATATTTATTTTCCGGCAGCCTTCTTTTTTATGCTCAAACGCTGAAAAACAGGGGGTTTCAGAGGAATTTACTGTTTGGAATGCAGGGGGGAGCGCAGGGGATTTCACAAATTTACTATTGCTTTTTTGAGAATGATAAGCTAGAATGTAATAAAAGTGGAGAGAAGTGGTAGAAAAGGGTGGTAAGTGGTGAAAAAGTGGAACATAATGTGGGCAATGCCCACAAGGTAAGCTGCCCTATCCTTTCTGGCGGAAGGTGATGTCTATGTTCATGGGTGAATACAATCACACAGTTGATACAAAGGGCAGACTGATAGTTCCATCCAAATTCAGAGAATTGCTGGGAGATGAATTTGTTGTGACAAAGGGACTGGATGGATGCTTATTCGTGTATTCCGGTGATGAGTGGAAGCTTATGGAAACCAAGTTCAGAGAAGTATCACAATTCTCCAAAGAAGCCCGTAAGTTTGCGAGATTTTTCTTTGCAGGGGCAGCAACCTGCGAAGTGGACAAACAGGGGCGCGTACTGCTTCCGGCAAACCTCAGGGAATTTGCCGGCATTGAGAAAGAAGTGGTTTTGGCCGGCGTGGTGAACCATATCGAAATCTGGAGTAAAGACAGATGGCAGGATACCAATGAATACGACGATGTGGAAGAGATCGCGGAGCACATGGCAAGCCTTGGACTTACAATTTGATGCAGCCTTTGGGCGGCGGATGATTTGCGCAGGAGCCGAAACAGGAGAAATAATAAGAAGAAACAGGAAGGAAACCTATGGAATTCAGGCACAAATCTGTACTTTTAAGAGAGACAATGGAATACCTGAAGATTAACCCTGATGGCATATACGTGGATGGAACTCTGGGCGGCGGCGGGCATGCCTTAGAGATTTGCAGGCGCCTGTCCCCCAAGGGGAAGTTGATCGGCATCGATCAGGACGAAGACGCAGTCAGAGCGGCGGCTGAACGGCTGGCGGAGTTTGAAGACAGGACAGAGATTGTCAGAAGCAACTACCGGCAGATGGCGAAAATTTTATCAGAACTGGGCATTGGCCAGGTGGACGGAATACTGCTGGATTTAGGGGTTTCCTCTTATCAGCTGGATGAACCTGAACGGGGATTTACTTATCGGATAGAGGACGCGCCGCTGGATATGCGGATGGACAAGCGTCAGGGCCTTACGGCCAAAGACTTAATCAATACTTACAGTGAAATGGAATTATACCGGATCATCCGGGATTACGGGGAAGATAAATTTGCGAAAAACATTGCAAAACACATCGTAAAAGCAAGAGAGGAAAAGGAGATTAATACAGCGGGAGAATTAACAGAGATTATTAAAAGAGCGATTCCTGCAAAGGCGCGAACGAATGGCGGACATCCGGCCAAGCGTACGTTTCAGGCAGTTCGGATTGAACTGAACGGCGAACTGGAGGTTTTACAGGATTCTCTGGAAAATATGACAGAGCTGTTACGGCCGGGAGGAAGAATTTGTGTGATTACCTTCCATTCCCTGGAAGACCGGATTGTGAAAAATATTTTCCGGAAATGTGAACATCCATGCACCTGCCCGCCGGATTTTCCAGTTTGTGTGTGCGGGAAGAAGTCCATGGGAAAAACAGTGACAAGAAAGCCGGTTCTGCCGTCAGAAGAGGAAATAGAATATAATTCACGAGCGAAAAGCGCGAAGTTGAGAGTATTCGAAAAGGCATAAGATGTAAGGCATAAAAAAAGGAGTGAAAGCAGTGAGACAGCAGGGGAATGCAGCGCGTAAGGAGAAAACTGTAAATTACATAGAAGGAAATACAGTAAGAAAACTTCAGCCGGAACCGGTGCGGCGCAGTGAAGAGACCCATCGGGAGCTTAAAGAAAAACAGAGGATAGACAGGGAACAGCGGGAGAGGAAGCGGGCGCTTCGGGCAGCAGCCAAAAGAAATCAGGAAAAGGCCCTTCAGATGAGTCCCGGATATGTGCTGTTTCTGGCAGCCGCTATGACAGTGATGGTTGGAGTCACCGGCGTTTACCTGACTTTGCAGTCAGAGCTTACCAATAGAATCAAGCATGTGGCGTCGCTGAAGAGTGAAGTTCTGGATCTTAAGACAGACAATGACGCAGAGCAGAAGCGGATTGACACTTCTGTGGATTTGGAAGCGATCCGGCAGAAAGCCACAGGAGAATTAGGAATGGTTTATCCAGGAAAAGATCAGATTATATATTTTGAAGTGGATTCTAGCGATTACATGAATCAATATCAGGATATTCCGGCAAAATAAAGAAGGTAATGACGATTGGCAACGAAAAAGAGAAGACCGAAAAAAAAGAAAGAACCCTTAAAGTTTTCCAGAAGAATGAAGAAGAAGCTGCTGGTAATGGTGTCGTTTATTATGGCCATGCTGGGCGGCCTGGTGGGAAGGCTGGTTTATATTGAGCAGGTCAAAGGCGATGAATACGAGAAGCAGGTGCTGAGCCAGCAGGGATATGAAAGCCAGAGCATTCCCTTTCAGCGGGGAGAGATTCTGGATTCCAGAGGAACTATATTGGCAAACAGTGTAGATGTATATAACGTAATACTGGACTGTAAGCTGCTGAATGAAGAATTTTATGACAGGGAAACGAAAACAAAGGTAAAGAAATACGTAGAACCTACCATTGCTGCGCTGACCAAATGTTTCCCGGATGTTACGGAAGAAGAGGTAATGGCTGCTCTGACGGAGAAAGCGGACAGTCGTTATTTTGTTTTGCGCAAAAAGCTGTATTATAAAGAAATTAAAGAATTTCAGGAGTTAGTGAATAAGGTAAATAAGAAGGGAAAAAAGGTAAATCCCAATGTGCAGGGCGTGTGGTTTGAGAAGGAATATCAGAGGGAGTACCCTTACGGCGCGCTTGCAAGCAAGGTTCTGGGTTTCACTACTTCGGGAAATGAAGGAATCGGCGGGTTAGAGGATTATTATAATGATGTTTTAAACGGCGTCAACGGCCGGCAATATGGCTTTTTGAATTCCGATAACAATTTTGAGAAGACCATCAAAGAACCCATAAACGGTTATACGCTGGTAACTACCCTGGATTTGAATATACAGAAGATAGTCCAGGAGAAGATTGCGGCTTTTCAGGAAAAATACCGGGACGGTGTCACAGAAGGGCCGGGAAGCAAGCAGACTGGGGTAGTTGTGATGAATCCTCAAAACGGTGAGATTTACGCCATGTCGGACAGCCTTGTGTATGATCTGAACAATCCCAGGGAGTTATCCCTGTATTATTCCGAAGAAGAGATCAATTCTTTCAGCGAAGAAGAGAAATTGGATAAGCTGAATGAAATCTGGCAGAATTATTGTATCACTTATACCTATGAGCCAGGTTCCACCGCAAAGCCCTTTACTGTGGCGACGGCATTAGAGACTGGAAAGACCAGGGAGTGGTATGACTGTGACGGCATTGAGAAGATCGGCGGCCACGATATCCGGTGTGTCCAGCGTTCCGGTCATGGACCTCAGACGATGGAACAATCCTTAATGAATTCCTGCAATGACGCAATGATGCATATGGCGGAAGATATCGGGAAAGAAGATTTCTATAAATATCAGAATATTTTTAATTTCGGTCTAAAGACAAATATCGATCTGCCCGGGGAAGCCAGAACCGACAGTTTGATTTATACGGTGGGAAATACCAACGCCACCTCTCTGGCTACCAATTCTTTCGGACAGAATTTTAATGTAACGGCAGTCCAGCTTGCGTCGGCCTTTTCTTCCCTGATTAACGGAGGATATTATTATCAGCCGCATCTTGTGAAAAAAATTGTGGACGACAATGGAAATACGGTACAGACTGTGGAACCGGTAGTCTTGAAACAGACTGTTTCCCGGCAGACCAGCGATACGGTAAAACAGTACCTTTACAGCACCGTTTCTGAGGGAACCGGAAAAAGCGCCAAGGTGGAAGGGTATTCTATGGGCGGAAAGACCGGAACAGCTCAGAAAGGGAACCGGGACGACAAGAAATATGTGGTGTCCTTTATCGGTTTTGCGCCGGTGGAGAATCCTGAGGTTCTGGTCTATGTGGTAATTGACGAGGCAAATGTTCCGGTAGATCAACAGAGCAGCAGTCTTGCCACAGAACTGGCAAAAGAAATATTTACAGAGATTCTTCCTTATATGAATGTATTCCAGGATGAGGAAGTGGAAGGAGATCCTGACAATCCCCAGGGAGAAGCGGAAGATCCGGATTCCGAAGGGAACGGAGCAGAAAATCCCCAGGGAACCCCGGAAGGAGCAGGAAATCCTCAGGGAACCCCGGAAGGTGAGGAAAGTCCCCAGGAAACTCCGGAAGGAGAAGGCAATCCCCAGGAAACTGCGGAAGGCGGGGAAAATCCCCAGGGAACCCCGGAGGGGGCAGAAAATCCCCAGGGAACGTCGCCGGGAGACACGGGAAATCCTGAAGGAACATCCCCGGAAGATACAGGGAATCCAGGAGAAACTCCCTCTGAGGGCGATACGGTTCCGACGGAACCGGGAGGCCCCGAATATCCGTCAGAGGGCGTGCCGGAGGCTATGCCGGAAGGGACGGAGGCGCCTCAAAGTGAATAATCCCTTGGCATGCGCTTTCTTTCAGGCGGCCGACAGAAAAAAGTGGAAAACAGTACATAACCTCATAAAATCTGTAATAGATTATAGTAATTGTTGTTGTGGGGTTACCGTATGTTTCGCAATAAAACCTTTAACCGGAGAAAAATATTAATTGTTTTTACCGTAATTTTGCTGATATTATCCATTCTTGTGGGGAGGTTGGTGTATCTGATGATTTTCTGTTCCGAATATTACGGGCAGAAGGCAGAAGATTTGCATGAACGGGAACGGGATATCAAAGCAGCCAGAGGAAAAATCATTGATTCTACCGGCACTGTGCTTGCCACCAACCGGACCGTGTGCACAATCTCAGTGATCCACAGCCAGTTAAAAGAACCGGAGGAAGTGATCCGGGTGCTGTCCAAAGAGTTGGAGATGGAAGAAGAGACGGTGCGCAAACGGGTGGAAAAGGTAAGTTCCATTGAGCGGGTAAAGTCCAATGTGGATAAAGAAGTGGGCGACCGCATCCGCGGATATGGACTGGCAGGCGTAAAAGTAGACGAAGATTACAAGCGTTATTACCCTTACGGCACGCTGGCCTCCAGAGTGCTGGGGTTTACCGGAGGTGATAATCAGGGAATTATCGGACTGGAGGTCATGTATGAAGATTATCTGAAAGGCAGCAGCGGCAAGATCCTGACTCTGACAGACGCCAGAGGAGTGGAAATTGAGAATGCCGGTGAGCGGCGGCAGGAACCGGTAGACGGATATAATCTCCATATCAGCCTGGACTACAATATTCAAATGTACTGTGAACAGGCAGCCAAAAAAGTAATGGAAGCGAAATCTGCAGACGGGGTGTCTGTGATTGTGATGAAACCGGATAACGGGGAGATCCTGGCCATGGTGAATGTGCCGGAATTTGATTTAAATGATCCCTTTACCTTGATACAGACGGAAACGGCGGAATCAGCCCAAACGTCGGAAGCAGAAGAGACTGCGGCAGAACCAGAAGGAACGAAAACAGAAGAGAAGAAATCAGCAGAACAGAAGAAGCAGGATTTGCTGAATCAAATGTGGCGGAATCCCTGTATCAATGATACCTATGAGCCAGGTTCTGTGTTTAAGACAATTACTACGGCGGCGTCTTTTGAAGAGGGAGTAGTATCCTTAAACGATCATTTTTTCTGCCCTGGCTATAAGATGGTGGAGGACAGAAGGATCCACTGCCATAAAAGAACCGGGCACGGTTCTGAGGATTTTACCCAGGGAATTATGAATTCCTGCAATCCGGTATTTATTGAACTGGGGCTGCGGCTGGGGGTAGACAACGTTTATAAATATTTTGAGCAGTTCGGGCTCTTAAGCCGGACGGGAATTGACCTTCCGGGAGAGGCGTCCACCATTATGCATGACAAGAAAAACGTAGGCCCTGTGGAATTGGCCACCATTTCTTTCGGACAGTCTTTCCAGGTTACGCCGATTCAGCTTGCCACAACAGTTTCTTCCTTAATTAATGGAGGAAATCGAATTACCCCCCATTTCGGTGTATCGGTAAAGGATGATCAGGGCAAATTAATTGAGACGCTTCAATATGACGTGAAAGAAGGGATTGTAAGCGAAAGCACGTCAGAGACGCTGCGCAGCGTTCTTGAAAAAGTGGTTTCTGAGGGGAGCGGAAAACGGGCATACATAGAAGGGTTTTCCATCGGAGGCAAGACAGCCACTTCCCAGACGCTTCCCAGGAGCGCCAATAAGTATATTTCTTCTTTTCTGGGCTTTGCCCCGGCCGATGATCCTCAGGTGCTTGCGCTGTTGATTATCAATAATCCCCAGGGCATCTATTATGGCGGTACCATAGCGGCTCCTGTGGTAAAAGAAATTTTTTCCAACATACTGCCGTATCTTGGGATTGAGAAACAGGCGGCTCCAAAGCAGGAAGACTCTAAGGAAGACTCAGAGGAAAATTAAAAGAAAGATGCGGTGAGCATAAAACATCGTAGAGATGAAGAGGTGTAGAGAAAATGACACAGAGAGTAGTGATTCCGGTATTGATTGCATTTGCCATTACAGCCCTTTTGGGGCCTGTGGTGATTCCGGTGCTGAGAAAATTAAAAGTGGGCCAGACCGAACGGGAAGAACTGAAATCCCATTTGAAGAAGGCCGGCACGCCCACCATGGGCGGATTGATGATATTGGCCGGAATTCTGGTGACCTCCATGATTTATGTGAAAGATTATCCGAAAATACTGCCCATTCTCTTTGTGACGGCGGGATTCGGCATTATCGGATTTCTGGATGATTACCTGAAAGTAGTGCTGCGGCGTTCCGACGGGCTGCTGCCCTGGCAGAAAATGGCGGGACAGATACTGGTGACGGTTGTGTTTATTTTCTACATGAATCAATATACGGACAATGCCGACAAGATGCTGATTCCCTTTACCGGAGGTTTTGAGCACGGAATTTATCTGGATTTGGGATGGCTGGCGGCTCCTGTGATGTTTCTGGCAATTCTCGGCACCGTAAACGGAGCCAATTTTACCGACGGTCTAGACGGCCTGGCGTCCAGTGTAACGGTATTGATAGCGACGTTTTTTTCCGCGGTCGCAATCGGAACGGACAGCGGCATAGAACCGGTTACCTGCGCGGTAGTCGGGGCGCTGCTGGGATTTCTGCTGTTTAATGTGTACCCGGCCAGCGTATTTATGGGGGACACCGGTTCCCTGGCCCTGGGGGGATTTGTGGCTTCCACTGCTTATATGATGCAGATGCCTATCTTTATTTTGATTGTGGCCTTGATTTACTGGGTGGAACTTTTATCTGTTATGATACAGGTGACTTATTTTAAGAAAACAGGGGGAAAGCGTATTTTCCGCATGGCTCCCATACATCATCACTTTGAATTATGCGGATGGTCTGAGACAAGGGTAGTGGCTGTATTTTCCATTATTACGGCTATTTTATGCCTGATTGGGCTGCTTGCGCTTTAGGAGGGATAACATTGAATCTGGATGGAAAGAAATTTTTAGTCGTGGGATCTGGAATCAGCGGGATTGCGGCAGTTAAGCTTCTGATGAACCGTCATCTGCCGGTTGTGCTTTACGACGGCAAAGAAGAGAAAAAGCCGGAGGAAATACGGGAGAAGTCCCCTTGGCTGGAACAGGCTGAAATCTATACCGGCCATTTGCCGGAACATGTGATTTCGGAGTGTGACATTGCTGTATTGAGTCCGGGGGTGCCTCTGGATATTCCGGATGTAGAGCGGATGAAGGAGGCAGGGCTTGCAATCTGGGGGGAAATTGAGCTGGCCAGTGTGTTTGAAAGGGGACGGGTGCTTGCAGTAACCGGAACCAATGGGAAAACCACCACCACCTCCCTGTTGGGAGAGATCATGAAACATGCCGGCCTGGATGTAAAAGTAGTGGGAAACATTGGAATTCCCTATACCAGCCTGGTGTCGGAGACCACAGAAGATTCTGTTACGGTTGCGGAGATCAGCAGCTTTCAGTTGGAGACGGTGCATAGGTTCTGTCCAGAGATTTCGGCTATTTTGAATATAACGCCGGATCATTTAAACCGCCATCACACCATGGAGAATTATCAGAAAGCAAAGGAGCGGATTACTGCCAATCAGGGGGAACATCAGGTCTGTGTGCTGAATTACGAGGATGACGCCCTTAGGGAGTTTTCCGCCAGAGTAAAGGCCCGGACTGTGTTTTTCAGCAGTCAGAGGAAATTAGAACAGGGCATTTACCTGGAGGGCGAAGAGATTATCTGGAATTGGCAGGGAGAGCGGGAGGTTTTGTGCAATGTCCATAAGCTTAAGCTTTTGGGAAAACACAATTATGAAAATGTGATGGCAGCTGCGGCAATGGCGAGAATGGCAGGAGTTTCCGCGGAAAAAATCAGAGAAGTCCTGGTTACTTTTGCGGCGGTAGAGCATAGAATAGAATATGTGGTGACAAAAAGGGGCGTCCGTTTTTACAATGATTCCAAGGGAACCAATCCGGATGCGGCGATTCAGGCCATACGAGCCATGCAGTGGCCTACCTTACTGATTGGAGGGGGATATGATAAGGATTCCGAGTATGAGGAATGGATTCAGGCTTTTGACGGAAAAGTGAAGAAATTCGTATTACTGGGAGCCACCAGAGAAAAAATAAGGGACACGGCAGTCAGGCTTGGATATCCCAGGGAGGATATCATCCTTACAGACAGCCTTGAGGAAGCGGTCAGGATATGCTTTGATCATGCGGCCAAAGGGGACGCGGTATTGCTTTCTCCGGCCTGCGCAAGCTGGGGAATGTTCCAAAATTACGAACAGCGGGGAAATATGTTTAAGGAACTGGCGAGAGCGTTAGAGGAATAACTGTGAAATTCTAAGTCAGGAGTGCTGATATGGGTAGAGAAGGAAAAACAGACAGAAGACAAAAAAATATCCGCTATTTTGACTATACGCTGCTGTTAATTGTATTTTTTCTGATCTGTTTCGGACTGGTTATGCTGTACAGTACAAGCGCGTACAACGGCCAGGTGAAATTCAAGGATTCCGCCTATTATCTGAGGAAACAGCTTCAGGCGGACGCTTTGGGAATTGTGGCCATGTACATCGTTTCCAAGATTGATTACCGCGTGTGGAAAAAGTTCTGGCTGATTGCGTACATAGGGGCCTTTGGGTTATGTACCCTGGTGCTTTTCATCGGGGATGAGCTAAACGGCGCAAAGCGCTGGCTGGATCTGGGATTTACCAGTTTTCAGCCCTCGGAGGCGGCGAAGCTGGCCATTATTGTATTTCTGGCCACCATTATCAGCAAAATGCCTAAGCAGATGGGCAAGTTTTCTTCCTTGGTGAAAATCATCGCAATTGTCCTTCCCATGGTTGCCGTGGTGGCAATCGGCAACTTAAGCACTGCAATTATTATCCTGGGAATCGCCATTGCCATGGTATTTGTGGCAAGTCCCAAATACGCTCAGTTTTTTATTGCAGGAGGCGCGGTGATCGTCTTTGGAGCAGTGTTTATCATGATGGAAGCCTACCGCGCGGAACGTCTGCGGATTTGGCTGAATCCGGAAAAATACGAGAAAGGATATCAGACACTCCAGGGGCTGTATGCCATCGGTTCCGGCGGACTCTTTGGAAAAGGATTAGGCAACAGTATGCAGAAGCTGGGATTTGTGCCGGAGGCGCAGAACGATATGATTTTTTCAATTATCTGCGAGGAACTGGGGTTATTCGGCGCAATCAGCGTGATCCTGCTGTTTGTAATTGTTATCTGGAGGTTTATGGTCATTGCCAGCAACGCGCAGGATTTGTACGGGGCGTTGCTTGTTACCGGAGCGCTGGCCCATATTGCCATACAGGTAATACTGAATATCGCGGTAGTAACCAATACCATACCGAATACGGGGATTTCTCTGCCGTTTATCAGTTACGGAGGAACGTCAGTGCTGTTTTTGCTGGCGGAAATCGGACTGGTGCTCAGCGTGTCAAGGGGAATTCATCTGGAACAGGAGTAGGACATGGGAAGAGGAAAACGGAAACAGAAGAAGCGATGGAAGACAGTGGGGCTGACATTCCTTATAATTGTGCTGTTTTTTGCGATAGCGGCGCTGATTGTGATCAACGTGTTTACCGTGAAAAAGGTAAAGGTAACCGGCAATGAACATTATCCTGACGAGGCCATGGAGGACTGGCTTTTGGATGATGAATATTGCTGGAACAGCCTGTATGTTTATTTCAAATACAAGTTTGTGGAACCAAGAGAAATGCCTTTTGTGGACAGTATGGAGGTTTTTCTGAAGTCGCCTCACACGCTGGAAATCAAAGTATATGAGAAAGCATTGCTGGGCAGGGTTTATATTGACGCATTGGGGCAGAACGCGTACTTTGACAAAGATGGATTTGTAGTGGAGATGTCGTCGGAAGTGATAGAAGGGGTTCCGGTGATAAGCGGACTGGATGTGGAGCAGATTGTGTTGTATGAAAAACTTCCCATTAAAGGCAAGAATATTTTGAAAAATCTGCTGTCTCTGACACAGATGCTGAAAAAATATGAGCAGGTTCCCGAAAATGTCAGATATGGAGGAGAAGGAAATTTTACATTGAGCTATGGGGAAATTACAGTCCTGATTGGACAGGCTCAGAATCTGAATGAAAAGGTGGTAAGGCTTTCCCATATAATGCCAAAGCTGGACGGGCAAAAGGGCACGCTGCACCTGGAAAGCTGGACGGAAAACACCACGGATATCGCTTTTGAAAAGGCCGGATAGCGTATTTTTGTCGAAATTTGTGCTGTTTTTGGAGGAAAAAGAGAAATACCACTGAAAAAAATACAACAAAATTGAAAATTCTTATTGATTAATTCTTCAAAAAATTATAGTATAGTGTATAAGAGTTTAAAAGTGGATATGGAAAGAAAAAGTTCGGATAGAGGATAAAAGGAGGAAGAACCTTGCTTGAAATAATGACAACAGAAGCAGATTCTAGTGCAAAAATCATCGTAATCGGTGTTGGAGGGGCTGGAAATAATGCAGTCAATAGAATGATTGATGAAAATATCGGCGGCGTTGAGTTTATCGGAATCAACACGGACAAGCAGGCGCTGGCCCTGTGTAAGGCGCCTACGCTGGTTCAGATCGGCGAGAAGCTGACCAAGGGGCTGGGAGCAGGCGCACAGCCTGAAATCGGCCAGAAAGCGGCGGAAGAGAGCGTTGATGAGCTGACCGCAGAGATTAAGGGTGCGGATATGGTATTTGTAACCTGCGGCATGGGCGGCGGAACCGGAACCGGAGCCGCGCCGGTAGTCGCAAAGATTGCCAAGGATATGGGAATCCTTACCGTAGGCGTGGTAACCAAGCCCTTTCGGTTTGAGGCCAAGGCCCGCATGGTGAACGCCATGGGCGGCATTGAGCGTTTGAAGGAAAGCGTGGACACCCTGATTGTAATCCCCAATGACAAGCTTTTGGAGATTGTGGACAGAAGAACCACCATGCCGGACGCTTTGAAGAAAGCGGATGAAGTGTTACAGCAGGCAGTGCAGGGAATTACAGACCTGATCAATGTGCCTGCGCTGATCAATCTGGACTTTGCGGACGTCCAGACTGTAATGAAAGATAAAGGAATGGCTCATATCGGTATCGGTATGGCCAAGGGAGATGACAAAGCCACAGAGGCAGTTAAGCTTGCCGTGGCAAGTCCGCTGCTTGAGACTACCATTACAGGCGCTTCCCATGTGATTATCAATATATCAGGAGATATTTCTCTTGTGGACGGCAGCGATGCAGCCAGCTATGTTCAGGATTTGGTGGGTGAGAACGCCAATATTATTTTCGGCGCTAAGTTTGATGAGAGTATGGTGGATGAGGCAATTGTGACGGTAATTGCTACAGGTCTTGGAGACGCGGCGCCGGCCCCAAAGGTGATGCCAAGTATGAAATATACCCAGGCTCCCACTTCCAGAATGGCGAATCCCGCAAGGACTTCCAGCAATCTTGGTTCTGTCACCCGTCCGGCCAGCCCTTACGGGACAGTAAATCAGCCCTCGTCCACAGCGGGTTCCGGGAATTTGGGCGTAACGGCGTCCACCCTTGGAATTCAAAGGCCCAGAAGGCCGGAGAGCACTGTGCCGGAACGAGATATTAAGATTCCGGAGTTTTTGAAGAATACCAGGAAATAAGCAAATTGCAGAAATTATATCAGAGGCTACATAGAGAGGGAACAGCCATGTTGATTCAGGTGGATTCAGCATGGTTGTTTTTTTGCTGTTTTTAAGGGAAAAGGGTTTCGAAAAACGTTTCTGCTGTGCAATTGGAGTCTTTCTAAAACCCCATTTTTCTAAAATTGTTTGCTAGTTGGGATTGAGTTTTCACTCGGGTGATTGATACGTTGGGTGTTGATATGAGGCATCAAGAACGATATTTCACCTTTGAGAGTGTTGTGTGCAAAATTTGTTTTCCAGGAGAAGAAAAAATTTTTGAAATAGCGAAAGTTATTTTTGTTTTTTTTAAAACCTTATGCTATACTTGACATAGTGGGTATTTTATATGCAAACTGCAAAGCGAGTTTATAAATTGTGGACTCATAAGAGAGGAAAAAAATATGGCAGTATCGTATAATGGACTATGGAAATTGTTAATTGATAAGAACATGAAGAAAATGGATTTAGTTGGGAAGATAGGCATTAGCAGTTCAACGCTTGCTAAGATGAGCAAGGGTGAGGCTGTTTCTATGACTATTATGGAAAAAATATGCGAAGAACTAAATTGTGATTTCGGAGATATTATCAACTACGAACGCAAAGGAGATGGACGAGATGGAGTATAGTGCGGGTAATGTAAGTAATCTCTTGTGGTTTGTAGAAATGAGAGAGACAGCAAAATTACTCCAGAGTTATGATGTGAAGGAAGTTCAGCGAATGGTTCTGGATGATAATATATATCAGCAGAATACAGAAAAAAGAGCAAAGAGTCAATTTGGTTGTATTAAGAAACGATTAGATGCTATTCCGGAAGAGCTTGTTAAGGAAATGATTAGCGCAGATATCAATACTGCCAAGATTATTGCGTTAATTGGAGCGATGGCTGCGGATATCTTGCTCTTTGAATTGATGTATGAAGTATATAGAATCAAATTGCATATGGATGAAAATACATTAAAAGAAGCCGATCTAAATATGTTTTTTAAAAGAAAAATAGAACAGAGCAATGTGATTGCAGGTTGGTCCGACACAGCAATCAAGAAGTTGAAACAGACATATTGTAAATATATGCAGGCTGCAGGTTTGCTTCAAGAACCAGTAAAGAGTGAGAGAAAAATCAATAGGCCTTATGTGGATATTCAATTGAGAAATATTTTGTTGGCAAACAATATGGAAAAGTATTTATATACATTGACGGGAGAGTGCTAATGGAGTTTCAAGATAAGTTAGATAAGATATGGACCAGAATATCAGAGGATGATTTTCTGGCGAATAGAGGCGTTGCAAATGAAGTGCGATACTATGTTTTCGACTACCAGCCATGCGATGAACTGATAATGAGGCAGAAGATCGAAAGTTTAAAGAAACAGAATGATCCAAAAGCGGATGGATTTGAAATTGTCGAATATGATTTGTACAAGATGGTAATTGGTATATTGGAAGAAAGAGGTTATTTGGATAAATGTATCAGGTTTGAGGAAACAAAGGGAAGAGAATATCTCTATAATGCTGTTTCAAAGCTGCTTCGTCTTACAAGTGATAACAATCTGATTGTGAACAAGATTGCAGCAGAAACGCCGGAACACGCAGTAGTGTTTCTGACTGGCATTGGAAAGGTATTCCCATTTGTAAGATCACACAGTGTGCTGAACAATTTACATCAGATACTCGATCGAGTTCCGGTAGTCATGTTCTATCCGGGAAATTGGAATGGGCAGACCTTGTCACTATTTGGAACAATTAACGATGGAAATTACTATAGAGCATTTCCGCTGATTGTATAGGAGGATGAAAAGGCTATGAACATTAGAGATATGTTTTTGAAAGAAATTGACAGAGACATTAAGGGCGTCATTAAGGTTGGGCAGTCTGACGATGAAAATATCTTTCAGGAATTGGATGAGTATGTAGTTACCTCTGAATTAGAGAAATATATGGATCGATTCTTTGCGGCATATAAGAGAGGCGTAGAAAGTCGTACTGATAAAATGGGGGTATGGATTTCTGGTTTCTTTGGAAGCGGTAAATCTCATTTTTTGAAGATTTTATCTTACATATTGTCAAATAAGGCTGTAATGGATGATAAGGGACAGTCTCACGCTGCGTCAAGTTTCTTTTTAGAAGGTGTAAAGGTAGAGAGTGATTCTTTGAAAAAGAAGATTTCCGAGGTTTCCGGGTGGAGCGATGATGTTGATGTTATTCTTTTCAATATTGACTCTAAGAGCGCAACCGATTCCAAGATGAACAAGGAGGCTGTCAAAGATGTATTTATGAAAGTGTTCAATGATTATCTTGGTTATTGTGGTTCGATTCCCTTCTTGGCTGATTTTGAAAGAAAATTAGATCATGACGGAAGATATGATGAGTTTAAAACGAAGTTTGAGGAAATCAATGGTTCGTCATGGGTAGAATCAAGAGAAGATTTTTACTTTATTCAGGATGAGATTATGGAAGCGGTAGTATCACTTGGAATTATGAGTGAGAACGAGGCAAGAAACTGGACAGAAAATGCTCAGAGTTCGTATAGCCTTTCCATAGATAAATTTGCGGAGTATATCAGAAAGTATTGCGAGAGTAAGGGGAAAGACCATCATGTATTATTCCTTGTAGATGAAATCGGTCAGTATATCGCAGATGATAGTAAGTTAATGCTGAATTTACAGACAGTTACAGAAGATTTGGGAACTGCCTGCAAAGGGAATGCATGGATTATTGTAACCAGCCAACAGGACATTGATTCTATTACCAAGACTATGGGAGAAGATTTCTCCAAGATTCAAGGTCGTTTTGATACAAGAATTGCGCTTTCATCTGCAAACGTAGATGAAGTTATCCGTAAGCGTATTCTGTATAAAAAGGATACTGCAACTGTTATTTTGAAGGATTTATATGATAGTCATGAGTTTGATATCAAGGGAAATATTATTTTTAGCGAGGGCACTCCTGAAATGCCTTTATATTCTGATGCAGACGAATTTGCAGAGGTGTATCCATTCATTCCATATCAGTTTAAGCTGCTTGGTAATGTATTAACATCTGTCAGGCAGTATAGTTCAAGCGGTAAACATCTGGCAGATGGCGAGCGTTCTATGCTTGCATTATTTAAGGAAGCAGCGCAGAAGTATGAAAATGAAAGAGAAGGAGTGTTAGTGCCTTTTTATGCCTTCTATAGCGCGCTGGATGATTTTATTGACCATACCCATAGAATTGTTATTACGCAGGCGGCAAGAAATACCAGGTTGAATCGTTTTGATGTTGAATTGCTCAAGGTGTTATTCATGATCAAGCATGTAAATAACTTCAGTAAAAATCTTGAAAATATCACAACGCTTATGATTTCAAATATTAACGAAGATCGTCTTGATTTAAGCAAAAAGGCAGAGACTTCACTTCGTGTACTCTGTGATGAGTTGCTTGTTCAGAAGAACGGTAATGAATATATATTCCTGACCAATGAAGAGCAGGAAGCAGAGGATGCAATCAGAAAGATTAATATTGACCCTACAGAAACTGTAAATTATGTTGCTCAGGTTGCATTTGAAGAAATCATTGCGATGGTAAATAATAAATACAGGTATAACAACAGGTATCAGTTCTCTTTCAATCAGAAGATTGATAACAGGCAGTATAAGAGCAATCAGCTAAGTAACATTACATTACATCTGCTCACAGCTTATAGCGGAGAGATAGATGACCTGGCGCTTAGCTTAAAAGCTGTTACTGAAAAAAGTGTTATTGTCAGATTGTCTGATGATTATGCATATCTTTCTGAAACGGAAGAAATGAAGAAAATCGAAAGTTTCTTACAGAGACCGGACTTAACCAGTTTGAACGATTTCGAAATCATTTCTGCAACAAAGCGAAAAGAGAGAAACGACAAGGCAAAACGTATCAAAGACTATATCCGTATGGCTTTAGAGACAGCAGATATATATGTTGGCGATGGAAAAATTGCTACAAAGTCCAGGGACGTGACAGCACGAATCAATGAAGCATTTGCGAAATTAATTGCAAGTGAATATAGTAAGTTGAAAGACATGACATCTGAACCTGCGCAGTCCGATATTCTTGATGTGTTAAAGAAAAATAAAACACAGATGACATTGGATTTAGGGGATATGGCAGAGCCTGATGCGGATGCACTGAAGGAAATGACGGCGGCTATTCAATACGCAGGAAGAACCGGAGCCAGGTTCTCTATTAAGCAGGCATTTGATAAATTTATGGCAGCTCCATACGGCTATGTGGAAGAGGATATTGAGTTCTTGATTGCAACTCTGTATAAAAAAGGCCGGATTTCCTTAAAAATGAATAGCGTTATTTACAGTCCGGCAAGTACATCAGCGGAGGATGCTTACAAATTCATCACAAAGAGGGAATACAGAGAAAAGATTCTCCTTGAAATGAAGGAAACACCAAAGATACAGTGGGTGAAAGCCGTTAAGGATATCATCAGGGATTTCTTCAGTCGAAGCGTAGCTTCTGATGATGCAGACGCTCTAATGCGTGATTTTAGAAATTATGGCAGCAGTAAAAAGGCTGTGATTGAGGATATCCTGAGAAGTGACTACGGCAGAGATTCTAGATTGCCGGGCAAGGCTGTATTGGAAAAGGCTGTCAGGTTGATTGATGACACATGCAATATCAGCGATCCGATGACATTTTACAGAAGGGTAGACGAGCTGTTTGATGATTTTGATGAGGCATCGGTTGAACTTGGCGATTTGAACATATTCCTTGGAGGAGTACAGAAGGAGAAGTTTCTTAAGGCTTGCAGGACTTTAGCATTCTATGAGGCAAGTAAGAACTATATCTCGGATGCGGAGATTATAGAGAATGCAAATCAGGTTAAGAAAATTATTTCTTTACAGAAACCTTATAGTTTTATACCTAAATTGGAGCAGTATGAGAAGCAGTTAGGCGAGTCGATTGTTATGCTTTTAGAGGAAGATGCAAAGAGAATTGAACCGGACATTTATGCCGACAGAAAATTAGTGATGGATTCCATTGAGGATGACAGACCATATGCTGCTGCACTCAAGAAGAAATTTGGAGATAAGTTTGATGAACTTATCGAAAAATTGTATACCTGTAAGGATATTGCCTCATTGAATGGCATTCCGTCTGAGAGTAATGCTTTATTGCAGAACTCTTTGGAGGAACTGAAAAAGGCGGAACATGCATATCAGCTTAGTATCATGCCGAAAGAACCGGCAGACGGCGAAGAACAACCGGCAGCGTCGGCTGTGCCTCCAGTAAAGGTAATAAATACTGTACCGGTTACAATGCGTACACTTACCGGTAACAGAACCTATACGTTCAGAACAGAAACAGAGATTGATGTATTTGTAGAGGAAATCCGCAAGAACCTGAAATCGAAACTTGGGGAGGATACAGTAATCAAACTTAGTTAAATCTTACGGGCGGATGGAAAGGAGCATGGCTATCAATGGATAAGAGCGCAATCAGAAATTTTGCGATAGAGGCAAGAAAAATGCTTATGAAATCAGCCGAGACAGAGGCTGGTTTCTATGGCGTTACAAAAAACGGATGCAAGAGTCCGATACAAAAGGGGAATGATTTTGAGGTATATGAGACGATTGCAGGAACAGAGAACCGTATCTATGGCGCTGACATAAAGAGAAGAGCAAATCTGGTAAAGGCAGTTGAAACGCTGGGATTTGAGCAGGTAATGGAAGAAACTGCGTATACGTGGTTTAACCGCATCATTGCGATTAGATTTATGGAAGTAAATGATTATCTCCCTGCCCGTGTGAGAGTGTTATCTTCCGAAACCGGAAGCAATACACCGGATATCGTTACACAGTCTTTCGATGTGGATTTAAACATGACGCCGGAAGAATTGGAGAAGGTGCAGGAAGCCAAAGATGAAAACAGATATGATGATGCGTTCCGGATGCTTTTTATGAAACAATGTAATGAGTTGAATGCCATCTTGCCTGGTCTCTTTGAAAAAACAGATGACTATATGGAACTATTGTTAAAACTGTCATATACAAGTGATGGTGTGGTTCGCATGCTTGTAGATTCCATTGATGAGAATAATTTTAATGTCGAAACAGAGGGGCAGGTCGAGATCATTGGGTGGATGTATCAGTATTACAATACGGAATTGAAAGCAGAAGTTTTTGGCAGACCTAGTGGAGCGAAGATTAGGAAGGAAGATATTCCTGCGGCTACACAGTTGTTTACGCCTGACTGGATTGTCCGCTATATGGTGGAAAATTCTGTCGGCAGGGTATGGATTGATCATTTGAGAGCTGTTGATCCTTCTATAGATGAAAAGGAAAAGGCAGAAGAATTTCGTTGGAAATATTACTTGCCGGAAGCAAAACAGGAGGATTCGGTTGCTGAAAAGTTAGTTGAGATTAGGAAAGATTATGCCAGATTAGAGCCAAAGGATATTACATGCATTGACCCTTGTATGGGAAGCGGGCACATATTGGTGTATATGTTTGACGTTTTGATGGATATTTATCGAAGTGAGGGTTTTAGTGAAAGGGATGCTGTGTTTAGCATTCTTGAAAATAATATCAGAGGCATTGATATTGATAAAAGAGCATATCAATTATCCTATTTTGCGCTGATGATGAAGGCAAGGGGATACAATAGGACTTTCTTTAGAGGGAAACAAGATGAAGAAGGTAATCGGCGTTTTGTAGAACCAATGGTGCTTGCTATTGAAGAAAGCAATACAATAAATCTTGGGCAATTAAAGTATTTTGGAGCAAATTTAAATGAAATTGAAAAAAACAATGCTATCAATCAGATGCAAGGATTATTGGAGGCATTAAGGGATGCGAAAGAATATGGTTCTATTCTTGCGGTAGATCATTATGATTGGGAATTACTCCTGGAATTTGCAGATTCGGAAAATACGGATGGACAAATAAGTTTTGACACATTAGGAATAGAATTGACGCAGAGTCAAATGAAGAGACTGATCTGCCAAGGCAGGATTATGTCAGATAAATACTGTGTGGTATCCACAAATCCTCCGTATATGGGAGCAAATGGAATGGGAAATAAACTGAGTAAATATTGTAAATCATATTTTCCAAGTAGTAAAACGGATTTGTATTCGGTTTTTATTGAGAAGTGTAAGAGAATGACTAAAGAAAATTATTATCAGTCCATGATAACACAACAATCATGGATGTTTTTGGGAAGTTTTGCTAAATTGAGAGCATTTGTGTTAGATGACATTATAGTAAACATGGCACATTTAGGAGCGAGAGCCTTTGATGAAATTAGTGGTGAGGTTGTACAAACATCAGCATTTGTGTTGCGAAAAACAAGTGGGGTGGGGGAATATAGAGCAGTATTTAAAAAATTAACAGATGCAAATGGTGAAAAAGCAAAAATGGAATTGTTCTTAACAGAAGTTAATATATATAGCATGGACATGAATTCAATGAAAAACATACCTGAAGCACCTATAGCGTATTGGCTGAATGAACATATGGTAAGAACGTTTGATAGTGCGAAGCTATTTGATGTGGCAACTACAAGACAAGGATTTGCAACTGGAAATAATGATAAGTATTTGAGATATTGGATGGAAGTTGATTTTGCGAAACTTGGAAGAAAGTGGTTTTCATGCAATAAAGGCGGTACTTATAGGAAGTGGTATGGAAATAACATAATTGTCGCAAATTGGGAAAATGATGGATATGAAATGCGGAATGAAAAAGGTTCGGTTATAAGAAATCCAGATTATTATTTTAAAGAAGGACTGACTTGGTCATCGTTGGGAAATAATTTTGGCGTAAGATATTCAAGCGAAGACTTTTTATTTGAGTCTAAAGGTTCTATGTGTTTTGTAAATAACAGAAAGTTTTTGTATTACATATTAGGATTATTGAATAGTGCAGTTACCAAGAGATATTTAGAGGTTCTTGCACCTACGTTGGATTTTCATGAAGGTCCGGTAAGTCGTATTCCTGTTATTATATCGGACGAGTATTTAGAAGAGGTGAATTCTTTAGTAAATGAATGTATAGATATTGCTGAAGATGATTGGAATTCATATGAAGTGTCAATGAATTTTAAAAAACATCCTTTTATGAAGTATTCTGATTTTACAAAAAGTTTAAAGAAAGCATTCGAGTTATGGAAGAAAGAGAAGGTTGAAAAGCAAGAACGAATGCAACAGAATGAGAGAAAATTAGATGAAATCTTCATGACTATCTATGGAATAAACGATATGCAGATTGTAGAGAATATAACTCTTTATACGGCAGACTTGAACAAGGATGTAAAGGCATTTGTTTCATATGCTGTAGGTTGCATATTGGGAAGATATAGTTTAGACACAGATGGTGTTGTATGTGCAGGTGGTGAATTTGAAAAAAACCGATATGTAAAATTTACTCCAGATAAAGATGCTATTATTCCAATAACAGATGCGGATTATTTTAGTGATGATATAGTTTCAGAGTTTGAAAGATTTGTTTTATGTGCTTGGGGAGAAGAATGCCATGAAGAAAATATGAGATTTATTTCTGAGGCATTAATGGTAAGAGGAGAAACCGTACGAGAAATACTTAGAACGTATTTTGAAGATGAATTTTTTAAGAATCATTGTGAGATTTATTCGGTAACAGGTTCTGGCAAACGCCCAATTTATTGGTTGTTTGATTCTGGCAAACAAAACGGTTTTAAATGTTTGATCTATATGCACCGCTATAACAAGGACACACTGAATCTCATACGTTCAGAGTACCTGCATAAGACACAGAATGCAGTAGAAAACGCATTAAAGAATGCAGAGTATATCATTCAGACTTCTGCAAGCGCTGTTGAAAGAGCAAAAGCAGCCAAGGATAAAAACAAATATGTGAAGCAGCTGAATGAAATGCGTATCTACAATCAGGCATTATCACATCTTGCATTACAGAAAATTGAGATTGATTTGGATGATGGTGTGAAACACAATTATCAGTTATTCCAAGGTATTGAAGTAATTGTTGACGGCGGTAAGAAACAAAAGGTCAATTTGCTGGCAAAAATATAAGAAATAGAATATCTGCTTTGGAGGTGTCCTTATGACAATAAAAGAACTCAAAATACTAATAGATGCAGGTGAGAAAATTGACGTTGAATTTAAAAAATCAGAAAATGATTTAAACAAGGATGTTTATGAGTCTGTCTGTTCTTTCAACAATAGGAATGGAGGACACCTTTTTCTTGGCATTGCAGATAAGACGAAAGAAATTCGAGGAGTCAATTCAGAACGAATAGACAAAATGATGAAAGATTTTACCACATCCGTCAATAATGCAAATAAAATTAATCCGCCAATGTACCTTACACCTGAGGTATACGAAATAGACGGAAAGAAAATCATTTATATCCGAATTCCGGAAGGCGCTCAGGTCAGACGTTTAAATGGTCGGATCTGGGACAGAACATATGAGGGAGATATCGATATTACGGATAATGCAGAGTTGGTATATAAAATGTACGCAAGAAAACAAAGCACTTATTTTGTAAACAAGGTTTATCCGAATTTTGGATTGGATTATTTGGATTTTGATGTGATAAGAAGAGCGAAAAAGATGGCTGTTTCAAGGGTGGATAATCATGTATGGGAAGATATGACAGAGGAAGAAATGCTTAGAAGCGCTGGTCTGATCATTAGCGATCCAGATACGGGAAAGGAAGGCATTACGCTTGCCGCAATTTTATTGTTTGGAAAAGACAGTACAATTATGTCTGTTTTGCCGCAATATAAAACGGATGCAATTTTCAGAGTAAAGAATCTGGATCGTTATGATGACAGAGAAGTGATTATTACGAACCTTATTGACAGTTACAGAAAATTAATGGATTTTGGAAAGAAGCACTTGAATGATATATTTGTCTTGGATGGAACTCAGAGTGTCAGTGCCAGAGATAAGATTTTGAGAGAAATAATATCGAATATATTGGCTCATAGAGATTATTCCAATGCCTATACTGCCCAATTTGTGATCGAAGGAGACAGGATTTTTACAAAAAATAGCAATTTGCCGCATGGACACGGCGAATTGCGGCTGACGGAATTCGAGCCATTTCCGAAAAATCCGCCTATTTCAAAGGTTTTTAGAGAGATAGGATATGCAGATGAATTGGGTTCCGGAATGCGTAATACCAATAAATATACCAGATTGTATTCGGGCGGAACGCCCATGTTCATTGAAGATAATATTTTTAAAATTGTGATCCCGATGGAGAATGCAGCAGTTTTGCAAGTGGGTCCGAAAAGTATGAATAGAGAGACTAACAAAGAAATATCAGAGACTAACAAAGAAACTAACAAAGAAATATCAGAGACTAACAAAGAAACTAACAAAGAAATATCAGAGAGAATCCTTGATATTATGCGGAAAACACCTGAAATATCAGTTAAAGAGACAGCTCAAATACTAGATATATCGGTTGGCGGCGTTAGATATCATATAAACAAAATGAAAAAATCGGGTCTGATTGGACACATAGGCTCCACAAAAAAGGGAAAATGGATTATTTATAAAAAATAATTTAGGGAGATAATTTTTTATGGATTTACAGGAAATTCAAAATAAATTGAATACGCTTCTTGCAGGTACGGAG
>CAJUBP010000045.1:34438-40968 GCA_910584585.1 uncultured Lachnospiraceae bacterium | reverse complement strand
TCTCCCACTAAGTGGAGAATACACCTGTCAGAAAGCAATTTTAAGACACGCTCTAATCAATGCAGCTCATATCCAGGAACGATTATTCTGCCGCTTTTTCTGCAAAGGAAGTAGTGACTAAATCTTTCCATTCCGGCCGGTCGGTAAGTTCTCCAGATTCTGAGAGAATATCGAGAAGCAGATGAAAACTGGATTCCTCAAAAATCAGGTTTTCTTTCCAGGTGTCCTGCTGATGATATCTGGATACAATGGAAGTCAGCGTTTCCATATCTGTTTCCTTAAATTGAGGCGCAATGACTTTGGCGATTTCTTCCGGCGTGTGGGTGAGGGTGTAATCCATGCCTTTCTGAAGGGCATTGGTAAACTTTTGTATGGTTTCGGGATTTTTTTCTATATAACTGCTTTTGGCGCTGAAAGCGGTATAAGGGACATAGCCGGAGTCAACGCCCAGGGAAGCAACCACGTATCCGGCTCCTTCCGTTTCAAGCGCGGTTGCGCCGGGCTCAAACTCAACAGAGAAGTCTCCTTTTCCGCCGGAGAATGCAGCGGCGGTGGAACCGAAATCAATGCTCTGATCAATGGAGAGATCTGCGGCTGGATCCATGTTATTCTGCCTTAAAATGTATTCGAAAACCATTTCCGGCATACCGCCTTTTCTGCCGCCTAATACCTCTTTGCCCCGTAAGTCGGACCAGGCAAATTCAGGCATCTCTTCCCGGGCTACCAGGAAATTGCCGGCGCGCTGAGTAAGCTGGGCAAAATTGACCACATAATCTGTGGAGCCTTCGTTATAAGTGTAAACAGTAGTTTCCGGCCCCATAAATCCGATATCTGCTTCCCCGGAGAGTACGGCGGTCATGGTTTTATCTGCGCCGAATCCGGTAACAAGTGTCAGGCGGATTCCTTCTTCTTCAAAATATCCCTGTTCAATGGCGACATACATCGGCGCATAGAAAATGGAATGCGCAACTTCATTTAAAGTGACATCCACAAGCGCGGTCTCAGAAGATTTTTTTGAGGTTTCACTGGAAGCAGCCTTTGAGGTTTCTTTTTCCGAAGTTTTTGTTTTTCCGGAACAGCCGCATACGGTCACCAACAGTACGGCAAGGCATATTGTCAGTGAAATAGCATGTAATAGATTTTTTTTCATAATTCCTCCGTTTCAGGTAAGGGTTCTGTTATATTTGTATTAGAGTATGTAAAAGCAGACGATTGTGTGCCATTTGAAATGGAATGTAAATTTTATTATCCGTATTAAAAAAGTATGTAAAAGCAAATGATTGTGTGCCATTTGAAAGAGCTGATGATCTTGCAATTTCAGAATAAAACGGCTAAAATGAAAGGATAAAATGAAAGATGGAAAAGAGGAAAGATATGCTGGATAAAATGGATTTGCATACGCACACAATAATGAGCGGACATGCCTATAATACCCGCAATGAAATGATACAGGCGGCATGGGAGAAGGGACTTGAAATTTATGGGATTACGGAACATGCGCCTGCTATGCCTGGAAGCTGCCACAATATGTATTTTTCGAATTTTCGGGTGCTGCCAAGGAAGTACAAGGATATGACGGTGTTATATGGCGCGGAATTGAATATTCTTGATTATGGGGGACATGTGGATTTGCCGGAATCTTTGCTAAAGGAGATGGATTTGACGCTGGCCAGCATTCATCTTCCCTGTTATGTGCCGGGAACGGCAAGAGAGAATACAGATGCTTATGTGGAAGCTATGAAGAATCCCTATGTCAATATCATTGCCCATCCGGATGACGCGCGTTTTCCTATTGATTATGAAAGATTGGTAAAAGCGGCAAGAGAGCATCATGTGCTTCTGGAAGTAAATAATGCGTCCTTGTCTCCCACCAGCTTTCGGGGCGATCCCAGAGAAAGATACAGAGATATGCTGCATCTATGTATGATATGGAAAGTGCCGGTGGTGATGGATTCGGACGCCCATGCGGATATACTGGTAGGAAATCACGAATATGCCAGGGAAATGTTGGAAATGGTTGGATTTCCGGAAGAGCTGACGGTGAATTACCATCCGGAATTGCTAAAGGAATATATCAATAGAGGGGAACTTGCGTAACATACAATAAAATATGTGTTTACTTCATAACTTTAGTATGATAAAATCATCAAAGAGGCATTTATATACCTGTGAGCCAAATGAGTATGCGCGTGAGTATAAGATAGAATAATAAAAGGGGTACTACATAAAGGAGAATGGCATATGAGCAAAAAAATAAGGACAGAAGCCGTAGACCATTTGTTTGAAGCAATACTGAGTCTGGAAAATAAAGAGGAATGTTATACCTTTTTTGAGGATGTATGCACAGTGAATGAATTGCTGTCACTGTCCCAGCGGTTTGAGGTGGCAAGAATGCTCAGAGCACAGAAAACATATCTGGATATTGCAGAGAAGACGGGAGCTTCTACCGCTACCATCAGCAGGGTGAACCGTTCCCTGAATTATGGAAATGACGGCTATGACATGGTTTTTGCCAGAACGGGAATGGATCAGAATGAGGATTAGGATTAGCCTGAGGATGGCCATGCAGTCCGCCAAACGGTAGATTACGCCAGACTGAAATTTATTGCGGAAGCCAAAGCTTTCACAATAAATTTCAGGTTTTAGAGCGTTTTTCAAACACGTTCCAGGACAGAACTATTTGTCGGAATTTTTAGAGCGTTTCGCGGCAGATTTATCCTCTGAAGATTTCGCCCGCTTTCCGGATGATTTGTCCTCAGCAGAGTTTTTCGTCCGTTTTGCGGCAGATTTATCGTCCATGGGAGTCTTTGCGTCAATTAATTTTTCAATTAATTGTTTTTTGATATAAACGTCAAAACTCAGCATGCAAAGAAAAGAAAAACGCTGCAGCCGTTCCTGTTCTTCCCCGGAGAATTCCGCAAAGGTCTGCTGACTGGTATGATATTTGCGGGTAATGTCTTTCTGCATGTTTTGGATTTCGGACTCTGCAAGGCGAAACACCTCAGAGTAGATACTTTCCAGATTGAGATCTGAATCAGAAGCAAAATACCGTTCAGTAATGGGATTCAGAATGGCCTGTATGTCTCCGATGCTTAATATATTTTTCAGATAGTAAATAAAAATCAGCGCCAGAAGATGCTCTTTGGAATATTTCTTTTTGACCGGAGGCGGAAGCAGATTGTTTTTAGCGTAGTTGTTAATCATTGTTTTTGTCAGCACCTTGTCGTCTGAGTGGCGTTTGGATATGGAAAGCCGATCGTCCATAAAAGTAGTGACCTGATCCATGTATAAATCTATATTTGGCAGTTCTTCCGGTTTAATGTAATCAATGCGGGAAAGACTGTCCAGAATACTGTTCAGTAAATCTTTATTATCTATTGTCATTTATTTCACCTCAGGTTATATTATATAGTAATAAAAACCGGATCACAAGTGTTTTGTTATTTTTTCTGGAAGATGGTAGAAAACAGGTTGAAAAATGACGAAATATTTACTATAATAAACATACGTTTGAGATATGAGAGGAAAAAATATGAGTATGTATGATAATTTAAATTCCATGCAGCAGGAGGCAGTATTTCACACGGAAGGCCCGGTGCTGATTCTGGCAGGGGCAGGTTCCGGAAAGACCAGAGTGCTGACTCACAGAGCGTCTTATCTGATTGAGGAAAAGGGCGTGAATCCCTGGCATATTATGGCGATTACGTTCACCAATAAGGCGGCAGGGGAGATGCGGGAGCGTATTGACAGTCTGGTAGGCTTTGGTTCCGAAAGTGTCTGGGTGTCTACGTTTCATTCCACCTGTGTGAGAATTTTGAGACGTCATATTGACCGTTTGGGGTATGGCACGAATTTTACAATTTATGATGGGGATGATCAGAAAATATTAATGAAAGACATCTGTAAACGTCTCCAAATTGATACGAAGATTTATAAGGAAAAAAGTTTTCTGAATGTGATTTCTTCTGCCAAGGATGAGCTGATTTCTCCGGAAGAGTTTGCTTTGCGCGGGGCAGGCGATTTTGCCAAAGAGAAGCAGGCGGCTGTTTATCGGGAATATCAGGCGTCCCTTCGGAAAAACAACGCACTGGATTTTGATGATTTGATTGTGAAAACGGTGGAGCTGTTTCAAAATGACGCAGAAGTGTTGGATTATTATCAGGAACGTTTCCGCTATATTATGGTGGACGAGTATCAGGATACCAATACGGCTCAGTTTCACCTGATAAAGCTGCTGGCAGATAAATACAGGAATCTGTGTGTGGTGGGAGATGATGATCAATCCATTTATAAATTCCGGGGCGCTAATATTAAGAATATTCTGAATTTTGAAGAGATATATCCAGACGCCCGGGTAATTAAACTGGAACAGAATTACCGTTCCACTCAGAATATTTTAAATGCTGCCAACAGCGTGATTGCCAATAATGTGGGAAGAAAAGCAAAGGCATTGTGGACGGATCATCAGGAGGGAGAGAAAATCAATTTTCAGCAGTTTGAAACAGCATATGAAGAGGCTGATTATATTGTGGCAGATATCAGGAAAAAGGCCGAAGAAGGGGGAAGTCATTACGGTGATTGCGCGATTCTCTACCGGACCAATGCCCAGTCACGGTTGTTTGAAGAAAAATTTGTGGTATCGAATATTCCCTATAAAATTGTAGGCGGCATTAATTTCTATGCCAGAAAAGAAATTAAGGATTTGCTGGCGTATTTAAAAACCATAGATAACGGGAGGGATGATCTGGCAGTCCGCCGGATTATTAATGTGCCAAAGCGCGGGATTGGCGCAACAACGTTAGGACGCGTACAGACCTATGCAGATGAACAGGAACTGAGTTTTTATAACGCGCTGCGCGCTGCGGATGAGATTTCTACCATTGGCAAAGCCGGCGTGAAAATCAGGCCTTTTGTGAATTTTATCCAGACCATGCGGAGTAAAGTGGAATACTTGGGAGTGTCCAAGCTGCTGCAGGAAGTGATAGAAGAGACAGGGTATGTGGCGGAATTAGAGGCGGAAGGATCGGATGAGGCCCGGGCCCGGATAGAAAACATTGACGAGCTGATCAGCAAGGCGGTTGCTTATGAAGAATCAGAAGAGGCGCCAACGTTAAGCGGATTTCTGGAAATGGTGGCTCTGGTTGCCGACATTGACAATCTGCAGGAGGGCAGTGATTATGTAGTATTGATGACATTACATAGCGCAAAGGGGCTGGAATTTCCGAATGTATATCTGGCCGGAATGGAAGACGGTATGTTTCCTAGTTATATGACGATTATTTCTGAGGATCCTTCTGATATGGAAGAGGAACGCAGGCTGTGTTATGTCGGAATAACCCGCGCAATGACAGAATTGACGATTACCTGTGCAAAACAGCGTATGATTCGGGGAGAGACACAGTATAATAAAGTATCCCGTTTTGTAAAAGAAATTCCTGAAACTTTGCTGGGCGGTATGGTGCGGCCCCAGAAGAAGCCAAAAGAGACATCTGAACCATCCGGGCAGTCATTTAGACAGGCAACTTCCAAAGTAAAGCCTATTTTCAGCACCAGGAACAGTTATCAGTCCAGGCAGTCCAATTCTTTTACCAGCGGCAGCACGGATAAAATTACGCTGGAGTATGGCAGCGGAGATCGGGTAAAGCATATGAAATTTGGAGAAGGGACGGTATTGCAGATTGTGGAAGGCGGCAGAGATTATGAGGTGACCGTTGCGTTTGATCGGGTGGGAACGAAAAAAATGTTTGCCTCTTTTGCAAAACTAAAAAAAGTATAAAATTTCAAAAAATTGGTATGCTAATAGATAAATATGTGTTATACTTATAAGAACCAATCGGTTGAGACATTCAACCCTCAAAAAGAGGAGAAGGAGCGGTAATCATGAGCAGAGAAAAGATTGATGAATTGTTAAGCACAGTAAAACTGAACGAGTTATTACACAAACAGGAAGAAGAGCAGAAAAAGTCAAAGGTACTTTGGATTTGCGCAATTGCAGGCGCAGTGGTTGCAGTAGCGGCAATCGCGTATGGCGTCTATCGTTTCTTTACGCCAGATTATCTGGAGGACTTCGAGGATGATTTCGAAGACGATTTTGAAGATGATTTCTTTGATGATGAGGATGAAACTGAAGAATAAGAAACAGCTTCCGGAACTCCCGCATGATTATGTGGGAGTTCTTTTTAGGCGAATTTTTTAGGAACTGTTCAGAAATAACTTTTAAATTTTGCGCACTATAAAATTTTTCTGAGCAGTTTCTAAGAGGATGCATCAGGAGGAAACATGAAAAAGGGACAGAATTATACAGGCACCGTAGAAAAGGTTGTATTTCCGAATAAAGGAATTGTCAGGACAGAGGACGGCGAAATTGCTGTGGTAAAGAATGTGGCGCCGGGGCAGAAAATATCTTTTTCCGTAAATAAAGTGAGGAAAAGAAAGGGAGAGGGAAGGCTTTTGGAAGTGCTGGAAAAGTCTCCTCTGGAACTGGAAACAGCGTCCTGTGAATATTTTGGGATCTGCGGCGGGTGTACATT
>CAJUBP010000045.1:26706-34338 GCA_910584585.1 uncultured Lachnospiraceae bacterium | reverse complement strand
CGCAGAGGAGGAACGTAAATCTCAGGAAGAATCACTCCAGGAGAGAGGCAATTTCGCGGATACAGAGGGGCGCAAAGGAATTCCCTATTATCACAAAATGCGCCATACAGGGTATCTGCGCCATCTCCTGGTGCGCAAAGGAGCAAAAACGGGGGAGATTCTGGTGGATTTGGTGACGACCACCCAGATTGATGGGGAAGCGGAAGAACAGCTGCTGGCAGGATTTCGGGATGCGCTTCTGGGATTGAAACTGGATGGAAAGATAGTGGGAATTTTGAATACCCATAACGACAGCCTGGCAGATGCTGTGATGGATCAAGGAACCAGGATTTTGTATGGGCAGGATTATTTTTATGAGGAACTGCTGGGGCTGCGTTTTCAGATTTCCCCCTTCTCTTTTTTTCAGACCAATTCCCTGGGCGCCGAGGTTTTATATTCGGCAGCCAGAGAATACATTGCAGACGCCGGAGACGGAAAGGTTGTCTATGATCTGTACAGCGGAACAGGGACAATTGCCCAGATTCTTGCGCCTGTGGCGAAAAAGGTCATCGGTGTGGAGATCGTGGAAGAGGCGGTGGAAGCCGCAAGAAAGAATGCGAAGCTGAACCGTCTGGAGAACTGTGAGTTTATTGCCGGGGATGTGCTAAAAGCGCTGGATCAGATTGAAGACAAACCGGATTTTATCGTACTGGATCCGCCCCGGGAGGGGATTCATCCCAGGGCGTTGCAGCGAATCATCCGTTACGGCGTGAAGAAGATGATTTATATTTCCTGTAAGCCTACCAGCCTGGCCAGGGATTTGGAGGCGCTGTGGGAGGGCGGGTATCAGGCGGAGCGGATTTGCTGTGTGGATATGTTTCCGTTTACAGCAAATATAGAAACTGTCTGTATTTTGAGCAGCCGAAAATGGAAGCCTGACAGTGGTGCGGAATTAAGGAATAACCGGTGATACAATTAAATTTGTAACAGCGCCTTTTTTTACATCAATCAATCCTTTATCCGTTAATTTCAGCGCGGGACTTACCGGCAGGCCAAGTGTTCCGAGAGACATAATGGGATTCATATGTTCATAGCCTAAGCTTTCCAGGCTTTCACGGACTGCTTTCAGAGAAAGGGCGGTTGCTTCTACGCTTTTTTCTGAAAGAATGCCGCAGACGGGAAGGGCCAGTTCGGAGAGGATTTTACCATCCCTGACGGTCAGGATTCCGCCCTGCAATTCCTTCAGGCGGTTGACTGCCATGAGCATGTCAGAAGGACGATCGCCGGCAACAAACAGATTATGGTGGTCGTGGAAATAAGTGGTGGCGGCAGTTCCGGTTTTCAATCCGGCTCCTGTGATAAATCCATAGCCGATATTTCCGTTTTTCCCGTGGCGTTCAATTACCATGGCCAGAAGACAGCCGGTTCCCTGCCAGTCCAGGCATTGATTTTTCACAGGCATCGTTACCAGTTTTTCAGAAGTTTGGGTTCGGTTGGAGTGTATCTCCATGACACGCACAATTGCTTCTGTGCAGCCAGGGTGAAAATCAGCAGGCACTGGAATTTGAAAATGATCCAGATTCAATTCCGGAATCTGTACGCTATGGTAAAAATCATCCGGAAAAGCATAATGATCCTGGCAATCTTTGCCGGATAAAGGAGCCTTTTGTTCCGCTGAAAAAATCTTTAAACCATTTTTGTATACATAGTCTGGTTTCAACACGGCCGGGTCTTTCAATAGCTGGAAATCAGCTATTTTTCCAGGCGCAATAACGCCCCGGTCGTACAGATGCATACGCTGGCACGGAGTGTAAGTGGCGCAGTAAAGCGCCTGCTCTAATGGAAATCCGGCTTTGACTGCCTGCTCTACCACATAGTTGAGCTGTCCTTTTTCGTAAAGGACATCCGTCATTGTGTCGTCTGTAACGAAGCAGCAGTATTCATATAACTGATTTTCAGCAATGTATGCCAAAACTTCCGGTTTCAGCATTTTGTGCTGGATTTCAAAAAACATGCCGTTTTCTATGCGCTGCTTTACTTCTTCCAGGGTGTGTTCTGTATGATCTCCATTGATTCCGAGATACAGGAATTTTGCAAGTTCCAGATCGAGAAGAGAAGGGCAGTGGCCTTCGATTACATAATCAGGATGTTCTTCGCGCAGATAGTCAAGGAATTTCATGATTTCCAGCTTATTATCCCGAATGATTTCCCGGTAGTTCATGATTTCGCCTACACAGACTACGTCTTTTTCCGCCAGCAAATGCTTCATGGCAGCGCAGTCAATGACGCCGCCTGTTGTTTCCAACGTTTCATTTGTGGAAGGCACGCTGCTTGGGATGCCGTAAAAAATGTCGATGGGAGCGTTCTGCGCCGCGGAAATCATTTCTAAAATACCGCGTACGCCTTTCACATTTGCCATTTCGTGCGGTTCAGATACGATGGTGGTCACGCCATACCCTGCCAGACAATTTCCAAAGGGCTCAGGCGTCATCATGGAGCTTTCAATATGCATATGGATATCTGTTAAACCTGGAAGCATATACATGCTTTCGGCGTCCAGAACCTTGTCCGCCTGAAAAGGCATAGTTTGTTTGCGGTCAATATAATAAAATTTCCCCTCTAAGACAGATACGTCTGCCAGAATAAATTTTTTCAAATACGAGTTAAATACATTTGCGTTTTTGATCAGTAAAGAAACGTGTTCCATAAATAGTTCCCTCTAAACAATGGTATAGAAATAGAGCAGGCATACTGCTACCAGTACATACATGACGGGTTGGATTGTTTTGATTTTTCCGGCTGCGATTTTCATAATGACATAAGCAGGCAGGGCTACACAAATTCCGTTTGCAATGTTATTGGCAAAAATAGTAAAGGTAACACAGATAAATGCCGGAAAATATTCTGTAATATCCGTATAATTAATATTTTTCATGCCGCTTAACATGTTGATGCCGATAAAAATAAGAACCGGGCCGGTTGCGGCAGAAGGAATGATCAGCGCAAGGGGCGCAAGGAACAGAGCAAGTCCGAAGCAAAGGCTGGTAAAGATGGTGGTAAGTCCGGTTTTTCCGCCAGCCTCTACCCCTGCGGAGGATTCCAGGTATGTAGTCATGCTTGGCATACAGAATAGCGCGCCGAAGCTTGTTGCCACAGCGTCCACTTTAAAACATTTGTCAATACCCGGAAGATTGCCGTTTTCATCCAGGTAGCCGGCTTTCGCGCCGACGCCTAATACGGTTCCAAAAGTGGAGAAGAAGTCAGGGACGAATAAGGCGATTAAAAATGGAATATACGCAAAGTTTAAGGCGCCTATAAAGTCAATGTTTAAGAACTGTTCGCTGATGTTTGCCGGAAATGAAAAGAAATTTTCCGGTAATTTCGTTACCCCAAAGGGAATTCCGATTACGGTTGTAAGGAGAATGGTTAAAATCATACCGCCTGGTATATTTCTGACCTTAATGACGAGAAGTATTATAAAGCCTATGACAGCAACAATTACGGAAGGAGCAGTCAGATCTCCGAAGGCGAGATTGTTTTTATCTGCGTTTGCGATGATGATACCGCAGTTTTTGGCTCCTAAAAGCGCGATAAAAAGGCCGATTCCGGCGCTGACAGCCTGTTTTAAGCTGACCGGGATTACGCGGACAACCGCTTCTCTCAGTCCTAAAAAGGAAATCAGAATAAATAATACGCCGCTCCAAAAGATCACGCCTGCCGCAATCGGGGAAGGGATTCCTTCATTGGAAATCATAGAAGCTACGATGCCCACGCTTCCAAGTCCCGGCGCAAGCGCGAATGGGCGGTTTGTGTAGAGGGCCATAGCGCAGCTTGTAAGGATGATAAGAAGCACCATTGCTGTGAGCATTACGTGTTTGTCGAGGCCTGCGCCGCCTAAGATGTTTGGAACGGTTGCAAGGACATATGCCATTGTGACAAAGGTGGTGACGCCTGCCAGAAACTCTGTTTTCACATTTGTGCCAAACTCTGACAGTTTGAATTGTTTTTCGAGCCAGTTTTTCATTTGGAAACTCTCCTTTTCTTTCGATGATATCTTGATATTTTTTATAAAACCATTGTATGATAGAAGAAATAGGATGTCCAATTCATATTTTCCATAAAAACTATGCCGAAATGGAATAGGAGATGATTTCCATAAAAACTATGCCGAAATGAAATAGGAGATGATTATGAACGTTACGGAATTGAATTATGTTTTGTGCATTGCCAAACATCAAAATTTAACGAAAGCAGCTCAGGAGCTTTATATTTCTCAGCCCACGCTTACGAAACATTTGCAGAAATTAGAACGGGAAATGAACGGAAAGCTCTTTAGCCGGAGCGGCAACAGTTACACTCCCACCTATCTTGGAAGAAGGTATATGGAGTACGCGAAAAAGATATTGGAGGTCAATCAGGACTGGGAGAAAGAATTACAGGATTTGACTTTGAATAAGGAAGGGGAATTGAATATTGCGTTTCCGCTTATGCGCAGTTCCAGTATGGTGCCCCAGATCATGCAGGCCTTTCATGAAAAATATCCCGGCATAAAAGTCAATCTGCTGGAAGAAGCCTATGCGATACAGGAAAGGCTTCTTTTGGATGATCAGCTGGATTTCGCAATTTTTAATGAGGCGAAACCCCATCCGAAGCTGGAATATGAAACCTTATTAGAGGAAGAAGTGCTTCTTGTTATGCCTGCGGATCATCCAATGGCTTCAAAGGGAAGGGAGAAAGAGGGCTATCCGTGGATAGATTTAAAGTTATTGGAAGAAGAGCCATTTGTGCTTCATTTTCCGGAACAGACGACAGGGCAGATTGCCTTGGAAGTGTTTGAACGATATAAGATACAGCCTCCTGTTTCCATAAGAAGCAGGAATACCGTAACCTGTGTAAAATTGTGTCAGCGGGGCTTTGGGATGTGCTTTGTGCCGGAAAATTATATAAAGAATCTGGAACTTTTTAAGAAGCCGGCCTGCTTTTCTATTGGAGAAAAAGGGATATTCAGTACACTTACTATCGCGTACCGCAAAGGAGCATATCTTCCGGCATACGCAAAAGATTTTATAGAAATTGCAAGGAAGAGCGTATAGGCATCAATAAAATGCTTGGCCGGGGGCGCGCTTTTTTGCGCTGCCTGGCAGGATTTTTTATTTCAAAAGTTCCGCTGAAAAATGTCCATGCCGTTAAATATTTGGAATCATACGACAAGATTCGACATAATATACAATTATACAATGGTTATGATAGAATAAATATGACCAAAGGACTATAATTCGACAAGGATTGCGCTGGTACGATAGTACTTATGATTCTTTGTCGAATCAGGGAGAAATCTTTTCATTGAAGGAATAATTAATTGAGGATATAATACAAATAGTTGCCTTTTATGAGGGTTTATTAGGAAAATCAACAGGAGGATGTAACGTGGAAAAATTGAATGTGGCAATTGCGGATGACAATGAGAGAATGTTAAGAGAATTGGGGGATATCGTAAGAAGTGATGAAGAACTCCAGGTAGTGGGAACGGCGAAAGATGGAGAAGAAGCATACGAAATGATAAAAAAGAAGGAGCCGGACGTGGTGCTTTTGGATATCGTAATGCCGAAACTGGACGGTTTGACAGTGATGGATAAAATCAGAAATGATAAAAATATGAAGAAACGCCCGGCTTTTATCATGATATCCGCAATCGGGCAGGAAAAAATCACAGAAGACGCATTTTCATTGGGAGCAGATTACTACATTATGAAACCGTTTGACAACGATGTGGTGTTGAATCGGATTAAGCACGTTAGGAACGCCGAGGCGCATAAAGGCAGCGAGGTGCGCAAAGTCAATGCATATGAGCGGAAGCAGGAGTTAGAGGAACGGAATTTAGAAAGCGATGTGACAGATATTATTCATGAAATCGGGGTTCCTGCCCATATTAAAGGCTATCAGTATCTGCGGGAAGCCATTATCATGTCTGTGCGGGATATGGAAATGCTCAATTCCATTACTAAAATACTCTATCCCGGGATAGCAAAGAAATATCAAACTACCCCCAGCCGGGTAGAACGAGCCATCCGACATGCCATCGAAGTGGCCTGGAGCAGAGGAAAAATGGATACCATCGATGAATTATTCGGCTATACAATCCATAATGGAAAAGGAAAACCTACAAATTCTGAATTTATAGCTTTAATTGCGGACAAAATTCGGTTAGAATATAAGCTGAGAGAATAAGTAGGAGGTTTTTTACATGAAGAGAATACTCTTTGCAGCATCCGAGGGAAATCCCTTTATTAAAACAGGAGGATTGGCAGATGTTGTCGGTGCGCTGCCAAAATATCTGGATAAAGAGAAATTCGACGTGAGAGTTTTTCTGCCGAAATACCTGTGCATTTCGGAAGACTGCAGACAAAAAATGAATTACGTAACAGAAATCTACGCAGATATGCCAAGAGAGAAAGAGTACATAGGAATTTATGAGGCAAACGTAGAGGGGATTTCGTATTATTTCATCGACAATGAACATTATTTTGCCGGAAACAGCCCCTATAATCAGATCTTTGAGGATGTAAACAAGTTTGCCTTTTATTGCAGGGCAGTGCTTGCCTGTCTGCCTGAACTGGGATTTTGCCCGGACATCATACACTGCCATGACTGGCAAGCGGCCCTGATTCCGGTGTTTTTGGACGCTTTTTATCGGGAAAATCCTTTTTACCGGAATATCCGGACGGTCATGACCATCCACAATCAGAAATTCCAGGGCAGGTGGCGGATTGACGATATTGAAAACTGCCGAGATCTGCCGGCAAGCTACCGATATGGGGCAATGGAAGCCTATGGAGAGACAAATTTCTTAAAAGCGGGAATTCTCCATGCGGACCGGATCAATACAGTCAGTGAAACTTACGCAAAGGAAATTCAGGGCCAGGCAGGCGGAGAAGGCCTGGATGGAGTGATGCGGGAAATATCCGGGAAACTTTCCGGTATTGTCAATGGGATTGATGAGCAGGAATACAATCCGATGACAGATCCCCTGATTTTTGCACACTTTAACGAAAAAACCATTACAAAGAAAAAGAAAAATAAAGAAGCGCTGCAGGCAGCTCTGGGGCTTCGGAAGGATCCGTCGGCCCTGGTACTGGGCATGGTTTCCAGATTGACTCAGCAGAAAGGCTTTGATCTGGTAAGGGCTGTTATGGAGGAAATGTTAAATACCCTGAATATTCAGGTGGCGGTGCTGGGAACTGGAGAGGAGCAGTTTCAGGATTTTTTCCGGCATTATGACTGGAAGTATCCGGATCGCGTCTCAGCCACGATAGGCTACAGTGAAGATATTGCCCATATGATTTACGCAGGCGCGGATGCTTTCTTAATGCCCTCCCAGTTTGAGCCCTGCGGGCTGAGTCAGCTGATCAGCATGCGTTACGGCACAATTCCCATTGTGCGGGAGACAGGGGGATTGAAGGATACGGTAGAACCTTACAATGAAATCTGGCATACCGGAAACGGATTTAGCTTCGCGAATTATCATGCAGGTGAGATGCTGATGATTGTCCGGTACGCCTATGATGTATTCCGCAATCATCCTAAGGACTGGCGCGGGATGGTGAAACGCTGTATGGAGATGGACAATTCCTGGCAGAATTCTGCAAGAAAATA
>CAJUBP010000045.1:17537-26606 GCA_910584585.1 uncultured Lachnospiraceae bacterium | reverse complement strand
CTTTCGTAAACGGAAGTCTGCCCGGTATGCATATTATAATAATAGACGCAGTCAGACAGCACTTCTTCCGGGGCAACTTCTGTAATATTGATTTCCTGTACCAGGGAGGGCAGTTCTTTGGGATCTCCGGCTGCGGAAGCAGGTATGACAATTACTTCATGAACGCTGCTGGGAAGAATGTAAAGGCAGTCTTTCAGATGCTCTGCCGCTTGCTGCAATGCGTTCTGGTAAAGAATGCAGCAGGCTCCGTTAAAACGTTTCTGATTGGTGATTACATACATGGGAACAATCTGGGAATGGAAGGTTTCCTGGGCGGCAGCGCGTTCCGGCGCAGGAAGCAGATCCAGTGCGGGCAGTACCAGATCTGCCAGCGAATCACAGCATAAGGGGAGCAGAGCAGGGGTATTCTCACGGGCGGCATGATAGAGTTCTTCCTTGGAAATATTCCAGTATTCCAGATGTTCATTGCAGATGGGAATGGCTGCGTTTTTACAGGGGCCTTCCTGTATCAGACAGTAAAAAACAATAGCGAGATCCAGATAGGGAATATGGGGAACTTCTTTCAGGAGTTCCCTGTTCCGTTCATAATGGATCAATTTATAGACGATGCGGGAACGGATCTTGTCATAACAGGTAAAAAACGAAGTGTCGATATTCCGAAGGCTGCAATGCTCGTAATAGTAGCTGAGAATCTGATTCTGAAGAGCTGAAAAGGAAGTCCCGTTCTGATATTTGTCAAAATAAGAATTCAGGTAAATCGTGGGGGAAACATTGCTGCCCGGTTCCAGAATCGTAAGACCATCCAAAAGGATGTGATTGTTATGGGAAAACTGGCGAATGGAAATGTGAGTGCCTGCCGGAAATAATGCCGACAGATTGTCTGCCAGTCTCTGTTTAAATTGTTCGTAAGTCATAGTACCTCCTGGCTGTGCTGGCAGTGGGAGGCGTTTCACACGAAAATATGTGTGTCTTTTACTGTACCACGAACGGCGGAAAAAAGCAAGAATTATTTTGAAAATAATGCGTCGCAAAATCATTAAATTGTTCCGAACCGGCGGAAACAGTGAGAGTTTGTAACAAAATGGCAGGCAGTCCGCGAAGTTTTTTATTGACAAATGTCAATTGACATGTATAATGTAATTATGTTTTTTTATAAAATTTAGAAGATTAAAGCGGTGCAATATAAAACAAGCATAAGGATTATGCATGTTTCTTTGATCTTTGAAATCAAAATTAAAATACAGAAGGTAGGAGAGAGGAAAGTGGCGAAGTATATTGGAAAACGATTAGTGCTGGCGGTTGTCTCGATTCTCATTGTCAGTGCCATTACATTTTTTGTAATGAATACTATTCCAGGCGGCCCCTTTAACAAAGAGAAGGCCACCAGCGCGGAAGCGCAGAAAGTGTTGGAAGAGAGGTATAATCTGGACAAACCCATTGGAGAGCAGTATGTGCTTTATCTGAATAATTTGTTGCATGGAGACTGGGGAGTATCCCTGCATAACGGGCGTGATATCTGGGATGAGATTGAAATGCGTTTCCAGGTGTCAGCCAAGTTAGGAGGCATGGCGGCGGCAGTTGCTATTGTGATTGGACTGGTGCTGGGCAGTATCGCGGCTCTTACCCGCAATAAGCTTCCGGATCGTCTTATTATCTTTTTTACGACATTGGGGACGGCAATGCCATCTTTTGTTCTGGCGACTCTGCTTCTTTTGGTATTCTGTCTGAAGTTGGGATGGTTTCCGGTATGGTCTTCCAGCAATCCCAATTATGTTCTGCCGATTATCGCGCTCAGCGTATATCCCATGGCATATATTACGCGTTTGACAAAGACAAGTATGCTGGACGCCCTGAATCAGGACTATGTCCGCACGGCAAAGGCGAAGGGGGTTCCGGGCTGGAAAGTGATTTTTAAACATGCGCTCCGCAATGCGCTGGTTCCTGTTGTTACTTATATAGGTCCCATGGTTGCGTATATTCTGACTGGTTCCATGGTAGTAGAAAATATTTTCACCATAGGCGGACTTGGATCTACTTTTGTTACAAGTATTGTAAACCGTGATTATACAATGATTATGGCGGTTACGCTGTTTCTCGCCATATTGATGGTAGTTGCGAATTTGCTGACGGATATTGCGTATAAGATGATTGATCCGAGAATCACATTTGAATAAAAATGAGAGAAGGACAGAAAGGACGATAGGAGTATGCCAGAGAATCAGGAGTTGAAGAAAAAGCAGCTCTTTTCCGCACAGGTGGATTTGAGTAAATTTAATGATAAAAATTTTGAACCGGCGACGGAGGATGAGAAGAAGCAGCAGGACGTGATGGGAGAGTCGACCACCTTTTTCAAGGATGGTATGAGACGGCTGCGCAAGAATCCTCTTGCCATGGGCAGTATTGTAGTGTTGGCGCTGATTATTATAACTATCATTGTTGCGCCTATGATTGTGCCTTATAAATATTCACAGATTATTTCGGTAAACGGAATCAGAGATAAGACAGCGGCAAATCTGGGGCCCTTTGAGTACTCCAAGTTGGAGACAAAGTATATGGAGGAGACTGGAGAAAAGTTGTTTCCCCATATTTTCGGAACAGACAGTTTGAGCAGAGATTATTTTATCCGTGTGATTTACGGAACCAGAGTCAGTCTTTCCGTGGGCGTTGTGGCGTCTATCATGGTATTGATTATCGGTCTTTTATACGGTTCCATCGCCGGGTATTTCGGCGGAACGCTGGATCTTGTGATGATGCGTATTGTAGATATTATTTATTCTCTGCCGGACATGCTGATTATTATTCTGCTGTCGGTGGTGCTGAATGAAACGCTGAAGCCTTTGATTGAAGGGACGGCGCTGCAGGCTTTGGGAACCAATATGATTTCGATTTTTATTGTGTTCGGTCTTCTGTACTGGGTAAGTATGGCCCGTCTGATCCGCGGACAGATTCTGACCATCAAGAATAACGAATACGTGTTGGCGGCAAGATGTATCGGCACGAAGAACAGCCGGATTCTGCGCAGGCATATTTTACCGAACTGCTTGTCTGTAATTATCATTACTACCGCGCTGCAGGTGCCGAGTGCAATTTTTACCGAGAGTTACTTAAGTTTCCTGGGATTGGGCGTATCTGATCCGCTGACTTCCCTGGGAAGTCTGGCCAATGACGCAAGGGCGGGCATGCAGTCCTATCCTCTGCGGCTTGTGATTCCTGCAGTTGCAATTTGTTTGATTGTGTTGGCTTTGAATTTACTGGGCGATGGTCTTCGTGATGCATTCGACTCTAAATTGAAATAAATTAAGGAGATAAGCAGATGAGCGAAGAAAATAAATATATTTTGGAAGTAAAAGATCTCCATACCAGTTTTTTTACGGAAAATGGAGAGGTTCAGGCAGTGAATGGAATTTCCTTTACCTTAGAGCCGGGAAAAACCCTGGGGATTGTGGGGGAATCCGGTTCCGGTAAATCGGTAACGGCGTATTCCATTATGCAGATTTTAGCAGAAACTGGTAAAATCACCTCCGGAGAAGTGAATTTCCGCGGAGAGGACATTACCAAATGGAACAGCAGGCAGATGCAGAAATTCCGGGGAGAGAAGTGCTCGATTATTTTCCAGGATCCTATGACCAGCCTGAATCCGGTGTTTACAGTGGGAAGCCAGTTGGTGGAGGCAATTCTCCTTCATACGGACAAAGATAAGAAGCAGGCCAGGGAACGTGCCGTTGAAATATTGACATTGGTTGGGGTAAATGAGCCGGAGAGCCGGCTGAAACAGTATCCCCATGAATTATCCGGCGGTATGCGCCAGCGTGTGATGATTGCCATGGCATTGGTCTGTGAGCCGGATATTCTGATTGCAGATGAGCCCACCACGGCATTGGATGTGACAATCCAGGCGCAGATTCTGGAGCTGATGCAGGATTTGCAGCAGAAGCTTGGAATGGCCATTATTATGGTAACCCATGATTTGGGAGTTATCGCCAGCATGTGCGATGAGATTCTCGTTATGTACGGAGGGCGCGTCTGTGAACGGGGAACGGCAGATGATATTTTCTATCAGCCGGCCCATGAGTATACCAAGGGTCTGCTCCGCTCGATCCCGAAAGCAGATAATATGAATGAGAAACTGGTTCCAATCGGCGGAACGCCCATCAATCTTCTGCAGATGCCTGAAGGATGCGCATTCTGCCCCAGGTGTGACGCGGCTATGAAGATCTGCCTGAAGGAAAAGCCAGAAGAACTGCGTGTCAGCGACACACATCTGGCAAGCTGCTGGATGAATATAAAAGAGCTCTATGAAGCACAGGAAGGAGAACGGTCATGAGTGAAAACGAAAAGTATCTGTTAAAGGTAGATCACTTAAAGCAGTACTTTCCCGTGCGTCAGGGATTTAAGACAATTCCGCTGAAAGCGGTGGATGATATTTCCTTTGCGGTGAAACCCGGTGAGACACTGGGGCTTGTAGGAGAGTCAGGGTGCGGAAAAACCACAGTGGGCAGGACTTTGCTTCGTCTGTATCAGCCTACTGCCGGGCGCATTGAATTTGACGGAGAGGTGCTCTTTGACAGCGGGGAGCAGTACGATGAGAAGGGAAAAATTATTTTGGGGGCAGACGGCAAACCGGCCATTGGACAGAAAGTGGACGTTAATATGCTGCCTTACCGCAAGCAGATGCAGATGGTATTCCAGGATCCCTATTCTTCTCTGAATCCCCGTATGACGGTGGAAGATATTATCGGAGAGCCTCTGGATGTGCATAATCTCTATGCCAACCGGAATGAGCGCAGGGAGAAAATTCTGGAATTGATGGAGCTGGTAGGGCTGAATGCAGAACATGCCATGCGGTATGCCCATGAGTTTTCCGGCGGTCAGAGACAGCGTATCGGAATTGCCCGGGCGCTGGCCGTAAATCCGAAGTTTATTGTATGTGACGAGCCTGTTTCCGCGCTGGATGTTTCCATTCAGGCACAGGTGGTCAATATGTTTGAGGAATTACAGGAGAAATTGGGCGTTGCCTATCTGTTTATCGCCCATGATCTTTTGATTGTACACCATATTTCCGATCGTATCGCGGTTATGTATCTTGGAAAAATGATGGAGTTGGCGGATGCAGATGAATTAAACGCCAATCCCATTCATCCATATACCTTGAGCCTGCTGTCAGCGGTTCCGATTCCGGATCCGGAGACCGCAAGAAAAAGCGAACGTATTATTTTGGAAGGAGACGTGCCAAGTCCCCTGAAAATGCCTACCGGATGTCCTTTCAGGACCAGATGCCGGTATGCTACAGACCAGTGCGCAAAAGAGATGCCTCAGCTGACTGACCGGGGAGGCGGACATATGGTTGCGTGTTGGAATAAATAAGGTTTTTTCCAGAGAGTTTTCTTTGGTGAAAGCATAGATTTCAATATTTCAAATAGGAGGAAATAATATGAAAAAGAAACTGGTATCCGTATTACTGGTTGCATGTATGGCATTGAGCCTGACGGCCTGCGGCGGCAATAATGGCGCAGGAAATAAAAAAGATGACGCAGCCAATGATACACAGACAGAAGACACAGAAAAATCAGATGCAGGCGATGACGCGAATGCAGACGCAGAAGAGGGAGCAAATACAGGTTCCGCAACTAACTCAGATACAAATGTGCTGTACATTAACCTGGCTTCAGAGCCTGATTATCTCGATCCGGCGCTGAACAGTTCTGTGGACGGCGGATGTCTTGCAGTAAACACTTTTGCAGGATTGTATACTTATGACAAAGACGGAAATCTGATTCCTGATTTGGCAACGGATATGCCGGAAGTATCTGAAGACGGCAAAGTTTACACTGTTAAGATGATTGAGTCTAAGTGGAGCAATGGGGACGATCTGAAAGCAGCTGACATTGTATATAGCTGGAACCGTGCCGTTGCTGAAGAGACAGCGGCAGATTATGCTTACCTGTTCGACATTATTGCAAAAAAGGATGACGGAACGCTTTCTGTTGAAGCTACAGATGATTATACATTGGTAATTACTTTGACAAGTCCCTGTCCTTATTTCAATGACTTAATGGCGTTCCCGACGTTCTTCCCGGTACATCAGGCTTCTGTAGAAGCAGCAAATTCTGACGGAACAGTTCCGGGAAAATGGGCGCAGGAAGCAGGATTTGTATGCAACGGAGCATACACTCTGGAATCCTGGAATCACAATGAGAGCATGGTTTACAAGAAGAACGCAAATTATCACAACGTTGACAGCGTAACCATGGAAGAACTTCACTTTATGTTAAGCGCTGACGATACTGCAATTTACGCAGCTTACAACAGCGGCGACGTAGACTATATTGACACTGTTCCAAACGATGAAATCTCTACTTTGAACGGTGTGAATCCGGAATTCGGCATTTTGGATAACCTGGGAACCTATTACATTGGTTTCAATGTAAATGACCCGATTTTCGATGGAAAAACAGTGGAAGAAGCAGCAAAGATGCGTCACGCTATGAACCTTTTGATTGACCGTCAGTTTATCGTGGAAAATATCGGCCAGTCCGGACAGGTTGTTGCAGATTCTTTCGTTCCTCTTGGAATGGCAGACGGTAACGGCGGAGAGTTCAAACAGGCAGATACCAGCTACTATGACGCAGAAACTACAGGCGCAGCAATGGTAGAGGATGCTAAGAAACTGATGGAAGAAGCAGGATACAGCTTCACAGACAACGGCGACGGCACATATAAAATTGACCCGGCAATCAACATGACATATCTGACCAATGACGGTACCGGACATGTTGCAATTGCGCAGGCAGTACAGCAGGATTTAGGCGTTCTTGGAATCACTATGGAAATCCAGACTCAGGACTGGAACGTATTCCTGGAAAACAGAAAGAACGGAAGCTTCACCATCGCCCGTGAGGGATGGCTGGCTGATTACAATGACCCGGTAAATATGTTAGAGATTTTCACTTCTGATTCCGGTAACAACGATATGCAGTTAGGAAAAGGCGATAAGAGCGATTCCGCACCGGATTGGACAGCATATGACGCGTTGATTACAGAAATCCGCAACACTGCAGATTTCGCAAAACGTGTAGAGCTGATGCATCAGGCAGAAGATATGCTGATGGAAACCTGGGCAGTGGTTCCGCTTTACTACTACAATGATATCTATATGCAGAAACCTAATGTAGACGGAATTTATGCAACTGTTTACGGTATGAAATATTTCATGAATGCAACCAAGAAGTAAGCAGGTGAAGAAATAGAGCTGTTGTAACTTTTTAAGACTGCAGCAGTAAAAATAAGAATCTCCCCGCAGGGAACCTGATGGTTTCTGTGGGGAGATTCTTATTTGCGGTTTTAAGAAACAAACCTTCCTAACTTGCGTATCAATTAGTCCGCTGTTTGCCTATGCTTCCATTCAAGGATAACCTTCCTAACTTGCGTATCAATCAGTCTGCCGCTTTAATTTCTTTCCAGAGCAGATTCAGCTTCATAGTATCTTCATCTTTCAGCGGTTTGAGCACTTCACAGTTATTCAGTGTTTCCGTAGGAGGGAAAATTGTTGTATTTTCCTGCAGTTCCTTGTCCAACGCAGCCTTTGTTTTCTGATTGGGCGTGGCATAATACACATAGTCGAAATTCATCATGGAAATGTCTTCCCGGCAGAGAAAGTTCAGAAATTTCTCCGCATTTTCCTTTTGTTTGGCAGATTTGGGGATAAACCAGGAATCAATCCACATGTTGGAGCCTTCCTCCGGCACGGAGAAAGCCAGCTTGTCGTTAAATTCCAGGGCATATCCGGCTTCCCCGGAATAAACCACTGCCATGGCCGCATTTTCAGAGATCATTTCATCCTGGGCTTCATCCACCAGATAAGAATAGACCAGAGGTTTTTGCTCAAGGAGCAGATCCTGGGCTTCTTTTAACTGATCATCCTCTGTGGTATTTAGAGAATAGCCCAGGATTTTCAGGGCTACCATGAAAGAGTCCCTGACAGAATCGGCCATGATAATCTGACCGGAGTATTCTTTGTCCCACAGGATCTTCCAGGAATTCACTTTGGATTCATCTACCATATCCCGATGATAAAGGATGCCCACTGTCCCAAAGAAATAGGGAATGGCATATTTATTTTCCGGATCAAAGGATTTGGAAAAATCGAAATAAGTGGAATCTAAATTTTCCGCGAGAGGGATATTGTCATAATCCAGTTCTAGTACTTCTCCTTCCTGAATCAGTTTTTCTATCATATAATCGGAAGTGCAGATTAAATCGTAATCAATGGCTCCGGCCCGGTACTTGGTGTACATATTTTCCGGGGTGATATATTCTTCCAGTTCCACTTGGATTCCCGTTTCTTCCTCGAATAGTTCAATGGCTTCCGGATCCAGGTATTTCCCGTAATTCAAAATGGTCAGAGTGTTTTCTGAATTTTTGGATCCGCATCCCGCCGTAAGGCCGGAGATGGCAAGGCAGGCCAAAATACAGCAGATTACTTTTTTTCGTCTCATTGTTTCTCTCCTTTCCTGCAGCAGAAGGTATCTTTGGAGGATGTTTTCCTTCTTCGGCAGCGAATCAATATCATGCTTCTTTTTCCCGGCGGGCGGAAGGGCCGAAGTTCATGAACAGCAGCAGCACCAGGGCAAGCAAAAACAGAATCGTGGACAAAGCATACATTTCCGGCCGGATGCCCTTACGCATTTCTGTGTAAATCATGGTGGACAAAGTGTGGATTCCGGCTCCTTTGGTAAAATAAGTGACAGAAAAATCATCCAGCGACATGGTCATTGCCATCAGAAAACCAGAAAATACGCCGGGACGTATCTGCGGCCAGATAATTTTGAAAAAAGCATACAAAGGAGTAGCGCCCAAATCCAAAGCCGCTTCGTAAGTGGTGCGGCTGCTTTGCTTCAGTTTCGGAAGCACATTCAGTATCACATAGGGAATGTTGAATGTGATATGGGCAATCAGAACGGTGCTCATGCCAAGGCGCGTAAAGCGCACAAATAATAGCATCATGGACAGTCCGGTCACAATGTCTGCATTGAGCAATGGAATGTTGGTGGCGCCGATCATGAATGCCTG
>CAJUBP010000045.1:0-17437 GCA_910584585.1 uncultured Lachnospiraceae bacterium | reverse complement strand
CAGTCCGTCCAGCAATGTGTTGATGACGCCGTTGTTCGACAAGAGTAATTTCCAGGCCAGGATGCGCAGCATAAAATTCATCCACATGGGCAGGATAAAGATAAATACGATAAATCCCTGGCTTTTTTCCTTCATATTATTTAAAATCATGGCCAGGGGATAGGAAAGCACAAGGCAGACGGCAGTGCAGATCAGGGCCAGTTTCAATGAAAGAAACAGTGATTTTAAATGAATAGATGCAAAAATTGAACTTACATTTAACAAAGTAAAATGTCCGCTGGTGGTAGTGAACGCATAGTACAGGATCATTACCACGGGAAGCAGGATAAATCCTGCCATCCACAAAAGATAGGGGCCGGCAAGAAGCTGGCGCTTGATATTATGCATGTGAATTTACCGTCCTTTCGCTGAGATTCGGGCAGCAGCCCTAAGTGGGTGAGTCATAAGCGGCGGCCTGCTTGTTTTAGAATTTTGAAATAAAAGCAGCGGCCTTTTCGTCCTCGGATTCTGTTCTAGAGCTTTAAGCTTCATCCAGATCCACTGCCTTTTCATCACTGGATTCCGGTTTGTTCATAATCTGGATGTTGAAGGGATCTACCCGGATTCCCACATGGCTTCCTACCGGGTGCATCTGGGTGGTCTGCACCAGCCATTCAAATCCGTTGGCCAAAACTTCGATTTCCCAGTGAACGCCTTTGAAAATCAGAGAGGTCACATCCCCTTCCAGCATGCCTGTTTCCGGAGCTACCAATTCCACATCTTCCGGACGGATTACAACATCCACCGGGGTATTGCTGCCGAATCCTTCATCCACACAGGGGAAGTTCACGTTGAGGACCCGGACCAGCCGGTCTTCTACCATAATGCCGTCAATGATATTGCTTTCTCCGATGAAGTCGGCTACGAAAGCGTTGGTAGGTTCATTGTAGATATCTTCCGGCGTGCCGATCTGCTGGATGTATCCCTGGTTCATCACCACGATAGTGTCTGACATGGTAAGGGCTTCCTCCTGATCGTGGGTGACATAGATAAAGGTAATGCCCAGTTCGTTTTTCAGACGGATTAATTCATACTGCATATCCTGACGCAGCTTTAGATCCAGAGCTCCTAAGGGTTCGTCTAGCAGAAGTACTTTGGGTTCGTTGACAATGGCCCGGGCAATGGCAATTCTCTGCTGCTGGCCGCCGCTTAAGGAGTCTACGCTGCGCTTGCCGAATCCTTCCAGATTTACTAACTTTAATGCATATTTAATTTTATCGTCAATGTAGGCCTTGCTTTTCTTTTTGATTTTCAGTCCGAAAGCAATATTCTCCGCAATGGACATATGGGGAAATAAGGCGTATTTTTGGAAGACCGTATTGAGCTGCCGCTCGTTGGGGGCAAGGCTGGTGATATCCTTTCCGTCGAAAATTACTTTGCCGGAGTCCGGCGTCTCAAAACCGCCGATAATCCGCAATGTGGTGGTTTTCCCGCAGCCGGAAGGACCTAACAGTGTCAGAAACTCATTTTCACGGATATACAGGTTCAGGTCGTCTAATACTGTCTGTCCGTCAAAAGATTTGGTGATGTGCGCTAAATCAATCAGTCGTTTACTCATGGCCGATGTTTCCTCCTAAAAGCTCGGGGGTGTGGAGACCCATAATATGGCAGCCTCCCTGCCGCCGTAATTTTCTATGTAATGTTTTTTTTCCGCTTTAAAGTAAAAAGACTCCCCTTGCCTGACGACAAAGGAGCGGGGTCCGTAGTGAAGTTTTACGGAGCCTTTCAGAACGTAACCGAATTCCTCTGTTTCAGTGGGAAGATACGTTTCAGAAGAACCATGGGGAGCCAGGGTAATCAGCACCGGTTCCATGGCGTTTTTCTGGGCGTTGGGAATGACCCATTTAATGGTGTGGCGCAAGTCTTCATTTTCTTTTATAAAGTAATCTTCCTGTTTGAATACAATCTGTTCCGGTTCCTGATCGGTGAAAAATTCTGCCGGGGTGGTGCCCAGGCACTGGATAATGTCCAGCAGCGTTCCCACGGAAGGGGAGGTCAGGTTGCGTTCCAGCTGGGAGATAAATCCCTTGGAAAGTTCGCTCCGGTCTGCCAGTTCCTGTTGGGTCAGTCCATATTGAATGCGCAGTTCTTTCATGCGGTGCCCGATATCCATAAAAGCCATCCTTTCTGAAAATGATGTATCTTGCCGCTGATTATAGCGATGGAGCGGCTTTGAATAATGATCTGAACTTCAGGTATATTAATTGTAAAGTCAAACTAATAATAGATTTTTTGTTTAATAATAATAAACAAAATCTATTATATCTGGAAACCAGAAAATGTCAATAGAAAAGCCTCAGAAAAATTTATAAAAATTTTCAGAAAAGGGATTGCAAAATGCAGAAAAAACGGGTATAATAGACAAAGATTTTATAAGACATGCCAAAGTGGCGCAGTTGGTAGCGCGTCGCATTCGTAATGCGTAGGTCGAGGGTTCGAGTCCCTTCTTTGGCTGAAAACCGGGAGCTGTGAATTTGTTGCAGCTCCTTTTTACGCACAGCCCTGTGCAGCGGAAATATGCCGCTGCGCAGCGCGCAGGGCGCGCGGCGAGTAGGATATTCTCCCGGAGGTGATTGCGGACATCAAAGGCTACGCAGCGCGGGGCGAGGGGGGAAGATGGCTCTTCCCTACTCGATGGAACATTTGTTTTTGTCCATAAGCCAGGAAATTCGCGAATCAGAAAGAGTATATTTTTCTACGGTTCTTAAAGATTAAGAAATTATGACGGTGAAAGCCGGGAAAGAGGGTGAATGCATGGGAGCTTTGAGGAAGGAAGAATACTATACGGTTTCGGACATTTTTGCGCTGCCGGATGGGGTGAGGGCAGAATTGATTGACGGACAAATGTACAACATGGCTCCGCCGGGAAGAAGCCACCAAAGGGTGGTGGCAGAGTTGACGTATCAGATAAGTCGTTTTGTCAGGGAAAAGCAAGGAAACTGCGAAGTATATCCCGCGCCATTCGGAGTATTTTTAAATCAGGATGAAATAAATTATTTAGAGCCGGATGTGTCGGTGATCTGCGATACATCCAAGCTGGATGAAAAGGGATGTTACGGCGCTCCTGACTGGGTGATTGAGGTTGTTTCTCCCAGCAGCAGAAGAATGGACTATTTTGTCAAATTATTTAAGTACCAGAATGCCGGCGTCCGGGAATACTGGATTGTGGATCCCCAGAAGCAGCGTGTCTGCGTGTATAACTTTGAACAGGAAACGGCAGAGGAGTATTCTTTTGGGGAAGAGATACCCGCAGGAATTTATGAAGGGTTTTCGATAAAGATGCAGGTGTGAAAGATGAGAAATTATGAAGGGTTTTCAATAAAGATGCAGGTGTGAAAGATGAGAAATACCATTGCGGTTTACTATACGCTGTGCCCCCGGAAATCGGAATCTCCGGGGGCATATTTGCAATATCAGAGAAAAATTGAGGATAAGATATTAAATTACGGTTTTAAAAAGCAGTTTAATCTTGAGTTTAGCAGGGATAAAGTGATAACAGGAAAAAATGGAAAGCCTTATTGGAATGGTGATGGGGATGTCCGGTTCAATGTGAGCAATACGGATGGACTGGTGGTATGCGGTATTTCAGGCGGGGGCGTTTCTTCGAGATATGAAATCGGCGTGGACGCGGAAAAACCCAGAAGCATACGGATGCCCCTGCTTTGCCGCTGCTGCAGTCAGGAAGAGACCCGGTATATTCTGGAAGGAGAAGAACTTTCCAGTGACAAGGAAACCCAGAAAGAATTATGCGGACTCCAGGCGCGGGATCGTTTTTCACAGATTTGGACTTTGAAGGAAAGTTACATCAAAATGACGGGAGAGGGCATGAGTTTTCCTTTGAAGGAAGCGGCTTTTTCGATTCAAAAAGAAATTAATGGGAGATTTCATATTTCCTGCAAACAGCCTGGTTCCTTTGTACAGAGAAAAATAGAGGGATACTGGATTGCGGTTTGCTTTGATTCTGGGGAAGAAAATGATATCGTCTGGCAGGAACTGAAGTTTTCATAATAAACTTCCATTCAGCGGGCCGCGTGGCTATCCTGCTATGGAAGCCGAAGAATTTCATCGTAAATATAAATTCTGGTATCTTTTCTCAAAATTTGGTATTTTATTTCAAATTTCTTTTCCCTATGATAGAAATATCAAATATCAAAGGAGGAGAAGGAAATGAGGAAAAATCTCAAAAAAGCAGCCAGTTTCCTGTTAAGCCTGTGTCTGTTGTGTTCTCTGTTTCCTGTCGGCGGCTGGTCAAAGGCTGTTAAGGCCGCGGGAAACGGAACGCTGCAAAACGGCGCGTTGACAGCGAGCACAGAGGGCTGGACCATAACTGAAGGCTGGGGAGAGATTCAAGATGGATGTCTGAATTTATGGAATGAAAACGCGGGTCTGTACGCCATAAGCCAGACCATTGATCATCTTGCGGCGGGAAGTTATACAGCAAAAGCTGCCATAGTGGGAAGCGGAGAGCAGGGAGCCAGTGAATCCAAAGATAATCTGAACCTGACGGTTAAAAATAATACTACTTCCGCAGAGAAATCCGTCAAACTTACCACAGACGGATGGAATAACTGGGGGAATGTAGTAGCTGCGGAAGCAATGGAAATTGCAGAGGGAGACAGCGTGACGATTACGATTGGAGGCAATCTGGAAGCAGGAGAATGGTATCAGATTAAAAACGTAGTCTTTGAGGCGGATACCGCTGTCAAAGACGCTCCGATTACAGTCAAAAAAGTGGACAATCTTTCGGAAGATTTTATCCACGGCGTGGATGTTTCCATGTATTTAAGCGAAGTGCAGAGCGGCGTCAAATATTACGATGAAAACGGACAGGAACAGAATCTGTTTCAGATTCTGAAAGACAAGGGCGTGAACTGGGTGCGCCTGCGTCTTTGGAACTGTCCTTTCCAGGTGGATGAAAACGGCGGCTATAAGTATGTGGACGAGGCGGGAACTGTTTACAAAGCAGATCAGGTAACCATCAAAAAGCCGGATGTTTCTCCAGAAAATGCCGGGGAACAGAAAGAATGGGAAGAATATTTTCTGGCGGACGGCACTCAGGTGTATCGAATGGGTTACGGCGCGGGAAATTGCGGAATAGATACCGTAACGGCAATTGGAAAAACCGCCACCAAATACGGCCTGCGTGTATTGGTTGATTTTCATTATTCTGATTTCTGGGCAGATCCCAAGAAGCAGAGCGTGCCCAAAGCATGGCAAAATATGAATCTGGAACAGAAAACGGCTGCTCTTTCAGCATTTACGACTGAGAGCCTGAATACGTTAAAAGCAGCCGGCGTAGATGTGGGAATGGTTCAGATTGGAAATGAGATTAATAATGGTATGGCAGGAGAAAAGGATTCCGCCAATGTCTATACACTGATGAAAGCGGGAAGCGCAGCCGTGCGCGCCGCAGATCCGAATATTATGATTGCAGTGCATTATACAGATCCTCAGAACGAAGGGTATCAGATGGGGAAAGCAAGGGAATTGGCAGAGGCAGGCGTAGACTATGATGTGTTTGCGACTTCATTTTATCCCTTCTGGCACGGCACGCCGCAGCAGCTTACCGCAAACCTGAAAGAGATTGCGGATACCTACAATAAAAAGGTGATGGTGGCAGAGGTTTCCTATGCCTGGACCATGGAAGACGGCGACGGATACGGGAATGTGGTAAATGAAAGCGCGGCGGATCAGACCTATCATTATCCTGTCAATCTGGAGGGACAGGCGACGGCAATCCGCGACACCATTGCGGCGGTAGCGGCAGTGGGTGAAAAAGGAATCGGCACATTCTACTGGGAGCCGGCATGGGTTCCGGTAAATGTATACAAGGCCGATGAGGCAAACGCGGATGACATTCTGGAGGCAAACAAAAGGGCGTGGAGACTGTATGGTTCCGGCTGGGGCTCCATTTACGGAGCGGAAGTTGATCCAGAAATTAAAGACGATTTAAACGGGGGAACTTGGGATAATCAGGCGTTTTTTGATTTCACAGGAAAAGCGCTGCCCTCGCTGAATGTGTATAAGTGGGTTTACACAGGGGCTGAAGGGCCGGTAGGGGTATTTTCGGTAAATCCTGCATCCTGTGAGGTAAGTTATCAAACAGAACCGAATCTGCCGAAAACAGTGGAAGTGAATCTGACCGATGGGAGCGTGACAGAAGCCCCGGTTACCTGGGATCAGGCGCAGACGGCAGCTTTGAAAACGGCATTTTTCGGCGATTATACGGTAAACGGTACCGTAGGGGGCTTCTCCTACCTGTCGAAGGGAGAAACCATACAGGTGGCGGCAGGCACATACCAGACCACATGCAGTGTAAGGGTTGTCGGAAAAAATTATGTGAAGAATGGAAGCTTTGAAGAAAATGAAGGCGAATCCGCAATTGGATGGACTTTGATCAATTATCTGGAAGACGGGGCAGGCTTTCCAAAAGTGAAACGAGGCTCCAGCAATGCCAAAAGCGGTTCTTATCACTATGAAGGCTGGGATCCATCCGGCATGGATTTTGCGTTGGAACAGGAAATTCAGGAGAAGCTTCCGGAAGGATATTACGCGCTGTTTGCCTATTATCAGGGCTCGGGCGTGGAGGTAATCAAACCGGAGGCCGGAGTGTACGCAATTGTAACGAATCAGGATGGAACGTCAAAAACTTATCGGGCAGATATTCAGATAACAAATGTCTGGAAAGATTTTTATCAGGCAAAGGTGGAGAATATTCCTGTGGACAGCAAGGTAAGGAGCATTCAGGTGGGAACCAGGATAGCCTGCAGCGGCACTTCTTCCACAGGCGTTTGGGTGGTTGTAGATGATATCAGCCTGATGCGTCAGGGAGATTTGCCTTCTGATCCAATTACGCCTCCAGGGACAGACAAGCCGCCTGTGGTTTCTGCATATACCGTAACCTTTAAAGATGGAGATAAAGTGCTCTCCACCCAGAAAGTGAAACCGGGAGAGAGCGCGGCAGCGCCGGCAGCTGCCAGAACAGGCTACAGCTTAAGCTGGGACAAACCTTTCCAGAAGATTACCGGCGATTTGACAGTAAACGCGGTGTGGACGGCCAACAAATACAAAATCACCTATGACACAAATGGAGGAAAGAAATTAAAGGCTAATATAAAAACCGTAACTTATGACGAGGAATACGGCACTCTGCCAACGCCAAAACGAAGCAAATACATATTCCAGGGCTGGTATGACGCAAAGTCAAAAGGAACGAAGATCACATCGAAAACTATTGTGAAAATTACCAAAGACACTACCATTTATGCTCATTGGAAGAAGGTGGCGAAGCCTGCCAAGGTGAAAAAGCTTACGCTTAAAAATTCCGCGAAGAAAACCATGCAGGTTTCCTTTAAAAAAGTCAAAGGGGCGGATGGATATCAGATCACTTATTCTGCGGGAAAGAAATTCCCGAAGAAAAGCACAAAATCTGTCTCCGTGACCAAGGTGAAAAAGGCCGTTAAGAACCTGAAAAAAGGAAAGACTTATTATGTAAAAGTCCGGGCTTACAAAAAGGACAGTACAGGCAAAAAGATTTACGGCGCCTACAGCAGCGTGAAAAAAGTAAAAATTAAGAAGTGATTTTATATCTGCAGACAAAATAATTTCAGATATAATTGGAAAAGAGGTTTCACGGGAAGCCTCTTTTTCCCATATTCAAAAGCGGGAGGGAGGCGATGTTTATGAAGAGAAAAGCAAGGGTATTGTCTGTGCTTTTTCTGGGGATTTTGCTGTACGCGGCCGCTGCCGGAAAAAAGAGCGGATTTCCAGAAGAAGAGAACTCCCGGGAGGAAGTGACGATTACCTGGTTTGTGGCAGAGGAAGGCTATTCTAAAGTGTGGGATCCTCAGAATCATACAGGGGACGCAAAGATTCTGAGAAATACAGGAGTGAACCTGGAACTGACCTCCGGCGATCTGACAGACCTTGACGCCCTGATAGCCACGGATGCTCTGCCGGATTTGATTACAGTGGAAGCGGGGGCGGCGGAACGGTTTTTGATTGAAGATTCCGGCATGGCGGCGCCGTTGGAGCCTTTGTTTGAAACATATGCCAAAGACGCGAATATTCCGGAATCCATGAAAGAGTGGTATCGGAATAAAGACGGAAACTGGTATTCCATTGCCAGCTATTATTATGGGCCGGAGCGGGTGAATTCGGAATATGGGGGATATCTTGGCACCCATAACAGCAATTACGTGCGCAGTGACCTGTTAGAAGAGATTGGGGTGCCGGTCAAGTCGCTGGAGACAAAGGAAGGAGCGCTAGAAGCGCTGCGGGCAGCCAAAAAGCTGACCTGGCAGGGACAGGAGATAATTCCCTTTTCCGGGTGGTGGACGAGGAATTTTGCGGAACAGTTCGGGATGCAGGTGGAAGATGAAAATGGAAATTATTTGTCAAAATACCGCCAGCCGGAATGGCTGGAGGCTCTGCAGTTTGGAAATCAGCTGTATCGGGAGGGGCTGATGCTGCCGGAGGAATTTACAGAAAGCTTAAATCAGAGGCGGAAACAGGTGCAGGCCGGCAGGGTGTTTTTCTGTACGGGATATTCTAATGTGCAGGAGGCAAAAGATTTGCTGCAAAGCGCAAATCCGGACGCGCAGATGATGTACGCAGGCCATATTCGGGGCGCAGAGGGAAAGAAGCCGAATTTAAAATCCGTCCCCTCCGGAGGATGGACTGTTACGATGGTTCGGGCGGACGCTGAGCCTATGGATCGGATCATTTCCTTTATCGCCTACATGGTCAGTGAAGAGGCGACGTTGGACGCGGCTCCTGCCATTGGAGCGGATACCTGGGAGCTGATCGATCAGCGCTGTGTCAGAAAAGAATCCGTCCGCCGGGAGTTTGAGGAAAATTATGAAAAAGCGTCGGAAAAATATTTTATGAACCTGGAATTTTTTGTGGACTGGACCATTATCCAGAGATATCAGACCAGGCAGGAGCGGCAAAACGCCAAAAAAGAATATATTGGATGCGAGATATATGACAGTAAAGCGGCAGATGCGGCCGCGGCAGTGAGCGCGGACAGCGGTATGCTGGAAATCAAAGAAAAGGTGGAGAATTTTTACCGGAACGCGGAAATAGAAATTCTCACCTGCGGCTCTCAAGAAGAATGTGCGTCAAAATACCAGGAGGCTCTGAAAGAGATGGAAAGGCTGGGGTTAAAGGAATTGGAAGCCTATGAAAGCACGCAATATCAAAAGGCGAAAGAGAAGATAGAAGGCATCCGGAAAAATACAGTTCCTGAATGATTTGCCGGCAGATTTTAGGCATTTTTCAAACACGCTCTAGTACTCCATCCGGCTAGAAATCTTCCATGTTAGCTGCAGCCGGAATGAGAAAGGACACACAGGTTCCCATTCCCGGGCTGGCGGATAGCTGCAGCCGGCTGTTTTTGCCGAAATAAAGCTCCAGCCGTGTGCTGACATTTTTCAGCCCCACAGAATGGCCGTCAGATTTTAACGCGCCTGGCTGAGAATCTGGCTTTAGCCAATGGTTCAGGGCGCTTAATTTTTCTTCTGGAATTCCGGTCCCGTTATCCTCTAAGGAAAACAAGAGGTTTTGTCCCTGTTTTCGAATGGACACAGTGATGGTCAGGGTGCGGGTGCTGTCGGAAATTCCGTGGGAAACAGCATTTTCAACGATTGGCTGAAAAGTGAATTTGGGGAGCAGCGCATCCATTAATTCTTCTGGAATATGGCAGGAAAACACAATCAAAGGATAGCGCAGCTTTTGGATGCGCAGGTAGTTGCGCAGCTGTTCCAGCTCTTCCCTTACGGTTACCAAGGAGTCATGGGTAGAGATATTATAGCGGAAAATATTGGCAAAGGCCACCAGGCAGTCAGATTCCTCGTAATGGCCGTACAGCTTCATCTTTGAAGAGAAAACTTCCATTGTATTGTAAATGAAATGGGGGTTAATCTGGTGCTGCAAAGCGATGAGCCGGCTTTCTTTATTGGAAGTTTCTTTCAGGACATTTTGGCGGGAAAGCTCCGCAGCCTGGTTCAGCAGAAGATTGATGCGCCGGCAGATATGGGAGATTTCATTATTTCCGGTGACGGGAATCCGCGTGCGGTAGTTGTTGCTGATGGCGTCGTCCATGGCAGACAGGCATTGGTTCATCTGCCTCATCATTTGACGGAGGCTCCCCAGGCAGAGTGAGACGGATAAAATGGCAAACAGTCCCAGGATGGGCAGGAAAATAATGAGAAACTGCCGGTAACCGGAATTTTTTGTGACAGTGATGATCGTAATCGGAAAATTGTCCGGCTGGTTTGAGGTGATAAGACAGCCGTCTTTCTGAAGGCGGGAGGATTTGGCAGAACCTATTGCGGATAATGTCTCTGCCGGCAGCATGTCCCCTGTCAGGTTAATGACGCGGCGGGTCCCCTCGGAAATTACAGTTCCTTCATTGTCAGAATCAAATGAAAGAAAATATTTTTCCGGTATGGAAAATATTATCAGGCCCAGAAAATTTTTACGTGAATCATATGCCTTGCGGGCATAGATAAAACATTTCTCAATGGGAAACAGATAGGGATTGGAGCTGTCGGAAAAGTCCGTTTCGCAAAACCAGCGTTCTGCCTGTCCGTCAGCCAGAAAATCGGCGATGGATGTTTCTTTGGCGATATCGGACAAATGGTAAAATACGTCCATGCTCATGGGAATAGAGGGATTATTCATATAAATGTAAATGCTTGATCGGGGATCCGCATTGATGGTGGCCTGTATGTAACTCTGAATGGAAGAAATGTAATTTTGATAATCCTCTTCCATGGAATAGCTGTTGTTTAAAAAAGCGGTCAGCTCGCTGCTGGACAACAGAGATTGGGTCGCCCTGGCGGTAAATTCCAGATTGTTGCTGATGTTTGCGACGATGGAGTCGGTTACCTGGTCATTCAGCTCATATTTGGAGGAAGCATTTTCGGCGATATAAGAAAAAATAAGGATAACCAGCGTGATTGGGATGAAAGCAAGGAAAAGAAGCTGAATCAGGAATTCAGTGTAAATGGATTCCCGGAAGAAACGAATTTTCATAGGTAAACCCTCCCTCTGTGAAAATGTGCCGGTTCTGAGATATCCCCTCCAAAACCCGGTAAGGATACTATGATTATACCAAAAACAAGAAGGATAGAAAAGATGAAAATATTGATTGTGGATGATGAAATGCTTATCTGTGAAAGTATCAAATCAGATTTTCAGCGGATGGAGCATCCCTGGGAGTATCAGGTATTTACTGCCCGGTCTGTTTCAGAGGCGGAAAAAATATACTATCAGGAGGAACCCCAGATTGTAATTACAGATATTAATATGCCGGGAGGCTCCGGGCTGATCCTGGTGTCAGAAATCCATCAGGACAATCCTGACTGCGGAATTCTGGTATTGAGCGCTTACGACGATTTTGACTATGTCAGGAATGCGTTTACCATGGGAGCATGTGATTACATTTTAAAACCGGTGGCGTTTTCTGAGTTGGAACGATGTGTAAGGACGCTGGCTCAAAAGATGGCGGATTTTGGGCAGGACGGATCTTCCAGCGGCTTTGAAAAAGGGCCGGAACCGATATATAATATCGAAGATATTGTGGCCTATATTCAGAATCATATTGGAGAAAAGCTGAGCGCGGCAGATTTGGCCAAAAGAATGGCGGTCAGCTACAGCGGTTTTGGAAAACAGTTTAAAGCCTGCACGGGAATGTCTTTTTCTGCGTATCTGCTGAACTGCCGCATGGAATATGCCAGAAAATATCTGGAGAATCCCCATATGAAAATCAAGCAGGTTGCGGCAAAAGTGGGATACCGGGAAAATCCCCAGCATTTTTCCAGGGATTTTACCAGGCAGACGGGAATGTCCCCCAGGGAATACCGGGCAAAGTTATTGGGCAAAGATTGCCCGCGGATATGATATTCTCACTGACGGACGAGAGAAGATCGGGCAGAGTTATTGGGCAAAGACTGAGGGACGGCATTTTATAAAAAACCGTTCATCTGCGCGCGCCCTTTCCCATACAGATTGGGCGCGCTTTTGGCTGCTGCGTCCTGGAAATCCCGGATTTATCCCAGCCGTTTTAAATATTGCTTTTCCAGCGCATTGATCAGACTGTACAGACCCCAGGCCAGAATGCACAGAATTACAATGGACATAATCACCCAATCCAGCTTGAAAACCTGGCTTCCGTAAATGATCAGATAGCCCAGCCCCTGCCGGGAAGAAATAAATTCCCCGATAATTACCCCCACCAGGCACAGGCCGATATTGACCTTCATAAGGGAAAACAGGGCAGGGATATTGGCGGGCAGGATGACTTTGACAAGGGCATGGCGTTTCCTGCCGCCCATAGTGTAAATCAGTTTTATTTTTTCCGGATCCACAGACTGGAAGCTGGTGTAAAGGCTTAAAATGGAACCGAAAATGGCCACCGATACGCCGGTGATAATAATGGTTTTGTAGGTTGCGCCCAGCCATACAATCAGAAGGGGCGCCAAAGCAGATTTGGGGAGGCTGTTTAAAATCACAAGGTACGGCTCTAAAGTTTCTGAGAGACGTTTGTTAAGCCATAATATAATAGTTACGGCAAGGGCAAAGAACAGAACAAGTCCGAAGCTGGCGATCGTTTCAAACAGTGTGATCCCGATATGAGCGAACAAAGTATGATCCAATATCATTCCATAAGCGCAGAGCAGCACTTTGGAAGGGCTGCTGAAGATAAAGGAATCAATCAGTTCCAGTTTGGCGGCTCCTTCCCAGACTGCCAGAAATAAAATAAAAATGCACAGCCTGCTGACTGTGACAGTGCGTTTATGCTTCTTTTGAGTGAGCAGAAAATTCCGCTGGGCAAGGGAGAGTTCATTCATCTGCGTTTAACTCCTTCCATATTTTGTTAAAGTAATCTTTAAATTCTGGAGAATTCCGCCGCTCCAGGGCGCTGATATGATCCGGGAACTCAATATCTACCACCGTCTTTATGGTGGCGGGACGTTTGCTCAATACCAGCACCTGGCTGCCGAGGCTGACTGCCTCTGACAAATCGTGGGTGACCAGAATGGCAGTTTTCCCCTCTTTTTTGATAATCGCCCCGATATCATCCCCTACGGTAAGCCGGGTCTGATAGTCCAGAGCGGAAAAAGGCTCATCCAGAAGCAGGATTTCCGGTTTCAGCACAAGGGTGCGGATTAGGGCCGCCCGCTGGCGCATGCCGCCGGACAGCTGGGAGGGCCTGGCGTCTTTGAATTTGTACAGGCCGTAGGTTTTCAGCATATCCAGCGCCATTTCTTTTGTTTCCGCTGTGAGTTTATTCTGGATTTCCAGCCCGAGCAGAACATTTTTTTCAATGGTGCGCCATTCAAACAGGTGGTCGTGCTGCAGCATGTAGCCGATGGCGCTGCAGCTTTTCTGGTTCAGCTTCTGCCCGTAAAATAAGATGGAACCGTGTTCCGGCTCCAGAAGTCCTGAGAGAAGGGAGAGGAGGGTGGATTTGCCGATGGTTTAGCAGCGGAAACTGCCGGAATGATTTTAACCAGGTCGGAACATGTGTTTTCGGGAATGTTTGATGATTATTGTGGAATGGAACACAAAATTTATATTAGGATTAAATATTTCATCAAAAAATCAAAGATTTCATATCGGGAATTGGGAGAAGCAGTTGGGTGTTCCCATGATACCGTGTTTGCCTACGCTAATGGAAAGATAGCGGAAGGGCATAGGAATATCGGCCTCTTAAAAGAAATGGCAGATTATTTTGGGGTTGAGACGTATTATTTCTGCAATGAGTATCATATATTTGTGGATACAACGGATGTGCCGGAATATTTAAAGAAAATCCGAAAGGAAAAGAACATGTCACAGAAGGAATTTGCGGAAAATACAGGAGTGTCCCTGTCGTCTTATAAAAAGTATGAGACAGGCGCTGTTCAGATTCCAGAGAAATATTACCATGTAGTTACAAATAGGAGGAAGTGTTTATGGAAAAATATCTTTCAGATGTAATAGGAGAAGAATATAAAGACTGGAAACCAGGGCAGGTAATATTCTTGTCTGCTCATACTGGAGCGGGGAAAACATATTTCATACTTAATAAGTTAGTAAAATTTGCTGCTATTGAGAAGAAAAAAATTCTGTATCTTGCAAATAGAAGTATTTTAAAGAAACAGATTGAAGAACAAATTAATGGAAAAGTAATGAGTTTTTTGAGAAGCGACCCTGAGGTTCCAAATGAAAATTTACAAAATATAATTAATATTAAATTATATCAGACATTGGAAAAAGAGTGTCAAAGAAGTAATGATTATATAGAGAATTTTCAAAAATATGATTACATTATTGCAGATGAATGTCATTATTTTTTAGAGGATTCGATATTTAATACGGATACCAAGTTTTCTTATGATTGGATTTTTCATAGAAAGAGCCATACAGTTTTGATTTTTATTTCAGCTACCATTGAAAGGATAAAAGAATATGTGATACAGGATCAGAAGCTTCCAGTTGAAAAGTCTGTGGAAGAAAGAAAAAAGGGTCCACGAGTATGTCGTGGTGATTTGGATATAAATGATATTGTGAGAACGTACAATATAGAGCCGGATTATTCTTATCTTAATTTAGAGCTTTTGAAGAATACACAGGAAATAGTGGAATATGTACAAAAAGAATCCAAATGGCTGATATTTGTCGACAGTATTAAAAGAGGAAAGGAAATTAAAAGCTTATTAGATAAATCATTATAGAAGGAAAGTGAAACATCAAGAAAGAGAACGGTTGTTTTTATAGATGCTGATTCAAAAAATGAGGAAGAGGGAGCTGATATAGTAAAATACATTGGTAATAAAGAGTGTTTTAAAAGGGAAGATACCGAGCGCCTGAATGTATATATTTTATTAAGAGATAAAAAAGATTTTGAACGGTTTCTTTCAACAAGTGAGAAACAGGTAAAATTTAAAACGGAATTTTCAGGCCAGGAGGATAAATTGTTAGAAAAAATTATGAAATCTGAGTTTTCCTATCAATGTGCAAGAAAACTTTGTTTTGTAAAAGAAGCTTCGTTGATTTTCAATGAACTAGCGGTGAAACAATGGGATTATTTGTACCAATATTATCATAAAATAGTTGACAGATTTGAATGTGAAGGTGGAACCGCTTTTCTTAAAGAGCAGTTGGAGTGGATAGGATGTAAAAATATTGAAGAAGAATGTAAAAAATTGATGCAGTCGTTGCTTGGAAAAATGTGTGAGGTAATAGAGAACTACAAAGGGAAAGTATTAAGTGAAGAAGATAGAAAAGCGGTACGAGAAAAGATTCGACTTGATATAGTGCGCATTTTAAAATCCTGTGATGTTTCTGAAGAAAAGGATAAGAAGGTGATAAAAGGACTGATAGAGGAATATAGCGAAAGTAGTGATAACAGACCTCTTACAAAAAAATTCCCTTCAAACAATCCATAAAGAATAAATTGTCAGTGAGCGCATAGTATACTATGAGCCTCTGCTGACAGGAAGTGGGTTGTTATGGCAGGAAAGAGACAGAAAATCAGGATTGTGGTACATATGCCGGAACAGGCGTCTTCAGTTTTTGACAGGGAGCAAGCAGAAGAATTTTGGACAGGAAAAATATCTGAGAAAGTGGGGAAATCAGGGCTTACAAAACAGCAGCAGAGACAATTGCTGCAGAATTTGGTTCATTAAAATTTTTGAATAATTTCTGACTACAAGCGGGTATACCTATACGGTGTGCCCGTTTTTTGGTATATATTAAATTTTGGTAAAATAGCCTACAGAAAATTTGTAATAGATGGTGTAAAGTTCTTTTCAGATGAAATGGAAGAATGGGACCATAAAGTTTTTTGGAAAATGGAAGATATAATATATAGGATTTTTCAAAATACAAAAAGGCATTCGGAAGTGGCTTTGTCATTGCCATATGGAAATTGATTGTGCAACAAAGAGGGATAGGGTATAATATGCCTAAACAGGAATTCTGTGGGCAAAATACCATACGGTATAACAGCCTGGAATGATATGGAGGTGGCAGTAATGAAGAAACCATTACCAGTAGGCGTTGATAATTTTGAAGACATGATAAAGTCTGGCTATTATTATGTAGATAAGACGATGTTTATAAAAGAACTATTGGACTTGAAAGGGAAAGTAAATCTTTTTACCCGGCCAAGACGTTTTGGAAAGACACTAAACTTAAGTATGCTCCGGTACTTTTTTGAGGATACGGGAGTTTCGGAGAAAAATGAAGGAAATAAAAGGCTTTTCCAGGGGTTGAAGATTATAGAACAAGGAAAAGAGTATGAAAAATACATGGGCAGGTATCCGGTTATCAACCTAACATTGAAATCAGCAAAACAGCCAACCTTTGAATCGGCATATGGCAAAATAAAAAATGAACTTGCAGAAGAATTCCAGAGGCATCAATATGTACTGGAAAGTGGAAAAATGGATGATGCTGTAAAATCCCTGTTTCGAAAAATAGCAGACGGGAAAGCGGAGTATGATGATTATTCCAGTTCCCTGAAGTTCCTGAGCAAATGCCTCTGCCAAACGGTAGGCAGGCATGTAATTATTTTGATAGATGAATATGATGTTCCTTTGGAGAATGCGTATTTTAAAGGTTTTTATAATGAAATGGTGGATTTTATCCGTTCGCTGTTTGAGTCTGCATTAAAAACCAATGATTATCTGCAGTTCGCAGTGATTACTGGATGCCTGCGCATTTCAAAAGAAAGCATATTTACGGGATTAAACCACCTGAACATTATATCTGTGCTTGACAAGAAATACATTGAGTATTTCGGGTTTACAGAGCGGGAAGTGTTTCAGATGATGGAAGATTATGGCGTGGAAAGCCGTTTTCCCACCATGAAGGAATGGTACGATGGGTATTTATTTGGAGATGCAGAAGTTTATAATCCCTGGAGCGTGATTAAGTTTCTGTATGATTTGTATTCAGATGTAAATGCGTTTCCGCGTCCCTATTGGATTAATACCAGTTCCAATGACATCATTAAGGACATGATTGCCAGGGCCGACAGGGAGATGAAAGGGCAGATTGAGATGCTTCTGAGTGGTGGTACTCTGGATATCCAAGTGCATGAAGAAGTGACTTATGGGGATATGCACAGCAATAGCGAAAATCTTTGGAATTTCCTGTATTTTACAGGATATCTGACAAAGGAAAGAGAATATTTTAAAGGGAAATATACCTTTTTGAAAGTGCGGGTTCCCAACCTGGAAGTCATGACAATTTACGAGACTACGATTATGAACTGGATGAAGGATATCATAAAGAAAGAGGATTTTCATGATTTGTACCGTGCGATGGAAGACGGCAATGCCCAGAAAATGACAGACATATTGACTGGCCAGCTGTTCCATACTATCAGTTTTTACGACAG
>CAJUBP010000044.1:2830-41495 GCA_910584585.1 uncultured Lachnospiraceae bacterium | reverse complement strand
GCGGAAACTCATTTGAATCTTTCAAGGTTATTCCACTGTTCAGTTGTCAAGGTTGCTTTATTGTCGCTTAACAGCTTTTGTATTTTACCACAATCATCTGTATTTGTCAACAACTTTTTTATATTATTTTTGCTGTCGTTCCAAGTCATTTCTTGTCTTTTCGCAATCAGCTTAAACATTATATCATGATGTTTTCTGCTTGTCAATACTTTTTTCAAGATATTTCTAAGTATTTTCATGACATAATATTCAAAACGGAGAAGGAGGGATTTGAACCCTCGCGCCGCTATTAACGACCTGCACCCTTTCCAGGGGTGTCCCTTCGGCCAGCTTGGGTACTTCTCCATGTGGCAAAATAATAATAAATATTATTCTGTTATCTGCTGCTGTTATTCCGATAAAACGGAGAAGGTGGGATTCGAACCCACGGTCCCTTTCGGAATCACTGGTTTTCAAGACCAGCTCCTTAAACCACTCGGACACCTCTCCGAATCGTCTGTTTTCAACAGCGCATGTATGATTTTAGCAAAATATTGTCAGTCTGTCAATAGGTTTTTTCGTTTTTTTACATTTTCATAGTTTTTCTCAAAAAACAGGACAATCAACTCCTGACACTACTCTTTTATTATAATACTGAGCCAAATTTACCGCATATAAATTTTCCTTACTGCGGTTTGTTATGTAAGCATCCACATTTCGAATAATGTCTCTAATTGTAATGTCAGCTTCATCAATAATTTGTATGCAGCAATCGATATTTTGGAAATGCTCCAAAAATTCCATCAGCTTAACAAAGATTTTTTGTTTATCAAATAGAGCATTCGAAATATAAAGCACTAATTGTCCGTCCATATTTCCAAAATTTTTACAAAATTCTTCAATTACACGAAAACATATGGGAAAAGATTCCCCTAGATCCACACAAAAAGCGTAAATATCACCCTCGGCAGCCAAACATTGAACCGGATTGCTTCTTCGTTCAAAGGACGCTAAAGCTGCTTCTGCCTCTGTAATATGTCTTTGAATAAATTCCGATACCCCCATTTTCTTTTCATTTTCAAAATACGCCTACAAAAACTCCCGGAAAATAAAATATACCCATACTATATGGCTGCGTCTTTGCAAAACGCATCCTAATAGTATGGGTATATTTTATTTCTTGAGGGTCATCTTACAGGCATTCTATAAAAAAACTTTCGCCAGCTTCAGATCTTCCGGCGTCGTAATCTTGATGTTCTCGTAAGAACCTTCGACTAATTTGACTTTTTGGCCGCAGATTGTCTCCAGCGCCATAGCATCGTCTGTCACATGAAATGTCTCTCCCTGCCGTTCCCGCTTTATCAATTCTTCATATGCCTGATAAATCAGCGGAAACGCAAATGCCTGGGGCGTCTGAATCTGCCAGACATGGTTCCGCTGGGGCGTTTCTACGGCAAATAAAGAGTCATCCGCAATCTTTATGGTGTCTTTCACCGGCATTCCCGCTGCGCAGGCCTGAAATTCCTCCGCTGCCGCAACGCACCGGCAGATAATCTCATTGCTGAGAAAGGGCCTTGCGCCGTCGTGGATCATCACGTAATCCGGCCGTTTTTTGGACTGATTCAGTTCTGTTAAGCCGCAGAATACCGAATGATACCGTTCTTTTCCCCCGGCTGTCACGGATGTTACTTTGGTAAATCCATATTTCTCCACAATTTCTTTTTGGCAGTATTCTATCTCATCCCGTCCGGTGACCAGAACAATTTCATCTGCCATGCTCTGTTCAAAAGCCCGCAGGGAATAATAGAGCACAGGCTTCCCCTCCAGATCTAAATACTGTTTGGGCACGGCACTGTTCATGCGCGTTCCTCTTCCGGCAGATAAAACCACCGCCGCATATTTCTTTTCTGACATTACTGTTCTCCCGCCTATAAATTCCATCCTGCTGCCAATGTTCTTTCCATTGGGAGCCTGTCTCTACAGTTCCTAACCCGGATAAACCGGAAAACACAATACAAAATTTCGACAACGATGCGGTTCCATCGACTGGGAATTTTAACGCCACAATCGTGCGGAGCAGGCAGAGCGCCACTGTGGTTTCTAGAGCGTGTCTTAAAATTCATTCCCGCCATCTGTATCCCCCACTTAGCGCGATATTTGCGCCAAATTCAGGTTACATAGCCCGCTATGCGCCCTTCATTTGGCACAAATCTCCCACTAAGTGGAGAATACACCTGTCAGAAAGCAATTTTAAGACACGCTCTAGCGCTCCCCCAATTTCAGGTTCGGCACCGCATTCAGATCCCAGCCCGCAAATTTTCCCGCAAGGTATTCATAATAAGCCGCTGCGCCGATCATTGCGGCATTGTCTGTGCAGAATATGGGCGAGGGGTGAAAAAACTGGATGCCGCGTTCTTGGCAGGCAGCCTCCATCCCGCTGCGCAATGTTTGGTTGGCCGCCACTCCGCCGGCAATGGCGAACTGATCCATTTGAAATTCTGCTGCCGCCTCCATGGCATGCTCTATTAATACATCGGTCACTGCCTTCTGGAAAGACGCCGCAATGTCCGCTTCCACAATGGGAATCTCTTTCATGCGGCAGCCATTGATGTAATTAAGCACTGCTGATTTCACCCCGCTGAAGCTGAAATCATAGGGATGATCCGCCACTTTTGCCCGGGGAAACGCAATTGCCTGGGGATTCCCTTCTTTGGCGGCTTTTTCAATTTTAGGCCCCCCGGGATAACCCAGGCCAATGGCGCGGGCCACTTTGTCAAACGCTTCCCCTGCCGCGTCGTCTCTGGTTCTTCCCAATATCTCATACAAGCCGTAATCCTTCACTTTTACCAGATGGGTATGGCCGCCCGATACCACAAGACACAAAAAGGGCGGCTTTAACTCTTTATTTTCAATGTAATTGGCGCTGATATGACCTTCGATATGGTGCACCCCGATTAATGGTTTGCCTGCTGCGTAGGCGATGGCTTTGGCTTCCGCCACTCCCACCAGAAGCGCGCCTACCAGCCCGGGGCCGTAAGTTACGGCAACTGCGTCCATGTCCCTTAAAGCCATTCCCGCCTCTGACAGCGCTTCTTCAATTACCTGATTGATTCTCTCTATATGCTTTCTGGATGCAATCTCCGGCACTACGCCCCCGTACAGCGTATGCAGATCTATCTGGGAAGAAATAATGTTGGACAATACCTCTCTTCCATTTCTCACCACTGCCGCCGCTGTCTCGTCACAGGAGCTTTCGATTGCCAGAATCACTGCATCCTCCTGTTTCTCTCTTGCCATTTTATTTACTCCTGATAAAATCCCAGAATCCGCCAATTGCTGTCCTCGTCCTTTCGGAGAATATAAGTCTGGCTGACGCGCCCTGATTTTTCTTTCTTATTATTGCTTTTCAGAAAATAGGATACGTCTACATAGGCGTAATCCCTGCCGTCCTTTGTCTTATATTCCACTTCCTTGCTGCTCTCCGTGGTAACATTGGAAATCTGCTTTTTTGCTTCTTTATAGCTGGAAATATCCGTTTTTACCGCCTCCAGATAAAGATCCTGAGGGTTGATTTCCTGTAATTCATCATCCATTAAAATTCTGGCCTGGGCTGTCATCTGCTCTAATTGCCCCTGAGAATAATCTTCGCTGTAGTAGCATTCCAGAATCCGGTTATAAAACTTCACTACTTCTCTCGCCGTCTTTGGGTACGAATGCTCCAAATCCTTGGAAATAATCATTTCCGCTTCCGATAATTCCTGCTCCTTCCCGCTGTCTCTCTGGGTCAGGTAATAATAATATCCCAGGCATAAAGCGGCGCAGAAAACAATAATGACAGCTGATTTCACGCCATTTTTTTTCATTAAAATCCCTCCTCACCGATCAGCCGCAATTTATCCGTCCAGACAATTCGATGCCCCGGCGCCGGCATAGCAAAACGCATGCTCCTATCACTCATGCAAAATCCAATTCTGCCGTTTTCCCGTCTTTGCCCAGCTTTGCCGCCGGATAAATGCTGCGCACTTCTTCCATATAGTCCTCTGCATGCACCAGCGAAGGGCTGAAATGGGTCAGCCACATATCGGAAACCTCTGCGTCCCTGGCAATTTCCGCCGCCTCATAAAAAGTCATATGCTTATACTGTTTGGCCTTCGCTGCTTTTTCTTTTTCTGCATACATTCCCTCTATGATTAATAAATCGGCATTTCTGGCATTTTCCGTAATAGCTGCCACCGGCCTGGTATCCGTGCAGTAGGTCAGCTTAATTCCTTTCCGGGGCGGCCCTAACACCATATCAGGGGTATAGGTATTTCCGTCCTGCTGAATGGTTTCCCCTTTTTGCAGCCTGCTCCAGAATTTCATTGGGATTTCCAGATTTTTTGCCTGTTCTACCTGAAATTCCCCTGCCCGGGGAATCTCTATGGTGTATCCATAGCAGGTAATATTATGATTGACGCGGAATGCAGTAATATGATACCCCTGTTCTTCCAGACGCTCCACCGGCTGTGTCAGTTCCACAAACCGGATCTCAAAAGGCAGCTCCGGTGCAATGACTTTCAGCGCGTTCACCACCCGCTCTAATCCTTTTGGCCCTATCATAGTCAGCGGTTCTGTCCGCTCCGCGTTTCCCATGGTGAGCAAAAGCCCCGGCAGGCCGCTGATGTGATCGGCATGATAATGGGTAAAACATATGGTATCAATGGGCTTTGCGCTCCATCCCTTTTCTTTCATGGCAATCTGCGTGCCCTCGCCGCAGTCAATCAGAAGGCTGCTTCCGTTATAGCGGGTCATCAGCGCAGTCAGCCAACGGTAAGGCAGCGGCATCATTCCTGCCGTCCCCAACAAACATACATCTAACATAATATTTCCTTTCAAATTCTGTCTTTTAAACCAGCTCGGTTACTTCTATGGTCTTCACCGGAATCTGAAAACTTTTCACCCATTTATCATAACAGGCTTCGCAAATATCAAATTCCTGAATTTCTCCGTCTTTTCCGGAAAAGTATCCCCATTCTTTTTCTACATGAAGAAATTCTTCCCGGGGGATTCCGTCGCCCTCCCAAATCACCTTTTGGCAGCAATTGCAAATCACTTTCTTTTCTTCTGTTCTCATCGCTTGTCCTCCCTGTTTTCTGCAAATATACGCTTAAGTATAAAACTGGCCGTTTCTCAATATTATTATAGCGAAAAGGCTCCTGGGTTGGGAAGAGGAAATTACAGGCATTCAGGAAAGCCTTCCTTCCTAAGTCGATCTAAGCAGTGGATTTCGCCTCCACTAAAGACGCCCATGAATCGTTTTCTTAGCCAAAGGACAATCCACTAGTTCCTGTGTATCGAAATGTTGAATGTTCACTGCAGCGCTATGAATGTCAAAAAATGCAAAAGTGGGGATATAGAGCAGACTGAAAATTTCAGATGCGCTCCAGTACCATAATCATTCCGTCTTCTCTGGGCATTTCATACAGATTCTTTCGGATTCCGCAGTTTTTGAATCCAATTTTCTCGTATAAGTGTATGGCATTGGCGTTGGAAACACGCACTTCCAGTATAATCCGGGTTATCCCTCTGCCGCGGGCCTGTTCTAACAGATATGTCAGCATTCTGCGGCCAATCCCTTGATTCTGGAAATGGGGAGAAACAGCCACATTGGTAATCTCTCCTTCTTTGCCGGCATAGCAGTACATTCCGCAGTAGCCCGCAATGGCGTCTCCGATTCGGGCGGTTATAAACAGGGTGTCTTGATTCAGGGTTTCCAAAAACGCCTGCCTGGACCAGGGGCATGAAAAAAGCTGCCGCTCCAGTTCTTCAACTGCGGGGATATCCCCGGCATCCATTTTCTGAAATTCTAATTCTGTCATTTCCTATACCTGCCGCTCCTTTGCCTGATGCTCCAGTTCTGCCGCAATATTCTGCTGCTCCTTTGCCTGATGCTCCAGTTCTGCCGCAATATTCTGCTGCTCTTTTGCCTGACGTTCCCGCTCGGCCTGGGATAAACGCAGGTAATCCGGGCTGTGTTCTGCTGCCTGCTGCAGCTTTCCTTCCCGGTAATAACTGCAGGCCAAAGCCGCCACGGAAGCTGCCCGCTGTTTGTTCAGGTGAGCCGGGGCAAAGGAATAGGGCACCCGGCAGTTTTCTTCCAGATAGGGCGAAAATACCGGTACGCCGTCTCCCAAAAACACAACCGGACGGTTCCGGCTGTTGATTTCTTTTGCAATTTCTTCAATTCCCACTGCACACTGGGATTTCAGTGTTTTCATACCTTCTGCTGTAAATTCATACAATCCGGTGTAAGTCTGATTTCTTCTGGCGTCCATCAGGGGACATACCATATCCCTGCTGCCCCAGAGGTTATAGGCAAGGCCGTCTACCGTGGGAATCTGAATCAAAGGCTTTGTCAGCGCCAGCCCCAGTCCTTTCGCGGTGGCGGAACCGATCCGAAGCCCCGTAAAAGAGCCTGGACCCCCTGCAACGGCAATTGCATCCAGGTCATCCAAATCCAACTCGATCATTTTCACGATTGCGTCCAGCATGGGAAGCAATGTCTGGGAGTGGGTCTTTTTATAATTTACGGTATATTCCGCCAGCAGATTGCCTTCTTCCACAACAGCCACGCTGGCCACCAGGCCGGAGCTGTCCAGTCCTAATATTTTCATTTCAATCTACATTCCTTTCCCTTCGCTTTGGCACAGGCAGGCAATGAAATTCTTTCAGCCTGCCACCTCGCTTACTGTAATCCTGCGGTAGTCAAATCCCCGTTCCAAATCTTTCTCGATCCTGATCTCCCGGTAGTGTTTTGGAAGGATTTCTTCTATCAGATTGGCCCATTCGATCAGGGTAATGCCCTGTCCGTAAAAATAATCTTCGTAACCGATTTCTTCCATCTCTTCCACGTCCCCGATGCGATAGACATCAAAATGATAGAAAGGCATTCTGCCTTCCTCATAGACCTGCACTATGGTAAACGTAGGGCTGCTGACAGGTTCTTCGATTCCAAGCCCTCTTGCTATGCCCTGGGTCAGCACGGTTTTGCCGGCGCCTAAGTCCCCGATTAAGGTATATAATTCTCCTGGTCTGGCTTGCTCTCCTATTTTCTGTCCCAACCGGAAAGTTTCTTCCGGGGAAAATGTTTCTGTTTTCGTCATATGATACCCTCGGTTTCTTATTGTTTTGATACCCGTGAGCCGAATCATTTACCAACGGATATTTGCTTTTCAAATAATACAGCAAATAAATCTCTTAAATATGAAAGGGATTCAGCTTCAGGCGGTAGCCTTCCAGATGGTTAACGGCAAGACCCACTACTTTCTCATATTGTTCCCCCATTGCTTTCCGGGGAATGACATAGGCGTTGACACGGTTGCTGTAGATGAGCAAACTGTTCTTGGTGGCTGCCATCTTATAGATCTGCTTCCATTCCAAATCAGCGGTTTCTTCCCCCTGGGAAACGTGGACTCCTGTATCGTCGATTTTATAGTGAAGAGCCTGTTTTAAAATCTCGGAACTTCTGATCTGCTGTTTGGAGCGCAGGTTAAGGCTTACGGGCACATAGACCAGAAATACCACCCCGAATACCAGATACAGCAGGGTATACATAATCTCTACTTTTCCGAAAGTGACTGCCGCCATAATCAGCACCCATACCCCCACAAGGGTGGCCGCAATGCCCTGGAACCCGTGATAAGCATGGTACAGGTTAAACTGGTACATATCCTTCTCTGTGATGGTTGTATCAAATTCTACTGACATTTTGTATACTCCTTTTCTTCGCTTTCGTCATATTATACTATGTTCGGATAAACAGTACAAGAAGTTTTTCACATGCGCTGGTTTTGCTGACTTTCATTTTTCTCTCTGTATTCTAATTCCAGTTCTTCTGCCAGATATTCATCGCTCATGCAATGCAGATCGGAAATGCCCTCATGAACCAACCGGCAGGCATTCCAATTTATATTATATTTTATATGTATTACAGCTGTCAACCAAATTAAAAAACCAGGAGCCGCCATGAAATACAATTTACAGCCGTTCCTATCCTTTCACGGCTGCCGTAATTTCACAACAACTCCTTCTATTTCCTAAACCTATATGCGGCCATAAAAAACGCCGCTTTTTCACAAGTATTACCGTTATTTCATACTCTGAATCAGATTCACCATCTCAATGGCCGTACATGCCGCGTCATAGCCCTTATTTCCGGCTTTGGTTCCGGCGCGCTCAATGGCCTGCTCAATGTTATCTGTGGTAACTACGCCGAAAATCACAGGAATTTCTGTCTTTAACCCTACGGCTGCCACGCCTTTGCTGACTTCTGCGCAGACATAATCGTAATGGGTGGTGGCCCCTTTGATGACGGCGCCCAGGCAAATGACTGCGTCGTAGTTGCCGGTTTCTGCCATTTTCTGAGCCGTCAGTGGAATTTCGAAAGCCCCAGGCACCCATGCCAGAGTGATATCGTCATCGCTGACGCCATGGCGGATTAAGGCGTCCTGAGCGCCGCCTACCAGTTTGGATACGATAAATTCATTGAACCTGGACGCCACAATTCCCACTTTTGTTCCGTTTGCTACTACGTTTCCTTCTAATACTCGCATAATTTTCTCCTTTTCCCTATCGTTATTTATTTACGGACTTTTTACAAATCCGATCAGTAATTGGTCATATGCTGCATTTTGCTCTGCTTGGTTTTCAGGTAAAAAACGTCTGTTTTTTTGGCCGGCATCTGAATGGGCACCCGCTCTTCAATGGAAATGCCATAGCCGGAAAGCCCTGTGATTTTCTTGGGGTTATTGGTCAGCAGACGGAGCTTTTCAGCGCCTAAATCATGGAGAATCTGCGCTCCGATTCCATAATCCCGCAGGTCCGGCGCAAAGCCCAGCTCTACGTTGGCTTCCACGGTGTCAAGACCTTTTTCCTGCAGTTCATAGGCTTTTAACTTATTGATCAAGCCGATTCCCCGGCCCTCCTGGCGCATATACAGAAGAATCCCGCGGCTTTCCTCTGCTATGGCTTTCATGGCTGCGTCCAGCTGTTCTCCGCAGTCGCAGCGGCCGGAACCGAACACATCCCCAGTGAGGCATTCGGAATGGACGCGGCACAGCACCGGTTCTTTGCCGGCAACGTCTCCCATTGTCAGCGCCACATGGTGTTCTCCGTTTAATTTGTTCACATAACCGAAAATTTCAAATTCTCCGTATTTTGTGGGCAGTTTGGCATGCGCTTCCTGGCGGATCAGGCTGTCAGTCTCCATCCGGTAACGCACCAGATCCGCAATAGTAATAACCGTCATCTGAAATTTTTCTGCCAGTTCCAGCAGTTCTGTGGTGCGCATCATGGTCCCGTCTTCCCGCATGATCTCACAGCAGAGGCCGCTGGGCTTTAATCCGGCCAGAACCGCCAAATCTACCGTGGCTTCTGTATGGCCGGTGCGTTTCAGAACCCCTCCCTCTCTGGATTCTAAGGGAAACATATGGCCCGGCCTGCGGAAATCCTCCGGCTTCGCATCGTCTTTTACGGCTGCCAGAGCTGTTTCGGAACGCTCAAAAGCGGAAATTCCTGTGTCTGTATTGACGCCGTCAATGGACACGGTAAAGGCGGTCTGGTGGTTGTCCGTGTTCTGTTCCACCATCTGCTTTAAGCCCAGCTTTTGGCATAATTCTTTGCTCATGGGCATACAGATCAGGCCTTTTCCGTGGGTTGCCATGAAGTTGATATTTTCCGGCGTGGCAAATTCGGCGGCGCAGATAAAATCCCCTTCGTTTTCTCTGTCTGGATCGTCAATTACCATAATAATTTTTCCCTGTCTGATATCTTCAATTGCCTGTGGAATAGTATCCATTTTTTTACTCATCTTATTTCTTCCTTTCTGACTTCCTGTCAAGTCTGATGCTGTGCCAAAACACACTGCTGAATTCTCTGAACCGCAGTACGCTAGTGTATGGGTATTTATGAACCGCAGTACGCCAGTATATGGGTATTTATGAACCGGCTGGGAATTTTTATAAAAACCCGTGTTCCATCAAAAAACTTTCCGTTAGATTTGACTTCTTTTCCTCCGGTTCCGCGCCTGTGAGAAGTTTCTCCACATATTTTCCAATGACATCACATTCAATATTGACAAGGCTTCCCGGCCGTTTCTCTGTTAGCGCCGTTTCCTGGCGGGTGTGGGGAATGACAGATACCTGAAAGTCCTGGTTTGTCACTTTGGCCACGGTGAGGCTGATGCCGTCTAACGCCACAGAGCCTTTTTCTACAATATAGCGGAGCAGTTTTGGTTCTGCCGCAACGGCATACCAGACCGCATTTTCCTCCTGCCGGATTCCTGTAATCGTTCCTGTTCCGTCAATGTGGCCGGAAACGATATGGCCGCCGAATCTTCCGTCTGCCGCCATGGCCCGCTCCAGATTCACGGTTCCGGGAATTTTCAGCTCTGACAGGCTGCTGCGGCGCATGGTTTCCGCCATTACGTCCGCCGTAAATCCATCTTTTGCCAGGGAAGTCACCGTAAGGCAGATTCCATTGACGGCTATGCTGTCGCCGATTTTCGTTCCTTCCAGGACTTTTCGGCAGCGGATTTTTATTCTGGCGGACAGGGTTTCTTTTTTGATTTCACAGAGTTGTCCTGTTTCTTCTATAATTCCGGTAAACAAATTTTCCTCCCGTCTGCGCATATATGTTCCTGCTTTCGGAAAAAGGTACGCGCAATCTTATTTTTTATGTATCATGTTACGACACACGCTAAGGCGGACAGGCGACATCGGTTTTCACCTCTGCTTGGCAACTTTGCCGGTCATGCATATGTCATCGCCAAACCTCATAACTTCCACATCCTCCAAAGCGACTGCGTCTTTCATGCGGGGAATGCCGGCGCCTTCAATGGGAGATTTGGCGTTTGCTCCGGCCACCAGCTTGGGGGCAATAAAAGCATAGACGCGCTGTACCAGATTTTCCGTCAGCGCAGATGCGTTGAGGGTTCCGCCGCCCTCCAGCAAAATACTGTCGACGCCCCGTTCTCCCAACTGTCTCAGCAAATGAGAAAGATCCAATTCTCCGTTTTCTTTCGGGGGAACTTCCAGAAGGATTACTCCGCTGCGTTCCAAAGCCTGCTTTTTCTCTTCTAAAGTTTTGTCTATTCCCTGCTCTCTCCAGGCAAGGGCCCTGTTTGGACTCCATGCCACAATTGTTTCTATCTCAGAGGCAGTTTTCACAATCTGGCTGCCTTGGGGAATCCGAAGTCTGGAATCACAGATAATCCGCACCGGGTTTCGTCCGCCTTCCATCCGGCAGTTCAGCATGGGATCGTCTGCCAGAACGGTTCCGATGCCTGCCATAATTCCCCGGTAACGGTTCCTCAGGCGCTGCACATAATTTCTGGAATCTTCTCCTGTCACCCATTTGGAATCCCCCGATTCACAGGCAATTTTCCCATCCAGAGTCATGGCGTATTTCATGGCCAGAAAAGGCGTTTTTGTCTCCATATAATGAAAAAACACTTCATTCAAATCTCTGCATTCCTGCTCCAAAATACCGGTTTCCACTGCAATTCCATGCTCCCGCAATATCCGGACGCCATTCCCGGCCACCTTCGGATTGGAATCCAGGCAGCCTACATAGACCTTCTTGATTTTCTTTTCTATAATAATTTCCGTGCAGGGCGGCGTCTTGCCATAGTGGCAGCAAGGCTCCAGCGTCACATACAATTCCGCTCCTTCTGGATCCTCTTTGCAATTTAACAAGGCATTGCGCTCCGCATGGAACCCGCCGTATTTCTCATGACAGCCCGCAGCAATAACAGCCCCGTCCTTTACTGCCACACAGCCAACCATGGGATTCGGGGACACCTTTCCCTCCCCCTTCCTCGCAAGCTGCAACGCCTGCCGCATATAATCTTCCGGAGTTTGATTCTTCCGCATATCTTTCCTCTCCTAAAATCGCTGCTAAGCATGAAACCCTGTGTTCTTCCGCACAGCTCCCGCTCTCCTGTAATTTCCTTTCAGGAACGGTGACAGCGGCTTATAAACCAGCATAGTAATCGCAACGCTGAACACTCCTTTCACGAAGGTAAAGGGCGCATTGAAAACAATCAGGCACTGCAGCATATTTTTCACACCGGGAAAAATCATCTGATAAGCCGCCAGAACTGTTTCCTCCGGCATAAAGTTATAATATACGGGATACACAATAAAATAATTGGACAAAATACTGAAAAACGCCATCAAAACGGCTCCTGCCAACGCTCCTGCCACGGCGCTTTTCCGTCCTTTCCATTTCTGGTAAATCAGGCCTGCCGGCACCACAAACACAGCTCCCAGGATAAAGTTGGACAATTCCCCCACGCCTCCGGTGGTGGTCATAAACAGATGAAGCAGATTCTTAATCAGGCAAATCATTGCCCCGCTGACCGGCCCCATGGCAAATGCTCCTATCAGCGCCGGAAGCTCTGACAAATCCATTTTGATAAAGGCCGGCATAATGGGAACGGAAAATTCCAGAAACATCAAAAGAAACGCAATGGCCGACAGCATGGCTGTCATGGTCATCTTCCAGATATCCCTCTGTTTTGCTGGTTTTCCTGCTGCTGTGTCCCTTGTACTCATAGTCAAACACTCCTTTATAATTTAATATTTTCGTGTCTTCAGAATCTAAAAATGCCCTGAATCCAAAGATCCAGGGCATATAAAATACGCACATTTAAAAATGCTTTTCTTCTCCCATCCAGACTGTACTGTCGGTTTTGGATTCTCACCAAATCATGCCTTGCGGCTCACGGACTTGCCCTCTTGGGGTATCACCGTCGGTCGGGAATTCCTCTTCTCCAGAATCCTGTGAATATGATTCTGCCGGAAAAAGTCACCCTGCCCTGAAGAACACTATTTTGTTTACGGTTCTATTCTACTCCTGCCTGCTCCATCTGTCAACAGGCATATTTTTCAAAATGTCATACTTTCGGCTATCATCTGACACAGGCATATTTTTTCATAATGTCTACTTTCGGCTGTCATCTGATACAGACATATTATTTCATAATTGTCAGATCTTCATGGTAAGCTGGATTCGTTTTTTCTGCAAATCCACGCTCATCACTTTCACTTCCACAATATCCCCGACACTGACTGCCTCCAGAGGATGCTTAATGTAGCGTTCTGTCATCTGTGAAATATGCACCAGTCCATCCTGATGGACGCCGATATCTACAAATGCCCCGAAGTCGATCACGTTGCGCACCGTTCCTTTCAGAATCATGCCCGGGGTCAGATCTTTCATCTCCAGTACATCGCTGCGCAGAATGGGTTTGGGCATATCGTCTCTGGGGTCTCTTGCAGGTTTTTCCAATTCCTTAACAATATCCTGCAGAGTCATTTCCCCGATTTCCAATTCCGCCGCTAATTTCTTGTAGTTGGATATTTTCCTGGAAATTCCCGCCAGCCTGCCTTCCCTGATATCTTCTGGCTGATAGCCCAGTTTCTCCAGCAGCTTCAACGTAGCGTCATAGCTTTCCGGATGGACGCTGGTGCCGTCCAATGGATTCTTTCCATCAGAAATACGCATAAATCCCGCGCATTGTTCATATGCTTTGGGCCCTAACTTGGCCACTTTTAATAGCTGGGCGCGGGTGAGAAATCTGCCGTTTTCTTCCCGGTAAGTTACGATATTTTTGGCAATAACCTTTGTAATGCCGGAAATATACTCTAACAGGGAGGCGGAAGCCGTATTCAGATCCACGCCTACTTTGTTCACGCAGTCCTCCACAACGCCGCCTAATGCGTCGCTTAGTTTTTTCTGATTCATGTCATGCTGATACTGGCCTACCCCAATGGACTTGGGGTCAATTTTCACCAGTTCTGCCAGCGGATCCTGAAGGCGTCTTGCAATGGAAGCCGCGCTTCTCTGGCCCACGTCAAAGTTGGGAAATTCCTCCGTAGCCAGTTTGCTGGCGGAATATACGGAGGCTCCCGCTTCATTTACGATGACATACTGCACCGGGGCAGGGATTTCTTTCAGCAAATCTACAATAATCATTTCTGATTCCCGGGAAGCTGTTCCGTTTCCCACAGAAATCAGGGAGATTCCGTATTTTTGAATCAACTTTTTCAATACTGCCTTGGACTCTTCCACTTTATTCTGGGGCGCTGTCGGATAAATAACTGTGGTGTCCAGCACTTTTCCGGTGGAATCCACCACAGCCAGCTTACATCCGGTGCGGAAGGCAGGGTCCCAGCCCAATACCACTTTTCCGGCAATGGGCGGCTGCATGAGAAGCTGCTCTAAATTCTTTCCGAACACCCGGATAGCGCCGTCCTGGGCGCGCTCTGTCAGTTCATTCCGAATCTCCCGTTCAATGGCCGGGGCAATCAGACGTTTATAGCTGTCCTCCGCCGCAGCCTTTAACGCCGGAGCTGTATGGGGATTGTCCCTGGAAATGGTTTTCTTTTCCAGATACTGCAAAATCTGTTCTGCGGGAGCCTCCACTTTTACCGTAAGCACTTTTTCCGCCTCTCCCCGGTTCAGAGCCAAAATCCTATGGCCTGCCAGCTTTGCAAGACCTTCTTCAAAATCATAATACATCTCATACACTGACTCTGCTTGGGGGTCTTTGGCAGCGGAAATAATTTTGCCCGCGCGCATGGTAAGGTCACGAATGTATTTCCGGTAATCTGCTTCATCTGAAATATTTTCCGCCAGAATATCCATGGCCCCTGCAATGGCGTCTTCCGCAGTTTCCACTCCTTTTTCCGGATTCAAGAATGCTTCCGCTTCTTTTTCCAGCGGCTTGTCGGTCATCTGCAGCAAAATAATGTTTGCCAGGGGCTCTAATCCCTTTTCTTTGGCAATGGTAGCCCTGGTCCGCCGTTTCGGCCGGTAGGGACGGTATAAATCTTCCACTGCCACCAGAGTTTCCGCTGAAAGTATCTGCTGCTTTAACTCCTGGGTGAGTTTGCCCTGTTCTTCAATGGAGGACAGCACCTGCTCTTTTTTCTCTTCTAAATTCCGCAGATAAGTCAGCCGTTCGTAGAGATTCCGCAGAACTTCATCGTTCAGGGCTCCGGTGGCTTCTTTCCGGTATCTGGAAATAAAGGGAATGGTGTTTCCCTCATCAATCAGCTTTACCGCAGCTTCTGCCTGCTGCTTGCGGATGCTCAGTTCTTCTGCTAATTTTGCAATAATATCCATCGAGTAATCTCCTTATCTCATTTCCCTTTTTGCAGAAAAGTCTTTTCTTTCCTGCGCTATGGAAGAGTTTATCTCATATTCTCCAAAAAATCAAGAACTCTATATACAGCTGCAGGAATTCTTATAACAGTTCAGTCCAGGACTTTGCGCTTGCCGCAAAGTCCGTAAGAATGTGTAATAGTTACGAATTCTTGTTATTGTATTTTTCCAGTGCGCGTGCTACAATAAAAATCAGTCAATAAAGAATTTTAAGGAGGTTTCTCAATGGATTACGAATCAAATAAATCCTATATAGAAATGCGTTCCGCCGGCATGTCTGTGGCCGCTATGATCATGGGAATTCTCGGCCTCGTCATGAGCTGCTGCGTATACCCTGCCATAGTATTCGGATCTCTGGCCATTATCTTCGCGCTGCTGTCCCGGGGCGGGGAAATGCATACCAACGGATACGCCAAGGCCGGGTTGGTTCTGGGCATTATCGCCATGATCTGCGGAGTTCTGTTTCTGATTTATTCATTCCTCACGCTGATGACTCAGTTCGGGGGATGGGAAGGTTATCTGAATTATATTGAAGATTTGATGCAGGAAATGGGATATCCCGATTCTTCCAGCCCTTATGATTTTTACGAAATGCTCTAGAGCGTGTCTTAAAATTGCTTTCCGCAAGATGTCGTCCCAATTTACATCAGATTTTATGCTGAATTTCGAAGGTGTAGTGGGCTACATTGACTAAATTCAGCATGAAATCTGGTGTGAAGTGGGACGGCAGATTGCGGGAATGAATTTTAAGACACACTCTAGTACTTAGATTACCCAGACCGATTTTCATGCCAAAAGGAGGCAGATACCATGTACCAGCCGCAGCAGCTTATCGAAGAATATCAGAATTTCGCGCCGGGCGAAGCGAAACTGTCCGCAATCCGCCAGGCCATTCAGGAAGCGGATCTGGCAAAGGACTACAGCTATATGATGTATTTCCGCTATGATTACGCCTGCTCCTGCGAAGACAATTACCTGCTGTACCTCTATGTGATTTTTCCTGAGATCCTGGAACTTTTTGAAACCCATCCGGAGATTCTGATGCCCCCGGACATTGGAATTACTGCGGAAGAAGCCGTGGGGGAGGTTTTTTCGCGCGTCATAGACTGCGCAGACTTCTTTTATCAGATTTCTGTACCGGATATGGAACAATATTTAAAGAAGTATCACTCTTTCTGCCTGGCCTACGGCTATTCCCTTTCCGTATACCATATGGCTTCCGCAAGGTTATACCGGGCTGCCGGCGATAAGGAAAAGGCTATGCATAGTCTCCATGAATTCCGGCTTATGAACCGCTCCAAACATTTGAGAAACGCGGAGACTGTAGCATTCGAAGGGGAAATGGCCTGCTGGTACGGCGACCTTGAGAATTTGCTGAAGGCAGGAAAACTGCTGGAAACCAACTATTACGATGAATACACCCTTATTTTTCAATACGGCAGGCTTGTGTATCACTATGCCGTCCGGCTTCATGATACGGAACATGCGGAGCCTTATTTCAAAAAAATGGAACGAATCCGGAAAAAACACCGGTGGCACTCTTTCTATTTTGCCGATACTATCGTCTATCTGGTACGGACGGACCTGCGGGCTGCGTGGAGCTTTTTTAAAGAGGAAGCGCCTTATCAGTCTCTGACTTACACTCCTCTCGACAAAATGGAATTCTGCACCGGAGCCGAGATCATGATGCGGGCGCTCTTAAAAGAAGGCAAGAAAAATGCCCGTTTCCGCCTGCCCTCCAAGCTGTCTTATTACCGGCCGGACGGATGTTATTCCATTGAAACGCTGGCGGAATATTACGGAAAGGAGGCACAGGATATTTCCAGGAAATTTGATCTCCGGAACGGAAATGACAATTCCATCAAAGAATATCAGATGTTTCTGAATGCAGTGAAAGATTATGTGCTTTAAGACATGCTCTAAAAAGGGGCTGCCGGAAAATGGCAAATTCCATTTTCCGGCAGCCTCTTTGTCAATATTGCCCTTCTGGAAAAGGCAGATTCCGTAACAGTGAAGCCGAAGGCTGAACTGTTACAGATTCGGCTCTTCCTTCTGCCCCCTGTCAATTTCTCCTGTCAAATCCAGATAAAAACTGATCACGGTCTGATTCATATAAGGGGAAACCCAGAGTGTTCCAATTCCGCAGGACAGCATACCTAAAATATTCCAGCCAATATAACTCAGATAGATGTACAGCAAACGGCCTTTATTCCCATCCATCAACCGGGAGCTTTCCTGAAACGCCGCCACCGGCCCCATCTGCTGATGATCTACCATAAGCAGAAACGCCAGAGCATAGCGGAACGCCAGCATAATGCCTATCACCATTCCAACGATATAAAGCGCCGTAGCAATCATAGACGCCAAAAATACCATATCCTGCATAACTGCCACTGTCCCGCACACAATTGAGGGCAGAAAACAGACCAGTTCAATTCCTATCATCATCAAGATACCAAGAATATAGCGCTCCGGCCTTCTGGCAAATTCTCCGAACAGCATGCCGATCCCGGTATCCTGCCCCCTCGCGAATCCAAGCTGCATCCTGCTGATGCCGCATTCCATAATCACAGCCACAATACTGACAATCAGCGTCGCCGCTATATAAGCCAAAAACTGCACCACCCCTCCCCTGCTGATAAAAAACAGCACATAAAAGGGAATCAGCACTGCAAACATAATCAGGCTAAGCAGCAGTGTCGCCCCAATCACCAACCCCCAGTGCCCGGTCAGCTTCTCCCTTGCCAGTCTCTTTAATTCCGCCGATGTACGATTCATTTCCACTACGCTCCTCTAATCATAAATGCTGTCCTGTTCCCGTTCCAATATTTTCCCTGTCTTAGCATGGATCTTGAATTCATATTCCATGTCATCTTTCACCAGTTCCACTTCATAAACCGGCACTCCATCATCATCGTCGTCAAATTCCGCTTTGACAACAGCTGCTCCGGGAACTTCCGCAAGGGCAATCTGCTTCGCCTTTTCCACGCCGATATAGCCGCTGTGGCCCGACTTTTTCTTCAGATTCACTTTCCACTGATACCCAATTAACTTGCCAGTGCGGGCATGGTACTCCAGTTCATACTTTTTGCTGTCCTTTTGCATTTTAACCTCATATTCTTCAATGCCGTCGTCGTATTTCAGCTTAATGGAAATGATGCTGGCCCCTTTTACCTTTTTTTTCGCAAGTTTTTTGCATTTGCTTTCGCTGATCATCTTCTTGGAGCTGGGGCGCACCCGCATTTCTTCCCGGTCGTATTCTATCAGCTTTCCGTCAGAAGCACGGTAGGTCAGATTATACTCCTTGGTTCCCTTTATCAGCTTTACTTCATAGACCAGATTCCCTTTCTCATAGTCTCTGTCTATTTCTACCACAGTTGCGCCTTTTACTTCTTTCTTTGCCAGTTTCTCCACCTGCCTGTCACTGGTAATTTTCTTGGCGTACGCAGTATTTGGAACGGCAAGAATCCCGATCAACGCCAGGCAGCACATCATAAAAATCTTCGCTGATAATTTCCGTTTTTCCATATGTCATTCCTCCTGAACTTTCCTTAAATTGTTAGTACTGCAGCCTGACTGAAAATCATTCCCGCCGTCACGCCGCATAGTCAATATTTTTCCCTTTGGCTTCTTCAGCGCCGAGTGTCTTCCTGCTCTCTTCATAGGGATTGGCCGGATACTTTATCCTAGTGGAAGTGGTTCCGCCGGATACATAGGTCTTTCCGCATTCCGGGCAGACGGATGTGTGAATGCTGACCGAAGCGGAGATTACCTTGCCGTCTTTCTGGGCCGCTTTGGTATAGGCGTTGGACACATGCTCACCTTCATGGGCGCGGACTGCGCTGCCTGCCGCTTCCGGAGAGATATGGGCTGCCGACTTAAATGACACATTCTCATTGGAACCGTCCTGATATTTGCGCTTTGCGCAGGTCTGGCAGCGTTCCTTATCCTTGGATGTCTCTCTGACTGATCCGTCTTTGCTTTCCCGGACTCCAGGGGTTCCCTCTGTCCCCTGATTTTCCTGCTGGCTGCCTGCCGGGCTGTTCTTGTATCCTCCAGTGTAATCCCCATAATTTCCATAACTGCCGTAGCCATTTGATCCTCCGATTGCTCCTACCATCCTGGACACCTCACTTCTCTTTTTATTTTATTCCGTTTCTGCTGTTATGTATCATCACTATATCACATTTTTTTCATTTTGACAAACAGTAAAAAAGAGATTATACTGCACTATATATAACTATTGTTGCAATTCACACCTAGATTTTATAATGCTTTTATTCCATCTGGGCGTGAAAAATAACGAACGATTTCCGTCTCACGGATCTATAAAATGTATCGGATAAATCATAAGATATGATAAGGACAATGCTATGAGACAACAAGAAAAAGAAGAAACCGCCCTGTTCTACGCAGGCTGGGCCATACTGACCATCGCAGGCATCATCCTGGTTCTCCTGCGGCTGTTCCCCATTCCTATCCAAAAACTGCTGCTTCCCTGCGCCGTACATACGCTGCTTGGCATCTACTGCCCCGGCTGCGGCGGAACAAGAGCTGTTGCAGCTCTTCTTAAGGGTGATCTGCTGACCTCGTTCCTCTGTCATCCTTTGGTACTGTACACGGCTGCCGCAGGAGGCTGGTTTCTCATCAGCCAGACCATCGAGCGGATCACCCGGCACCGTTTCAGAATCGGAATGAAATACAGGGACGGCTACGTATGGGCCGCCCTGATCATTGTCGCTGTAAACTTTATTGTAAAAAATATGCTTCTGATCTTCTGGCATATCGATTTGCTGGAGGGAATCCAGCTCTAACTACATTGACTAAATTCAGCATGAAATCTGGTGTGAAGTGGGGCGGCAGATTGCGGGAATGAATTTTAAGACACGCTCTAATCCTCAATAAACTGATCATGCACCGCCCGCATTGCCTTATCCACGTCCTCTTCATTAATCAATACGGTAATGCGGATCTCCGAAGTGGCAATCATGCGGATATTGATGCCCACATTGTACAAAGCCTCAAACATTCTGGAAGCCACGCCTGGATTGGACTGCATGCCGGCGCCTACAATGGATACCTTTGCCACCTTGTCATTCACTTCAATTTCTCTGGCCGTGATCCGGTTCTTATGCTCTTTCAAAATGGCCACTGTCTCTTCGGCGTCCTCTCTGGCTACGGTAAAAGAAATATCTTTCGTCCCTTCCCCTCCGATGGACTGCAGGATAATATCCACGTTGATATTGTTTTTGGCCAGCAAATCAAAGATTTTAAAAGCAATTCCCGGTACGTCCTTTACGCCGAACACTGCCACTCTGGCTGTATTTTTATCTACTGCAACTCCGCTGACAAGCATACTCTCCATGTCTGTCTCCTCCTTTACGATGGTTCCCTGGGCATTGTTCAGGCTGGAACGGACAATCAGCTGAACGCCGTATTTCTTTGCCATTTCCACAGAGCGGTTGTGAAGCACTTTTGCGCCCAGCGTTGCTAATTCTAACATTTCATCATAGGTAATCTGCGAAATCTTTTTGGCGTTGGGCACAATTCTGGGATCTGCCGTGTAGACCCCCTCCACATCGGTGTAGATCTCACAGGCGTCCGCATGAAGCACAGCGGCAAGAGCCACTGCCGTAGTGTCTGAGCCGCCCCGGCCCAGCGTAGTGAGATCGTCATATTTATTTACGCCCTGGAAACCGGTGACGATGACAATCTTGCGGTTCTCCAGCTCATGACGGATGCGCTGAGTGTCAATTTTCTTAAACCGGGCATTGCCGTATCTGGAGGACGTCTGCATCACTACCTGAAAGGCATTCAGTGAAATAGAAGGTACGCCCAAGGCTCCCATTGCCATGGCCATCAGAGCCGCAGAAGTCTGCTCTCCGGTAGCGAGAAGCATATCCATCTCCCGTTTTGAGGGGTTGGGGGCAATCTCTCTGGCCAGTTCCAACAATCCATCCGTGGTCTTTCCCATGGCTGACAATACCACAACCACATCATTTCCCTTCTGGTATTCTTCGATGCAGCGTTTGGCCACATTGTAAATCCGCTCTTTATCTGCTACGGAGCTGCCTCCGAATTTTTTTACGATTAACATAACGTTCTCCTGAACTATTTTTGAATGAGATAATCTATCATTTCACAACCTTTTGCAATATGATGACTGCTCTCTGCCGCCTCTTTTTCATTATATTTCCATGTATTTTTCTGAATCCTGGCGCTGTCATACAAAAGATACGGCACATCGTCTCCGGTATGGGTGCGGATACAAATGGGAGTGGGGTGATCCGGCATAATCAGCATCCGAAAATCCTCTCCCGCCTCTTCCAATCCCTGTTTGATGAGCGCAATGACCCGCTGATCCAAAAACTGAATGGCCTGCACTTTTTTCTCAATGCTGCCCTGATGCCCCATTTCATCCGGCGCTTCCACATGCACATAGACAAAATCACAGCCGTCTTTGGTCAAAGCCTTCACAGCGGCCTGGGCTTTGCCTTCATAGTTGGTGTGAAGCCCGCCGGTTGCTCCCGGAACGGAAATATTCTTCATAGATGCGCCTACGGCAATTCCCTTTAACAGATCTACGGCTGATACCATAGCGCCTTTCAGCCCTGTTTTTTCCTCAAAAGAGGACAGGGACGGCCTGGTGCCCGCGCCCCAGAACCAACAGGAATTGGCCGGACGAAGCCCCTGTTTCTTCCGCTCCAGATTGATGGGATGATTCACCAGAATCTCATAACTTTTCTTCATCATATCCCGCAGGACATCATCTTTCGGCAAATGCTGCCCAATGGTCTGGCCCAGCACATCATGGGGCTGAATCAGGCTTATCACAGAGCCTTTTTCCCAGATGAGCAGGTGACGGTAGCTGGTGCCTGCGTAAAAATGATAGTTTTCCCTCTCCAGCTCTTTTTTTACTGCGTCTAACAGCACTGCCGCATCTTCGGTAGGTATCTCATCGGAGCTGTGATCCAGGATCTTTCTGTCTTCATAATCCGCTTCTTCCTCCGACAGCGTTACCAGATTGCAGCGCAGAGAAACATCCTCCGGTTTCATATCCACGCCGATGCTCAAAGCCTCCAGGGGAGAACGGCCGGAATAATAAATCTTCGGATCATATCCCAGCACAGATAGATTGGCCGTGTCGCTTCCCGGCGACATCCCGTCGGGAATGGTATGCACCGTTCCGATCTCTCCGGCTGCCGCAAGCTGATCCATTGCAGGCGTCTCGGCATATTCTAGGGGCGTCATTCCCTGCAGTTCTTCCAACGGACGGTCTGCCATGCCGTCCCCTAACACAATCACATATTTCATAAGGTCCCTCTCTATTCTAAACTACGCGGATTCTCTGCAAAATGTGCTTAAGTTCCAGCGCTTTCTTCTCGTATTCCTCTTCTGTCATAACTTCTGTCAAAAATCCCCGCTCACCGGCTATTCCTTCTGCCTCTACCCATTCCACCGATCCGAACTGTTTCTCCACATCCTCTTTCGGTTCCTGAGTCCGCACAAAGAAGCGGCTCTTGGCTTTCTTGTAGTCCACCAAATCCATTTTCCGGGAGCTCCAGGAAATCAGGATATTTTTGTGCAGATGCTTGGCAATGTCCACAATATCCGCAACCACTGCGCTGGCTGTGGGAAGCTTTCCTGCGCCGCTTCCGTAAAACATGGCGTTGCCCAGCACATTTCCATGGACAAAAATCGCGTTAAACACGTCGTTGACATTGTAAAGGGGATGTTCCTTCGCCAAAAGGAAAGGAGCAACCATTGCGCAGTATCCCTCCGGCGTCTTCCGGCTGGTGGCCAGAAGCTTGATGACTCTGCCCATTGCTTTGGCGTAACGGATATCCGCGGCTGTAATTTTGGTGATTCCTTCGGTATAAATCTCTTCAAAATCCACCTGCTGGCCGCATACCAGGGAAGTGAGGATTGCAATCTTCCTGCATGCGTCATAGCCTTCAATGTCGGCAGTGGGATCTGCCTCTGCGTATCCCCGGGACTGGGCGTCTTTTAACACATCTTCAAATTCCAGCCCTTCAAAAGACATTTTGCTCAGCATATAATTGGTGGTGCCGTTTAAGATTCCTGTAATCTCTTCGATTTCGTCTGCAGTGAGGGATGAATTCAGCGGGCGGATAATGGGAATTCCGCCTCCCACGCTGGCTTCAAACAGGAAATTAATGCTCTGTTCCTTGGCGATGGCGATCAATTCCGCCCCGTGCTTTGCCACCAATGCTTTATTGGAGGTGGTTACGCTTTTGCCTGCCAGCAATGCCTGTTTCACAAAGGTATAGGCAGGTTCCACGCCGCCCATCGCTTCCACGACCACCTGAATTTCCGGATCTTTCGCAATTATATTATAGTCGTGCACCACTTTCGCTTCCATGGGATCTCCCGGGAAATCCCGCAGATCCAGAATATATTTTACTTCGATTTCGTCCCCCGCGCGCTTGGCAATGCTCTCTTTGTTGGTATGCAAAACCTCCACTACGCCGGAGCCTATGGTTCCGTATCCTAAAATTGCTATCTTTATCATAACTTCCTCCATTCTGCTGTTTTCTGGCTGATATTTGTCAGAGCATAAATTGCACTCTCTGAGCCGTATTCTCAAACCGTGATTTTCACTCTCTGGCCAATATTTTTAAATAATGAATTCCTTCCTGCTGCTCGATATTTTCAACCATCTGGGACACATTCCCAGTATCCGGCAGCACATCCACGCTCAAAGTCAAAGACGCGACTCCGTTGACCGGAATACTCTGATGGATCGTAAGGATATTAGCGTGAAAATCCGCTACAATCCCCAATACCCGGGACAAAAGACCCGGTTCATCGTCCATCTGAATCACCATCGTAATCGTCTTCCCTCTGGCATTGTCATGGAATGGAAAAATATCATCCTTATATTTGTAAAAAGAGCTGCGGCTGATACCCACCATATCGGTGGCCTCCTGCACTGATTCCGCCCGCTCTGATTCCAGAAGCTTCTTTGCCTCCACCACTTTCAGCAAAACCTCAGGAACAGCCTTTTTCTTTAAAACAAAATATTTTGTCTTTTCTTCCATTTTCTCCTCCGGTTCACTGCTGTGCCATTTTTTCTGTGTGCCTGTGGAATACATCTGTGCTCATAGGGAAGATATTAGCATATCTGTTTTCGAAATGCAACCTATTTTTAAAATTTTCTGCTGCCGCCGCTGCTGCTGCGCCCGCCGGCTCCTGTGTGCACCGTACTTTTCCCGCCGCTGCTGCCGGAACTCTCCTTGGGAATATGCCTGTGGGTGACAAACTGATTCACAAAGCGGTCTTCTTTTCTTTCCAGGCGGACCGTTCCGTTTTTCTCAATGGGATACTGATAACTGCCGGATTTGAAACGATAGGTTCCGATAATTCCGCCGGCGGTAATTCCTCCTGCCGCAAGGGCTGCAATCCCGGCAATTAAAAATTCCAGCCTGCTGATTCCCCGGTGTTCCTGCCGATAGCTTGTGGTCTTGCCGGTATCTTCATCATAGAGTTTATTTTTCCTGGGATCCTCCCCCTGAAAGGCGCGTTTTACTTCTCCCAGCATGGATTTCAGGGCTTCGCCGTATTGTTCCTCGCTTACGCCGTCATATCCCGCGTCCAGGATTTGTTCTGTTCTTTCGTCTGTGATATAATATCTGGCTTCCCCGAATGCCCGGATTACGATTTCCCGGTTGTCCATATCAATTCCGCAGATCACTCCGTCATCCCTTGCCGTATACTCATCAAAAAAGGTTTCGGCATAAGCTGTGGCGTCCATACCGCCGGCATCCTCGGTTGTGTAAGCCATAATATCCCATCCGGCCGCCTTTTCCAAATCCGTAAGCTGTTGATTAATTTCTGCCGCTTCTTCTTTTGTCAGAAGATTTGCGCTGTCTGTAAGCTGAATATTTGTCTCTCCGCTGTCTGTAAGCTGAATATTTGTCTCTCCGCTGTCTGACAGATGTATTCCACAATTTATGGGAGATTTGTGCCGAATGAAGGGCGTATAACGGGCTATGTAACCTGAATCTGGCGCAAATACCGCGCTAGGCAGGGGATTCAGATGGCGGGAATGATTTTTCAAACACGCTCCAGCCTGTACAGACAATCCCGGTATCAGCAGGCAGCAGATCAGCATCAGGCAAATCTGCAGTTTATGTACTTTTTTCTTCATATCAGAAACCCTCCCGCCAGGCCAAGGGCAAATACCAATAGGAATACCAGTGCGCTGACTGCCCATACTTTTTTATAATCAATGGGCAGTTCGCCGCACACTTTTCCGCTCTGCCCGTTCATGGAATAATAATAAGTTTTGCCGTCCCGGCCCTGATAAGTAACTGTCCACACCGGAAGCATCACATAGTCCCAATGTTCCCCGCTGCAGTTTAAGCGGCAGTTTTTCACAGACACGGAATTGTATCCTTTCACAGTCTCCCGAAGAAGCTGCCGTCCGTATTCTTCTGCCTCTCCCTTTACTCCGTTTTCCAGTTCCGCCCGTTCCATATCCCGTTTTTCCGCCAGAAATCCAGACAGATAACTCATATGAAAAGGCTGAACCTGGCTGACGTCATAGGGCAGAACGCCCTGGGCCAGCTTCCCGTTCGCTTTCTTAAGGGCATTTCTGGTGATATCCTCCAGGTGGATTTTTCCTTCCCGTTCCACCTGGTAGATCTTTGTTTCAGTATACTCGGTATCGCCGCTGCGCCATATCCGAAGGTTCCTGCCTTCCGCCTGCAGTTCCCCTTCCAAATCCATATCCGCCATCCAATAGGGAAAATATACGCCGGAAATTTTCTCTATCTGACTCTTATGAAAAAATGCTTTGGGCACAAATTTCTTATGCCGTACATACTCCAGAAATTTTTCTACCGCCTGTTTCCGGTCGATGGCAAAGGGAATGATTCTGTCCGGGAAAAATTCCCCTGACACCCTTCCTGATAAAATCACCGGATTGTGGCAATAGTAACAGAAGGAAGCGGCTGTGGTCTCATCCGTAACAATTTCCGCGCCGCAGCTTGGGCAGTGATAGACGCTGCCCTCTTCCCTCTGTGAAGTATGAAAGTTTTGCTCCTCCCTCTGTGAAGTATGGGGGTTTTGCTCCTCCCTCTGTGAAGTATGGGGGTTTTGATTCTCCCTCTGTGAAGTATGGGGGTTTTGATTCTCCCTTTCTGTATCCGGATAAAGCAGGTTTATTTCTTCCTGAGAAAACGCAGAAGCACAGTATTCGCACTTGTACTTCTGCGTTCTTGGATGAAATACCAGCTCGCCGTCACAGTTGGGGCATTTATAACTGACAACTGCCATTTTGGTTCTCCTTATTCTGCCGCATTCGCCGGCTTCCCGCACTCTGAACAGAACTTGCCATCATTGATTGCACCGCAGGCGCAGATCCAGGTTCCGGGCTGCTCCGGTTTCGGCGCGCCGCAGGCGGAACAGAATTTGCCGCTGTTTCCATGGCCGCAGCTGCAGGTCCAGGTTCCGGTTTGCATGGGCTGGGGCTTTCCGCATTCCGAGCAGAATTTCCCGCTGTTTTGTGTGCCGCAGGCACAGGTCCAAACTGCCGGTGAACCGACCACTTTCTGGTTGGAATGGAACTGCACCGCATTCGGATTCTGCATGTTCGGATTCCGCTGCATATTGGAATTCTGCATATTCGGGTTCTGCTGCACATTCGGATTCTGCTGCATATTGGAATTCTGCATATTCAGGTTCTGCATCTGCATTTGCTGCATATTGGCTGCGGAAGCTGCGGACATTGCGCTGCCGCCGGCCTGCATGCCAAGGCCCATTCCCATAAATCCAGCCATGGCGCCGTTGGCGTTGGATCCTGCCGCTTCCATTCCCCTAGCCACATGGCCCTGCAGATAGCCTTCCCGTACGGAAGGGTCGCTGAGCATTGCGCCTTCGTTGCGCATATTGATCAGCTCTGTAGATTTCTCATCATAAGAAACGCTGGCAATTCCCACTGCCTGCACTTCCATGCCCCGCATCCGGTTCCAATCTTCATCCAGAGTATCCGCCATGTATTTGCCAAGCTCTCTGCTCTTAGAAGCCACATGGGAAATGCGGATTCCGTCTGCAGACATCTGATTGATGGCAGACTGCAGCGCTTCTAAGAATTCGGAAAGATACTGTTCGTTGATATCTTCCATTTCCACCTGCTGTGCGTTTCTGGGAATCACTTCTCCATAAAACCGGATAGGATCTGTAATTTTAATGGAATACGTTCCGTGAGCTCTCAAAAACAGCTCCGCATTGTAAAAATTATCGAAATAATTGACCGGATTTCTGGTTCCGAATTTAATCCCCTTGATCTCCTGCAAATTGATATAAAATACCTTCTGTTTCACAGGGGTCTGCCCGCCGAATTTGATCCTGCTGAAGGATTCTTTCACTGTATCCTTTAACTGTCCGTTGAACAGGGAGGGAAGGGAAGAATTGTCAACTTTGTAATATCCCGGCTCTGCCGTGTAATCAATGACCTTTCCGCCGTCCACCAGCAGCATAAACTGGTTGTCATATACATGAATCACGGAACCATTGCTTACGGTATCTTCCGTTCCCTTCCGGTTCTGTCCCTTTCTGGTCTTCACCCCTCTGGTAAAAACAGTCCGTTCCCCCATATCATCCGGCTCATAGACTTCCAGCCACTGATCTGCAAGGCTGCCGGATACCGCCTGCGCCGCTGCTCTGATAATTCCCATTCCTTAATCCTCCTGCGCTTTTCCAAGGCTTCTCCACTTCAGATAAGCATTGATAAACAAATCCAGCTTTCCGTCCATAACGCTGTCCACATTTCCTGTTTCTGCATTGGTGCGGTGATCTTTTACCATAGTATAGGGCTGCATAACATAAGATCGGATCTGGTTGCCCCATCCGATTTCCGTCACTTCTCCCCGGATATCCGCGGCCTTTTTCTCATTTTCTTCCTGTTTTAAGAGATATAGCTTTGCCTTTAACATCTGCATGGCCTTGTCTTTATTCATGTGCTGGGACCGTTCGTTCTGGCACTGCACCACAATTCCGGTGGGCAGATGGGTAATGCGGATGGCGGATGAAGTCTTGTTGATGTGCTGCCCGCCGGCTCCGCTGGATCGATAGGTGTCAATCCTCAACTCATCATCCTTAATCTCAATGTCCAAATCTTTCTCAATATCCGGCATCACGTCACAGGAAGCAAAGGAGGTCTGCCGCTTGCCCGCCGCGTTAAAGGGGGAAATCCGCACCAGCCGGTGGACGCCTTTTTCTGATTTCAGATAGCCGTAGGCGTTCTCTCCCCGCACTTCAAAGGTAATGGACTTAATGCCGGCTTCTTCTCCATCCAGAGAATCCAGCACTTCCACGTCAAACCCCTTATCTTCCGCCCACCGTTTGTACATCCGGTAAAGCATGGAATTCCAGTCGCAGGATTCGGTTCCGCCTGCCCCTGCATGGAGGGATACGATGGCATTTTCCGTATCGTATTCGCCGGACAACAGGGTTTTGATCCGGATATTTTCAAATGTTTCTTCAAATTCCTGTAAAGCTTCTTCGATTTCCGGGATCAGGGAGGCGTCGTTTTCTTCATAGCCCATTTCCAGCAGCGTTTCGATATCTTCAAACTGGCCGGCTAACTGCGCATATGTCTCCACATCGTCTTTCAGGCTTTTCAGTTCTTTCATTTTTGCCTGGGAGAGCTCTGTATTGTCCCAAAAATCCGGGGCTTCCATTTCCCGTTCTAGTTCCTGGATCTTTTTTTCTTTATTTGCCAGGTCAAAGTGAATCCCTCACTTCCACTAATGGTTTTTTGTATGTGTTCAATGTTGTTTTGAACTGGTCTAATTCTACCATTGTGTCACCTTCTTTCTATTATGATAGTTCTTTCAGGGATATTATAAGGGTTTCCTGGGATATCGTCAATGGGAAGAGGGAAAATCTGATATATCGGTGTAACAGTGAAGCCGAAGGCTGAACTGTTACATATCGGTAACGCCCCAGCCGAAGCGGGGTACAAGGCAGCTTATTTCCAAACTTGATTTTGTGCATGCATTATGCTATATTGACTTTAAGAATTATCGCTAACAGTCCCAGTTTCCAGGAAAGGAAGTGTTCTATGATGCCGCCGGCATTCCAATCACAGCCAGAAACAATCACTTTGGAGCAATATGAAGCTCTTCCAGAAGAAAAAAGGATAGAAGTCTTTGACGGCATTATCTATGATATGGCGAGTCCTTCGCAAATACATCAGTCACTTTCCATGCAGCTTTCTACGGCTATAAATAACTATCTTCTCCGTAAGAAAGGGCCCTGCAGCGTATTCAGCGCCCCCTTTGATGTAAAGCTGTCCGATAAGCCTCTTACCATCGTCCAGCCTGACATTATGATTATCTGCGACAAAAATAAGCTGGATGGAAAGCGCTGCAACGGCGCTCCTGACTTCATTATTGAAATTGTTTCTCCCGGCAATCCGGCAGATGATTACATCCGCAAGCTCTACTACTATAAAAATACCGGTGTCCGCGAATATTGGATTGTAGATCCACGGAGAAAAATCGTGACTGTAAATTATTTTGAGGAAAATTTGGTGAGCGTTCAGTATCCATTTGATTCCATTCTCAAAGTAAATATTTATGATGATCTATGGATCAACTTTTCTGATATTGCTGATCTGCTGAATATTTAGCCAGAAGCCAAAGAAGGGCAACACTCAAAAAACAAATTTTCTATCTATTAATCTGCCTGATACGCAACAACAACCTCGTAGATTTTATGCCCCTGGCACTCAATCTCCTGATTTTCTTTCGGAGACTTTATATTACTGCAAAAGCTGACCAGGTAACCTTCTTCCAGCCCCCTTGCCTCCAGATAATTAGCTAATTGCTGATATCCCTGCCGTTCTCTTTTTATGCCATGCCAGAGTTTCAGCTCCACTACAAACTCTTCCCTGCCGTAAAATACCTGAATGTCCATGCGGGCATTTTGTCTCGTCTGCGCTTCCACTGCGTAATGCCCCGTTCCATTGATGATCGGCCGCAAAAAACAGAGGAACAGCAGCCGTCCCTGCCGCTCAATAAATCTCCCGTCTTCTTTCCGATATTCTGACTTTAAAAATGCGGAAAATTGCTCTAATACCTTTCTCATATTAAGCTTTCCATTTCGGATATACTGAGATTTATCGGAATATTTTGGATGCAGAAATTCCCGGGTTTTGTTTACTGAAATTAAGTATTCATAAATATATGTTTCAAAAATCTGATTGGATATTGCAATCCGCTGCTCTGATTTCCGGAAAATTCCATACATTACGCCTCTTGCGATTTCCGGATTTGACGGTACAAAGGGAATCTCTTCTCCCTGCACCAGTACGGCTTCCACCAGGTTTCTGAATTCCGGATGATTTTCCAGATTCTTAATCAAATCGTCAAATAAAGTGTTTGTCCCGCTAAGCAATTGTTTCACTGCCAGGCGCAAACCTTCAGATGTCCAGCTTAACTGTTCCTCATCCACCTTTTTACAAATCCAACTTACGAGGAAAGGATAGCCGCCTGTATACTCATACAGTTCTCCGGCAATTGCAGGAATATCCATCCCTGTACGGCAGTCCATTTCATATTCCCTCAGCATACTTTCAATTTCTTTCGCTGAAAACCCCATATCCACATCAAAATCAGCGGCAATATTCCATGGGCTGTTATACTGCCGCTCTTCATTGGGGCGCAATTTCATTTTTAAATTCTTAATATCATGGACGCCCGCCAGAATTACACTTTTAAATGTACTGTCCCGCCCCGCGTTTCTCCGCAGGTACTTTCCCCGAAGCAGCCCTAAAAAGAGCAGAAACAGTTCATTGTCTGCAGCCCGATCCACCTCGTCCGCCATAAAAATAATTTCTTTTTCACTCTTTTGGCAAAGCTCTGTAATTCTTCTGCTCAAATCATCCATCGGCAGCGCCTCGGAGATTGGCTGCTCCCAATTTTTCATCAGGATTTCCGGAACATGATGAAACAGCAGCGCGTCTCTAATTTTGGCGCTTATCCCCAATGCCAGTGAACGGATGGACGCAAAACAGTCATCGGCAGCCTCAAAGCTAATATCTATCACAATGTATTTTTCTTTGAGACGATGGTACAGCAATTCCAGGGTCGTTGTTTTTCCGTACTGACGCGCGCAATTCATCGTAACATATGCGTCGCGTTCCACATATTTCTCAATTATCTGGCTGACTTTTTCACTGGTGTCCACCATATAATGCAGTTTCGGAATGCACAGCCCTGTGATGTTAAATTCCTTTTTTTTCGCCATACGCCAAATCTCCTATTACTTCTATGATGCATATCTATAAATTAACAGAACTACTGTTTTTGATATCATTATATCTCTATGACTGCTTTCCGTAAAGCATTTTCCTCTATGAAATACCTAAAGATTCTCTTCTAGAGCGTGTCTTATAATTCATTCCCGTAAATATTCTTTTGTGCCATCGGGTAAAAAACAGAAAATTTTTATGGTGTAATTCATTGGATACTTTTGTGGCAACAATTTTTCGCCGAAGTAGTTGAAACTATTAAATTTCTTAACTGTGTGTAGAGAATTGTGTAAGTGGAAACGCAACAGTGATAAAAATGTTATTCTCCCCAATAATCTTCTGTTTCCTGCGTTGTTGTTTTAACACCAAATAATTTCCACATAAAATCTTCTCTCTCATGAATGATATCTGTGATCCGCACTGCATTTTCCTCAATTCGGTAAAAAGCATAATTATGCTGTACATACAGCATTCGGAGAATATAGTAATTTTTTCAATCAGATACCCCCAGTTCCTTCTCCGCTTCATCTGCAGAAATCCATCCCTCTTTGTCTGCGCGTTCCTCTGCTTTTCTTAGTTTGGACACCAAGGTATAAGCTGCCCGACAGCGATCAAGTTCATCAATTTCTGCCATGGTAAGGATTCCATACTCGCCATGACCGTTTCGTGTAAGATAAACCCTGTTTGAAATATCTACCTGTTTTAATACTTCTGTGTAATTCCTTAAATCTGATATTGGTTTAATAATGGGCATGTCAATCAACTCCTTTGCTCCATTATATACAATATAGGATACCCTTGCAAGCAAATTCGCATGTGAATTTATTTGCATAAAATTATCAAGGTTACTTGCGTGACCGAGAGTATTTTCTAACAACTTCATTATCATGCCAGCTGCAGGCTGCCCGCCGGAAACTGGCGGACTTCCGCTCAGGAGACATTTACTAAAAGCTGCGTGCGAATTACGAAGGGATCATCCGGGAACGGAACCTTACGGTTAAAAAGCTGCAATAAGATCACGAACAACAGGGAGAGGACCGGGAAGAAACCGGGAGCGCAGGCAGGGCGTCCCCACCATCCACGAAAGCCCATAGAGCCGGAGGGTGGTGGAGATCGCTGCGGAAGAAAAATTGAAAGACAGTTCAAGATATATCCCCCTCTAATCAGAAGAGCCCGGCGGTTCCTGCATCAATGAGGGCATGTTCATCACTTATGAACTGCATAATGCGCAAATCAGGCTGTCCATTATTTATAAAATGTCTCGATTGCCAGCATAAAGAACTGCGCCGCTCCGTCACCGTATTTTTCGTCTGTTTTTGCTTTGATTTCTTCCTTGCGGTAAGTCTGCGCAAGGGAAAGCATCATTTCCTTTTCGTCCTTTATCTGGCAAAGCTGTTTCATAATAAAGCCATACTCTCCGATCATTTCTTTTACCTCAAAGGAATCCACAGGGCATTCCCTTCTGCCGGCTAATTTTTCTAAAACAGCATCCAGCCGTTTCCGGTAACTTTCCGCAACTTCTTTGCTGATTGGATTTTTCACTGTATCAAGATACCGTTCCTTTCCGCCAAACCATTCCACCATTTTACGGTAGCGTTTCTGCATATCCTCACTGGAAACTGCTTTCATATAATGTTCCCGCCACTGCGCAAGGCCTCCGAATTCATCTATGGCTGTCTTTTTCATTTCTTCCGGCATATGGTCTGTCATTGCCTGGAACATTTCTTCCACCTCTGTCCTGTTAAAAATCGCGAAATCCATCTTATTCTCTCCTTTCAGAATGTCATCAATGCTTGCAACCAGACGCTCCAGCCGTTCCATCTTCGCAATAAGCATCTTTCTCTGCATCTTCAATGTGTGGTTTCTGTCAAGAGCAGGATTTTCCATAAGAGCCTTAATTTCTTTCAGAGGAATATCAAACTCACGGAAGAACAAAATCTGCTGCAATTGTTCCAAAGCCTTATCATCATAAAGCCGGTATCCTTTCTCACTCTTATCCGTAGGTTTCAATAAACCGATTTCATCATAATAATGAAGCGCACGCACGCTGATGCCGGTCATATCTGATATTTCCTTTACTGTCCTCATGGCGTCTGACCTCCTGTTCCTGATAATGCCACTATAAGCTATGACGCTCCGTCAGAGTCAATAAATTTTTTCAAGAAATTCGCGCTTAACTGAAACACTCTTTTATAGAATCATTAATTTCGCCCACAAGGAACAAGCATCAGATTCCATAAGCCCTAATTCCTGCCAAATTCCTGCATAGTAGATTCCTCTCGAAGGATCCTTAGCTGAATTCTTTCTCTTACTTAATATATGATCTGTATCATAAATCTCTTTTTTTATCCATGTAGCTTTATTGCCATTTTCAAGAGTTAATACTCTTTTTTTATCATAAGACAGTAAACCAGCGCCCGGTTTACTCGGATCAAAAGACAAATTTTTTGAAGCAGTAAATATCAAATTAGTCTTATTTTCTATACGTTTTTCATTAGAATGAGGATGCCACCAGAAACTTTTCTGTTCCATAGGGTTGTCAATTACTTTTCCAACCTGAAGATAACCCCAGATAACTTGTAAATCATTATCCTTGTAAAAATCACCGCTTTTTTTAATATATTTAAAAGAGCCATTAGCATATGAAACATGATGAAAATTTCCAAAGAACAGAAATAAATCACCTTCCTTTATTCCTATATTCTTTAAATATGTAGCTGATGAATCTATTTGACCAAAGGCCGGTTCCCATCCATCAATCTCTTTAGAGATTCGACCCTGATCCAAATCCGGATCTACATGGCAAAATTGACCGCCTTTATAATGTAAGTCAGATAATATTTTTGAATACAGAATACCGTTATACTTTAAGTCATTGTAAGAGGAACTATCATTACTTGGTATAGGAAAGGAAATCATTGTACCATCTTCCAATATTGGACTTACAATTCCTCCATTTACTGAATCAAATCCTTTTCTGCTCAATATAACTTTCACTTCATTTCTCCTTTTTAACAATTTTCAGTATGACTAACTGCAAAGGCTTATGGGAAGTTTGAGTTATTAATAGCAAGAACTTTGATTCCTGCCTGATACTCATCTCTTATAATTATTTTAGCCTCTTCACATAATTTATCCCAACTCCTATTAATCTTTTTATATACCCACTGGCTTCCTGTTTGAATATCCATATTCTTTTGTCTATACGCCAAATACAGCAATGACGGAATTTCAGCAATATGCGCCATTGCGTCAGCGCTGGCAAGACACTTTATTTCCAGTGACTGTTCTGTATGCTCTATACTTCCCCTATGATTTAAGATTGCAGTTTTGACTATATCAATTTTTTGTTTTGGATAGTTTTCTCTATGCAATATCTCCTCTGCAAATTTCGCTCCATACAAATGATGTTCCTCATAATATTTCTTATCTAATACACTTGCGTAATCATGCAAATACGCACTCAGTATTGCGCATTCTTTATCTATGCAAAATCTATCTGCCAACACTTTAGAATATTTGACAACCGGGAGAATATGATGCTCCCATATATTACATCCAAATATATTCTCTTTCTGATAACAGGCATTTTTTACCAAACACTCAATTTTAGAAATTAAATCATTGTCCATATTAATAGCACCTCACTGATTATTTATTTTCCATACGCTTTTCCCAGTTACTCAATATTTTATTTAGTAAATTTTTTCATCTATTTCCAAAACACTTGTTAATGTTCAATCTGATAGCGCAAATATCGCGCTAAACGGGGGATGCCTGGCGCTAAGCCTGGTTCCCTCCTTAAAGCGTGTCTTAAAATTCATTCCCGCATCTTCCGCCCCACTTCACACCAAATTTCATGCTGAATTTAGTCAATATAGCCCACTACACCTTCGAAATCCAGCATAAAATCTGATATAAATTGGGACGACATCTTGCGGAAAATAATTTTAAAACACGCTCTAAATCTTTAATACAAACAAATAGATAATTGAGAATGTAAAAAGTAAAGACATTGCAGCGAAAAAAACATTTATATCCGCAATATAAACGCAACAATAATCCACTTATCATTTGATAAGCAAAGCGCTGAACATAACACCCCTGTTCCTAAGACTGGTAAGGAAACCTTCTTTATGTTCTTAACATCTATATAACCAGCTCCATAGGACAATAAAATTGACACGACATAATATATGCCATTTAATACACCAATATATTTTATATCAATTTCAAAAATCTTTATCGCCTTCTGAAGCAACACAGCATAAGACGCAAAGAAGAAGGAAAGAATGGCACTCAAAATTACAATCTTAAATACAGGTAAATATTTTTCATAAAATCCCTTGATATTATTTATTACTTTAAAATGCCCACTCTTCCTTCGCTGTGTCTTATTCGTTGACATATCAATTTTTAACTTAGAAACAATAACTCCAGAAATCAAGAAGGATATTGCATTTATAACCAAAAATCCTTTATAAGACATAACCATTAGTAAAATTGCTGATACAAGTGAAGTTGAAACTTTTATTACATTGTCCGCAGCATACAACCTTGCAATTTTTTCATTGTTATCTGACACTTCCTTTACTATCATATCTTGATATATTTTATAGAAAGTATAGATTAAACTACATATTGTTTCATAAGATACGACACTTATTTTCAATACGAGCAATGGCGTATCAAATATTAAAAATATATAAAACAAACCTGTCATAAGCGCATAGAAATAATTTAAATATGTCAGAACCCGCTTACAGTCTTTCATATACGTGTTACTAATCGCAAAAAGAGAACATATAATTCTTACCAATGCATTTAACGCGACAACAAGTCCGGAAATAGCTGCTGAATCCGTAAATAGCGCAATTATTGTAATTACTGCTATATCCTGCAGCGCATCTCCTATTCCGCTTATAATTCTACTAGAATAATATAGATTATAATCTTTCTTCATATACTTCAATAACGTAATGCTGTTAAAATAATTTTCATTTATTAGTGCCTCTTATCTTTTTTTATTAACTTCATTCCAAATACGCATCCGATGATTATCTCAATAAAAAATATACTCTCAATTGTAATTCGCAAGCCAAAGGCATACAATATAACATACAATTGGCATGTGACAAATATAATTTGCAAAAACATATTAAAATAATCAACTAAAATCTGTTTCACATCTTTAAACCATTTGTAACTTACAAACCGTAAAATAATTTTCCCACTAATGAAAAAGAAGACTGCCAGCAATGGGAATAAAAAAATATAGTTTTTACTCACAATAGAGGTCGGAACTCCCCCTCGCCACTGAATTGCAATTTCATTATCTAATAAAAAATACATAACAATTCCTGATAATACATTCATACCTGCAATCATTGCGCTTGCGAGATTATATTTATTCCATTCTTTTTTCATCGAATCACCCCTTAATATCAGAAAAATAAAAACATTTCTCAAAATGCCAATCATGTAGTTCGATTCATTCACCACACTTCCTGACTCAAATAGTATTATATTTACACCAAAAAAGCAACTCATGTTCCATGAACGACACTTTTCCACCCATGAACGGTTACAATTCAAGCCCATGCCAGATTTTATAATGCTTTTATTATATCTGGGCATGAATTGTAACCGGGACTGCCATTTAAAGTCGCCTTCGGCGAGGGCAGTCCCTCTGGCTCCAGAACGGTATTGGCTCCATGCCAATCAGCAGGGTGATTGGCATAGGTGTGAAAAGTAACCATGAACGACACAAATCGCTTTTTTCCGCATGCATTTTATATTACAATTTCCGCTTCAAATTCTTTTTCATCCGCGCGGCATTCTATTATGCCGTCATACTTCTGAACCGTAGCTTCTAAATTTCCATATCCTAAGCCATGATAAATGCCGGCTTCTCTTGTTCTCACCGGAAATTTTTCCTTTAATTTCACTCTTTCTTTTACACTGTTGTTTACAATAATACAGATTCTTTTCTCATACATATTGGCTTTTAAAGAAATTTTTCTTTGCCCCTTATCATCTATTTCCTCGCAGGCTTCTATTGCGTTTTTCAGAAGATTTGAAATTATGGTGCATAAATCATATGATTTTTCAGCCGATTCTTCCTGTAAATATCCCTGAACCTCAAATAAAATATCTTTTCGTTCCGCATCTTCTTTCAGCTTGGTAATAAGCGCGTCCACAATTTTATTTCCAGTAAATTTATGGATATCATCAATCGCCGATTCCGATCTCATTCTGCTTAAATATATCTGCAGATTTTCTATTTCCTGATTTGACGCATAGGCTTGCAATGCTGTAATATGCGCGTTCATATCATGGTAAAATCTCCTCATTCTTTCTTCCTGATACAATAAACTTTCATAGTATTCCCTTTGGATGCTCAGATATTTCTCAAACATGACGCTCTTTTCTTTCTGTTCAGTTTCTTTTTTGACCGAAATTCCCTGCCATATCGTCACAAAAACAAGCAGTGTACAGCCAAGGGAGGAAGCTGCTCCAACAGCATTGATATTCCACTCATCAAAATCGCCTTCTGCCATGCTCTGCATAGGCGCCACCATGAAAAACAATCCAATTGCGGCTGCGTAAAGAACAATATACTGCTTTAAGTCCAGATTGATTTGAAAAGGCCTGCACTTTCTCAATTTAATCAAAAGATATATCATCAACATCACAATCGTCGGCACACTCTGACATATTATTGTATACCAATTTCCCTGAATAATCTCAGAAACCGACAGTTCCAGAGCAATTCCCAGAAAGTAGGACGCGTTGATTCCTAAAATGGAAGAGGCCAGCGCGACAAAAGGATAAATATACAGATAACGGATGTCAAAAACCTCAAACAGAAACATCGGAATCAGAATCATTGTAAACATAGGGGTTGCGCTGGCAGCCTCCATATCCCATGCAATTAAAATAAAACAATGAAACATCAGTAAACTGCCTGTACAAAATATAATTTTTTTCCTGGAACTTGTGATTTTTGCGCCAAAAAACAAAACGTAAGCCAGACAGCAATTCATAATTTCCAGAAATAGATATACCAATAAGCGCAAGATTTCCCCTATCATAAGCGTTTCCTCATTTGTTCCTTTCCAAATAACGGATAATCGCAAGACTTCCCCTATCATAAGCGTTTCCTCATTTGTTCCTTTCCAAATAACAGACAGCATT
>CAJUBP010000044.1:0-2730 GCA_910584585.1 uncultured Lachnospiraceae bacterium | reverse complement strand
TTCCCCTATCATAAGCGTTTCCTCATTTGTTCCTTTCCAAATAACAGACAGCATTTTCTTGCCTGTTCTCTATATTTCCTCCCAACCGGAATCGTTAATCCGCTGTCCCTGAAACGAATTTTTTCTCCCGCCTCAACCATATTCGCTGCGTTCGCCAGATATGATTTATGTACTCTAAGAAAGCCATACTCTTTCATCTCTTTCTCGATTTGCCCAAGCTTCCGAGATATCAATTGGCAGGCGCCGCCATTTTGTCCATAGGTAACTATTTTCGTATAGCTCTCATCTGCTTCAAAATACAGAATATTTTGTATCGGAACATTGATTTTTTCCCCATGATATCCTGTATACTCAATCACAATATTGTCCTTTAATTCTTCCTGCGTGAGATTTATCATTTTAGAGATATCTTCCTGGGCAAAGGGTTTGTCAATAAATCCAATTGTTTTCAAGGAAAACGCGCGATACACATTTTCTTTGTAATTTGTTATAAACGCAATGCGGTAGATTAAATTATTTTTCATAATTCTCTCTTTCAGATCAATGCCATTGATCCCCGGCAGTTCCACATCTAAGAACAGCAAATGAATCATTGGATTCTCCGGGTCTTCACAATATTGAATCACTTCCTCACCGTTCAAAAACCGTTTGTATTGGCAGCAAACACCGTTCTCATTCATATATGTCTCGCAGAATCGTTCTATTCTTAAAAGATCTGATTCATTATCATCACAAATTCCTATTACCATTCTACTCCCTCCAAACTTGACAGGCCCCTGTCCAAAAAACCGTTCCTTACCGCCGCAGCCTGCGCGCCCGTTCCTTTTCCGCTTTCGGCACTTTCAGGGATTCCGTAATCTTCTGAATCGCTTTCTTATGGGTGAAATCATTCAGGGCGTTGCTCTCCAGAACCGGCAGCGTCTCTTTCGGAAATTCCCGGTAGCAGATGGAAATCAGCCATGCCTGGGCCATTTCGACATAGTAATACTCCTGTTTCACCTGCTGCGCAGCCTCCAACACCCTTGCGAGGTAAGTCTCATTTACATAATAATCCAAAAGCTGCACCAGCGCAAAGCGGATCTGGAATTCCTCGGAGCTGTTTAAATACGGCTCCAGAAATTCCCACATTTCCTCCGGCTGGCTTTGGGCTGTTTTGATGGTGGAGCATACGCTGTCGCAGACTGACCAGTTGTCTATTTTGGGTATGAAACGCTCCAGGTACTCCTTTTTTTCCTGCAGTTCTCCTTTGGCGTATCCCAATGTCATTCCCTGCAGCATAATTTCTTCATAGCTGCTGTCAGAGGCATTGGAAAGATACGTTCTCCAGTCTCCTTTGGCAAGCTCCTTCGCCATTTTCCGAAGAACCGGCAGGCGCACGCCCAGAATATGTTCGGTTCCCGGCAGCAGCTTTGCGGTAAATTGCTGAAATGTTTTTTCCGAAAGCTGTTCTAACTGCCTTCGGATTCTGATATTGCATTCCCTGGACGTTTCTAAATCTGCAGGTTTCATTTGTACATTCTCCTTTTATTTTCCTGTTGCGATAGGTATTGTAATTTGACCTTTTGACGTCACTTTTACCAACTCCATTCGTCTTATAAATTTCTTTTGCGCTATTTTACTTTATCACGTACTTCGTCCCCCTTCCTCTGCCTTCAATTTTTACAATGCCTTTTTTACCCATTTCTTTCAGTAATTGTGTTGTCTTTGATTTACCAAATGGGACGTAAGGAGCAATTTCGCTAATTGATTTCCGCATTGTCTTGCTTAAAATTTTATATATTTTTCTTTCGTCTTCCGTTAAATTCAGGTTTTTCTCAAAAACCGGGAGTACAATCTTAATTGCATTTTCCGACACTTCAAAATCCGGCTGTTTCAATCCTTCTTCATAGAGCTGCTTTATCCGTATAATTCCTGTGCCGAATATTTCAACAAACCCCAGCCTATAAAATACATTTGCCAGATTTCTATTTCTTAAGACGGAAAGTTTCCCCGATAAATACTCATCTTCTGTTATTCCAGAAGGCAGTCCTCCCGGAGAAATAATTTCTATTCTGTCGTCAAACATCGAAACTTTTATCTGTGACTCCACGTCCCACGCCCTATGAATCAGCGCGTTTGCGATTGCTTCTCTAAACGCAGTCTCCGGTATTTTTTCTGCCTTTATCCTTTCGGTACCTTGTATTTCCTCGTATTGATAATAATCTTTGAATATCTCCGATACTTTTTCGTAGACTGCCAAAATAGATATATGATCAAATGTTGCTCTCTTATGAATCACACTGATGCTCTCACCGAACCTCACCATATCAATTCCCGGAAAATGATTTTTATCCGCCAAAATACCGGCCGCATTATTATATCCCGCAGTGCTGTTATATAAGTTCAGTGTTTTCAAGGTATCCTGATTAAAAATTTCAATCTGAACACATTCTTTTAATTTTTGACATAGCATATCAAATGTTAGCTCTTGATCTTCACACGGCAATTCTTCAAACCTGATATTTTTTCCTTCTAAAATCAGTCTTGACAGTTCCAGTGTGTCAGCCTCTATTGTTGCAGTATCATTTCGCTTATATGCTTTCGATTTATATAAATATGGCTTTTGAAGCCCGCTTTTTACAGTCAGTTTTATCGTTCTGTCATTATTCTGCAATTCCAGTGTATAATCAGGCTGCGGAGTAATGCTGTCATTAATTTTATTTTCGATATCCAGACACGCTTGTTTTACAT
>CAJUBP010000043.1 GCA_910584585.1 uncultured Lachnospiraceae bacterium | reverse complement strand
GTTTTTGGCGAGTTTGCAGGACTATTCTATAGTCCGGTAAATTGGGAAAGTTTTAATATAACAACTGTGATTTCAATGAAATGTTCGGCAGCAGCAGAGAGCTGGTAAAAACCACTTATGTAATGGAAATGGTAATTGCGGCGGTGATTTTGCTGGTAAGCATCTGCCTGATTGCCATCTCGGTGATTATGCTTCGGTTTACCATTGTATTTACCATCAATGAGGATTTCAAGGAAATCGGGATTATGAAAGCAATCGGAATCCGTGACAGTTCCATCCGAAAGCTCTATATCGCGAAGTATTTTGTGATGGCGTTATCAGGCGCGCTGCTGGGATTTGCGGCCAGTATTCCGTTCAGCCAGGGGCTGCTTTTGCAGGTGACAGAGAAAATCGTCATTGAAGAGGGAGGAGGAAGCATTCTGTTTCAGCTGCTGATCAGTATGCTGATTGTGGGGGTAATCGTGTTGTTTGGCTATCTCAGTACCGGAAAAATCAGGAAATTCAGCCCCATGGACGCCATCCGAAGCGGGAACCGGGGCGAGCGTTTCCGGAAAAAGGGCGTATTTCAGATGAAGCGTTCCCATGTGAAAGCCACTACTTTTCTGGCCTGCAATGATGTGGCAAGCGAACTGAGAAAGTATCTGGTATTGTTCTTTACCAGCATTATCGGCGTCTGGCTGGTGGTGATGCCCATTAATACCATCAATACCTTAAGCTCAGAAAAGATTGGGGCGTGGTTCGCCCTGACGGAATGTGATTTTTATCTGGTTCAGGAAGATAAGGTGGCGGAACTGATTGTCCAGGGAACCAAACAGGGGTGGTACGATTATCTGGAAGAATCCAAGGAACGGCTGGAGCAGGACGGAATTGAGGTGGAAAAAGTGACCACAGAAATCTATTTTAAGCTTCGGGTAAGAAAAGGAGAGAAATCATATAAATCCTTTGCCATACAGGGATTGGGAACTTCTATGGAGCAGTATTTCTATGATGAGGGCCAGCCGCCTGTGTACGAAAATGAAATTGCGATGACACATGTTGTGGCGGATAAAATTGGCGCTGAGCTGGGAGATACCGTCTATATTACCTGCGGCGGCAGGGAAAAGCCTTATCTGATTACCGCCCTCTATCAGTCCATGAATAATATGGGAGAGGGAATCCGGTTTACAGAAAAAGAGGAATTGGACTATGGAGAAGCAGGGGGAGGGTTCGGCGCCCAGATTACGCTGAAACAGGAATCCGACAGGGAAAATCTCACTGAAGTGACCGACAGGGCGCAAAAACTGTTTCCGGAGGCAAAGGTACAGACAACCAAAGAATTTATCAGCAGTATGATCGGTGATATTGCAGGAAGGCTGGAACCTTTAAAGCTGCTGATTCTGGCAGTGGTGGTTGCCATCAATGTTCTGGTGGTGGTTCTGATGCAGAAAATGTTTTTGATTCGGGAGCGGGGAGAAATCGGGATGCTGAAATCCATTGGATTTTCTGACGGCGCGTTGATCGGATGGCAGACGAAACGGGTTATGCTGGTGCTGTTTTTGGGCATTGCAGCGGGAACGGCCACCGGAACGCCTTTTTCAGAAATCACTTCCGGACGGGTATTTCAGATGATGGGAGCGGAGAAAATTGAATTTGTCGTCAATCCCCTGGAGATTTACGCAGTGTATCCTGCCGCGCTTTTTGTTATTACCGTGCTGGCCTGCGTTATTGCCATGCGGCGGGTGAGAAGCATATCGGTGCGGGAGATGAACCATATTGAGTAAAAGAATAGGAGAGCGGAAATGAAAGAAGCATTGTGTGTAAAAGATTTATGCAAAACTTATGTAACCAATAAAAGACAGAATAACGTGCTGAAAAATGTGAATTTTACCATTCAGCAGGGAGAAATGGCGGCGGTGATGGGACCTTCCGGTTCCGGGAAATCCACCCTGTTGTACAGCGTGTCGGGCATGGACCGGCCCACCGCCGGGGAAGTGACGCTGGCGGGCAGGCGGATTACGGATTTGAAGGAAAAGGAACTGGCGAAGGTCCGCCTCACAAGCATGGGATTTATTTTCCAGCAGATGCATATGCTGAAAAACCTTTCCATTATGGACAATATTCTGCTTCCGGCTTACCAGGCGCGCAAAAGCCGCGATAGGCAGGAAATCAATGAGTACTGTCTGGCGCTGATGCGCAAGCTTGGAATCAGCGATGTGGCGGGAAATGACATCACCGAAGTGTCCGGCGGGCAGCTTCAGAGGGCCTGTATCTGCCGCAGCCTGATCAATCGGCCCCAAATCCTCTTTGCGGATGAGCCTACCGGGGCCCTCAACCGAAGCGCGTCGGAGGATGTGATGCGGGAATTGGGCAAGCTGAATCAGGAGGGAACCACCATTATGCTGGTGACCCATGACATGAAAGTGGCTGCAAAATGCAGCAGGATTTTGTATCTTGTGGATGGCAATATGAAAGGGGAACTCAGAATGGAGGAGCCGGACAGCCAGGAGAAGGCCCGGGAGCGGAAGCTGAACAACTGGCTGATAGAAATGGGATGGTAGAAGGTGCAGTATGGCAGGCTTCAATTGTGATATAAGTTCTGTGAAACAGTAACGCAGCGGAAATGGCAGGTGCAGTATGGCAGATATTATTGTGGTGGAGGATAATAAAGAACTGGGGGAACTGCTCTCGGATTTCCTGGAAGCGGAAGGGTATGATGTATACCTGGCAGGTTCCGGGGAAGAAGGGCTGGAAATCTATGAGGCAGAGGGAGCGAAGCTGATTATTTTGGATGTGATGCTTCCCGGCATGGACGGGTTCGGCGTCTGCAGCAGAATCCGGCGGCATGACAATACGCCGATTATTATTGTAAGCGCCAAAGGCGGGAAAGAAGATAAGCTGAACGGGCTTTTGCAGGGGGCGGATGATTATATTGAGAAACCTTATGATATCGACATTCTGCTGGCGAAGGTGAAAGGCATTTTTCAGAGAAGATATTCCTCAGACACGATCACAGAGGGCAGTCTGCGGCTGGATAAAGCGGGGCGCCATATCTATCGGGACGGAAAGGAAGTTTCCGTAACCGCCAGAGAATTTGACCTTCTGCTGTATCTGATGGAAAATAAGGGAAAGGCCATTCCGAAGGAGGAGCTTTTCTGTAAGATCTGGGGATTTGACAGCGAAAGCGAGATTCAGACCCTGACGGTGCATATCCGGTGGCTGCGGGAAAAGCTGGAGCGAGATCCCAGGAAGCCGGAGCGGATTCTGACTGTCTGGGGCATCGGTTACCGGTTTGAGTAAAGGAATGAAATATGAAGAAAATCAATGAATTGCTGCTGGCTGTCCTTTTGGGCGGCCTTGCGGCATTATGCCTGATAAACGCGCTGCTGTCCCAGGCAAAGCTGTCAGAACCCAGCAGGGAGTACCGAGTTGCCTTAAACCGGCTGGAGCGGGTCATTGCGGACTTTGAACAGGAAAAGGGGAGGGCGGCCGGGAGCCTGACGGAACTGTCCGATTACTCCGGCAGGGCAGCCGGGAGTCTGACGGAGCTGTCCGATTCCTCCGGCGGGGCGGATTATCCCTTTGTAACGGGGCTTTCTGTTCTGGAATATGATAAGGAAGAACAGGAAGCCAGAGATTTTTGGAAAAATGGAGAGGGAGAATACGCGGTAATTGCTTCGAAGCTGGCATATTATAAAATATATTACACTGCCGGAAGAACTTCTGACGGCCCGCTGCGGATTCTCATCAATGGAACTGCAGTCTTCTTCCTGCTTCTGACGCTGCTTGTTCTGTGGTATGTCAGACAGAAAATATTGAAACCTTTTACCAGGTTTGTTCAGCTGCCCTATGAGCTTTCCAAAGGCAATCTCACCCTTCCTCTGAAAGAAAGCAAAGACCGTTTTTTCGGAAAATTTATGTGGGGCATGGATTTGCTGCGGGAAAATTTAGAGGAAAATAAGGCAAGGGAGTTAGAACTGCAGAGGGAGAAAAAAGTTCTGCTCCTGTCCCTGTCCCATGACATTAAGACGCCCTTAAGCGCCATTCACCTGTATGCCCAGGCATTGTGCAAAAATCTTTATCGGGAAGAGGCAAAGAAACAGGAGATTGCGGCCAAGATCAGGGAAAAAGCAGAGGAAATTGAAGTTTATATCAGTGAAATTGTAAAGGCTTCCAATGAAGATTTCCTGAGTTTTCAGGTGGAAAACGGGGAAATTTATGTGGGAGAAATTCTGGAAGGAATCCGTGCTTATTATAAAGAAAAAATGGCTCTTCACCAGTTGGAATTTAAGATGGAACCTTATCCCAACTGTCTGGTCTTTGGAGATTCGGACCGGCTGACGGAGGTTCTGCAGAACGTGGTGGAAAATGCCATAAAGTACGGCGACGGCCGAAAGATCCGGATTTTGGCCAGAAGAGAAGAAGAGGAATATGTCATTGTCATTCAAAATACCGGGTGCGGGCTTGCGCCGAAAGAGCTGCCCCATATTTTTGACAGCTTTTTCCGGGGAAGCAATGCAGGGAAAAACCCGGGAAGCGGGTTGGGGTTATATATCTGCCGGCAGCTGATGCACCGGATGGAAGGGGAAATTACCGCGGGGATCCGGGAAAAAGACGGCGAATCCTGGATGGAGGTCTGCCTGACCCTGCATCTGGCCTGAAACTGGCCATATGATTTTTTTCTTTCATGGTTCTTTATTTAAACGGTATCAAGCGTTACACTTGTGCTCATGAAAAATAAGGAGGATTTACAGGATGAGTGCAGGAAGCAGATGGGAAATAAACAAAGAACTGGCGCAGATGTTAAAGGGCGGCGTGATTATGGATGTGACGACGCCGGAACAGGCCAGGATTGCAGAAGCGGCAGGTGCCTGCGCCGTAATGGCGTTAGAGCGGATACCGGCAGATATCCGGGCGGCAGGCGGCGTATCCAGAATGAGCGATCCGAAGATGATCAAAGGAATTCAGGAGGCGGTGTCCATTCCGGTAATGGCAAAGTGCAGAATCGGACATTTTGCGGAGGCGCAGATATTGGAGGCCATTGAAATTGATTATGTGGATGAAAGCGAAGTGCTGTCTCCGGCGGATGATGTATATCATATAGATAAAACTCAGTTTCAGGTGCCCTTTGTATGCGGAGCGAAAGACCTGGGAGAAGCCTTAAGGCGGATCCGCGAGGGGGCTTCCATGATACGGACCAAGGGAGAGCCGGGAACCGGAGATGTGGTGCAGGCGGTGCGCCATATGCGGAAAATGAACCGTGAGATAGCAAAACTGACCTCCATGCGGGAAGATGAGTTGTTTGAAGCGGCAAAGGAGCTGAAGGTACCTTATGAACTGGTAAGCTATGTACATGAGAATGGAAAGCTTCCGGTGGTTAATTTTGCGGCAGGGGGTATTGCCACTCCGGCAGACGCGGCTCTGATGATGCAGCTTGGAGCAGAAGGAGTGTTTGTGGGCTCCGGTATTTTTAAATCTGGAAATCCTGCGAAACGGGCAAACGCCATTGTAAAAGCAGTGGCTAATTTTACAGACGCCAAAATGATTGCGGAACTGTCAGAGGATTTGGGAGAAGCGATGGTGGGCGTCAATGAGCAGGAGATTGAGCTTCTGATGGCGGAAAGGGGCCGTTAGGATGCGGATATGTACAGGGGACGCGGATTGCCGCTATTCGGCGCTGGGAAAAAGGAAGCAGCAATCAGAAGCCGCGGAACTGGCGGATGCAGATTGCTGGTATCCGGCGCTGGGAAAAAGGGAGGCGCTAAGATGAGAATTGGCATATTAGCCCTGCAGGGGGCGTTTATTGAGCATGAACATATGCTGCAGCAGCTTGGGGCAGAATGTGTGGAGCTGCGAAAAAGCAGCGATTTGGCTGCGGAGCTGGACGGTATCGTGCTTCCCGGCGGTGAGAGCACAGTGCAGGGAAAATTGCTGCGGGAACTTGGCATGTATGAAGAGCTAAAAAAAAGAATTCATCAGGGGCTCCCGATTCTGGCAACTTGTGCCGGGCTGATTCTTCTGGCAGAACAGGTGTGCGATACTAAGAAATCCCAGGCCGCAGAAGGTTGTTTTGCCGCTTTGCCGGTGGTGGTCAGGAGAAATGCCTACGGCAGGCAGCTGGGCAGTTTTTCTGACCGGGCGAAAATCAGGGGAATCCCAAAAGAAGAAGAGTTTTTTCCATTAGAATTTATTCGGGCGCCCTATATTGTATCCCTCCGCGATACAAAAGAGGTGGAACCCATTGCCGTAATCGGGAAACTTCCCGATGGAAGCAGCGGGGAGAATATTGTCGGCGTTCGGTATCACAATCAAATCGGACTTGCATTCCATCCTGAACTTACACAGGATGCCAGATGCCATGAAATGTTCCTGTCTATGTGCCATGCATAGGCAGGAATTTTTTATCTTACAGGAAATACTGTGCCACTGTGGAATAGGCTTGCCCACTTTGTTCTAAAAATAATTATTGACAAATAATATTATATAGCGTATAGTATTAAATATAAAATAGTAATATTTAGAAAATAGTAATGTTTACGGAATAGTAATATTCGAAAAATAGTAAGGAGTGATGGCATGGTATTTAACACAGGTGCAGCTCTTTTAGACGCAATTGTTCTTGCGGTTGTGTGCAAGGAAGAGGAGGGCACATATGGTTATAAGATCACCCAGGATGTACGGCAGGCCATAGACGTATCGGAATCTACCCTGTATCCGGTGCTGCGGCGCCTGCAGAAGGATGACTGTCTGGAAGTCTATGATGTGGAGTGCGGAGGAAGGAACCGCAGATATTACAAGATTACAGAGAAGGGAACGGCGCAGCTGAATCTGTACCGCACAGAATGGGTAAATTATTCTTCTAAAATTACAATGTTATTTTCGGGAGGAGAGATGGCATGAGCAGAATGGAATTTATGAGGCAGTTAGAACGGCTGCTTGAGGATGTATCAGAAGAAGAGAGAAAGGAAGCGTTGTCCTACTACCAGAGTTACTTTGAAGACGCGGGAGTGGAAAATGAGGCGCGGATTTTAAAAGAACTGGAGTCGCCGGAGAAGGTGGCTGCCACGATTAAGACAGACTTGGGAATGGAAACAGAGGCCGGCGCCATCAAAGCAGATTTGGGAATGGAAACAGAGGCCGGCGTATTTACGGAGCATGGTTTTGAGGACAGCCGGTTTGAACAGAAGCATCCCATCTCCATCCGGAAAGAAACAAATGGGAGACAGTCAGACCCAGGAGCCAGCCAGGCGCAATATGATGGAGCAGGCAGTTACCGGAATCATGAGGACAGCGGCCAAAAGCAGTTTGGCAGCGGAGGCCAGAGCAATGAGGGCGGAGGCCAGAGTCAGTTTGGCAGCAGCGGCCAGAGCAATGAGGGCGGAGGCCAGAGTCAGTTTGGCAGCGGAGGCCAGAGTCAGTTTGGCAGCAGTGGCCGGAACTATGGAGACAACAGCCAGTCTCAGTTTCACAGCAGTGGCGGGAGCCAGAATGGTGACGCCTACGATTATGAGGAACAGCCGAGTTTTCATTATAATTACCAGAAGACTTCCGGGTATGGAGGCAGTTCTTCCAACAGCGGAGACGGCCGTTCCACTTACAGCGGAAGGTCGGGGATGGAACTGCTGCTGATTATAGCGATTGCCGTGATCACAAGCCCGATCTGGCTGGGGGCGGTAACTGGCGTGGGAGGAACTGTTTTCGGGCTTGCCATTTCTGTGGTATGCATTGCAGGGGTTTTCTACATTGCAGGAGGAGTGCTGTTCGGCGTGGGGATCGGGCAGTTTATTACCGGTAAGCTTGCAGTGGGATTTGCGTTGACAGGAACAGGGCTGTTACTGTTGGCTCTGGCAATTCTGGCCACTATTTTGTGCGTATGGGTCTGCGGAAAATTGGTGCCGTGGCTGTGCAGAGTGATTGGAAAGCTGTGGAGAAGCATATTTTCCGGAAAGGAGCAGAGAGCATGAAGAATTTTACAAAGGCAGCGTTGATCGTTACATTGATCCTGGTGATTTTGGGCAGTATATTCTGTGCGGTGGGACTTGGAATCGGCTTTAGTTTCTCAGATTTCTGGGATGAAGTGGAAGAAGGAGAATTTTCCATCGGGCCTTTTCATATACCATTTATTTCTGACCGCAGGGACCGGGGAGACGACGGGAAAACCATCTGGGAAAGCAAGGACTCTGAATCCTTTGCGTTTTCCAGGAAAGAGATACGGGATTTGGAAATGGATTTAGATTACGGCGGAATTACCATAGAAAGAAGCGGAAAAGATGAGGAAACCATCTACGTTTTTGTGGAATACCGGAAAAAGAACCATAAGCGGCAGGTAGAGGCTTACGTCAGCGGAAAGACCTTGTATCTTGAAGAAAAAGGGGCAAGCTGGACGCGGGATGACGACAGCGTCAAGATTACCATGCAGATTCCGGAAAAAGCGCTGGAAGAGCCATGGCTGAATTCCATCAATATAGAGCAGGACGCAGGGTTTATTGATATCAATATGCCATTGACAGCGAAAGAGATTAGTATTAATGTAGATGCAGGGATGTGCAGCGTCAATAAGAAACTTACAGCCTCAGAGGAGTTATCCGCCCAGGTGGGCGCAGGCCAGATCTTACTGTCAGAGGTTGTTGCAGGAAGCCTGGAATTAAGCGCAGGGCTGGGCCAGCTGACAGCGGAACGCATAGAAGCGGATACCGTAGAGATTGAATGCGGCGTCGGCCAGATTGAGGTGACGGCCGCCGGAAAAGAATCCGATTACAGCTACGATGTAGACTGCGCAGTGGGAAGTGTGCGTGTCGGTGGAAATGAGTTCAGCGGAGTGGGTTCAGGACGTGAAATTGAAAATGACGGAAGCAGGGAAATGGATATTAACTGCGATGTGGGAGAGGTGCATGTCACTTTTACAGAATAATAGAAAGAAGGAATGAATATGGAACCGAGAAGATTATTTAAGTCAAGAACCAATCGGGTGATTTGCGGTGTATGCGGAGGTGTGGGAGAATATTTTAACATTGACCCGACAATTATCCGCCTGTTATTTGTGCTGCTGGGCTGCACAACTACAGGGATCTTTGTATACCTGGTGGCGGCAGTGATTATGCCGGAAGAAATGTAACGGAGGAAGAGACGGCGAAAGCAAAACCCGGGGCGTGCCAATCGCGGCAGCGCCCCGGGTTTTGGCGTGTGCGGAGACATGCGCAGGGACACGATTGAGCCTCCATGCGCCGAAGGGTATGTACAGCGGCATGAAACATTCCACTATTTTTTCACATACCGCATATCTTCCTGGAGAATATGGTTGATCAGCCAGGAGGTCAGAAATCCCAGCAGTTCTTCCACAGTTGCGTTCTGGCTGGTATAGTCGTCTCCCAGAGAATCAAAATCGAATTCCATCAGTTTGTCTTCAAATTTGCGGTGCAGGGCAATGTGCGCTTCAATATCCGGGTAATTGACGCTTCTCTGATATTCTTCTTCATGAGAAAAATGTGTCCGGGTGTAATTGATTAATTCAGAAATTAGATGAATTAAGTTGTCGGTTTTATCCAGGATAAAATCATCACAAAGCAAATCCTTGGTTTCCTGCGCCAGTTCAAACAGTCTGGAGTGTTCCTTGTCAATGGCCTCTATTCCGGTGTAGTATTCTGGTTTCATTTCGTACATAATTTCATCTCCTTGATCTCATATGATTTGTTGACAGTATGAAAAATACTGGTATTATTTTACAGCTGTTTCTGTTCAGAATCAAGATAGAAAGAGGGTAAAGTGTAAAAATTTGTAACAGTTCAGCCTTCGGCTTCACTGTTACGGAGTCTGCCCGTTTTCGGAGCGGAGCGATTCGAATCAGAGAGAAATTTTCAGGTTCTGCACTCCGTGGAACAATTGAAAAGGAAACGGGTTTGTGGTAGGATATTGGAAAGAACAGGGAGGTGCGGGTTCTATGGATACAAATGGAATTGATTCAGGAAAAGAGAAAAGAATGGGGGAACAAATGGAGAAAGTCCCTGACGCGCCGGGACAGTCCAGCAAAAAATCCGCCGGGAGTATTGCGCTGATTTTATTTTTGGTAGCGTTTGTTCTCGGGTTTGGCGCCATCGGCGCAGGGCTTTGCTATTCTGCCCATATGAGGGAGGAAACCTGCAGTGGGGCGGCAGAGGGGAAAGTGATCAAATACAGGAAGAATTCTTCGAACAGAGGCAGGAATCGTACATACACTCCGGTTGTGGAATATCAGGTGAGAAATGAGATTTTTACCGGCGAAACAAATGCCAGCTCCAGTTCCAGAACCTTTGAGATAGGCGAATATGTGATGATTGGCTACAATCCGGCAAATCCAGAGGAATTCTATATAAAAGGTTATGATCTGAATATTTCAACCCGGATAGGCATTGTGTTTCTTGTGATCAGCGGGGGAATTCTGGCGGTTCTTGTGATAGTCCTGATATTGGGCAAAAGCAAAATTAGCAAAGAGAAAAAGGAAAAAATTGAGGCTGGAATTATTGTCGGCGGGATTGTTTTTATTATATTTGCGGTGTTTATCGCTGTGGCAGGGCTTACGCTTACCTTGTGCGCGTTTGGGGCAATGGGGCTGTTTGCCCTGTATGGGCATTTTCATAATAAGCGGATGGATCATAAGTAGGAGTGTGATAAAATGAAAACAGAAAAAATAAAGACAACATGATAATTTTTAATATATGTAATAGGGTTGTCATCAAGGCAATACGGGAGAAAAAGAATGAGAAAAAATAAAGTGATTGTGGTGCAAAACATCAATATTACTATTTCAGAGGAAAATTTTGACGATTATATCTGTATTACTGATATTGCAAAAGCTAAAGTCGGGGAGTCCAGGGGAGCAGATGTTGTAAAAAACTGGATGCGAAACAGAACGACATTGGAATTTTTGGGCACATGGGAACAGATTTATAATCCTGCATTTAAAGTGGTCGAATTCGACCACTTTAAATGCGAGGCAGGTTTACATACATTTGTGTTGAGTGTTTCAGAATGGATTGAAAAGACTGAAGCGATAGGATTATTTGTGAAACGTGGAAGATATGGAGGAACGTATGCACATAAAGATATTGCGTTTGAATTTGCTTCAGCAATCAGTCCTGTTTTTAAACTATATTTGATCAAAGAATTTCAAAGGCTGAAAGAAGCAGAGAACGATACTAAGAAAATTGAGTGGGATGCAAAAAGATTTCTGTCTAAAAACAATTATTTGATTCAAACAGATGCGGTAAAAAATTACTTGATCCCTTCAGGAAATTATAAAGAAAATTTGGAGTGGCTAGCATATGCAGAAGAAGCGGATATTTTAAATGTTGCATTATTCGGATTTACTGCGAAAGCATGGCGGGATGAAAATCCTGAACTGGCGGAAAAAAATAATGTGAGGGATTTTGCCTCAATTAACGAGCTTACGGTTTTATCTAATTTGGAAACGCATAATGCGCAAATGATTCGCGAGGGTAGAAACAAGGCAGAAAGGTTTCAGATTATAAAAGAAATTGCGGAGTATCAGTTGAATGTTCTTAATGCGGCGGAACAGATAAAATTGATTGAGGAAAAGTGATTGCAGGAAGTGTAAGTGGTAAACAGAATAAGATTGAGTGAGAGTGAAGAATAGACAAGAGTAATTTTCAAAAGTCTGATATGGGTGCACAAGCAGATTGGAAAGGGTTTTCTTCCCAAACCTTTTATATTTGTTATGTGAAGGAGTTGTTGAGCAATGTTAAAATGCGGACTTTATTCCGAAAAGCGGAGGAATCAATTCTACTTCCTTCTCTGTGCTCTGTAGTGTACCTGCATAAGAAGAGTATATCATAGAAACAAAGTAAAAGAAGACACAAAGCTTGTTGTTTCATTGTCTATTTGTGCCTGTGCGAAGCGAAAGGAATGTAAGTTAAAATGAAAACAGAAAAAAATAACTTTTCCGAAAAATCACGTCCCGGGCGGCGTCACCCGGTTCGGCAGAAACTTTTGTCGGCGCTGCTCTGCGTCTGCCTGCTGCTGGCGTCATTGCCGATAGAGTTTTACGGTTTCAAAGTCCAGGCGGAAGAACCAGGGAAACAAATCCTGTCCTTTTCGGATTTATCCCAGGAAATCAAGTACCAGACTCTGGAACCGGGGACGTCTCTGGAAGAACTGAATCTGCCGGAGACGCTGGAAGCGGTCTGCATTCCTCTGGAGACTGAGCCTGCCGGTAGTCCGGCGGATTCAGTCCAGTTGGAGCAAGGGGTTGAAATGCAGGGAGCTGACTTGGAACAGAAGTCAGAGTCCGGGGCGGCAAAAGCCCCAGAGCAGGAGTCAGAGGCGGATACGGCAAAAGCCCCGGAGCCGGAAACGGGCACAGCAGAAATCCCGGAATCAGAGCCAGAAACTCCGGAGCAAGAAACGGGAGGGTCGGAAACTCCAGAGCCGGAAACGGGAGAGCCAGAAACTTCAGAGCCGGGACCGGGAGCATCGGAAGCTCCAGAGCCGGAAGCGGGAGAGCCAGAAACTTCAGAGCCGGAAGCGGGAGCATCGGAAGCTCCAGAGCCGAAACCGGGAGAGCCGGAAATGCCAGAGCCGGAAGCAGGAGAGCCAGAAATTCCAGAATCGGAAGCGGGCGTCAATACCAGCCTGGAAGAAACTGTTATGATCGAAAATATTACCTGGGCCAGCGTCCCGTCTTATGATCCAAAGACAGAAGGGTTATATGTTTTTACTCCGGTTCTGCCCAAACAGTATGTGCCGGCAAAAGGCATATCATTGCCTGAGATTCAGGTTACAGTAAAAAAAGCGGAAGGTTCCCGGGGAGAAGGAGAAAGCGGGAAACCGGCTGATCAGAGAAGGAGAGCCGGATCCAGGGCAGCGGAAGAAACAGAAGAAATCAAGGAATATGGCCTAGGGCCAGGGGAACTGGAATCTCTGATTTCTCCTGTTTCTGGTGATATTGTCATTACTGGGGATACGTCCTGGACTAGAAGAACTTTATCCGGAGGAAATCTTGTAATTGAGGAAGGAGCTACTCTGACTCTCAATGGCTCTCTCGATATAAGTGGAAACGTCACAATTCAGGGCGGAGGAACCATCGCAAGAGGAAATAAAGATGTCGTGATTGATGTGGCCCAAGATGCTGCCCTTACCATGCGGGGAATAACGGTGGACGGTAAAGGGCTGGAAGCTTCCTATGCCATGATAAGGGTCAGGGGAGCGCTTAAAGTGGAAGCCGGCTGCAAGATTCAGAACTGTCATACCAGAGGCTATTCCCGGCCAGGTTTTGTAACTGGATACGGAGGGGCGGTTTATCTGTTTTGGGCCTCCCGTGCAAGGGCAGAGCTTTTGGACTGTACGATTTCGGACTGTACGGCAAGCTATGGAGGAGCGGCTTTTTGCAGCGGAAGCTGCACGTTGACACTGGACAATGGCTGCCGGATTGAAAATTGCGGGGCGGTAAGAAGGATTGGTGATGATGCAGCAGGTGCAAATGGAAACGGGGGAGCAATTGTTACAGAATATAACAATGCATCAGTAAAACTTCTGAATTGCACGATCTCGCACTGTTCTGCAGAGGGGGATGGAGGGGCAATTATTTGCGGTTCAATGAACGTAACCTTAGGCAAAGACTGTGTGATTGAAAATTGCAGCGCATCAAATAACGGAGGAGCCGTTGCGTTATGGGGGCAGACAGAGGCGGATTTCCAGGGCTGCGTCATTTCGCGCTGTTCTGCAAAAGGGTGCGGAGGAGCGGTTTATTGCAATTCCAGTACAGTGAGAATAAATGAGGACTGTAAGATTCAGTGGTGCAGCGCACGGAAGGGAGGAGTGTTTTACAATCAGTCGTCAAAATTGTATGTCAATGGAGGGCAGTTTTCCAGAAATACTGCCATAAATTCCGGCGGAGCCATTTTTCACAGTAATGCCGCGGGAACGGAAACGTATCTGTCCGGGGGAACTTTTCAGGAAAATAAATGCTATACGGAAAAATATAAGGGAAGCGGGGGAGCCTGCCTTTCCTCAGAAGGCGCTGCGGCATATGAAACTCATTTTGAAATGTCCGGGGATGTGCGGTTCGGGGGTGGAATAGATTCCTCGGCAGACGGCATTTACTTAGATTCCCAGAACGAAATGCCCCGGAAGATTATCGTAAGCGAGGCCTTAAGCGCACCGGTAATGGTTTACCTGGAGGCGGCGGAGCATTACGTGATTGCAAAAGGAACGGAAAGCTGCCGCCTGACAGAGGAAGACAGGAAAAAAATATCTTTTGTGGATGTTGGCGAAAGCGGCGGGAAATGGATTCTGAAACTGGATGAAGAGGAGAATGAGATTTATCTGACAAGAGAGTATAAAATCTTGTCAGCGGATTTCTATTCCGGCGGCCCGGAGCCTTCAGAACCCCTTCGCGAAGAAAGGAAAGTGGAGGAATCTGTTATAGAAGAGCCCATAAAAGCACCGCTTTTAAGGGATTTTCCGGACTGGGAGCCCCTGGGATGGAATGAAAATCCCTCGGAGTATACTGCCGGCATTGGGATGGATGGAACCTGCGCCCTGACAGAAACCGCCGGGAAATACTATGGAATTTATCAGCGGGAAACCACCCTTTCCTACGATGCCGGCGAAGGAACGCAAGGGCCGGCTCCGGTATCAAAGCCCTGCTATGCCAATGTGCATGAGGAAGAAATCGGATATCAAAAGGCAGTGTTTACTATAGAAGACGGCCCTGCCAGAGAAGGCTATGAATTCCTGGGATGGAGTATGGTCCGGGCGGAAGGCCAGACTTCTCTGTATCAGCCGGGGGATACCCTGGAAACAAAAGACGACATAGTTTTATACGCGGTATATCGGGAAAAGGGGAAGCGGACTTTTCTTGCAAATTTCCATTCGGGAGATCCGGTGCGGATTCGGACAGAAATGGCTGCAGAGGAAGAAACGGCCCAGGAAGGGACCGTTACCGCTCCGCTTCTTGAAGAGTTTTCCGGTTGGGAACCCCTGGGCTGGAGCGTCAGCAAAACCGGCCATGAAGTCAGCCTGTTAGAACAGGGAACCTGCACTCTGAGGGAACCGCTTACCGAATATTACGGGATTTACAGGAAAAATATCACCCTCACTTACGACTCCAACGGAGGAAATACGGTACCTGATCCGGAGACAAAGCCCGGTTACGCCAATGTCCACCAGGAAGCGGTCCAGGAATTCCCGGAATTCACTTTTGCCCCAGCCATCCGCCGGGAAGGGTATGTTTTTGCGGGATGGAGCGCTGACCCGGACGGGGAAGGAACTTTATATGAAGCCGGCGCTGCAGGAACGCTGAAGCAGGACACGCTGCTTTACGCAGTCTGGGAAGAGGTTTTTGACGGCCCCAAGACGGCCTCTTACCGGGTGGAGCATTACTGCCAGAACCTGACAGGAGAGGATTACGCCAGAATGGACGACGACACGGAAGATTTCACCGGGACAGCAGGCGAGGAAGTACAAGCGCAGCCGAAAACTTACACGGGATTTACTGTGAATCTTTCCCATCCTTCCGGGAAATCAAAAGGGAAGGTGGAAGAGGACGGAAGCCTGGTATTGAAACTGTATTATGACAGAAATATCTACGAGGTGGACTTTGATTTAAACGGCGGCCAGGGAACTGCCCCGGCTTCCCAGAAGATCCGGTATGGAGGCTTTTTGGAACAAGTGCCCCAGCCTCTTCGGATCGGCTATAATTTCAAGGGCTGGTATCTGGATGAGAAAGGCCTTGCGGGGGATCTGTGGGACTTTGACAGCCCGGTGGAGAACAATACGGGGGAATTGCGCGCCACCCTTTATGCCGGATGGGCGGACGAGCTGGCTCCGGCCCTGGGGGAGGCCGCTTTTGGCAAAGGTTATCGGAACTTTCTGGATTGGATCATTCAGAGGCAGACCATGGTCATCACCGTGCCGGTCACAGAGGAAGGCAGCGGACTGGCAAAGGCGGAATATCTGCTGGCGTCCGAGGATGGGACCCAAAAGGACGGGGAAGCGCAGTTTTGGGAAACTCATGCCCTGTCGGATACCATGGCGTCTTACGGAACCTCTGCCGTCCTGATCAGAGGCATGCTTAAGCAGGCGGATCACGGGAAATATGAAGTTCGGTTTGCCGTTGAAGAGGAATTCAAAGGAAAAGTATACCTGACCTGTACGGACTATGCCGGGAATGTATCGGCCCGAAAGACCCTGACGGCAAAAGAAGGCGGGATCATTGTGGAGGACAACGCCCCGGAAATCCATTTTTCCAACACGAAGGAAACTGCCGGCGGAAAGCCGTTGGAAGTGAAGGTTACGGTAAAGGATGACATGGAAGATCATGTAACGGGAGGAATTTCCCGGATCCGCTTTAAGGTGGACGGAGGAAAGGAAAAGACCCTTCCGGAAGAAGATTTCGCAGAGGATTTTGTAAAAGAATATGATTTCACAGTGAAGATTAAGGAAGAAGGGAAGCACACCCTTCGGGTGGAGGCGGCAGACCATGCCGGGAATGAGAGCGCGGCGGAAATTACCTTAAAGATCAATGGAAAGAAGGATGTGCCCGCAAAGATTCCGGACAACCCGACGCCGGGCGGGCCAAAGGGCGGAGAACCGAAGACCGGAGAAGGGCCGCGGGTGCAGGTTTACGCCACCACTGCCATGATTGCAGGTTTCAGTTATCTGCTGTTCTATTTCCAGGGGGAGAACGGAATCACAGAGCAGGAGAAAGAAGAAATCATCTACCGTTTGGTGTCCTGGGCAAAACAGGGCGGAAGCATAAGAAGAATTCTGGGGCTGGCAGTGATTTTTCTGTTTCTGGCGTATTACCACAGTATTGGAAAGAGCGTCAGCCTGGAGTGGAAAGAGGTATATGGGAAATAGCCGGCTGAAAGGGCCGGCTGTTTCCTCTGGTGACAATGCAGGATTGCCGCGTGAATTCTGACATTTTAAAACTATATATTGTGTAAATTTTCCATTTCCCGACAGCCCCTAGAGCATTTTTCAAACACGCTCTAGGAAAAGGGAAATCATTTTTCAGGGAGTTCACAGCGTGCTCCGCGAATCAAATGATTTGTCAATATGTTCTTGGCAGGCGTCGTTAAATCTCATTTGCTGCATGGTATCCGCTGCGGATTGCCGCCGCAATATCTGCAGTCCGTTCTCCGGAGCAGTCTCCGATGTAAGTGACAGGGGCGGTAATGCCGGTTTCGTCAAATGCATTTTTCTTAGAACCCAGCGCATTGACAATAGTGTCTGCCTGGATGGTGAGTTCTGCGCCGTCTGCGGTATTGACTGCGTAGATCACGTTGTCACGGATTTCTTTTACTTTCGTGTTCACGTGCTGCTCCACGTTATGTGTTTCAAAATCTTTTGTGATCAATGGCATAACAGTTCCGGATTCTCCCGCTGCGATTTTGTCCATCATTTCTATGATCGTTACCTTATGTCCCAGGGAAGCCAGGTATTCGGCGGTTTCCGTTCCTACCAGGCCGCCGCCTAAGACAGCGCATGTGCCGTGAATGGCTTCTCCTGCCAGAACGTCCCAGGAGGAGAGGATATTGCTGTTTTCTGCCGGCATGGGAAGGGCCATGTTGTGGGCGCCTGCCGCTGCGATCACTGCGTCGAATCCGTCTAATTCCGCTGCCGTGGGCGTTGTGTTAAGTTTCAGGTCCACAGAGAGGGAGGGCAGGATTTTTTCATAATAAGTAACGGCCCGGAGGATTTCGCTTTTTCTGGGCGGTATGGCTGCCAGGTGGATTTGTCCGCCGATTTTATCGCTTTTTTCAAAAAGGGTTACGTGATGTCCGCGCTTTGCGGCAACCCGCGCGGCCTCTAAGCCGGCAATTCCTGCGCCCACTACAGCAACTTTTTTGGCGGCGGAGGCTTCTTTTAAGAAGATGGTGGCTTCATCGCCGTTTTCCGCGTTGAGGACGCAGGAAATGTAGCGGCGGTTCTGAATAGCGTCTACGCAGCCCTTATTGCAGTTTAAGCATTCCCGGATGCATTCTCCGGCTTCTGTTTTGACTGCAATATCCGGATCTGTCAGCAGAGAGCGTCCATATCCGATGACATCTGCCTGACCTTGCGCAAGGATTTCTTCGCCGGCTTCCACAGAAACCACTCTGCCCACAGTGGCGATGGGGACAGAAACGGCAGCTTTCACTTTTTCTGCTGCGGGAAGGGTCCAGTTATAGGGAACAGCGCCCATGGGCGGAATGGTATCGCCCATATTTCCGGTGTGGTTTGCCTGGGCTACCTGAATCATGTCCACTCCCGCCTGTTCCAGAAGTTTTGCGAAAGATACGGCTTCGTCTTCCAGAAGTCCGCCTTTTCCGCGAAGGGTGCCGTCCGGATTTACGGTGATTACCGGAAGTTTGTATTCTACGGCCAGGGAAGGAGCGGCTTCTTTGATGGCTGCCAGGACTTCCAGGGAATATCTGGTGCGGTTTTCCAGGCTTCCCCCGTATTCGTCCGTGCGGTGGTTTAAGAGGGTGGAGCACATGGAGCCAAGCAAACGGTCGCCGTGGATTTCAATGGCGTCCGCGCCGGCCTGCTGCGCTCTTTTTGCGCAATTGGCAATGCTCTGGCGGATTTGGGCTAATTGTTCCACAGTGGCTTCGTCTACAAAGCACTGCATGTCGTGACGGAGCTTGGCATAGGCTTCCTTGGTTGTTTTTTCCGCAATTTCAGTCTGCTTCTCGGCTTCTTCCTGGTTGCCGGCAGCCTGCGCGTCCGCAGCGGCTTTCCGGGCCATGTTCGCGCCCATAATCAGCCGGCCTACGCCCTGTACATCATATTCCGGATGGAAGATCTGCAGGGCTAGCTTGCTGCCGTGGGCATGCAGGGCGTCTGCCAGCTTCTGGAATGCCGGAATCTGGCTGTCGTCATAGAGCATAGGGGTGGGGGAAGCGGTGCGGACAGGCGCAACATCGCCGATTACGATGTATGCGGTTCCGCCTTTGGCCAGACGTTCGTAGAAGCTTAAGCTTCTTGGGCCGATGGAGCCGTCCCGTTCCTCATAGCCGGTGGTCAGCGGGGGAAACATAATTCTGTTTTTCAGTGTCATGGTGCCGATTTGGATTGGTTCTAATAATTTTTTTCCCATAGCAGTTGTTCTCCTTTTTCGATTGGTTGATATTGATATGATAAATTTGCGTCACGCACAGCCTGCCGTCCGGAGGGCCGAATGGCCATCCATGCTATGGAAGTCAGCGACTTTCATAGCATGGATGGTGTGCCGCATGGCCGTTTATGGGTTTGCTTTACAGCGTTTTCGCAAAATTATGAGCTGCCGCAATGGCGTCTTTTAAGTTGCCTACTTTATCGCAGTCGCCTAATACATGGGCATGGCTGCAGTCCACGGGGGCCGGGGCGTATCCTACGGCAAAAATCAGCGTATCAGCGTCATTGATAACATATTCTTTGCCGTCCTTTTCATAGGTGATGGAGGTTTCATCCACCTTTGTGACAGCGCTGTTCAATTCCAGTTTGACGCCTTTTCGGATCAGGCGCTGGGTCAGCGCGCTTTTGGCGGGGCCGCCTTCCCCGGCCATCAGGGTATCGGTCATTTCGATGACAGTGACATCCCGGTTCGCGGGAAATTTGTCGTCAATCAGCGGGGCTAAGTAATCTGCGGTTTCACAGCCTACGGATCCGCCGCCGAGGATTACGATTTTCCGTCCCGGGAATCCCTGGCCGGAGAGGACATCGTCTGCGGTCATGGTCTGTTTGAAGCATTGGAAAGCCGGGATTTCCTTTGGCTTTGCGCCGGCGGCGCAGATGATTTCATAGCCTTCGAAATCCCTGGAAATCATTTCCGGCGTGACTTCGCAGTTCATGCGCAGGTCGATTCCGGCATGGGCAAGTCTTCTGGCCATGAATTTGATCACCTTGCACAATTCCTGTTTTCCGATTGGCACGGCTGCCAGACGGAGCAGTCCGCCCAGTTCCCCGGATTTTTCGCAGAGGACCACTTCATGCCCCCGCATTTTGGCGGTATAGGCTGCTTCCATTCCTGCCGGGCCGCCGCCGATGACCAATACTTTTTTCTGTTCCGGCGCAGGTTCTACGGCGTCAGATTCTACGGAAGGATTGACGGTGCAGGCAATGGGTTTGCCGAACATGATTCCGGTCAGACAGCGGCCGCAGCCGATACAGGGCCGGATGTCGTCTGTTTTGCCGGCGGCGGCTTTGTTGGCAAATTCGCTGTCGCAGAGGTTGGGCCGGCCGATCATGCAGATATCTGTTTTGCCGTTGGCAATCAGTTCTTCCGCAATCCATGGCTCGTTGATGCGGGCCACGGTGGAAACCGGAATGGTCAGGTGTTTGCGGATTTCTTCTGAAGCATGTGCGTGGGGAGCCGGCGAGGTGCCCGGCGCAGGCATGGAACTGCCCCGTTTGATGGTGTTGCCGCCGGATACGTGGATAAAGTTTACTCCTGCCTTTTCCAGCTGTTTTGACACATAGATCATGTCATTTAAGGTCAGGCCGCCGTCGCTGTATTCGTCTCCGGAAATGCGCACGTCAATGATAAAGTCTTCTCCGCATTGTCTGCGGATGGATTCGATGACTTCCAGAGTCAGGCGGAGGCGTCCGTTGATATCTCCGCCGTATTCGTCGGTGCGCTTATTGTAAAGAGGCGTGAGAAAACCGCCTAACAGGCCATGGGCATGGGCAGCCTGGATTTCCACTCCGTCGCCGCCTGCCTGCTGAAACCGCCGGGCCGCTTCGCCGAACTGCCGCACAATGGTGTGAAGCTCTTCCACGGTGACAGGCCGGGGCGCTGATTTGGCATAGTAAGGGCCCACGTTGGAGGGGGCGATCAACTGAGGCGTTCCGGGAATGGGAAATGCCATGTAAGCCGGATGGAACAGCTGTGATAAAATTTTCGCGTCATACTGGTGCACTGCGTCCACCAGTTTTTTCCAGCCGGGTATGTAGCTGTCATCATAGATAGACATGTCTCCCGGCAGATAAGTGTAAACAGGTTCTACCGTTGTCACTTCTGTGATAATCAGGCCCACGCCGCCTTTGGCTCGGTTGGAGTAGTGTTGGATTAAAGCGTCTGTCACATAGCCCTTATCGGCCAGGTTGGTGGACAGGGGAGGCATGAAAATGCGGTTTTTTACGGTTGTGTTTCCGATTTTGATAGGGGAAAACAGATTTGGATAGCGCTGCATGATTGTTCTCCTTTCGGTTCTTTGGCTGGCGCTGCAGGTTTTGTGTATCGAAATATCATATGTTTCCTGCAGTGCAGATTTTGTATTGGAATTGACTTTTGTTTCTAATTTGAATTATAGGGAGAAAACGGGTAAAATAACTATCATTTTCTGATATAATAGTATGTAATATTGATATTAGAACTTTTCGGTAAAGTGGGAAAAGGTTTCATAGATCTTGACATAGGATGGGAAACTGGATAGAATAATCTTAGAAACCAAGAAACAAAGAATATTATTTCTTTGATTTGCATATGATAGAGAAGGAGAATCTAGCAATGCCAGCAACGATGACGAAAGGCAGAGTTCCTATGGAAATAAAAAAATTGAGTATTTCTGCGAAGCGGCAGATTACAATCCCGCAGAAATTTTTTACCATGCTGGGATTTGATACAGAGGCAGAATGTACTGTGCGCGGAAATGAATTGGTGATTCGTCCTGCCAGGACCAATACGGGGGGAGAGTTTGCGGAGCAGATTCTGGCAGACTTGATTGCCAGGGGATACAATGGCAATGAGCTTCTGGAGCGTTTTAAGAAAGCACAGGGGCAGGTACGTCCGGCCGTGGAAGCAATGCTTGCGGATGCAGAGCAGGCTGCATCTTCAGAATCCGGTCATATTTCTTATGAAGATGTTTTTGGTGCGGAGGATGAAGAATGACAGAAGTGCGTTTTCTTCCGCCAGCAGCAAAATTTATCAAAAAGCTGAAAGATAAGAAATTGAAGATGCTGTATCAGGAAGCGGTTGATAAGATAAGAGAGGACCATACAGTCGGAGAAGCCAAAACCGGAGATCTGTCTGGTGTATATGGGTATGATATTTATTACAATAAAACAAATTATGAGTTAGCATATACAGTAGAATATCTGGAGGATAAGGTGATAGTTGTGATTATGGCCGGAACCAGAGAGAATTTTTATGATCAGCTGAAGCAGTATATGAAAAGTATATAGGTTGTACTTCAAAGAGCGTTTATTCTTACTATCCTGACTTTCAAAGAGCTTCTGTTCATGCCGGCGCTGATGCTGATTCTGCCGGTAAACTGTTTTAAAATATTTATAGTTATCAACTTTCGCAAACCCTGCAGAAAAATAAAAAGTCCCTATGCCAGAATGGAGCCTTCCTATGCCGAATTTATTCAAAATAACAAAATATACCCTAAATGCCGGCGCCAAACATACTTTCCGCACCGGCAGCCGCTACCACATCATTTTTGTTCTCCGGGGAACCTGCCGGATTTCTGATTCCGGCGCTCATCCTTGCCGCCCTTCAGATATTATTTTTCTAAAGCCAAAACAAATTCAGGAGCTCCAGGCTTCTTCCAAGAAGCCTCTCTGCCATCTTATGTGCCTTGCGGTTTCGGAGGGATCACTGACTGCCCTTTCCGACCCGACCTGTGATCTGGCGGAAAGTTTCCGGTTTGCTCCCTATGGGACAGCCGTGATCCCCGGAGAAATGAGGTCTGCCATGCTCCTTCGGAATATGGCAGTAAAGCTGGATTCATTACGGGAAGAGGATATAAAACTGGGAACGGAACTGTATGAGAAGAGTCTGTTTACCACTTTTCTGGTGCTGTTTCTGCGCATCTGCGTTCAGAGTGATCAGGTGCATCAGTTCCATCAGAAGAAAATGCTGGTTCTGGATGATGTTTTTGAATATATCAGCCAGCATTTGACCGAAGACCTTTCCCTGAAAAAGCTGGAAGAGGAATTTTTTATTTCCGGCGAGCATATTTCCAGGGAATTTAAAAAGAGCGCAGGGCTGACGCTGCATTCCTATATCACCAGGGCGCGGATTGATTTGAGCAAGAAGTACCTTTTGCAGGGCATGTCTGTCCGGGATGTCTGCCAGATGTGCGGATTCAGCAGCTACAACCATTTTTTTAAAATGTTTAAAAAAGAATGCGGCATGACGCCTATGGAGTATTATAGGAAAACACGAGGGAGGCTGTGAAGGCCTGCGTATTTTTGTTTCTATCTGGTTTGCTTTCTCACAGCATTGTCATAGAAGCAGAAGTGATCCGGCCGGTGCCTGGATTTGGTGTATTCAAACATTATGCCGTCACTGTTGTAAGTCCGGCTGCTGACCACGGCCATGCAATTATAATCCTCAACATTCATCTCCAGGTATTTTTCATCAATTTCTGTCATCTTTTCCACCGTCATAATCCGTTTGCTGTTTACAATCGTCATGTGCAGGGTCTGCTCTAAGTACCGGTAAATGGAGTCTTCCGCAATTTCTTTTGTGAGGCCGGGAACCGCCTCTTTCAGGAAATAATTGTGATTCAGAATCAGCGGAAGGCCGTCCAGATAATGCAGGCGCTGGATATAATAGATTTCCGCTCCAACGGGAAAACCTGTGTCCCGGGATTGCTTTTCATCAACGGCAAATTCAGTAAATAAAAGGACTTTTGTCTGGGACTTGTGCCCGTTGCGCGCGGCGGATTCCCGGAAGCTTTCGATTTCTCCGATGGTAAAAGCAGTTTGGGCTGCCGGCTGATAAATATTGCGCACGCCTTTTCCCTGCATGGTCTGTACATAGCCGTCGGTGACCAGGCGGCTGACTGCCCGGCGCAGGGTATTGCGGGAGCAATGATAAGTTTGAATCAGGGTATTTTCTGAAGGTAACAATTCCTGATAAGCGTAAATATTGGTTTCAATTTTCTCTTTTAAGTCTCTATAAATCTTTTCGTATATTGTTTTCGGCATTTTTCACTCCTGAAAGTTTGTGTCTCAAAGGGCAATCTGCTGGTTTCGTCTGTTTTCAAATATTAAAAACCCGCTGCTAATTTCTAAAGAACTGCTCGCAAAGTATTTTTGAATCGTTCTTAAATTCCATTATAAAACAGTTCCCAGAAAAGTCAATAACATGTTTAAACAAATTTTAAAAACAGTATTGACATGTTTAAACAAGTGTGATATAACAGAAGTAACAAACATGTTCAAACAAGTTTAAAGCGCAAATGGAGGATGAAAGGATGGGAAAATATGCAGAGGACGCAAAACAGTTGCTGCGTCTGGTAGGCGGAAAAGAGAACATTGCGGCAGTGTCACATTGCATGACAAGAATGCGGTTTGCCCTGGCGGATCCGGGAAAGGCGGATTAATTCTGGGGTTCCGAAACTGCATTGACAGTCTGTATTTGTTTGAAAACGGAACCAAGACCTTATGTGAGATCAGCCAGTTCTGGGCGGGCATTGACAGTTTTCTGTGGCTGATCGGCGAGGCGGTGTTCCATATGCTTCCGGTGGGCATCTGCTGGTCGGTGACAAAGAAAATGGGCACAACCCAGATGCTGGGCATTGTCCTGGGCCTGACGCTGGTGTCCGGACAGCTGTTAAATGCTTATTCTGTTGCAGGCACAGCGGCGGCGGATATTCCAAAATGGGATTTCGGCGGTTTTCAGGTGAATATGATTGGATATCAGGGGCAGGTGCTTCCTGCGATTCTGGCCGCCTTTACCCTGGTGTATCTGGAAAAATTTTTCCGGAAGATTACGCCCCAGGTGATTTCCATGATTGTGGTTCCGTTCTGCAGCCTGTTACTGTCGGTGATGGCGGCGCATTTTGTATTAGGGCCCATTGGCTGGAAAATCGGCGCGGCAATTTCCTCAGTTGTATTTGCTGGAATTACGGGATCTTTTAAGATTGTATTTGGCGCGATTTTTGGAATTGTTTACGCCCCGCTGGTAATTACCGGGCTTCATCACATGTCCAATGCCATTGACCTGCAGTTGATAGCGGATTACGGCGGAACAATGCTGTGGCCGATGATTGCGTTGTCCAATATTGCCCAGAGTTCCGCGGTTCTTGGGATGATTTGGCTCCAGAGAAAAGATCCGGAGGCACAGGAAGTAAATATTCCGGCCTGCGTTTCCTGCTACCTGGGCGTTACAGAACCGGCAATCTTCGGAGTAAACTTAAAGAGAGGGTTTCCCTTTGTCTGCGGAATGATTGGTTCCGGCGCGGCAGCCATTGTCTGCGTGGCCACAGGGACTACCGCAAACGCCATCGGCGTGGGAGGCATTCCCGGAATTTTGTCCATTCAGCCTCCGTATATGGCTTCTTTCGCGATTTGTATGGCGATTGCTTTCGCGATACCATTCGTATTGACGACTGTTGTTGGAAAGAAACGTCTGCAGGAGGATAAAAAGAATGAGACAGCAGCGATGGCGGAAATCGCCGCTGTAACAGGCGGGAGCGCTGCAGCCGGAGCGGTTGCTTCAGTATTGCGTGAAAAGGAAGCAAAGAACGCGCAGGCTTCTGTGATAGATGAAAAGGAAGCAGAGGACTTGCAGGCTTCTGGAGCAGATAAAAAGGAAGAAAAGAACGCAATAGGCGGGAAGAGGCCAGAAGGCTCAGGTTCTGGAAAATTAACAGCATTTCTGTCCGGGAAAGCAATTCCGCTGGCGGAAGTTGCGGACGGCGTGTTTTCAGAAGGGATTATGGGCGACGGCATGGCGATTATCCCGGAAAATGAGACATTGTACGCGCCGGCAGACGCGGAGGTTGCGGTTTTGATGCCGGAGTCCGGCCATGCCTGCGGGTTAAAGCTGGAAAATGACATGGAAATCCTTCTGCACATCGGCATTGATACCGTAGGAATGAATGGGGATGGGTTTCAGTATCTGGTGCAGGAAGGGCAGAAAGTTTCCGCAGGAACGCCGCTGATTCAGTTTGACAGGGCGAAGATCAAGGCGGCCGGCCATCCGGATGTTACGGTTTGCATGATTACCTCGGAAGGAAACGCAGAGGATATACAGTTCCATACAGGAATGGCGGTAAAGGAAAAGGAAACAGCGGTGGTGACATTCCAGTAAGTGCCATTTCACACAAGAACGCTGGGAAAAGAAAACAGCAGCGGAAATGTTTTGGAACAGCAGGGAATAAGGAGGTTTCATATGACAGATTTCACTGATAAAACAATATATCAGATTTATCCGAAGTCTTTTCGGGATACCAACGGGGATGGATTTGGAGACATCCCCGGAGTAATTGAGAAGTTAGATTATCTGCAGGAACTGGGTGCGGATTATCTGTGGCTGACCCCGTTTTTTATTTCGCCTCAGAATGACAACGGATATGATGTGGCGGATTACCGGAAAATTGATCCCAGGTATGGAACGATGGAGGATTTGGAACGTCTCATCCAAAAGAGCGGGGAGCGGGGCATGGGCATTATGCTGGATATGGTGTTTAACCATACCTCCACAGAGCATGAATGGTTTCAGAAAGCCCTGGCGGGAGAAGAAGCGTATCAGAACTATTATATTTTCAAGGAGGGCATGCCGGATCAGGCGCCCACCAACTGGAAATCCAAATTCGGAGGTTCCGCGTGGGAATATGTGCCCAAATTGAAAAAATGGTATCTCAGGCTGTATGATGTAACTCAGGCGGATTTAAACTGGGATAATCCCAGGGTTCGGGAGGAATTAAAAGAAATCCTCCGGTTTTGGAAAGAAAAGGGCATCCGGGCCTTCCGCTTTGATGTGATCAATCTGGTTTCCAAACCGGAGCGGATGGAAGATGATTTTGAGGGAGACGGCCGGAGGTTTTACAGTGACGGCCCCCATATTCATGAGTATTTGAAAGAACTGGTGAGGGACGCCGGGATTGAAGATTTTGTCACAGTGGGAGAGATGTCTTCCACATCCCTAAAGCACTGCATTCGGTATTCCGCACCGGAGGAAAAAGAGCTCTCTATGTGTTTTAATTTCCACCATCTGAAAGTGGATTATAAAGACGGAGACAAGTGGGCCCTTAAGAGGGCGGATTACAAGCAGTTAAAGGAACTTTTTATAGAATGGCAGATGGGAATGCAGACAGGAAATGGCTGGAACGCGCTGTTTTGGTGCAACCATGATCAGCCCCGCATTGTAAGCAGGATGGGGGATGAAAAGAGCTATTGGAAAGAGTCGGCGAAAATGCTGGCGGGCATGATTCATTTGATGCGGGGGACGCCGTATGTCTATCAGGGAGAGGAGCTTGGAATGCTGAACGCCCATTTTCCTTCTATTGAACAGTACAGAGATGTGGAAAGCCTGAATTATTATCAGATTTTGCTGGAAGAAGGGAAGACAGAAGCAGAAGCTCTTGAGATTTTATCGGCCAGATCCCGGGATAACGCCAGAACGCCCATGCAGTGGAATGGAGAAAAATACGGAGGATTCTCAGATGCAGAGCCATGGATTCCCATGTCCGCGGAATTCAGGGAAGAAATCACAGCAGAGGCTCAGCAAAAAGATGAGACATCCATTCTGGCTTTTTACAAGAAGCTGATTGCCATGAGGAAAAAGTATCCCTTGATTGCCAAAGGGGAAATCTCTTTTCTGGAGACAGGAACGGACACGGCGCTGGCTTACCAGAGAACGTTAGGGAATCAGCGGATGGCAGTGTACTGTAATCTTGATGGAAAAAGGCAGAAAGTGAATATAGAGGAAGCCTGGAACGGCTGTCAGGTATTGCTGGACAATGCCGCCCGTTCAGAGGAAAGCAGGAAAATCCATTTGACAGGCGGAGCGTATGAGATGGAGCCATATGAACTTCTGGTTTTTGGAGAGGTAAAAGATGGAAAGTGATATAAAATTAGTTGCCGCGGACATAGACGGCACCTTCGTCCGCTCGGATTATACTTACGATGTGCCGCGGTTTCGGCGTATCTTATCCCGTATGAAAAGCGTTGGCTGCAATTTTGTTGCGGCCAGCGGAAATCAGTATTATCAGTTAAGGGATTTGTTTCCAAAAGACTGCGGAGAATTGTCTTTTGTGGCGGAAAACGGCGCGTTGGTGAAGGACCGGGAGGAAGTTATTTTTACGGCGGATATGGAAAAGGAAACGGTGGATGAAGTAATTGATCTGTGCAGGGAATATCCTGAAATATCAAATGTTTTATGCGGCGCAAACAGCGCGTACTGCCAGCGGGGGTCGGTGAGCCAGGAGTTTTTCGACCTAACAAAGATCTATTACCATCGCCTGCAGTGGGTCGATGATTTTAAAATGGTAACGGATCAGATTTTAAAATTCGCGCCCACAGTACCGGAGGAAAAAACATATTTTTATTATGATATGTTCCGAAAAAGGCTGAATGGAAAGCTTGAACCGGTAACCAGCGGCCATGGTTCCATTGACCTGATTGTGCCCGGCTGTCATAAGGCTTCCGGTCTGAAACGGCTGGCAGAGCGCTGGGGGATTACCCCCAGGCAGTGCGCTGCTTTCGGCGACGGCGGAAATGATATAGAGATGCTGAAATACTGCGGGCACAGCTACGCAATGGAAAATGCCTCCCGGGAGGTGAAGAACGCGGCGAAATATCTATGCCCTTCCAATGAGGAAGACGGAGTGCTGGTTACCCTTGAAAAAATATTTGCGCTGCCTTGACTTTTTGAACATTATTAAGCGACGCAAGACACGCTCTAGCAAAACCCAGACCGTTGAAATAAAATTTTGCCCTTGTTTCGGCTCGTCAGGGCGTTATCAATGACAGCTCTATTTCATCTTCGTCCACTGATCCGGTTTCTGTAAAGCCTCTGCTTTTGTACAAATTCAGCGCTTGGATATTATCTTTGTTACAGGTCAAGGTTACTCGATCTGAAGAGCCAAAAGGTTTCGTTTTGATATATTCAAGCGCAAGATCCAACGCAGCTCTGCCATAGCCCTGTCTCTGATTCGATTCATCAATCATCATATGCCATATATCATATTCAGGGATATCATAATCGTAAATCACCATAACATAGCCAACCATAGTGTCGTCTTCGTATATTCCAAAAGGCTGGCATTGCTCCCTGTAGACATAAGCCTGCGCAAGACTGCGGATCGGATGCGAAACAAAGCGTTCTTGTTCAGGCGCAAGTTTTAGATTAAATGCGTCAATAAAGTTTTCTTCTGTAATTTTTCTAAGATTAATCATAAATTCCTCCATAAATTGTACTGGCTTAATTGGTAAGTTGATCTTGTATGAATATCTATAAAGAACAGAAGCCTGCGTCAAAAAGCAAATAAAATGCCGTGGCTAATAAACCACGGCAAAAGAAATTCTAAATAAGGAATTGTTCAGAAACGATTATAATGAAGCCGAGGTCCTCAAAAGATATTCAGATTTTATATTAGTTCTGCTATTTCTCATAATTAAGTACCTCGCTTTCTATCAGATTTTATATGATTATAATACCAATGCTCGATAATGTCAATAATAATTCCTTTTTGTCTTTATGGACTTAAGAACATAGTCCCGGTTTTCCCCTGAATGGCGTCTCTGGATTTCTCCAACAGGGTAATCAATGCTTTACGCCCAGGCTTGGAGCCGGCGAAATCTATAGCCGCCTGCACCTTCGGCAGCATGGAGCCCGGCGCAAAATGTCCCTGCCTGATATATTCTTCCGCTTCCTGGGGGGATACTTGTTTCAGCCAGGTTTCATTCGGTTTTCCAAAGTTCAGCGCCACCTGTTCCACGGCAGTGAGGATAATCAGGAAATCCGCGTCCAGTTCTTTTGCCAGCAGACAGCTTGCAAAATCTTTGTCAATCACTGCGCTTGCGCCTTTTAAGTGATTTCCCTGGCGGATCACCGGAATTCCGCCGCCGCCGCAGGCAATCACCAGATCGCCGGAGTCCACCATGGTGCGGATGGTGCCGATTTCAATGATTTCAACAGGCTTCGGGGAGGCCACCACACGGCGGTAGCCCCTGCCGGAATCCTCCTTCATGATATAGTGGAATTTTTCTTCCATCCTTTGGGCCTGTTCTTTGGACACAAATTTTCCGATGGGCTTGGAGGGAGCCTGGAATGCGGGATCATTTTCATCTACCCGCACCTGGGTAATCATGGTGGCCACCGGAAGGTCTGGAATGCCCCGGTCTAACAATTCTTCCCGCAGGGCGTTCTGCAGGTCGTATCCGATATATGCCTGGCTCATGGCAACGCAGACGGACAGGGGAGTGTTGGGCTGGTTTTCGTCCTCATGGGTCAGGGCGATCATGGCGTTATTGACCATGCCCACCTGGGGGCCGTTTCCGTGGGCCACCACTACCTCACAGCCTTCTTCGATCAAATCTACAATGGCTTTTGCTGTAATTTTCACAGCTTTCATCTGTTCCGGGAGGGTGTTGCCCAGAGCGTTTCCGCCCAGGGCAATCACAATTCTTTTCTTTTTCTTCATAACAATTGAGCGTCCTTTCCGTAAGAGGAGGTTCCTGCCGCGTCATAGGGGCGCGGCAGGATGGAGATTAACAGAAAAACAGGAGGAGCAGTAATATTTTCAGAGCGGTTTCCGCAAGACATTACTGAAAAATTCTGGGCGCTCCCTGTTCTTCTAATTTTTTGAGAACTTCTGCAGGGTCAGCGAATTTTGCAAGGAAAATCATAGCGGCAATGATGTAGGGCTTGAAGCTGGCTTCCTTATATAACGGATTCCGGTAACGGTCGAATACGGAAGCGTCCACTTCCCCTTCCTCACAGCTTACGCCGGAAATGTCTGCAGGCAGACAGTGCATATAGAGCGCCTTACCGTCTTTGGTGGCGGACATTAGCTCTTCGGTGCATGCCCAGTCTTTGTGCTGCGCGTTCTGCGCCAGCAGTTCCTTTTCCAAGGCCTGAATGCCTGCGGTATCGCCGTTTCCGTACAGTTCCGTACGCTTTTCCATAGCGGCGAAGGGCGCCCAGCTTTTGGGATATACAATGTCAGCGTCTTTAAAAGCTTCCGCCATGCTGTTGGTTTTGGTGAAAGTTCCGCCGGATTTCTCAGCGTTTTTTGCGGCAACGGCTTCCACCTCCGGGAATATTTCATATCCTTTTGGATGGGCCAGAACAACGTCCATGCCGAACCGCGTCATCAGGCCGATAATGCCCTGGGGAACAGAGAGGGGCTTTCCGTAGGACGGGGAGTAAGCCCAGGTCATGGCCAGCTTTTTGCCTTTCAGGTTTTCCACGCCGCCGAATTCATGAATAATATGGAGCATATCCGCCATTGCCTGTGTGGGATGGTCGATGTCGCACTGAAGATTCACCAGCGTAGGCTTCTGCTCCAGAATGCCGTCTTTGTTGCCCTGGGTCACAGCGTCCACTACCTCATGCATATATTTATTTCCCTTTCCGATGTACATATCATCCCGGATGCCGATTACATCAGCCATAAAAGAAATCATATTCGCAGTTTCCCGAACTGTTTCCCCATGGGCCACCTGAGATTTCCCCTCATCCAAATCCTGCACCTCAAGCCCCAGCAGATTGCAGGCCGAAGCAAAAGAGAACCGGGTGCGGGTAGAATTGTCGCGGAACAGGGAAATGCCCAGGCCGCTCTCAAATACCTTGGTGGAAATATTATTCTCCCTCATAAACCGCAGAGCGTCCGCCACCGTGAACACAGCTTCCAGTTCCTCATCCGTTTTCTCCCAGGTAAGGAAGAAATCCCCGTTGTACATATCCTTAAAATTCAGTTTGTTCAATTTATCAATATAATCCTGTAATGTTTTCATCATTTTCCTCCTGATCAGCATTTAATTTTTAGATAATTGCTTCATATTTAATATTGAAATTTATGTGTCCTTATAGAGCGTAAAGCAGCGTTGACCGGTTTGCGTGAGGCCGGGCAGCCTGCAGCCGCCGTCTGTCCCCAAAAACGAAACATGTGTCCTTTATCCTTTAAAGTATTCCTCCGGAAGCGCCGCGTACACCGCCGCGCAAGTCACCAGATCCTGCTTCCAGGTTTTCTCATTAGGCGCGTGGGCCTGTGCCTCCGCGCCCGGTCCAAAACCGATACAGGGAATATTGTTCCGTCCCATAATAGAAACTCCGTTGGTGGAAAAGGTCCATTTATCCGTCAGAGGACGCGCCTGCCGCATTTCCAAAGTCTCCTGCGCGCCAATCCGCTTGTCTCCGTAGAGTCCGGCATAAGCAGCTTCCAACGCCTGTGTGACCTTGTGATCCTTGGGGATGGCCCAGGTGGGGAAGTAGCATTCGATTTCGTAGACGCATCCGGTATAGGAGGGACGGTCATAGCGGTACATGGACACTTTCACGTCGTCCCCGTATTTTTTCACGCTGGGCAGCGCGCGGATTTCTTCTAAGCAGCTTTCCCAGGTTTCCCCGAAGGTCATCCGGCGGTCCAAAGAAATGGAGCAGGAGTCGGCAACGGCGCAGCGGCTGGGAGAGGTGTAGAAGATCTGGGAAACAGTAACGGTGCCTCTTCCCAAGAAACGGGCTTCTTCCCAGTCTTTGTTATATTTTGCGTCCAGCATTTTCACCAGACCCTTGATCTCGGTGCCGTCTTCTGCGTCGTTTTCATTTAACGCCCGGATATCCTGGAGAATGTCTGCCATTTTATAGATGGCGTTGTCGCCTCGTTCCGGAGCGGAACCGTGGCAGGAAATGCCTTTCACATCCACGCGGATTTCCATGCGTCCCCGCTGGCCCCGGTAAATGCCGCCGTCGGTAGGTTCTGTGGATACCACGAATTCCGGGCGCACCTTATCTTCATTGATAATGTACTGCCAGCAGAGTCCGTCGCAGTCTTCCTCCTGAACCGTTCCCACAACCATGATTTTGCAGCCTTCCGGAATCAGGTTTAAATCCTTCATGATTTTTGCGCCGTAAACGGAAGAAACAATGCCGCCGCACTGGTCAGAAACGCCCCGGCCGCCGATTTCCGTCTCATTTTCATAACCTTCGTAAGGGTCGAAATCCCAGTTGTCCAGATTGCCGATTCCTACGGTGTCAATGTGCGCGTCATAGGCGATGATTCTGTCCCCGGTTCCCATGTATCCGATGACATTTCCCTGGGGGTCAATCTGCACTTCGTCGAATCCGACTTTCTTCATCTCTGCCGCAATGGTGTCGATATGGGCTTTTTCGTCGCAGCTTTCGCCGGGATTTTTCACGATTGCCCGTAAAAATGCGTTCATGTCCGCGCTGTAGCTTTGCGCCTGTTTTTTGATTTTTTCAAAATCTGCCATAGTATATGTATCTCCTTTTTATTTAATGTTCAAGTCTGCGGATGCCAAAAGCAATCGGCAGGCTTATTTTATGCCGGCAAATGGTTCCTTGCTGCTTCCGCACAGTCCTTCCCAGGTGATTTCCCGGTAGCGGTCAGGGTCGGTGTCCCCTTCTGAGGAAACCAGAAGCACCTCAGAATTCTCATTGAGTTTCAATGCTTCTTTCAGTTCCTGATAGTCCGGATTTGTCATCAGGGCATGAACCAGGCCCAGGGTAACGGAGCCGGATTCCCCGGAAATCACCCGTTTGTCGTCTCCGATGGGCGCCCCGTAGATGCGGGTTCCGTTGGCGCTGACCCAGTCTGGACAGGAAACGAAAGCGTCCGCATGGTTTCTCAGAATATCCCAGGAGACGGTGTTTGCTTCTCCGCAGGCCAGCCCTGCCATAATGGTAAGCATATCTCCGGTGACATTGACCCGGCCTCCGTCTGCCTGCAGCGCGGAGCGGTACAGGCAATCTGCCGCGCCGGCTTCCACAACAACCATAACCGGAGGATTTTCCTTAAAACGGTTGGCGAAATATCCGATAACGGCCCCGGCCAGGGAGCCTACTCCTGCCTGGATAAAAATGTGAGTGGGGCGGCTCTTGTCTTCCAAAAGCTGCCTGTCTGCCTCTAGGGCCAGCGTGCCATAGCCCTGCATAATCCAGGTGGGAATTTCCTCATATCCCTCCCAGGCAGTGTCCTGGACCATAATGCCCCGTTTTGTCGCTTCCGCTTCTTTGGCGGCCATGCGGACGCAGTCGTCGTAGTTGAGATTTTCAATTGTAACAGCCGCGTTTTCTTTGGCAATGTTTTCCAGACGGGTTCTGGTTGTGCCCTTGGGCATCCGCACCACGCATTTCTGTCCCAGCTTATTGGCGGCCCACGCTACGCCGCGGCCGTGATTTCCGTCTGTGGCGGTGAAGAAGGTGGCTTGCCCGAATTCTTCCCGCAGTTCTTTGGACGTCAGCACATCATAGGAAATTTCACTGATGTCTCTGCCCAGTTCCTTTGCAATATGCCTGGCAATGGCATAGGAGCCGCCCAGCACCTTGAAAGCGTTTAAGCCGAACCGATAGGATTCATCTTTCACATAAAGTTTTTTCAGGCCCAGGTATCCGGCCAGGCCTGGCAGCGGCGTTAAAGGGGTTTCTTCATATTGGGGGAAGCTTTTGTGGAAACTGCCTGCTTTTTCCATTTCCGTAAGAGACATATGGGAAAGTCTGGCGTCGTCGCTTCCGGGGATACGGTTGAGGGTCCAGCGAATGGAACCTTCTTGTGAATTGCGCATGATACGATCCTCCTTTGAGATTGTCCGTTGAGTGATTTTGACTGACTTGCGCAGCCGTCTATCTAAGCCCATTATAACAGGTGATTTTCAAAAATCAATAGAAAATTGAAAAAATTATTATTATGATAAAAATTTATTATTTTGCTTGCATTCCGGCAGAAAGCATGATAAGATAAAGTCATTGAGAACAGTATTTGTACAAATTGCACGAGAACAGTCTGCGCAGAAAGAGAAAATTATGTTCATAGTGCATGAAACCGGTTTTTCGTTTTCAGACAATAGGGCTTGATGTTTGGCAGGTGATATACGGACAGAACGAACCTGCAGAAATGGGCGGTAAAAGGTTTGCTGCCGGAGAGAAGGAGGAAGAAAATTTAAGATGGATAAAAAAGAACATGCATCTGTTCCACTGTTTGATTTGTACGGAAAACCGTCCCTGGGGCAGGCGTTTCCGCTGGCTTTGCAGCATGTGGTGGCAATGATTGTGGGATGCGTGACTCCCGCGATTATTGTGGCGGGGGCAGGAGGGCTTTCCGATCAGGATTCTGTTATTTTAATTCAGGCGGCCCTTGTGGTATCGGCGCTTACCACGCTGGTGCAGCTCTATCCGCTGCGAAAAGGGAAGCTTCGGATTGGTTCGGGCCTTCCCGTGATTATGGGAATCAGTTTTGCCTATGTGCCAACAATGCAGGCCATTGCCGGGGATTTTGGCGTGGGAACTATTTTAGGCGCGCAGATTGTGGGCGGAATCGTTGCGGTTACCGTAGGAATCTTTGTGAAGCAGATCCGTAGGTTTTTCCCGCCGCTGATTACCGGCACGGTGGTGTTTGCCATTGGGCTTTCCCTTTATCCCACTGCCATCAATTATATGGCAGGAGGCGTGGGAAGCGAGAAATACGGCTCCTGGCAGAACTGGCTGATTGCGCTGCTGGCGCTGATCATTGTGACGGGATTGAATCATTATGGGAAGGGAATCTGGAAATTATCATCTATTTTAATTGGAATTATTGCCGGATACGTGATGTCGCTGCTTTTTGGAATCGTAGATTTTTCCGCAGTGTCAGGCGCGTCCTTCTTCCAGCTTCCCAAGCCGCTGCACTTTGGAGTGGCGTTTGAGCCTTCCGCCTGCGTGGCCATTGGCGTGCTGTTTGCCATCAATTCCATTCAGGCCATCGGGGACTTTACAGCCACCACCACCGGAGGGCTGGATCGTCTGCCGGAGGATGAGGAATTAAACGGCGGGATTGTGGCCTACGGATGCTGCAATATTGTAAGCGCGCTTTTCGGCGGGCTTCCCACTGCCACTTTCAGCCAGAATGTGGGGATTGTGTCTTCCACAAAGGTAGTGGCAAAGAAAGTGTTCGGGATAGCGGCAGGGATCCTTTTGGTGGCAGGGCTGATTCCCAAGTTTTCGTCTGTGCTGCTTACCATACCCAATTGTGTGCTGGGCGGAGCCACGGTTTCTGTATTCGCTTCCATCGCCATGACGGGAGTTAAACTGATTACCGCAGCCCCCATGAATTACAGAAACACTACAATCGTAGGGCTTTCCATTGCGCTGGGCATGGGGATTACCCAGGCAAACGCGGCTCTTGCGAGTTTTCCGGCGTGGGTGACCACGATTTTCGGAAAATCCCCGGTAGTGCTGGCTACCATTACGGCAATTATATTGAACTTGGTTTTGCCGAAAGAAAGTGAAGAAAAAGACATTGAGATCATGAAGGAGGAAACATGATGCTGGTAGTAGGAAACGGAAAAGTTATTACAAGGGATGACGGCCTGCCTTTTGTGGAAAACGGAGCAGTGGCAATTGAGGGAACCAGGATTGCCGAAGTGGGCCGGGATCAGGAGATTAAGGAAAAATACCGGGACGCGCAGTACATAGACGCAAAAGGCGGCGTGATTATGCCTGCGTTTATCAATGCCCATGAACATATCTACAGCGCCATGGCAAGGGGCCTTAGCATCAAAGGCTACAATCCCAAAGGATTTCTGGATATTTTAGAGGGCCAGTGGTGGACCATTGACCGGAAGCTGACCATGGAGCAGATTAAATACAGCGCAATGGATACGATTCTTGCGGGAATCCGAAACGGCGTTACCACGATTTTTGACCATCACGCCAGCTTCGGGCAGATCTCAGGCAGCCTGTTTACCATCGCGGAAGCGGCGAAAGAGCTTGGCATGCGGGCCTGTCTGTGTTATGAGGTTTCTGACCGGGACGGAAAGGAAAAGGCCAGGGAAGCTGTGATGGAAAATGCGGAATTTATCCGCTGTGCGTTAAAGGATGATACGGATATGATTGCCGGTATGATGGGCATGCACGCCCAGTTTACCATTTCCGATGAGACAATGGAGCTTGCGGCTGCGAAGAAACCGGCGGAGGCAGGCTATCACATCCATGTGGCAGAGGGCATCGAGGATCTTCATGACTGCCTGAAAAAATACGGAAAACGGATTGTGGATCGGCTGATGGACTGGGGAATTCTGGGAGAAAAAACGCTGCTTGGCCACTGCATTTATATCAACTCCCATGAAATGGATTTGATTCGGGACACAGAAACCATGGTGGTGCACAATCCGGAATCCAATATGGGCAACGCCTGCGGATGCCCGCCCGTCATGGAACTGGTAAAGCGGGGCATTGTAACGGGCCTTGGCACAGACGGATATACCCATGATATGACAGAATCTTTCAAGGCGGCCAATGTGCTTCACAAGCATCATTTATGCGATCCCAACGCAGCCTGGAGCGAAGTGCCCAAGATGCTGTTTGAACATAATGCAGCCATTGCCGGCCGGTATTTTAAAGCGCCCCTGGGCGTGTTAAAGCCCGGCGCGGCGGCGGATGTGATTGTGGTGGATTACGATCCGCCCACCAGGCTGGATGAGACCAACTGCAACGGACATATTTTATTCGGCATGACCGGCAGAGATGTGGTTACCACCATCGGAAACGGAAAAGTGCTGATGAAGGATCGGGAAATCAAAGTGGCGGATACCAAAGAAGTTATGGCAAAATGCAGAGAATCTTCTGCTAAGCTGTGGAAGAGTATCAACGGATAGGAGGGAAAGACATGAGCGATGTGATGACGGGGATGAGTTTTGAGCAGCTTTTAAACTGGGTTCGCGCAGAGCATGAGAAAAGCGGAGCCGTATTCGGAGTGCGCAGGCCCTATGTGGCAAAACCGGAGAAGAACCAGACCATTTTCGGCAGGAATTTAGAGACGCCGGTAGGGCCTGCCGCAGGGCCGGGCACCCAGCTCGCCCAGAATATTGCGGCGGCCTACTATGCCGGAAGCCGTTTTTTCGAATTGAAAACGGTGCAGATTATGGATGGAGCAGAGCTTGCGGCCTGTGTGAATAAACCCTGCATTAAGGCGGACGATGAGTGCTATAACTGTGAGTGGTCTACGGAATTATATGTGCCCCAGGCTCAGGAAGAGTATATCAAGGCATGGTTTTTGCTGGCCTTTCTGGCAAAAGAATACGGGCTGGGAAGTTTGGACGGGTTCCAGTTTAATATCAGCGTAGGCTACGATCTGGCGGGCATCAAATCGGAAAAGATTGACACGTTTATTGAAAATATGAAGGACGCGGGGCAGACAGATACTTTCCGGGAATGCCGGGAAGCCCTTCTTGCCAACGCAGGGGAATTTCAGCATATGACAAAAGAAGATATTGAACAGATTTCGCCCCAAATCTGCAATTCCGCCACCATATCCACTCTCCACGGCTGCCCGCCTGAGGAAATTGAGAGCATTGCCAATTACCTGCTGACGGAGAAGAAGATGCACACCTTTATCAAGTGCAATCCCACATTGCTGGGCTATGAATTTGCAAGAGAAACTTTGGATCGCATGGGTTATGATTATGTTGCTTTCGGCAGATTTCATTTTGAAGACGATTTGCAGTACGAAGACGCAGTGCCGATGATCCGGCGGCTGATGAAGCTGTCCTGGGAGCAGGGACTGGAGTTCGGCGTGAAAATTACCAATACGTTTCCGGTGGACGTGACAGCCGGGGAATTGCCCAGCGAGGAAATGTACATGTCGGGCAAATCTCTGTATCCTCTTTCCATTGCGCTGGCGGCAAAGCTGTCCCAGGAATTTAACGGAAAGCTGCGGATTTCCTATTCCGGCGGCGCGGACGCCTTTAATATAGAAAGAATCGTGGGTGCAGGAGTATGGCCCGTTACCATAGCCACCTCTCTGTTAAAGCCCGGCGGCTACCAGAGAATGAAGCAGGTGGCTGAAGCTGTGGAGCATATGGGAGGGAAGCCCTTTGCGGGCATTGACCCGGAATCCCTGAACAAGACTGCTGAAGATGCCGTTACTGACAAACACCATGTCAAGCCGGCCAAACTTCCGGTATCCAGAAAGACCTCTGAAAAAGTGCCCCTGGTGGGATGCTTTACGGCCCCCTGCGAGGACGCCTGCCCCATTCATCAGGAGATTACAACCTATGTAAAACTGGCGGGAGAAGGGGATTATGAGAAAGCGCTGCAGGTGATTTTAAACAGAAACGCGCTGCCCTTTATTACAGGAACCATCTGCGCTCACGGCTGCCAGAGCCATTGCACCCGCAATTTCTATGAAACCCCGGTGCAGATCCGGGATACGAAGCTGCTGTGCGCGCAAAAAGGATATGACCGCGTCCTTCCTTCCCTGAAAGCCAGGCCATCCTGCAATAAGAAAGCAGCCGTAGTGGGCGGCGGTCCTTCCGGCATGGCGGCGGCCTATTATCTGGCAAAGGCGGGAGCGGAAGTGACATTGTATGAAAAGAGGGAGAAGCTGGGCGGCATTGTGAGCGCGGTCATCCCTGATTTCAGAATTGACGATGCAGTGATTGCAAAAGATGTGTCCCTGTTAGAACGTCTTGGAGTAAAAATCCTCTGCAATACAGAAGCTCCTTCCGTGGAAACACTGAGAAAAACCTATGGAAATGTGGTTTTGGCTGTGGGAGCGTATAAACGGGGCCAGCTGGAACTGGAAGGGAAACAGGCGGTAAACGCGCTGGAATTCCTGGAAGAATTCAACCTGACCAAAGGGGAGACTAAGCCCGGCCGGCATGTGGCCGTGATAGGCGGCGGCAATACTGCCATGGATACCGCAAGGGCGGCAAAACGCTGCAAAGGCGTGGAGCATGTCTATCTGGTATACCGGCGGACGAAGCGGTATATGCCGGCGGATGAGCACGAACTGCAGCTTGCCCTGGATGACGGCGTGGAATTCAAAGAGCTTCTGGCTCCGGTGAGGATGGAAGAAGGAACATTAATCTGCGATAAAATGGCATTGGGCGCCCCGGACGCTTCCGGCAGAGCCAGCGTAAAGGCAATCGGGGAGACAGAGACAATTCCGGCCGATACCGTAATTGCGGCAGTGGGTGAGAAGGTTCCCTCTGACTATTACCAATCAAATGGAATCCATGTGGATGAATCCGGCCGTCCTCTGGTGAGCGAAGAAACCCTGGAAACCAATCTGGAAGGGGTTTACGTGATCGGCGACGGACTTTACGGGCCGTCTCTGGCAGTGAAAGGAATGGCCCATGCCATGAAAGCGGCGGAGGCTATTATCGGAAAATCTGTGTCCGGGGATATGAGCGAGCCGGTGGAAGCGGAAAAGATTTATCAGAGAAAGGGAATTCTTGCGGAACCTGAGACAATTTCCGGAGAAGAAATTCTTGCGGAACCTGAGACAATTTCCGGAGAAGAAATTCTTGCGGAACCTGAGACAATTTTCGGAGAAGAAATTCTTGCGGAACCTGAGACAGTTTCCGGGGAAAGAAGCCTTACAGAAGCAGAGAAAATTGCCGGAAAAGGAAACAATGAGGAATCTGCGGAGGCTTCCGGAAAAGGAAGCGCCCCAGAACTCAAGGCGGATTCCGCAAGATGCCTGGGCTGTTCTTCCGTCTGCGAAAACTGCGCCGATGTCTGCCCCAACCGCGCGAATGTGGCAATCCGGGTGCCCGGCCTTTCCCAGTCTCAGATCATCCATGTGGACTATATGTGCAACGAATGCGGCAACTGCCAAAGCTTCTGCCCCTACGAAAGCGCGCCTTATCTGGATAAATTCACCCTGTTTGCCAGCGAAAAAGATATGGCGGACAGCAAAAACCAGGGCTTTGCGGTGCTTGACAAAGAGACCGCTAAGTGCAGAGTCAGGTATTTGGGCGAAGAATTTACCTGGGAGCCGGGGCAGGAGAGCAGGCTGTTCCAGGGACTGGAGAAGCTGATGGAAACGGTGTGCAGGGATTATGGGTATTTGTTAGGATAGCCTGAGCGGCAAAGTGAGTATCAGAGGAAACGGACGGAACTGCAGGAGAGCCCACCCTCACAAAAAGAGGGGATATTCTGGCAAAGTGAATATCAGAGGAAACGGACGGAACTGCAGGAGAGCCCACCCTCACACAAACTGGGCAGCGTTCCGGCGAACTAACTGCTAAGGGAGTCTAAGAAAGTCAGGAAAGCCTTCCTATCTAAGTCTCCCTAAGCAGTGGATTTCGCCTCCACTAAGGACGCCCATGAATCGTTTGCTTAGAGGGTGGGCTCTCCTGCAGTTCCTGTGTATCGAATGATGTTGCAGCTTATCATTAGTTTGCAGGTATTGCGGAGGTGTTATTGCATTTTCTTTATACAGAATGGCGGATGGTTGGGTATACGAAAAAGTTTTTATCTGTGGGGGTGTAAATTTAGTTTCAGTACACATGCAGGCAGTTTGGAGTCTCCTTTCCTATAAGCCAACCTTTATGGATGTTCTTAGAAAGGCCAAAGACCAATTTATATGGAAACTATTTTTATTATTCCATCCGGTTGAAATTACATTTGTACGCTACCTGACTGACACTATTGCGACATTGAAAGTTTTAGCCGATAGAATGGATCATCGCTGTTAAAATCTTGTCCTGCACTGGTACGAATCATGCATCATGCAAAGCACAAGTGTAATTTTTTGCCAGATATAATGCTGCAACCAACTATCTGTATTTCGATACACAGGAACTACCGGATTGCCCTTTCGCTAAGCAAACGATTCATGGGCGTCCTTAGTGGAGGCGAAATCCACTGCTTAGGGAGACTTAGGAAGGAAGGTTTTCCTGACTTCCTTAGTCGAAGTTAGCAGTTAGTTTGCCGGAACGTTGCCCAGTTTGTGTGCGAAAGGGCAATCCGGTAGTTCCGTCCGCATCCAAAGCCCAGGAAAGCGTTCC
>CAJUBP010000042.1 GCA_910584585.1 uncultured Lachnospiraceae bacterium | reverse complement strand
GAAAACCATGCTAATGAATAGATAGAACATCAAGTTTTAACCGCCAAAGTAATAAATTTGTTTCTAATGTAAGATACAGTATGCTCTGCAATTATCTCAGCATTCCTACGGATTGTCCTCAGCGTAATGAGCGAATGGGATGGACAGGAGATACCCACGTGTTTGCCAGAACGGCCTCCTACCAGGCAAATATCAGGAATTTTCTGCTGCGGAATATGCAGGCGATTCGGGATTTGCAGAGGAAAGACGGGCATTTGCCGAATATTGCTCCGGTAGGCGGCGGATTCGGCGGTATCACATATGAGAGCGCTCTTATTTTGTTGTCATGGGAATTGTATCAGCAATATGGTGAAATTGAGATATTGAAAGAGAATTTTGGCGTTATGGATCAATGGATGGATACCATGGCATATGAAGGTCTGCCGGGAGAACAGTATCAGGGATTTTTGGGAGATTGGCTGGCGCCTGACGAAACGGATAAGTATCTTGTGTGGAATGCTTTTTTTGGAAGAGACGCTTCGTATATGCGGCGTTTTTCTGAAATCTTAGGTAAGCATGAGATGCAAGAGAAGTATGAAGAAATTGAGAAGCGGACAATTCAATATTGGAATGATACATTTATTGATTCAGATTCTGGGGTAACAAAATGTTTGGATGGAACCATATGTGATACGCAGGGAAGTTATGTAATTGGGCTTGATTGCGGAATGTTTGAGGGAATTCAAAAGGAACGTGCATGCAGCCATCTGGTGCGGAAAATAGAAGAAGCGGGCTACACTGTCCGCACCGGATTTTTTGGAACCGGTGCATTGAACCGGGTGCTTACAGAACACGGGAGGCATGATGTTGCAGTTCGCTTGATGCTACAGACCTCTTGTCCAGGTTGGCTGTATCCTGTAACCCAGGGAGCGACCACGATTTGGGAAAGATGGGACAGTTATACAGCAGAAGAGGGTTTTGGACGCAATAATGCTATGAACAGTTTCAATCATTATTCGTTAGGCAGTGTATTAAGCTGGTGCTATGAAAGTGTTCTTGGGATTCGAAGGGATGAGAGACGCCCTGGATATGGCCATTTTTATCTTGAGCCCCGGACATATGGTTTTGATTATGCATCAGGCGGAATTGATACGCCTTACGGCAGGATTGAAAGTAGTTGGACAAAAGAGGGTAAACATGTGGTTTACACATGCACAGTTCCTGCAAATGCAAAAGCGCAATTGCATATTAAGGGAATTTATATAAAATTGCAGAGCGGCAAGTATCATTTTGAATGGTGTGAAGATTTAGAAGATAAATATTAAGTTTGGTAAGTATTTGGATTGTATCAGGTAATTGCGGGTTTAGGGTTCCGCAGTTAAAATAGTGGTATAAACGAACAAACAAAAGGAGGAATAATATGAGAAAAGGATTTCCTGATAATTTTTTATTTGGCGGGGCGATTGCCGCATCACAAGCAGATGGAGCATTTGATCAGGGCGGGAAAGGAATGGATACACAAGATCTTAGGTACTTTGACGCCGCATGGACGAAAGAGGAGAGGGCAGACAAAAAGAATAAAAGGATCAATCATGAAAAGTTCCAAAAAGCCTTGAATGATAAGGATCATGAGCACTATCCATTTCGCTGGGGCATTGACTTTTACCATACATACAAGGAAGATTTGGCTTTGATGGAAGAACTTGGGCTTCGGGTGTTCCGTACTTCCATCAATTGGGCAAGGATATTTCCCAATGGAGATGATGAAGAGCCGAATGAGGAAGGCATTCAGTTTTATATTGATTTATTTACGGAATGCCATAAACGGGGAATGAAAGTTTTTGCAACAATCCTTCACTATAACATACCAGTTAATTTGGTGCTTAAGTATGGTGGGTGGAAGTCCAGAAAAACAATTGATTTTTATGTGAAGTATGTAGAAGTTCTGTTTCGGCGCCTAGGAACGCTTGTGGATTTTTGGCTTCCTTTCAACGAATTTAATGCAGGCCGTTTCAATCCATATAACGGTGTTTGCCTGGTCCCGGATGAGGAGGAGGATTTTGACAATGCAGTTTTCCAGTGCCTGCATCATCAGTTTATTGCAAATGCGCTTACGGTAAAAAAGGCGCATGAAATTATTCCCAATGCCATGGTAGGAGGAATGATTGCAAGATTTACCACATATCCGGCAACATGTAACCCTGAGGATGTCATGCAGATGATTCATGATGATCAATATTCAAACTTTTTTTATACTGATGTTATGGTAAGAGGGTATTATCCAGAATATATGGATCGCTATTTTGAACAATGCGGCATCAGCATCAAAAAAGAGCCAGGGGATGATAAGATCCTTGCCGAAAATACGGTAGATTTTGTATCATTCAGCTATTACATGTCACTTGTGTCCACGGTAGACCAAGATTGGGAAAAGACAAGTGGGAATTTGGTTACCGGTAATAAAAACCCATATCTTAAGTCCAGTGACTGGGGATGGCAAATTGACCCCATAGGGCTGCGTATTTCTTTGAATCAGATGTATGACAGGTATCATATACCAGTGTTTGTTGCCGAAAACGGGCTCGGAGCTTATGACTCTGTTTCTGAGGATGGGCAGGTTCATGATCCATATCGGATAGAATATATGAAGGCTCATATAGAACAGTTAAAGGAGGCCTGTATCGATGGCGTTGATGTCTTAGGGTATACCGCATGGGGGATCATTGATATTGTTTCTTGTGGTCCAATGGAAATGTCAAAGAGATACGGCGTGATATATGTGGATCTTGATGACAGAGGCTGCGGTACAGGGCAGCGCAGGAAAAAAGATTCTTTTGCATGGTATCAGAAGTGCATCCGTACAAATGGAGAAGATTTAGCCTAATTTAGCAACGGGATGGTATATTTAGAAAGAAGGATGGAGAGATGAAAAAATTTATTGAAAAATATTATGTTATCATTTTGTTAATGCTGGCGTTTTTTGCCATTAACTTTGATAAGGGATTGATTGGTATGGCAATTATTCCGATTCGTGAAAAATTTGGTTTGTCGGCAACGCAGGCGGGATTGATGATGAGTGCGTATTCTCTTGGGTATGCGATTGTCAGCCTGCCGGGAGGATGGATTTCGGATAAGTTTGGGTATAAAAGAGTTCTTGCCGCTTGTTTGGCGCTGGCAACTGTCTGTGCGGCAATATTTCCTTTTGCAAGCGTACTTGTCCTCTTTATTACAATCCGTTTTTTAATGGGATTTTCCCAAGGCAGCGTTCCTTCTGCAACGACAAAAGGGATTGCCTTAAATTACAGCAAAGACAGAAGGGTTATGATTCAGTCTGTATGGTTTGTATCTCAGAATATTGCAGGATTTGTAGCAGCCAATATCGGTGCAAGGATTATCGCCATTAATTACCAATATGCGTATTGGACAGCGGCGGTATTGTATATCATTGTATTATTGATGATTTCGAAATTCCTTCCCAATATAAAAAGCATGGAGGAAGAAAAGGAAAATACTGATTCGGCTGAAAAAAATAAGGTTAAAGTATCAGACGTATTTAAAGATCGGAATATGTGGATATTTGCAATTTGTATTTTTATGTTTAATTTGATTTTAAACGGGAGCAATAACTGGTATGCGACATTTTTAAGTACTAATTTTGACCGGGAAATGGTAGAAATTGGAAATATTCTGTCGTTGAGTTCTCTGATTTCCATTGGATGCTCTCCAATAACCGGAATTTTCCTTTCTAAGGTATTTAAAGGAAAAGAAAATTGGTTTATTTTTCTCAGCACAATTTTGACAGGAATCCTCTATGTGGTAATGGTAAAGGGAAATGTGTTAATGCTTTCTGTTATTTGTATTTATACTGCGGCTTATACAAGTATGTTTCCTTTTGTTGCAATTAAAACTCTTCCGCAGAAACTTGTTTCAGAAGAATATATTGGAACCACAATGGGAGTAATTACGGCTGTTTCCTCTTTCGGCGGTTTTGTTGCGCCTACGTTGATCGGAGCAATATTAGACGCTGGAGGCGGTGAATTCTCAAATGCATTTTTTGTGCTTGCAGGACTGGGGATTTTCGCGGGAATTGTTGCGCTGTTCGGTTTAAAGATGCCTAAGGAAGAAAAGCAGGAAAATTAAGATGGTACGGATGCGTTATATGGTAAAAGAAGATTACCAAGAGATCAGAAAATTATGGGATGTAATTGAGGGCTTCCGAATCCGGAGCCTGGATGATTCCCTGGAGGGGATAGGCCGTTTCCTTGAGAGAAATCCAAATATGAGCATTGTGGCGGAAGATGAAAATAAAATTGTTGGAAGTATTCTCTGCGGCCACGACGGGCGGACGGGTGTGTTTTATCACGTTTGCGTTGATCCGAAATTTCGGAAAAAGGGAATTGGAAGATCAATGGCAGAGATGGCTTTGCAGTCGTTGGAACGGGAAAAGATTGGAACAGTTACATTGCAGGCTTTGTCAGATAATAAGACGGGAAATTTGTTTTGGGAAAGAATTGGATGGCTGCGGCGAAGTGAGGTAAATTATTATGATTACATTTTGAACAGTAAAAATGTAATCCACATTAACTCAGCCAGTGAAGGAAAGGATGTGGGTGAATGAGTGAAAAATATATTCTTGCCATTGATATAGGCGGAACCTTTATTAAGTATGCTTATGTGAATCAACTATTTACGATACAGGAGCAATGGAAGAAAGAGACGAAGCATTTTGATTCGAATGATGAGTTTTATGATTATCTTTGCGAAGGAATTCAGGTGGATAACATTAATTGTGTAGGAATCAGCGCACCGGGATTAATTGATTACACATCGCTTGTTAAGACACGTGCAGCAAAAACGGTAGAGAACATGTATGGAACAACGGTAAATGAAGAAGTTGGAAAACGTCTTAACAGGTTTACAGCAACTATCAATGATGCGAAATCGGCAGGATTGTGTGAGTTAAAAATTGGAAATGCGCAAGGGACGCGCAGTTCAGGCTACTTGATCATAGGAACTGGCGTTGGAGGATGTCTTTGCAATGATAAGGATGTTATTTACGGTAATGATGGATTTGCAGGGGAAGTGCATTTTATCCCATACTATGATGCGGAAACAGGAAAAATATTAAAACTCGGCAATCAATGCTCAATGCGAAAAATGGTTCAGCTTTATAATGAGCGCGTGTCTGAAAATATGCAGGTGACATACGGAAAGGAGGTAACGGAGAAGTATCTTTCAGGTGAAGCAAAAGCTTGTGAAGTTATGGAAATATGGATACGGAATCTTGTTATGGATGTGATCAATATGGCGGTTACTTGGAATCCGGAGGTCATTTGCATTGGAGGCGGTATTTCGGAAGAGCAATGGTTTTTGGAACTGCTTCAAAAACGATATGCTGAAATATCTGTTCCTTATTTCAATGCAACTGAAGCATTCCTTACCACAAGAATTGATAAATGTAAATATAACAATTCTTCAAATTTGCTAGGGGCGGCAATTAAAGTAAAAATGGAGAAGGAAAAGTTAAAAAGTTTGTAGAAAAGAGAAAATATTTCAAAGGCATTTACACTCACGAGCGATAAAGTTTACCATATGATTTAAGTTAACAACGCTCGTGAGTCGGCATTATCTGGCAAACGTTAGTGTTCGTGAGTATATTTCGGGAAGGAGTTGCTATGTCGGCGACAAGTGATATGGTTCGGGAGAAATTTAAAAAAGGAGACGATATCCGGGATGCAGGGCTTATGACCCCGCCGGATATTAACAGATATGATGACATTGTCTATGGAGAGCTGCCAGAATGGCAATGCCTGGATGTGTACCGACCCAAAAGCAGCGGCCAAAAGAAACTTCCGGTAATCGTAAACGTCCATGGAGGCGGCTGGGTATATGGAGATAAGGAGCGGTATCAATTTTATTGCATGAATTTGGCGCAGAGGGGATTTGCAGTTGTCAATTTTACTTACCGCCTTGCGCCGGAATTTAAGTTTCCGGCGCCCATTGAGGATACGAATTCTGTATTTGCGTGGGTGTTGGAACATGCGGAAATGTATGGGTTCGACACGGAACATATTTTTGCGGTAGGGGATTCGGCAGGGGCGAATATTCTGGCTTTGTACTGTGCGGCCTGCACAAACCCCGCATATGCTATGGAATATAGATTTCAGGCGCCGGATGGTTTTGTCCCCAAGGCAGTTGCGCTGAACTGCGGAACTTACAGGATTTTGCTCCAGGAAGAAGATGAGGGCAGCCTGACACGGCTTCTTCTGGCGGATTTTCTTTTGCAAAAAGGAAATAACAAGGAAATGGAACTGATAAATGTTTTAAACCATATAACTGAAAAATTTCCGCCAGTATTTTGTATGACTGCGGCAGGTGACTTTTTGAAAGGGCAGGCGCCTGCTCTGGCAGGAAGGCTTGTGGAATGTAATGTCCCGTTTGTCTGCCGGATGTACGGGAGTGCAGAGCACGGGCCGGAGCCTGGGCATGTATTTCATTGCGATATACGCTCTGATACCGCAAAACAGTGCAATGATGATGAATGTGATTTTTTCAAAAGGTTTTTATAAGATATACTCAAAAGTAAAACCACCCTTGTACTTTGGCGAGTAAGGGCGGTTCTATAAACTAGACTTATTGGACAACCCCTTGTGAGCGGTTGTCTTTATGTTTATAATATAGCACATCTGCCAACAGAGTTCAAGAAATTTTTTCATTTTATCATAAGCGGGAGAGGATTTCCGTTACAATTCACACCCATGCCAATCACCCCGCTGATTGGCATGGGTGTGAATTGTAATGGATTCCAAGAAATCAGATATTATGCCGCATTTCTTGAAAAATCGTAATTTTCCAGAGCGAAAACGTTTGCTCCAATAAAAAATATAATGAAAGCCGGCTTTGAGTGTGGTACAATAAAAAAGATAAAGAGAGGATTTTTATCAGGAATAACAAAGAGTTGAGGTGCACATGAACGGTGAAGAAAATTGGTATTAAAGATGTGGCAAAAGAAGTGGGAGTCTCTATTACCACTGTTTCAAGAGCTTTAAATGGATATCCGGACGTCAGTGAAAAAACAAAGGAGCGTGTCCGGGAAGCAGTGGAACGGCTGAATTACGCGCCGGATTCCAGCGCCAGATCTCTGGGAGGAAAGGCGGATACCACAATTGCGCTGCTGACATCGGAATTAAGGGAGAAAGACGAAAACGGTTTTGTCTATGGATTGATTTACGGTATTTTTCAGCAGTGCAATGAACATGACTGCGAGTTTGTGCTTCTTGCCACCAATAAGGCCAGGCAGGAACGGCTGAGCTTTCTGCAGTTATGCAAGAAAAAGAATCTGAGCGGCGTGGTGGTAACCGGCCTTAAAACAGACGATCCTTATTACAGGGAGATTTTAAAGAGCAGCATTCCCTGCGCGCTGATAGACATGAAGGTTTCCGGCAAGAATAAATGTAAGATTACCATTGATAACGTAACCGCGGCAAAAGAAGCGGTCAGGTATCTCATTGGTCTTGGACATAAGGAGATAGGAATGCTGAACGGCGGAATCACAGCCGATGTATGCGGAGAACGCTACAGCGGATACGTTTCCGCATTGCTGGAAGCAAAGATATCATTGCGGCTGGATTATATGATATATTGTGATTTTATAGAGGATATCGCGTTTGAGAAGACCCAGGAACTGTTAAAGAAATATCCTCAGATAACTGCATTGTTTTGCGCAAGCGACATGATGGCAATCGGGGCTGTCCGGGGAATTGAGGCCATGGGAATGCGGGTCCCGGAAGATATTTCCGTGATGGGATTTGACGATATCCCCATTGCGGATTATGTGTATAAAGGAATATCCACGGTCCGGCAGCGTCCCTCCAGATTAGGGACAGAAGGCAGCAAAGCGGTTTGGAAAATGATACAGGGAGAAGAGGTTCCGGATGAGATTGTTTTGCCTCATGAATTGGTTTTAAGGGGAACAACGGGGCCGGCCAGAGAGAATTGATTTGTTGGAATAGCTGCAATCCTGCTACGAAATTGCAGAGCGTTTTCCAAACACGCTCTAGCTTTCATAGTAAAAAGTGCCAAATATACGAAAGTATTTTTGGCACTTTTTTGGATTTTACAAACAGTTCTCAGTTTGTTATTATCTATTTAACAAAAACGTTTTGGAAAGGAGGAACGAGAATGAGAAAATCAGGTGCAATATTGCGCATGTTATGCGGAATCTTAGACGGACTCATCATTATGATTCCTATTCAAATGATTATGATGGGGATTTTTGGGGCGTCCGTCCGGCAGGCGGAGCTGTTCTTTCAATTCTTATTCGCGGTTTATGGCACATTGTTTACAGAATACTGGGGACAGTCCCTGGGAAAGTATTTTGGCAGACTCAAATGTGTGGACGCAAACGGAGGGAAAGCTCCGATTCTCTATGTGGGAATCCGGGAACTGGTGAAATCACTCTATATCGTTCCCGTTTTCGGCTGGGCTGCCTGCGGAGTCAGCATTGTCATGATGTTTGCGCGCAAAGACGGAAGGACGCTGCACGATTTGGCAGGCAATACCAGGGTAGTATACCGCTTTGAGACGCAAAGGGAAGGGGGGCAGAAAGATGACGGCAGATGAGAGTTCCATACTGGCAAGAATGAATCCGTTCTGCCTTCTGGGCGCAGCGCTTCTGATAGGTACAGCAGCCTGGTTCTGTGCCCGGCTGTACCGGAATACCAATGATTTTAAGAAGAGCCTGAGGCTGTTTCTTCCCACCGCCCTCGCCTTAGACTGCGTGTTTATCTCTGTTCTTCAGATTGACGCGGTTCTTGCGGCAGGATTGGATATCTGCGGCATAATTGCCCTTGCGCTGATCTCAAACTACTATTTTTTTTCATTGAGTACCTGAAATCAGCTCATTTTTAAGCATGTTTTCACGCTGCAAAACAACTAAAAATGAAACATACTAGGAGGACACCGAACATTGAAAACACTTATGGACTATTCACGCGCCAGGGATTGGATTTTGGCGGAAAAGGAATTTGACAGCCGTTATCTGGGAAAATGCGAATCCATTATGTGCCTTGGCAACGGCTACATGTGCGTCAGAAGCGCAACGGAAGAACCGTATCTTGGAGAAAAAAGAGGATTCTTCGTGGCCGGCACCTTTAATAAGTTTGATGAGAATGAAGTGACAGAGCTTCCCAATGCGGCGGATGTGATTCAGATTCCTATGGAAATCGGCGGAGAAGTTTTTTCTCTGGAAAAGGGAGAAGTGAAAGGATACTGCCGCCAGCTTAATTTGAAAACAGGGGAACTGAGCCGGAAAGTAAACTGGGTATCGCCGGCAGGGGATGAAGTGGAGATTCTGTTTCAAAGAATTGTGTCTATGAAGGATCTGCATGTGGTGGCTCAGAAGATTACATTGACTCCCGTCAGCCATGATGTGAAGCTAAAGCTTACGCCGGGAATCGACGGCAGTGTGACAAACAGCGGCGTACAGCATTTCTCGGAAGGGGATAAGCGGTTTTATGACGGGACATACATGCAGTGCTGCCAGACTACCACGGAGACAAAACTGAACTTTGTGTTTACATCTGCATGTGAGTTTCGGGTAAATGGGGAACCTTGTGAAATGCAGAAGCTGATTGTGATGGACCGCAGGAAAATAAGCTGTGAATATGCGAAAGAATTAAAGGCGGGGCAGACCCTTGTCATTGAAAAAATCAGCAATGTTTATACATCCAGGGATCGGGAGCACACTGGTAAATCAATAAAGGAACTTCAGGAAATCGGGCTTCATGCTTTGAAGGAAAGCAGGAGCAAAGGGTATGATACCCTGGCCGGGGAGAGCGCGGCGGCATGGGAGGAGCGGGTCTGGAAAAGGATGCCGGTTATTATAGAATCTGACAATCCAATGGATCAGTTTGCCATCCGTTTTGCACAGTACCATCTCTATACCATGACGCCTGCCCATGACAACCGCATGAATATCGGAGCAAAGGGGTTAAGCGGCGAAGGGTACAAAGGGCATACCTTCTGGGATACGGATATTTTTGCTTTGCCGTATTTTACCTTTACAGATCCGGCAGTTGCCCGCTCTCTGGAGGAATATCGTTATTTGTCCCTTCCGGGCGCCCATAAAAAAGCAGAGGGAAATCATTATGAAGGAGCGCAGTTTCCCTGGGAATCTGCCTGGCTGGACGACGGGGAAGTGACGCCGGTCTGGGGAGCGGCCGATATTGTAACAGGGCTGCCCACCAAGATATGGTCAGGATTTATTGAACAGCATATTACAGCGGATGTGGCTTATGGGATCTGGCAGTATTATATGGTGACAGGCGACCAGGATTTTATGGATCGCTGCGGCTATGAACTTTTGCTGGATACGGCGAAATTCTGGGCGTCCAGGCTGGAGTGGAGCGAAGCGGATAAGAAATATCATATCAATGACGTGGTAGGTCCGGATGAATACAAAGAACATGCCGACGACAACGCGTTTACCAATTATATGGCTCACTGGAACCTGGGGATTGCCATTCGGTATTATGAAGAACTGGAAGAAAAGAAACCGGAGCTGTTTGCAAAACTGGATCAGAAGATGGGGCTTAAGCGGGCTTATGGAATCTGGCAGGAACGGCGGCCGCTGATTTATCTGCCCAGACCCCGGGAAGAAGATCTGGTGATAGCCCAAGACGCAGGGTACCTCACTTATCCGGTGATTGACTTGAAAAAGTACAAAGAAGCGGACCAGGTGGGAACGCTGTTCAAGGAATACAATCTGGAGCAGGTAAATCGTCTGCAGGTTTCGAAACAGGCGGATATCATGATTCTGTTTCTGCTGATGGAAGATTTATTCTCATTGGAAGTGAAAAAGGCAAACTGGAATTATTATGAGCCGAAGACCTTGCATGATTCTTCCCTGTCCTTATCCACCCATGTGATTCTTGCCAACGATATGAAAGACAAGAAAATGGCTTACGAGTTGTTTCAGCGGGCAATCCGCATCGACGCGGGAGAGAATATGAAGAGTTCCGATCCGGGAATTCATGCCGCCTCCATAGCGGGAATCTGGCAGTCCGTTGTATTTGGATTCGGCGGTTTAAGAATGCTTCACGGCAGTCTGAGAATCTGTCCTTCGCTGCCAGAGAACTGGAAAAAACTGGATTTCTGCATTTTCTGGCATGGACAGAAGCTGCACATTCAGATGGACCATGAAAACCTTTGGATTGTCAATGAGACAGGAACTGAGGAAGTTGAAATTGAAGTTTACGGCGAAAAATGTCGGTTGACGAATGAAATCAGCATAAAATATGCTGAGACAGCGTAAAAATTTTTTTAACCTGAAACGAAAACGTTTTGGAATCAAATAATGAAATATATACCAAAAAAAGGAGGAAATTATTATGAAAGAAAGAGCAAAAAAGATTCTGGCGCTGGCAATTGCAGCAGTAACCACGGTGAGCCTGGCAGCCTGCGGAGGAGGGAATCAAACAAACACAGGGGACAAAGCGGACAATGCAGATCAGCCTGCAGAAAGCCAAAGCCAGGATATGTCAGGAAAAACACTGACGCTGGGCGTATGGGGCGGCAATGATCAGGAATCGGCAGCTTTGGATAAGATGATCAGCGCGTTTGAAGAACAGACTGGCGCAAAGGTGGATACCAAAGTGTATACGGATTACAATACCCAGATTCAGGCGGATTTTATTGCAAAAACAGCGCCGGACGCATTTTACATTGACGGCAATGTATTTCCTTTTTACAGCAGCCTTGGAGTAATGGAACCGCTGGATAAGGAAGAGATGGGACTGGACAGCTACTATGAGAATCTGGTGGGAAGCTTCACGGCAGAGGACGGAACCGTTTACTGCGTGCCCAAGGATGTATCTACGCTGGCTACTTACTATAACAAAGATCTGCTGGACTCCGTAGAGGTCAAACCGGAGGATATTCCGGAAGCGCTGGAAGACTACAAGGACTTTCTGGTAGATCTTCAGAAGAAACTGGACGACAAATACGGCCCGGGGCAGATTACAGCCATGACCTATAATCCGGAGCTTTCCAGGGAAATTTATGTACTGGAAGCAGGAGGCGGAAGCATTGCGGATGAAGAGGGCAACGCTCAGTTAAGTTCTGACGGCGTGGTAGAGAATCTGGAATTTTTGGCTGAGCTTACGCAGGCGGGATGCTGGAAAACGCCTCAGGATATGGGCTTAGGATGGAACGGCGAGGTATTCGGCGCTGGAAAAGCAGCCATTATGGAAGAGGGAAATTGGGTATACACAACACTGCAGAATGACTACGACGTGAACTTCGGCGTAAAAGAAATGCCCACATACAAAGGAACCCAGTACTCCATGGCCTTTACTGTAGGCTGGGGAATTTCGGCAGTGACAGAAGAAAAAGAGCTTGCGAAAGAGTGGGTGAAATTTGCCACAGGAACAGAAGGAATGGAAATCTGGTGTACCGGCGCAGGATGTCTGCCCTTCAGGGAAGATGTCGCAAAGAAAATGGATGTGGAAAGCGATCCGGTGTGGAAGGTGCATTCTGATATGACTAAAATTGCCTTACCGTGGCAGAAAGGAACCACCATCAGTATTATTGACGCCGCTTACAAGAATTTCTGCCCGGCAGTTTTCAAAGGCGAGGAATCCGCAAAGGATGCCATGGAAAAAGCGGATAAACAGGCGAACAGCGAAATCGCCAACGCGCAGTAGCAGGGATAGTAAGGAATTGTAAATTACTGTTCCTAAAACGCGAACAGCGAAATCGCCAACGCGCAGCAGCAAAACAGGAATAAATCCATACGTCCGGGCGCTGTCGGAAAATGACAAATTTGCGCAATATACAGCTTGAATCGCTGCGTTTCATGCCATATCGTGTGTGTAAATTTCATTTTCCGGCGGCCCCAGAAGGAGGGAGATGAAAATCCATGGAAAAAACCAAAACGGTACGAAGGAAGTATTCAAATTTTGAGCGAAAAGAGCACAGCCAGGGCTATCTTTTTCTGACGCCTGCTCTGGTGATTCTGTTTATATTCATAGGGCTTTCTGTGCTGTTTGTATGTTACCTTTCTTTCCAGAAAGTGAATCTTTTTACCGGAGAGTATACCTTTGTGGGGCTTAAAAATTACCAGAGAGTGTTTACCGATGATGTGGCAAGGCGGGGACTTACCAATACGCTGCTGTTCTCGGCGGTGGTTGTGCCGGTGCAGACGTTGTTTGCGCTGGTGATTGCGTCGGTGCTGAACAGTAAAATACGGGGAAAATATTTTTTCCGCACCGTATACTTTCTGCCTACGCTGACCTCAAGCTCTGCCCTGACCATGATCTTTATGTTTATGTTCAGTGTGACAGGACCCATTAACAATGTGCTGATTAACATGAATCTGATTTCCCAGGGCATTAATTTTCTGCAGGAGCCTTCTTTTGCCCTTAAAGTGATTATGCTTATGAATATCTGGTCTACGGTGCCCATGTACACCACCATGTATCTGGCAAGCCTTCAGGATCTCCCGTCTTCCATGTACGAGGCGGCAGACATTGACGGAGCCGGACCCATTAAGAGGTTCTGGTACATTACGGTGCCTTATTTAAAACCGATTACCACATACGTGCTTTTAACCAGTATTATCGGCACGCTGCAGATGTTTGATCAGGCCTACATTTTTTCCAACGGTTCCGGCGGGCCGGAGAATTCAACTTTGACAGTGTCGCTGATGATCTACAGATATGCCTTCGGCACGCAGAACGCCATGGGATACGCGGCGGCAATGGCGGTGATTCTCGCAATCGTAATTATGGTGATTTCCAGAATTGCGGAGACGGCAAATAAGGAAGAGCGGATTTATTAGGAGGTGCGAAGATGAAAATGAAAAAGAGCCTTGGAAAATTATTTCTGTATCTTGTGTTGGGGCTGGCGGCGTTTGCCACTATATATCCTTTTCTCTGGATGGTATCCGCTTCTTTTAAGCCTTTGAAAGAAATTGTGGGAGGCAATATGTCCCTGATTTCCGAAAATATGTCATTGGATAATTACAAATATATTTTTGGGCGATCTTCTCTGTTTCCCAAATGGTTTTTGAATTCCTTTCTGGTGGCTTCCATCGGAACGGCCGTAAATGTGTTTATCAATACCATGGCAGGCTATTCCCTTTCCAGGCTTACCTTTCCGGGAAGAGATAAGATTTACCATGGACTTCTGCTGATGCTGATGGTGCCCTCCCAGGTGCTTTTGATTCCAAACTATCTGATTTTGCAGAAAATGGGGCTGCTGGATTCCTACGCGTCCCTGATTCTGCCGGCAGCGGCAAATATCGGCAATATCTTTTTGATGAGACAGTTTTTTATGAATTTTCCAAAAGAGGTGGAAGAGGCCGCCAGTATCGACGGATTGGGAAGATACGCAAGATTTTTCCGGATCTGCATGCCTCTGGCAAAGCCGACCATAGCGACCCAGGCGATTTTTGTATTTATGGGATTCTGGAATGAATTTACCAAACCGATGCTTTATATTAAAACAGCTTCCAAATATACGCTGACCCTGGGGCTGCAGAGCTTTCAGACCCAGAATGCGGGGACTATGTGGCATCAGGTGATGGCGGCGGCGTGTATCTCCGTGTTCCCGATTATTATCATTTACCTGATTTTTAACAAATATTTTCTGGTAGGAGTGCGAATGGATGGAGAAAAATAAAATAAAAGCAGTGATTTTTGATTTGGACGGAGTGATAACAGATTCCGCCCGCTATCATTATCTTGCATGGAAAAAACTGGCGGATAAACTGGACATTCCCTTTGACGAGGTATATAATGAGAAACTGAAAGGCGTATCCAGAATGGAGAGCCTGGAATTGATACTGAAAAACGGAAATGCCAGCGGGAATTACACCGAGAGCCAGAAGATTGCAATGGCAGAGAAGAAAAATGATTACTATAAAGAATTAATCAAACAGATTACTCCGGCAGACATTCTCCCGGGAATTCAGGAATTTCTGGAGGAACTGAAAGCGGAGGGAATTCACACGGCCCTTGCCTCCGTAAGCAAAAACGCCCCCTTTATCTTAGGGCAGCTTGGACTGGAACAGTATTTTGACTATATTGCCGATGCAGCAAAGATTCCCAATGCAAAGCCTTTTCCAGATATTTTTCTGGCCGGGATGGAGGCTTTCGGGCTTACTCCGGAAGAATGCGTGGGCATTGAGGATGCGCGTACCGGAATCGAGGCCATTCACCGGGCAGGAATGAAAGCGGTGGGCGTAGGCACCCCATCCGAGATGGAAGAAGCAGACCTGCTGCTGGATACATCGGAGTTGAAACTGGAGACCATCAAAGAGAAATTCCTGCTGGATTAAAATAACAGTGGAGGTTGTAAATAATGAAAGCGGAACCAGACAGAAAATGGTGGAAAGAAAGCGTGGTATACCAGATTTACCCCCGTAGTTTTAAAGACAGCAACGGGGACGGAATCGGGGATTTGAAAGGAATTACAGAGAAATTGGATTACCTGCAGGACTTAGGGGTGGATGTTATCTGGCTGTCGCCGGTTTACCAGTCCCCCAACGATGACAACGGGTATGATATCAGTGATTATCAGAGCATTATGGAAGAATTCGGAACCATGGAAGATTTTGACGAAATGCTTGCCCAGGCCCATAGCAAAGGGCTTAAAATCGTCATGGATCTTGTGGTAAACCACACCTCCGACGAGCATCCCTGGTTTGTGGAAAGCAGAAAATCCAAGGACAATCCCTACCGGGATTACTATATCTGGCGGGAGGGGAAGGACGGCAGAGAACCCAACAACTGGGGCTCCTGCTTCTCCGGCTCCGCCTGGATGTATGACGGGCAGACGCAGATGTATTACCTGCACCTGTTTTCCCAAAAACAGCCGGATTTGAACTGGGACAATGAGACGGTGAGAAATGAAGTTTTTACGATGATGAACTGGTGGATTGACAAGGGCATTGACGGTTTCCGCATGGATGTCATCAGTCTGATTTCCAAACCTGCTGAGTTTGTAGACGGAAAAGCCGGAGTGGAGGGATATGCCAGTTTCTCAGACGCCGCCAACGGCCCCCATGTCCATGAATACCTTCAGGAAATGAGACAGAAGGTACTGAACCGGGCGGATACCCTGACCGTGGGAGAATGCTCCGGAGTGACCTTGGAAGAGGCAAAAAAATACGCCCGCAGCGATGAAAAAGAGCTGAATATGGTATTCCAATTCGAGCATATGGATGTGGACGCCGATGAGGGAAACAAGTGGACTGATAAAAAGATGGACTTAAGAGATATGAAAGAGGTTCTGACCAGGTGGCAGAAAGGTCTGGAAGGCGTTGCATGGAACAGCCTGTTCTGGGAAAACCACGATCAGCCCAGATCTGTCAGCCGTTATGGCAGTGACAGCCGGGAATACCAGGAAGTATCCGCCAAGATGCTTGCCACCTGCCTGCATCTGATGCAGGGAACTCCCTATATCTATCAGGGCCAGGAACTTGGAATGACCAATGTGCCCTTCGGCGGCATTGAAGATTTCAGGGATCTGGAGAGCATTAATGCTTACCGGGAGCTGACAGAGCAAGGCGTTTACACCCAGGAGGAAATGCTGAAATACCTAAGATATAAGAGCCGGGATAATGCCAGAACTCCTTTCCAGTGGGACGACAGCGAAAACGCCGGATTTACAGAAGGCACTCCCTGGATTATGGTAAATCCCAATTACAAGTGGATCAACGCCAAAGACCAGATCGCCAGAAAAGATTCCGTATTCTCCTATTATAAGGAGCTGATCCGCCTGAGAAAATCCCATGAAATTATCGTCTATGGAAGCTATGACCTGCTGCTTCCCGAAGATCCGGATCTGTATGTATATACAAGGACTCTCGGGTCGGAGAAAATGCTGGTTATTTGCAACTTTTCCGAAAATACAAGGGACTTTACGCTGCCGGGATGGTGCCAGGATTCAGCAAATATTGTAAAGCTAATCGGAAATTATGGTGATGCCGGCATAGACGGCAGCATGCGGATCAGGGCGTATGAGGCAGTTGCGCTGTTGTGTAAAATTTAGGCGGGTTATTTCATTTTTGGAAACGGAGGTCACTGCCGGATTATTTCATCTTTGGAAATGGATGAAACTGCCGGGTTTTTCATCTTTGGAAACGGACGAAACTGCCGGATTGCCCTTTGGCACACAAACCGGGCAGCGTTTAGGCGGATTTTTAATTTTGGGAAACGGACGAAACTGCCGGATTGCCCTTTGGCACACAAACCGGGCAACGTTTCGGCGAACTAACTGCTAATTACGACTAAGGAAGTCAGGAAAGCCTTCCTTCCTAAGTCTCCGTAAGCAGTGGATTTCGCCTCCACTAAGAACGCCCGTGAATCGTTTGCTTAGCCAAAGGGCAATCCGGCAGTTTCTGTGTATCGAAAAATGAAACATTTGCTGTTAGTGCGTGTTTGAAAAATGCTTTCTGACAGATGTATTACACAATTTGTTGGAACCGAAGGCGCCCTGTGGGGTTTTATGCCAAATGAAGGGCGCATAGCGGGCTATATAATTGATTTTTGAGCGGTGCTCTTGAAGAAAAAGATAAGCAATATTAAAAATTATTTCTTGACAGTTCCTAATTTCCAGTCGGATGGAGCACTGTTGCATGTTCTACAGCGACCAGTCAATATTTCGATAGGCTATCCTGACTTCCTTAGTCGTAGTTAGCAGTTAGTTTACCGAAACATTGCTCAGATTTGCGCGCCAAAGGGGCAGCCTGCCTTCCCATCCGCATTCGCATATTAAAAGTTTGCGCCAGAACACTTCCCGGTTCAAATGTATATATTTCCAATACCCAGGCAATTCAGAACGGTTCTTCCTCTAAGCAAACGATTCACGGGCGCTTTTAGTGGAGGCGAAATCCACTGCTTATGGAGACTTAGGAAGGAAGGCTATCCTGACTTCCTAAGGAACTGTGCAGAAATAACTTATGCAAGATGCGCAGGATTTTTCTCCGGGAGCACTGGTCAAAAACCGGAGGTGTACCGGGGTACATTGAGGATTTTTGACCAGTGCTCCCGGAGAAAAAGACAAGCAGATTGTATGAGTTATTTCTGCACAGTTCCTTAGTCGTAGTTAGCAGTTAGTTTGCCGGAACGTTGCCCGGTTTGTGTGAGGAAGGACCGTTCTGAATTGCCGTCCGTATGCCAATATCCCATTTTAAGCCAAAGTTCCGTATGCCAATATCCCATTTTAAGCCACCCCCTACATTGAGGAGGCATAATTCCCCCTAAATTTAGAAAGAATAAAAAGGAAAAGCCCAAAAATAATGTACCCCTTTGAAAAAACCATCAAAAAGCCCCTAGGCGCCCAAACCGAAGACAAACTAATGAAATACATTCTCCAGGAATCCTTAGAACCCGGCCAGAAAATCCCCAACGAATTTGAGCTTGCCAGCCAGTTCGGCGTCGGCCGCAGCACCATCCGGGAAGCGGTGAAGGGCCTGGTGTCCCGGGGAATCCTGGAGGTGCGCAGAGGTTCCGGCACCTATGTCATTAATACCAATACCTATGAAGAAGATCCCCTGGGATTAAGCAAGATAGAAGACAAATATAAGATGGCCCTGGATTTATTTGAAGTGCGCCTGATGATAGAGCCGGAACTTGCCGCGTTAGCCTGCAAAAATACTTCCGAAGAAGAGCTGAAAAAGCTGAAAAAGCTGTGCGATGAGACAGAGCAGCTTTACCGGGGCGGCCATAACCATATCGGTAAGGATATAGAATTTCACACCTGGATTGCCCACTGCAGCAAAAATCAGGTGGCCGAAACTTTGATTCCGGTGATTACTACAGCGGACTATACCTTTGCCAATATGACTCATCGGCTGCTGATCGAAGAGACGCTGAAAACCCACCGGGCAGTGACGGACGCAATTTTAAAACGGGATTCTGTAGGCGCAAGATGCGCCATGATGATGCATATGACCTATAACCGCCAGACCATTATGGAATTGTTGGCCGAACGGGGAAAAAACAAATAAAACGTCAGATGTTTTGAAAGATTATCGGACACCTTTTGAAATAATATGGGTATAATATACAAAAAGATGGCTTTTTGAACGGGAGAATGCTATCTTTTTTTGTACAAAAAAGAGAAAGAAAAATAAATACATCAGATGTATTGAAAAAAACCAGGTAACATTCTATGATGAATTTATAAAACATCAGACGTCAGGAGGAACTTTCCATGGAACATGCAAACCCGTTATTAAAAGAGAATCAAAATTCTCATAAATTTATTACCATTGGGGAAATTATGCTCCGCTTAACGCCGCCTAATTACGAGAAAATCAGAATGGCTTCCAGTTTTGAGGCCAGTTATGGCGGCAGCGAGGCCAATATTGCTCTGGCGTTGGCAAACCTTGGGATAGACAGCACATTTTTTACAGTTGTTCCCAATAACAGCCTGGGAAAAAGCGCCGTGCGGATGCTCAGAAGCAATGATGTGCACTGCACGCCGGTGATTTTAACTACCCCGGAGGAAACCCCTTCCCACCGCCTGGGGACTTATTATCTGGAAACCGGATATGGGATCCGGGCCAGCAAAGTAATTTACGACCGCAAACACAGCGCTATTACTGAATATGATTTTAGCGGCTATGATTTTGACAGTCTCCTGGAGGGTTTTACCTGGCTGCACTTAAGCGGCATCACGCCGGCCCTTGGAGAGAACTGCCGGGAAATGATTTTAAAGTGCTTAAAAGCGGCAAAAGAAAAAGGAATTACCATCAGTTTTGACGGGAATTTCCGAAGCACCCTCTGGACCTGGGAAGAGGCAAGAGAGTTCTGCACCCAATGCCTGCCCTATGTGGACGTGCTGTTTGGAATTGAGCCTTACCATTTGTGGAAAGACGAAGCGGATCACAGCAAAGGCGACTGGAAGGACGGACTTTCCCTGCAGCCGGATGTGATGCAGCAGGACGAGGTTTTCCAGAAGTTTGCGGAAAGATATCCCAATTTAAAATGCATTGCAAGACATGTGCGCTATGCCCACAGCGGCAGCGAGAACAGCCTGAAAGCCTATCTGTGGCAGGAGGGGCACACCTTTGAGAGCAAACTGTTTACCTTCAATATCCTGGACCGCGTAGGCGGCGGGGACGCGTTTGCCAGCGGTTTTATTTACGCCATGATGAAACAGTTTAAACCGATGGACACGGTGAATTTTGCAGTGGCCAGCAGCGCGTTAAAGCATACCATTCGGGGAGACGCCAATATCACAGACGACGCTGCGGCGATCCGGAATCTGATGAATATGAATTATGATATCAAAAGGTAAAAATTAAAATTAAAATATGCAAAAAGTAAAGGAGAATGATTATGAAAACAATCGCAGAACAATTTCGTGAGTATGCAGTGGTTCCGGTGGTAGTGCTGGATGACGCCAAGGACGCGCTTCCTTTGGCAGAAGCATTGACAGAAGGCGGCCTTCCCTGCGCGGAAGTGACTTTCCGTACAGAAGCGGCAGAAGAATCTATCCGGTTAATGAGTGAAAAGTACCCCGAAATGCTGGTGGGCGCAGGAACTGTCCTTACCATAGAACAGGTGGACCGGGCAGTGGCGGCAGGAGCAAAATTCATTGTCAGCCCGGGATTTGATCCGGAAATCGTAGATTACTGTCTGGAAAAGAATATCCCTGTATTTCCAGGATGCGTCACTCCCTCAGAAGTGGCCCAGGCCGCAAAACGGGGCATGAAAGTCATCAAATTCTTCCCGGCAGAGCAGGCAGGCGGAATTGCGAGAATTAAGGCAATGGCAGCGCCCTATACCATGATGGAATTTATGCCAACAGGGGGAATCGGCGTCAATAATCTGAAAGATTACCTTTCCTTTGATAAAATTCTCTGCTGCGGCGGAAGCTGGATGGTAAAAGGCGATTTGATCCGCAACGGTGAATTTGACAAAATCCGTGAGCTTACAAAAGAAGCCGTGGAACTGGCAGCATCTATCCGTAAGTAACAATAAGGAACTGCAAAGCTGGCGGCATCTATCCGTAAGCGGCGATAAGAAGCCGCGGAACTGGCAGCATCTATCTGTAAGTAGCAATAAGGAATTGTAAATAAACAGCAGACGCTTACAACAGTAGATTGGAAATAAGAGATTGCCGCAAAATAAAATGCGCAACTTACTAGTGAGCAGGAGGAAATAATGGAATTAAATTTAAGACCAGAAAATGAATGTAAATACGATGCATTATCTTTAGGAGAAGTCATGTTAAGACTGGATCCGGGCGAAGGACGGATCCGTACTGCAAGAAGTTTTCGGGCCTGGGAAGGCGGCGGAGAATACAACGTTGTCCGGGGCCTGCGCAGATGCTTCGGCATGAAAACCGGCGTGATTACCGCTTTTGCGGATAATGAAGTTGGCATGTTGATGGAAGACTTTATTCTGCAGGGAGGCGTGGATACTTCCCTGATTAAATGGATGAAAACCGACGGAATCGGAAGAATCTGCAGAAACGGACTGAATTTTACCGAGCGGGGCTTCGGCATCCGAGGCGCAGTGGGATGTTCCGACCGGGCCAACACGGCGATTTCCAAAGCGACGCCGGAAGACTTTGATTTTGACTATATTTTCGGAACCCTGGGGGCACGGTGGCTTCATACCGGAGGAATCTATGCGGCGCTGTCCGAGCAGGCCTGTGAGACAGTCCTTGCAGCCATTAAGACCGCTAAAAAATACGGTACCGTGGTTTCCTATGATTTGAATTACCGTCCTTCCATGTGGAGCGCCATCGGCGGCCTCTCCAAGGCTCAGGAAGTGAATAAGGAAATTGCGAAATATGTAGACGTAATGATTGGAAATGAAGAAGACTTCACAGCCTGCCTTGGATTTGAAATCGAGGGAAATGACAAGAATCTGAAGGAACTGAATCTGGACGGTTACAAGAAAATGATCAATCACGCGGCTGAAACTTACCCCAACTTTAAAGTAGTGGCTACCACTCTGCGGGAAGTAAAGACTGCCACCGTCAATGACTGGAGCGCCATCTGCTGGGCAGACGGGGAAATCTATAAGTCCAAAGATTACAAAGGTCTGGAAATTATGGACCGTGTAGGCGGCGGAGATTCCTTTGCCTCCGGTCTAATCTACGGCTTGATGTCCACAGGGGATGCGGAAACAGCAGTAAATTACGGCGCAGCCCACGGAGCGCTGGCAATGACAACGCCGGGCGACACCACCATGGCCAGCAAAAAAGAAGTAGAAGCCATTATGGGCGGCGCAGGCGCGAGAGTGCAGCGGTAATTATAGATTCGATCGGCGCGCAGGCTATGTAACCTGAATTATCGTCCGTGTTCGCATATTAAAAGTTCCGTCCGCATCAAAAGGCAGGAATTTTATTGCTTCGCACGGCCGAAGGCGTACACCCATAGATTTCTTTAAACGTCTTATTGAACAATTTTTGATTGGTAAAACCATTTGCCTCCATAATTTCGGTTATGGAGGCATCTGTATTCTGAATCTCCTGATAAATATGGGTAACCCGTATCTCATTGATATAGTTTAGGAAAGAAAGCCCCATATGTTTCTTAAAAAAACGGCAGAAATATTCTTTATTCAGTCCCAGCAAATCAGCTCCGTCCTGGAGAGAAATGGGTTCCTGAAAATGTTCCCCCACATAAGTGATAATGTCCCGAAGCCTCTGGCGGGCCTGCATATCCGCCGAGGACAGTTCCGGACCGGAACGGACAGAAAAATACCGGATCAGACGGGCCAGAATCTGCAGAATGATTCCTTCAGATTCCAACAATCCCGCAGAGGCCTCTTCAATATAGAGACGCGTCAGCATTTCGGCCATCTGGCACAGGTTCAGATATTCCGGAAACTGCTGATCCGTGATTTCATCCGGAATACAGTGAAGCCGAAACAGTTCAATATCTGGCAGATACCGCTCTAACAGCCGTTTGGAAATATGAATGCATAAAAGCATCAGCTGGTCGCTGTAAGTATTGGTGCTGTGCACCTGCCCGGATTCAATGGCCAGAAGCTGCCTGCGCCTTAACTGATAGGTTTCTCCGTCTATAGTGACTGAAGCGTCCCCGTTCAGCGGAAATAAAAGCTCCAGTTCCTCATGCCAGTGGAGAGGGTGATATCCGCCGGGGGTGGTGCGGTATGACAATTGTATTCCCAGTTCGTTGACTTCACGGAAAACTTCATAATAGGGTTGTTTCAAAAAAATTACTCCTTTCTTTTGCTGTGCTTGAGCGAAGATTTATCTTTGGAGACGGAAGGAACTGCCGGATTACAGGAAGTGAGGAATCTCTATATATAAAATTATAAATGAAAAAGAAGAAAAGTCAATATCGACTTAAAATAAGTCAAAATACCCCCTATATTTTCCAATCCCAGGAGAGTATGATAGTCAATGTAAAGAACAACAGCTAACAAAAAGGAGAGATAATATTATGAAGAAAATTAAAAATGCGATTAAAAACTATTTTGAAAAGTATGGCCTTCAGATTACTGCGTCCTGCATGATGATGAACGGGAACCTGAATGCAGAAACACTCAAGAGCCTGTCAAAAAGCATGTAGGTATTGAGCATGGAATTACAGAAGAATACAAGAAAAACAAGGATAATTTATGGACTGCAGCCATGAATTATCCTTATTTTGTTTTCTGCTGCTTTTTGGAACAGCCGGTTTCAATTTCATAAGTCCCTCTGATTTTTTGTCAGTTCTGTATTAGCTGAAATTCTGTCAAATTCCCCGTTTGCAATCTCAACTCACAGTGCTATAATACTACTAAGGAACAGATCAAAGGACAAACTTAAAATGAAAGAATTGAAACCAAGGAGTGAAACACATGATTATTACAATCGGCAGAGAATTCGGAAGCTACGGTCACGTCATCGGCCGTGAACTGGCCCGGAAATTAGGCGTGAAATATTATGATAAAGAATCACTGGCGGAAGAAGCGAAAAAGACAGATCAATACGAGGAACTGCGGGGTTTTTATGAGGAGCAGCCCATTAACAGCCTGCTGTATGTCATTGCGACAGACAGCAGATCCCACGGACAGCGGACGGTTCCCTTTGAATTTATCCGGAATCTGGCGGAAAAGGAAGACTGTGTCATTGTGGGAAGATGCGGAAATTTTATTTTGAAGGATCATCCGGATATGACAAGCGTATTTATTCATGCTCCGAAAGAATACCGCATTGACAAAACTGCCGCAGATCGGAAGATCAGCACAGACAAGGCCAGAAGGCTGGTGGAAAAGGAAGATAAGGAGAGGGCCGGTTTCCATACCTATTATGCAGATGAGAAGTGGAATGAAACCGACGGCTATCAGCTTACCATCGACAGCAGTGTGATCAGCATAGAAGATGCAGTGGATCTTATCATTGATTTTGTAAACAAAAAACAGAACAGAAGAAACTAAAGAAAACGCAAAATTTATTGTTTTATAGGGAAAACCGTGCTATAATATCTACAGATGTTATGGTGCGGTTTTTATATCACAAAAGGCATACTTTTACAGGTATGGGATTTGAAAAGAATTTTGCGTATCACAGGGCAGCCGGTCTGAACTGCTGCGGGGAAAAGGAGAAGAATGTATGGAAATACTGGATTTAATTGACAAAGAGAAGCTGCAGAAGCTTCAGGATCTGTTTTCGACAGCAACGGGGGTAGCTGTCAGCATGATTGACAAGGAAGGGAAACACGTTACGGAAGTCAGCAATTTTCTGGATTTCTGTATGAAATACACGAGAGGAAGCGAAATCGGATTAAAGCGCTGCCAGAAATGCGATATGGAAGGGGTAGGCACTTATTTCTGCCACGCAGGACTGATGGATTTTGCGGCGGATATTGTAGTGGAAGGAGAGAAGCTGGGAGCGATTCTGGGCGGCCAGGTGCTGCCGGCCCCGCCTGATTTCGACAAGTTCCGCAAGGTTGCAGAGGAAATCGGCGTTGACCCGGATGAATATATTGAGGCATTGAAAGAAGTTCCCATTAAGACGGAAGAATCGATCCGCGCGTCGGCAGATTTAATGGGAGAAATGATTAATATGCTGGTGAATTCAGAATATACCCGTTACCGTGAGAAGAAAAAGATCGGCGCCATTGATGAGGAAATTGAGATTACCACCAAGAATGTGAAGCAGATTGAAGGCATGGTGCAGGATTTAACCAAGGTTTCCAGGAAGCAGAATATCCTTGCGCTGAATGCTTCCATCGAGGCGGCAAGAGCCGGAGAGGCCGGACGGGGATTCAATATTGTAGCGGGAGAGATGGGGAAACTGTCTTCCATGGCTACAGAGAAATATTCCGCTATTATTGCCAAGGCAGGAGAGATTGACAGTTCTCTCACGAAACTCAATGAGGAATTCAATAAGAGTGTGGGAGAAGAGAACGAGGAAGATTTGTAAATAAGTCCGTCAAAACCCGGGAGTCGGAATTAACGCGATTCCCGGGTTTTTTGACAGAATCAGTATCATATTTCGGAAAAATGTGATATGATAGGAACGATTAATGCGCAGTAAAAGGAGAAAATCAATGGATTACAGAACATATTTGAGAAACTATCCTGATCGGGAGGGCCGCTTTGGAGAATACGGCGGCGCTTATCTTTCAGAGGAACTGATTCCGGCTTTTGAGGAGATTACAGAGGCATATCAGACCATTTGCCATTCTTCCCAGTTCATTCATGAACTGCGGAGAATACGGAAAGAATTTCAGGGACGTCCCACTCCGGTGTACCATTGCGAACGGCTTTCCCGGCAAATCGGCAACTGCCAGATTTATTTAAAAAGAGAAGATTTGAACCACACCGGGGCCCATAAGCTGAATCACTGCATGGGAGAGGGACTTCTTGCCAAATTTATGGGCAAGAAAAGGCTGATTGCAGAGACGGGCGCAGGTCAGCACGGAGTTGCCCTTGCAACGGCCGCCGCGTATTTCGGGCTGGAATGTGAGATTCACATGGGAGAGGTGGATATTGCCAAGCAGGCGCCCAATGTGACCCGCATGAAGATATTAGGGGCAAAGGTAGTGCCGGTGAGCCACGGCTTGAAGACGCTGAAAGAAGCAGTGGATTCCGCCTTTGAATCTTATGCCAGAAATTATAAAGATTCCATTTACTGTATCGGCTCTGCCTTAGGCCCTCACCCGTTTCCGCTGATGGTCCGTGATTTCCAGTCTGTGGTAGGTTACGAGGCCAGAGATCAGTTCCGTGAAATGATGGGAATTGACCCGGATGTGGTATGCGCCTGCGTAGGAGGAGGAAGCAATTCCATCGGCATGTTTATTCCGTTTTTGAATGATCCGATAGATATTGTGGGCGTGGAGCCTTTAGGCCGGGGAGAGAAACTGGGCGATCACGCGGCTTCCATGAAGTATGGAGAAAAAGGCGTAATGCATGGATTTGAAAGCATTATGCTCAAAGACGAGAAAGGGGATCCGGCTCCGGTGTATTCTATAGCCAGCGGCCTGGATTATCCTTCCGTGGGGCCGGAACATGCGTTTTTGCATGATATCGGAAGGATTCAGTATGAGACAGTGGGAGATGAGGAAGCCATGGAAGCCTTCTTCAAGCTGTCCCGGTATGAGGGAATCATCCCGGCCATTGAAAGTTCCCATGCTGTCGCCTATGCAATGAAGAAAGCGAAAGAGATGGGGCAGGGTTCCATCCTGGTGTGCTTAAGCGGCAGAGGAGATAAAGACATTGATTATGTAGTGGAGCATTACGGATACGGAGAACAATTTTTCGTAAATTGAGAAACGGCGGTGAAGAATGAATTTAGAGAAGCTGTATGAACTGGCATTTGAATACAAGAAGACAAAATTGTGGAAGATTTTGTGGGACTCGGAGCTGTTTGCAGTGAAGCTTTCGAAAGACAGAATCGGATATATCAGCATTATGGGGTATTTAGGGGAACATTGCGCGCTGGGGCTCTACATCGGGGAAGAAGGGATGAACAGCCTGTGGAATCTGATGAATGCTTATGAATTTTACGGGTCGCCTTTTGAATATCAGGAAAACCTGACGAATCAAAACAGCCTGCAGTGTGTTTTTGAAGGAAAAGACGATTTGTCTGAAGAAGAACGGGAATCGGCCAAATCCTATGCCCGGGCCCATGGAATCAGAATATCCGGCAAGAACGCGTATCCTCATTTTCTGAAATATCAGCCTGGATGCTACCCCTGGCATCTGGACACGGAAGAAGAGCAGGAGGATTTGTGTGAAGCGCTGGCAGCGGCCATTGAGGTGGCGCGGAATTTGGAAGGAAAAATGCCCTCAGCCCTGGGATTGGAGAGAATTGATAATGGGATACAGGAGATTCCGCTCCTGGAACGGAAGGACGGCGGATACGTATGGAAGAAGACGAAACTGCCGCAGGCAAGTCCGGCTTCCTGGCCGAAACCGTTCAGCTGCAATGAGATTGGAATCGCGGCATTAAAGAAAATTAAAAAAACAGATACCTGGGAATGCGAGATTCTCCAATATACGGAGCCGGTGCAGAATAACCCGGAAGAAGCCCCTTTTTTCCCCATACTTTTTATGGCGGTAAATGCGGACAGAGACTATATTCTGCCGGTGGAGCCGGTAAGAAACTACCGTGAAAATCCGGAGGAGCTTCTGAACTATTTTATCGATTCTCTTTTGCGGGAAAAGTTGTGCCCCAAGAAGATGCATGTGCGGGATGAACGCACCTACGATTTTGCGGAGATTTTTTGCAGCAAGCTGAAGATTCCGCTGAGTATTGAAGAGGATCTTCCCGTTTTGGACGGGGTAGAGGATGAGTTTTTCCGGCAGTTCTCTTTAAGCGAGGAAGAGAAGATGGATGAGATACTGGATTTTCTGGGCCTTTTGCTGGAACAGGGGGAACTGGATCTTGGCAATATGCCGCCGGAATTAACGCAGGAACTGGAGATGATTCTGCAGCTGGGAGAGCTGCCGGAGGAACTTGCTAAGAAAGTGGAGGGACTGCTCCATTCCGGCAAAAAACCGGGCGGCCTGAAGAAATCAGATTTCAAAATGGTGGAAAAGAAATCAAATCTGTCTTATGTGATCAGCGTTTCCGTGTATACCGGCTGCTACCGGCATATTCAGATTTCCGGCAGCAGCACTCTGCAGGAACTCCACTGGGCCATTCAGGACGCCTTTCAATTTGACGACGATCATTGTTACGCGTTCTTTATGGACAACAAGCGCTGGAGCCATCGGGACAGCTATTTTTCCTCAGGAGAAGACGGCGAGCGCTTTGTGGGGGATTATACCCTGGATCGGGCAGGTCTGTGCAAGGGAAAGAAGTTTTTGTACCTTTTCGATTTCGGGGATGAGTGGACCTTCCAGTGCAAGGTGCTTCGGGTGGAAGAGGAAGAGGTGCCCAGTCCTGTGGTTATTAAGAGCAAGGGAGAATCGCCGGAGCAGTACGGCAGTTGGGAGGAAGACTGGGAGGATGAATAAACGTTAGATGCAGGAGGTCTCTCAAAATGACGCATAACGAGAAATTAATATTTTTAATCCAGGAGTTACTGACAGAGTCTTCACAATACAGAGGAATGAAAATCCCCTCTGACACAGGAAAACAAAAACGGCTTTTGCGAAGCCTTATGAATATCCGGGAACCCTTGCCTGTTGGTGAGGAATTTCTTAAGGTGCAGGATCAGTATTTAAGGGAAGAAACGGAGGAAAAAGGCATTGTCAATTGCGAAGATTTGCCGGCGTCCCGGTTAGACAGCCGTTTGTCCCTATGGAAGGGGGATATTACGATTCTCAAGGCGGACGCCATAGTAAATGCGGCCAACAGCGCCCTGCTGGGATGCTTTGTGCCCTGCCACGGGTGCATTGACAATGCCATTCACAGCGCCAGCGGCATTCAGCTTCGCCTGGCCTGCGATAAGATTATGAAAGAACAGGGTCATGAGGAACCCACAGGGCAGGCCAAGATTACGCCGGCGTTCAATCTTCCCAGCAGCTATGTGCTGCATACGGTGGGGCCTATTGTATCCGGCAGCCTGAAAGAAACTCACTGTGAGCAGTTAAAGAGCTGTTACCGTTCCTGTCTGAAGCTTGCGTCGGAAAAAGGGTTAAAAAACGTGGCGTTCTGCTGTATTTCCACAGGAGAATTTCATTTTCCCCGTGACCGGGCGGCGGAACTGGCAGTGAAAACAGTGCGGGAATACCTGGATGCAGACCCCCGGATAAAAAAAGTGATTTTTAATGTGTTCCAGGAAGAAGACGAGAGAATCTACAGAGGTATTCTGGAATAAGGAACTGTAGGAAACTACGTGATACAGACTGTGCAGGATATTTCTTCGAGTGTGCAGGCCAAAAAACGCAGGTGTAGCGTTGAGGCTTTTCGGCCTGTGCAAATGGAGAAATAGACAAGTTAAGATGTGTCGTTTATTTTTCGGCAGTTCTTAAACACGGCGGGATTTTGCCGCTTTACGGCTTTCCGGTATTCTCCAGCAGAGACTCCGCAGCTTTTCCGAAAGCTTTGAGAGAAATAACTCTGGGAGGAAAAACCGGAAAGCCTGGCAATTTCAGCAATCTTGTAGTCGGTGGTGGCAAGCAGCTCCCGGCTGTTTTCAATTCTTTTCTCATTCAGATAGTTCACAGGAGAAATGCCGTAGGACTCTGTGAAAGCATGGGCAAGATAATACTTATTCAGGTGCACAAGGTCTGCCAGGAACGTCAGGCTGAGATCTTCGGAATAATTGGCGTCGATATACCGTTTCACGAAACTGCACTCCCGGTTGGTTTTGGGGGAGGGAGCAATGACCCCGAACTGAAAATCGCTGTAGCGGGTAAGGTGAATGATCAGAAGTTCCAGCAGATTTTTGCACACCAGTTCATAATGCTTTTGCTTTGTTTCCATTTCCTGCAGCATTGCGGTAAAATAGTACATCAGATCTTCCTGTCTGTTTGGACAATGGAAAGTGATGTATTCTTTCTGGCCGTCAAAAGTAAACCGAAGTCCCTCTACCCCCAGAATGACATATTCCATCGGCATATCGTCCAGGGAAGTTTCCGTGTGGCGCACATGGGGGTTGATAATCACCAGATCATCTTTTTGCAGCGGGATGATTTCCTGCTCTGCGTGGAGCTGCCCTTTTCCCTTCCTCACATAGAACAACTCTGTAAAATAATGAGTATGGGCCAGGCTTTCCCAGTCCTTGCCGTAAGAGGAAGCGCTGACATATAAGAGGCGGATAGGGAGAGAAGGAGTGGATTCTTCTGTAAAATTATAACGTGTATTTCCCATAAAGAGTTTCCTTCCTTTTATTTCACGGATGTTTTTTAAGATCTTGGCTACTAGCCGGATGGAGTACTAGAGTGGACAATCAATATTTCGATACATAGGAAAGGGGCATCCTGCATTGACTTCCGTGTCTGCATATTAAAGGTTCGCTCAGGGCTTCTATGTATCTAATTTTATATCATTTTATATAAAAAAGCAATATTTCTAAAATCCAAAGCAAGATTTAGATTGAAAAACCTCTCCGCGTTCTGTATGCTTATATTCAATATCATACAGAAGAACGTAGAAAAAATTTTGAATGATAACGGAGGGTTTTTATGAGCAGCGCAAAAGGCAGGGTAACGATACCAACAGATTTGGATGTAATTCCTCAGACTTTGGAATTAATGGAATTATGGGGTGCGGACGCAGTGCGGGACTGCGACGGAACAGATTTCCCCCAAGAGCTTCAGAATGTGGACGGCAAAATTTATTCCACATATTACACCACCAGAAAAGATAATGACTGGGCAAAGGCGCACCCGGAAGAAGTGCAGCAGATGTATGTAATGACGCCTTTTTATATGTCGGAGACCGATGAGCTTCGGATACCCCTGATGAAAGGGCTGTATCCGGACATGTTAAAGCCCAACAGCCGGGATGACATTACCCGCTGGTGGGAAGTGATAGACCGCACCACAGGACAGATTGTGCCGGCGGAAGAATGGAATTATGAAGAAGAGGCCGGGGAAGTCACCGTGCAGTCTGTCCCGTTCCACGATTATACGGTAAGTTTTCTGGCATATATTATCTGGGATCCGGTACATATGTACAATGCTGTCACCAATGGATGGCAGGACGTGGAGCATCAGATTACTTTTGATGTCCGCCAGCCTAAGACCCATGAATTTACCATGAAGCGGCTGCGGAAATTTATAGAAGATCACCCCTATGTGAATGTGCTGCGGTTTACCACATTTTTCCATCAGTTTACCTTGATTTTTGATGAGCTGGCCAGGGAAAAATATGTGGACTGGTACGGATATTCCGCCTCTGTCAGCCCCTATATTCTGGAGCAGTTTGAGCGGGAGTGCGGATATCAATTCCGGCCGGAATATATTATCGATCAGGGATATTATAACGGACAGTACCGGATTCCCACGAAAGAATTTAAGGATTTCCAGGCTTTTCAGCGCAGAGAGGTGGCAAAAATCGCCAGGGAGATGGTGGATATTACCCATGAATGCGGCAAAGAAGCCATGATGTTTCTGGGAGATCACTGGATCGGAACAGAGCCCTTCTTAGAAGAATTCGCTTCCATTGGGCTGGACGCCGTGGTGGGAAGCGTGGGGAACGGCTCTACCCTGCGCCTGATCAGTGATATTGAAGGTGTAGATTACACCGAGGGACGCCTGCTGCCTTACTTTTTCCCGGATACTTTCTGTGAGGGCGGCGATCCGGTAAAAGAGGCGAAAATCAACTGGGTAACGGCCAGGCGGGCTATCCTGAGAAAACCTATCGACCGTATCGGCTACGGCGGATATCTGAAGCTGGCCCTGGATTTTCCGGAATTTGTGGAATATGTAAAAAGCGTCTGCGAAGAATTCCGGGAATTGTATGAGAATGTCAAAGGCTGTGTTCCCTATTGCGTGAAAAGGGTCGCGGTTTTAAACTGCTGGGGCAAAATGCGCGCCTGGGGCTGCCATATGGTGCATCATGCCTTGTACCAGAAACAAAATTATTCCTACGCAGGAGTCATTGAAGCCTTATCCGGCGCTCCCTTTGATGTGAGTTTTATCAGTTTTGATGATATCAAAGAAGATCCGGCCGTTTTAAATGATATTGATGTGCTGCTGAACATCGGCGGCGCGGATACGGCCCATACCGGTGGAGAATGGTGGAGCGATGAGACAGTTGTAACAGCGGTAAAGAAATTTGTATATGAGGGCGGCGGCATCATCGGAGTGGGAGAACCCAGCGGACATCAGGCAAACGGGCGGTTCTTCCAGCTTGCCGGGGTATTCGGCGTAGAGGAAGAGCGGGGCTTTACTCTGGGCTATGACAAATACAACTGGGACAGCCACACCCATTTTATCACTGAGGACTGCAAAGGGGAAATTGATTTCGGCGAAGGTCAGAAGAATATTTATGCTTTGGAAGGCGCGCGGATTCTTGCGGTAAAAGACAAGGAAGTTCAGCTTGCAGTCAATGATTTCGGCAAAGGCCGGGCAGTTTACATCAGCGGCCTGCCCTACAGCTTTGAAAACAGCCGTCTTTTGTACCGTTCTATTCTGTGGAGCGCCCATGAAGAGCGGAATCTTCACCGCTGGTACAGCAGCAATTTCAACGCGGAGGTTCATGCCTATCCGGCAAACGGCAAATTCTGCGTAGTCAACAACACCTACGAACCTCAGGAAACGATTGTCTATAAGGGGAACGGGGAAAGCTTTTCCTTAGCCCTGAAAGAAAATGAGATACGCTGGTATCAGATATAGGAGACAATCTGGCGCGAAGCAGGATTTCAAAAATTACATGCGTGGATATCAGGAAGAAGGTATCAGATATAGGAGACAATCTGGCGCGAAGCAGGGCGGCAGATTGGGGGAATAAATTTTAAGATACACTCTGGAGGGAACCTTTTAAACTATATGTTATACATATGGAAAAAAGGTTCCTTTTTGCTGACAAATCTGATAGAATGTAAGTGCGGAATCATTTGCCGGTTCTTTCAGGATTTTTGGGGACATAAGATGAAAAGGGATGAAAAGATTCTGGGGAGCCGCAGGAATCATCAGCGCAGCAGGAGAAGGTTTCATGAAAAAGACAATTTTAGTAGTAGATGACAGCAAGTTCAATCTTGTGATTGCACAGGATCTTTTGTCAGAAGAATATTGTGTGGAGACGGCGAATTCCGGAGAAAATGCTTTTATGTATCTGGAAGAAAATGAACCGGATCTGGTGCTATTGGATATCCAGATGCCGGGAATGGACGGTTTTGAGGTAATGCGCAGGCTGAAAGAAAGTGGGAAGTGGAAGGGAATTCCCGTGATTTTTCTGACTGCGGACCGTACGGAGAAAACAGAAGAGACATGTTTCCAGATGGGGGCGGTGGATTATATCGGCAAGCCCTTTGTACCGGCGATTATGCTGCAGCGGGTGCGCAGAACGCTGGAACTGGAAGGCTATAAGAAGAATCTGGAGCATATGGTAGAGCAGCAGCTGCAGAGGATTACCCAATTGCAGCAGGACATTATCATAACCATGGCGAATTTGATTGAAAGCCGGGACGGAACAACCGGAGAGCATGTCAGGCGTACAAGCGCCTATGTGAATCTCCTGATTGGCAAGATGCAGGAAAAAGGCATTTACAAAGAGGTATTAACGCCTGCGTACATAGATTATATGCAGAAAGCGTCGCCGCTTCATGACATCGGCAAAATTACGGTTCCCGACCGGATTCTGCAGAAGCCAGGGGCGCTGACAAAGGAAGAATATGAATTGATTCAGCTTCATGCGGAAGCCGGAGGCAGATTAATTCAGGAAAATATGGATCGGATTGTGGACCGGGAATTCGTAGAGATTGCCCGTGATATGGCGGCCTGCCATCATGAAAAATGGAGCGGCGGCGGATATCCTCATGGCTTAAAGGGAGAAGAGATTCCTCTCTCCGCCAGAATTCTGGCAATTGCGGATGTATTTGACGCGCTGGTGTCAGAACGCCAATATAAAAAGGGCATGCCCTTGGAGCAGGCATTTGAGATTATGGAAAAAGAAAGGGGCAGAAGCTTCGAACCGGAATTGCTGGATGCCTTTTTTGAGGCGGAAGGAGAACTTCGGGAATTAATGAAAGAATTATAATCATACAATTGGTCTGCGCTTTGTGTCGTTCTAGGTTCCACCGATAGATTGGATTATTTGAGCAAAATCAGGGTTCGTATAATAGAGTCCGTGTTCGATCATAACAGTGCCTTTCTGATTAGTAGATGAAAGAAAGCCTCCGGCTCACACCGGAGGCTGGTAAACAATGTTTCTTTGCCGTACATTGTGAAACGTATTTGTGTAAACAATGTTTCTTTGCCGTACATTGTGAAACGTATTTGTGTAAACAATGTTTCTTTGCCGTACATTGTGAAACGTATTTATAATGCTTATTAATACTTGTAAAAGTACTTTACAGCATTATTATACTCAATAATAAAAAATATTACAATAAAAAATTTCTTAAAAAAGGATTAACATTTTTCTCATTATGCAAGTCAGATAACCATGAAGAAATATTCTATCCGAGTTGTATCTTTTTTACACTGGAGCGAACAATTTATATTTCAATACACAGGAAAGGGCCATCCTGCCTTTCCGTCCGTATTCCAATATGAAACGTCTTGCTCGTTCCCTATTTCAAAATCTTCCGGAAATTTTTCTTTCCCCTTTTCAGAATCATGCCCTCTGCGAAAGCATCGGCATGATACACCGTTTTGATATCCGTCACTTTTTCACCCTCAACAGAAACGCCCCCCTGCTCTACGGCCCGGCGCGCTTCAGAACGGGAGGAAGTCAGGCCGGATTTGACTAACAGCCCTAAGATATCTATGGCGCCGTCTGTAAAATCATCCTCCGTTAAAGTAACAGCAGGCATATCGGCTGCGTTTCCGCTGGAAAACAGAGCGAGCGCCGCATTCTTTGCTTTCTGTGCCTCTTCTTCTCCATGCACCATTTTTGTAAGCTCAAAGGCCAGAATTTCTTTTGCCGCGTTAAGCTGCGCGCCCTCCCAGGCATCCATTTTATCAATTTCCTCCAGGGGAAGGAAAGTCAGCATGCGGATGCATTTTAGCACATCGTCATCCGCCACGTTCCGCCAGTACTGGTAGAAGTCAAAGGGAGAGGTTTTATTGGGATCGAGCCAGACAGCGCCGGACTGGGTTTTGCCCATCTTTTTTCCCTCGGAATTCAGAAGCAGGTTGATGGTCATGGCATAGGCATTTTTTCCCATCTTGCGGCGGATCAGTTCTGTGCCTCCTAACATATTGCTCCACTGATCGTCGCCTCCGAACTGCATGTTGCAGCCGTATTTTTGGTAAAGTATATAGAAATCGTAACTCTGCATAATCATATAGTTGAATTCCAGGAAGCTGAGCCCTTTTTCCATCCGCTGCCGGTAGCATTCCGCCGTCAGCATCCGGTTGACGGAGAAATACGCGCCAACTCTCCGCAGCACGTCGATATAGTTCAGATCCAGTAGCCAGTCTGCATTGTTTACGATCATAGCTTTTCCATCTGAAAAGTCAATAAATCTGCTCATCTGCTTCTGAAAGCAGTCGCAGTTGTGCTGGATGGTTTCCTGTGTCATCATCTGGCGCATGTCGCTTCTTCCGGTTGGATCTCCGATCATTGCAGTGCCGCCGCCCAGCAACGCGATCGGCTTATTTCCGGCCATCTGCAGTCGCTTCATCAGGCAGAGAGCCATAAAGTGTCCCACGTGGAGGCTGTCTGCAGTGGGGTCGAAGCCGATATAAAATACGGCCTTTCCGGTGTTTACCAATTCCTTGATTTCTTCTTCGTCTGTTACCTGGGCGATCAGCCCTCTGGCAATCAGTTCGTCATATACCGTCATAAGTTACCTCCTAATGATAAATTTATGCCATTATATGGGGAGATGGGGGATTTGTCAAGTTAAAATATTTCTTGCCCGTTGTCAAGCTGTTCTTCCTGTGGTATGATACATACCAATTAAATTGCGATGGAAAGGAAAAGAGCATGGAATTAAATAAGAATAATATAAGGAAAATACTTGGAATTATCACTTTTACGCTGGTTTTGCTGTCATTATTAATGAATTTCGGCAAAGTTCAGTCTTTCCTGGCCTTTTTGTGGGGAATCCTGTTTCCTTTTGTGCTGGGCGGCGCCATAGCCTTTATTTTGAATATCCCCATGGCTGCCATAGAAAAGAAATTGTTCCCGAAAAATGGCAAACTGGCCCGCCCGGTGAGTCTGGTTCTGTCCATTGTGAGCCTGCTGGCTGTTCTTGCGGTTGTAATTGTGGTAGTGATACCGCAGCTTGGCAAAACCTTTGACAGTATCAGTGCGGGAATGGCGACCTTTCTGCCCCAAATGCAGAAATGGCTGGAAGAATTATTCCGTGACTGGGATATGATAGAAGCTTATATTGAATCTCTGGAATTTGACTGGACGAGCTGGCTCAACGGCGTGAAGGATTTTGCTTTGAGCGGCGCAGGCAGTGTGGTTTCCTATACGATGTCCGCCACTATGACGGTGATTAATGGCGTAATGACCTTTTTTATCGCATTTGTTTTTTCTATTTATATTTTAATTCAGAAAGAAACTCTGGGCAGGCAGTGCAATAAAGTGATTCGCGCATTTCTGCCCAAACAGGCGGTGGAGAAAATCTGTTATGTCTGCAGCCTAAGCCACAGAATTTTCTCAAAGTTTATTACCGGCCAGTGTCTGGAAGCGCTGATTCTGGGCACGATGTTTTTGGTCAGCATGACGATTTTTCGCATGCCCTATGCCCTTTTGGTGGGGGTGCTGATTGCGTTTACAGCACTGATTCCCATGGTGGGAGCTTTTATTGGGTGCGTGGTAGGAGCATTTCTGATTCTTATGGTCAATCCTATGCAGGCAGTATTTTTCGTCATACTGTTTCTGGTATTGCAGCAGATTGAAGGAAACCTGATTTATCCTCATGTAGTGGGGAACTCAGTGGGCCTGCCTTCTATTTGGGTGTTATTTGCGGTAACTGTAGGCGGCAAGCTGATGGGAATCGCAGGAATGTTGATTTTTATTCCCCTGATGTCCGTAATTTACGCGCTGTTCCGTGACTGGGTGAATCAGAAAGAGGGGGCGAAAGCCGTTTCTCCTGCCAAAAAGGAAAAATAGAAGAATTTTATAAATTTGATTTTACACAGATTTTACATAGATTATGTATTCCATTTACAGAAACCGTGTAGAATAATTCTCAGAGTGAATCTAATGTTTGAATACACAGGAGGATGAAAATGGATATATTTGGATTTCTGTCACTGATTGGCGGCCTGGCCCTCTTTCTCTATGGAATGCATGTGATGGGCGGCGGCCTGGAGAAGCTTTCCGGCGGCAAACTGGAGCGGATTCTGGAGAAATTGACCTCAAATCCGCTGAAAGCAGTTCTGCTTGGAGCAGGCGTTACCGCTGTCATACAGTCTTCGTCAGCCACTACGGTAATGCTGGTGGGATTTGTCAACTCCGGCATCATGAAGCTGTCCCAGGCCATTGGGATTATTATGGGGGCGAATATCGGCACCACGTTAACGTCCTGGCTGTTAAGTTTAACCGGGATTGAAGGAGGGAACTTCTTTATCCGCATGCTGAAGCCCTCGTCCTTTTCCCCCATTTTGGCGCTGATTGGAATTATTTTTCTGATGGGGGCGAAAAGCAGCCGGAAAAAGGATATTTCAGAAATCCTTTTGGGATTTGCCGTGCTGATGTATGGAATGGAAGCCATGAGCGGCGCAGTGAAGCCTTTGGCAGATGTACCGGAATTTACCGGAATACTTACCAAATTCAGCAATCCTCTGCTGGGAATCCTGGTGGGAGCTTTGCTGACGGCAGTGATACAGAGCTCTTCTGCATCCGTAGGTATTCTGCAGGCGCTGTCTGTCACAGGGGCGTTTACTTACGGTTCCGTGATCCCTATTATCATGGGGCAGAATATCGGCACCTGCGTAACGGCAATGATTTCAGCAGTGGGAGCCAATAAAGGCGCAAGACGGACGGCTTTTGTACATCTTTATTTTAATGTGATAGGTTCTGTGGTATTTCTGACAGTTTATGCTATTGCTGACGCCGTATTCCAGTTTGGATTTACCGGCGAGACAGTGGGAGCGGCCGGAATTGCCGCGATTCACAGCGTTTTTAACATATTTGCAACCCTGGTGCTGCTTCCCTTTACCAAAGGGCTGGAGAAGCTGGCCTACCTTACCATACCGGTGTCCGAAGAAGAATTGAAAAGTTCCGGCAGAGAAGATGAATTCAAGGTGCTGGACGAACGGTTTCTCTCCACGCCGGGGTATGCCATTGAACAGTGCATTTCCCTGACAAAGAAAATGGCGGAACTGTCCGGCGCCATTATTCAGGAGGCCATGGGATTGTTTGACCATTTTTCTCCGGAACAGGCGGCTCTGGTGCAGGAACAGGAAGATATGCTGGATAAATACGAAGATAAGCTCAGCGCGTATCTGACCAGGCTGAGCAGTCAGGATCTGACGGAAAAGGACGGACAGAATGTTTCTGTTTTGCTGCAGAGTATCAGCGATTTAGAGCGGATCGGAGACCATGCTTTTAATTTAATGGAAATTGCAGGCACGATGAAGAAAAAAGAACTGGAATTTTCCAAAAAGGCCAAACATGAGATGGAAATCTTCGGAAATGCAGTGCAGGATATTCTAAACCGCTCCATTCAGGCGTTTATCCACGGCGACACAAAAATGGCATTGACGGTGGAGCCGTTGGAGGAAGTGATTGACAGTCTGAACAAAGAAGTGAAAAAGCGTCACATCAAACGTCTGAAGAAAGGAAAATGCACCATTGAATTGGGGCTGGTTCTCTCTGAGATTGCAATGAATTATGAGAGAGTGGCGGATCACTGTTCCAATTTGGCGGTGTACATGATTCAGATGGAAGACAATACGGTGGAAGCTCATGATTATATAAACAATCTTTCCGGAACCACCAGAATGCGGTTTGAGGAAATGCAGGAATTTTTCCAGAGCAAATACCAGCTCAATGTAAAAGAATAAAAGGATCAGGCGGGGCTTTTGTCTGAAAAGGCCCGTCTGTTTTTGGAGAATTTCTTGTGACAGGAGGAACCTATATGCCCCTGATTTATATTGTGGAAGATGATGAAAATATCCGCGAAATCCAGCGCTACGCCCTGAAAAACAGCGGGTTTGACGTGGAGGAATTTTCCTGCGGCAGAGAACTTTACAAGGCTTTGGAAGAGAATATTCCAAGTCTGATACTCCTTGACATTATGCTGCCGGGAGAAGATGGACTGGAAATATTGTCAAAATTACGGAAAAACAACGCTGTGTCCAGGATTCCCATCATCATGGTAACCGCCAAATCTTCAGAACTGGATAAAGTAAAGGGCCTGGATCTGGGCGCAGATGACTATATGACCAAGCCCTTCGGCATTATGGAACTGATTTCCCGGGTAAAAGCGCTGCTGCGGCGGACTGCCGGCATGGCAGAAACGCCTGTTTTAACCAACGGCGTGATTGAAGTGGACACAGAGAAACGGATTGTAACCGTAAACGGCGCAGTCTGTGAGCTGACTTTCAAAGAATTTGAACTGCTGAAAATGCTTTTAATCAATCAGGGAATCGTTCTGTCCAGGAACAAAATTATGGATCAGGTCTGGGGATTTGACTATGAAGGAGAGAGCCGCACGGTGGATATGCATATAAAAACCCTGCGGCAGAAACTGGGGGATGGGGGTAGCGCCATCAGAACCGTTCGGAATGTCGGGTATGTGATGGGCAGATAAATAATATGAAGAAAAGGGCACCGTTCAGAATGTCGGGTACGTGACAGGCAAGTAATATGAAGAGAAAGATAAACTTTCAGTTTCTCATGGTATCGTCTTTTGCCGTTGTAACTGCGGCGGTAATTTCCATGGCGTTATTTTATAATATTTTTAAAAATCAGGTATATGATGACCTGAAAGATGATACTCATATAATACAGGCATTGCTTCAGAAAACACAGAATTCAGAGGAAAACCGCATTCTCCTGGAAAGAGACGGGCTGAGAATTACATTAATCAGAGAAGATGGAAGCGTAGAATACGACAGCAGCGCCGATCAGCAAAACATGGAAAATCATAAAGACCGTCCGGAAATCAAAGCTGCGGGAAAATTCGGCGAAGGTACAGCAGTCCGCCGGTCCGCCACCAGTTCCGTGCATACTTTTTACTATGCAAAGCGCCTGGAAAACGGCGGGATTTTAAGAGTTGGGAAGGATTCAGAGAATATTTTTCAAATATTAAAGCATACGGCGGCGCTGATTGCCGTGCTGTCTTTATTCAGCGTGCTGCTGTGCGGAATCCTGTCCCGCTATCTGACAAAACGATTGCTGTCTCCCATTGAAAAACTGGCGTCGGATTTAGACGGCGGGAGTCAGGAGCCGGTATATGAAGAAATTTTGCCCCTGATCCAAACGATCCGCAGGCAGCATGTCGATATTCTGGATCATGCCAGGATGCGGCAGGAATTTACCGCAAATGTATCCCATGAGTTAAAGACTCCGCTGACTGCCATTTCAGGATATGCGGAATTGATTGAGAACGGAATGGCAGGAGCTCAGGACGCGAAACGGTTTGCCGGAGAGATACACAGATGTTCCGACCGCCTTTTGACGCTGATTAATGATATTCTCAGATTGTCAGAACTGGACGCCGGGGAGCAGGGATTTGATTTTGAGCAGATGGATTTGTATAAGGCTGCGGAACACTGCTTGGATATGATGGATATGCAGGCCTCCAAACAGGAGATAACGCTGGAACTTATAGGGGAATCCCAAATGATCTTTGCCAATCGGGAGCTGATGGATGAGCTTTTATACAATCTCTGCAGCAATGGAATACGGTATAATAACCGGGGCGGCAGGGTAACAGTGACCGTGGCTTTGGAAAATGGAAGAACGTTTCTGTCAGTGAGGGATACGGGGATCGGCATTTCCAGAGAACACCAGGAGAGAATTTTTGAACGGTTTTACCGGGTGGATAAAGGCCGTTCCAGGCAAAACGGAGGAACGGGTCTGGGGCTTGCAATTGTAAAACATATTGTTGCGCAGCATAAGGCGGAGATTTTACTGGAAAGCGAACCGGGGGCGGGAACAGAAGTGAAAGTGCTGTTTTAGCACGCAATCTGGAAAGGATTCATGGCTGCCGTAATGGTTTGGAGGAATTTTGCCTGAGCGCTGCGCGTGATTCGGATTGGGAGGAAATGATGCTGGATTATGTATTTCTTGTAGTGGGATTTGCGCTGCTGATCAAAGGAGCGGATTTCTTTGTAGACGGCAGCGCCAGTGTTGCCAGGAAGCTTAAGATTCCCGGAATGATTATCGGGATGACCATTGTTGCGATGGGAACCAGCGCTCCGGAGTGTGCCGTCAGCGTGGCGGCAGCTTTGAAAGGGAGCAATACCATGGCAATCAGCAATGTGGTAGGCTCTAATATTTTTAATCTGATGGTGGTCTGCGGCGCATGCGCAGTGTTTGCGCCGCTGCCGGTAAAGGAATCCACCATGAAACAGGAATTTCCCCTGTCGATTCTGGCGGCTGTACTGCTCTTCATCATGGGAAATCAGAGTATGAAGATAGGAAGAATAGATGGAGTGATTCTTCTTATCGTATTTGCCGCATTTCTGGCCTGGATGGTAATGGAGGCTAGAAATGCGAGAAATCAGGCCGGGGAAGGAGAAATTGCCGCGCTGAAAGGCTGGCAGTGCCTGCTTTATATTCTTGTGGGGCTTGGCGCAATTGTGGCAGGCGGAGATTTTGTGGTGGATTCCGCTTCTGCCATAGCGGAAAGCTTCGGGTTAAGCCCTACGCTGATCGGCCTCACTATTGTGGCTTTCGGAACATCCCTTCCGGAACTTGTGACCTCTCTGGTGGCGGCCAAAAAAGGAGAAACTGATATGGCGATTGGAAACGTCATCGGTTCCAATATATTCAATATCCTGCTGGTACTCGGGGTCGCAGGGGCGGTAAGTCCCATGGAAGTCTTGATGGAAAACCTGATTGATGATATAATTCTAATTGGAATGAGCGCTGTCGTATGGATATTTGCATGGCGCAGAAAACAAATCAGCCGCTTACATGGAGCCATTATGCTTGCAATGTATGCCGGATATGTGGGATATATTTGTACACGTTAAGGTACAGCGGCAGCCTAAGGAGGAAACTATATGACATTTTTTACAAAGTTAGGAGAAACGATTTCGTCAACCGGGAAAGATGTATCTCAGAAAGCAAAGGACTTGACAGAACTTGCAAGGCTGAATCTGGATATCAAAGCAAAAGAAGATTTCATTGAAAAGCAGTACGGGGAAATCGGAAAACAATATTTTAACCTTCATAAAGAAGACCAGGAACCCTTCTTTGAGGAAATTAATCTGATTTCAGAGACCTTAAAGGAGATTGAACGGTTAAAGTCAGAGATAGCAGATTTAAAAGGAAAGAAAAAATGCCCTGCCTGTGGAGCAGTAGTGGAACAGGATGCAATATTCTGCAATCAATGCGGCGCCAAATGTGAGTCCATATTTGAAGAAGAAGCGCCTGCGGACGATGAGGCGGACGAAGAGACAGAAGAGGATGCTGTAAAAGAAGAGACGATTGATTTTACTGGAATGGGAAATAAGAAAGAAGAGGAATAATTTCTCAAAACTGGGGAAAGCTGTTGTTATACCCGAGAGCATAGAGATTCACTGAATATTTTACTGTTCTTAAATATTCAGTGAATCAGCTGGTACTCCATCCTGTCTTTCCTGTGTATCGAAATATAGAAACCACAGGGAATGTAAAATTTTCCGAATTTCCAGGGATTTGCGCGCTTGAATAAATGTTTGAAAATATAACTGAAAAAATTGTAAAAATATGTTGACATATGGAAAGAAAGGTGATATTATGTAATTCCACCGCGCGATAAACGGTGGAAACAAAAGGAAATCAAAATAATTTAAAAAAGTTTTAAAAAGTTATTGACAAGCGCAACAGACTGTGATAAGATATAGAAGTTGTCGCGCAAGAGAGATAACAGACAAC
>CAJUBP010000041.1 GCA_910584585.1 uncultured Lachnospiraceae bacterium | reverse complement strand
CCGCTATATCCAATTCGGAATAGATATAATCCCAAAACTCATTTTTATTCTCAAACTCTATCGGATCATGTGCTAAGACCTTGCGTAGATACTCAATATCATGTTCTTTGATTGCTTTTACATTCAGGTTTTCATATGTAGGACGCTCTTTTGCAGTATCAGTATCTTTATTTTTGATACTGGCAGCAGTGCTATCCTTTTTCTTCTTTGATTTTGGCTTTGCATTGGAAATGTACTGTTCAAAATCATCATTCCAGTATTTTTCTATAATGGATTCTGCATTTATCCTTGTATCATAATCAGGATATAATACTGTTTGCCCTTTACCGCCGAAAAATAGTCTGTCACGGTTAAAACATACTTCATCAATACCGCCTATAATTCCCATAAGCGTAGCTTGTAACTTATCCCTGATATTCCCATCTGTAATTACTGTAACATTACAGAAAATCATGCGGAATTTATGATGTTCCTCTTTGTGACTGAATGTCGTATACATGAAACACGGTGTAATTCCCAGAGAAATTACTTTGCTATATGCTTCTTCTATTCTAATACCATCATCAAAATCTAATCCAAATAATTGTTGTTCTATCCAGTTTTCAGCTTTATTCCCTCCTGCTAATACTCCTGGCTTGAATGATGCCCCATGAACTAAAGCATCTGCCAAATTTTCAATCGTAATATTTACTTGTATCAAACTTTTCTGTACCCATCCACACTGTTTACCTTGCGGCTTGTCTTTGAATCTGTGGTTGAAGTACATACATTTTATGTCATTACCCATTGAACCTCCTTAGATTACCAGAAATTCAAGAAATATTTAGATTTAACAAAATTTTTCGTATGTCTAACTTGATTAGTAAAATTTCAGAAATGTTAAGTTTTTTGATTTTTTGTATCGCAAAAAGGACTGAACATTTCATTCAGTCCCTTATCAATCTTTGAAATATTCAATTTTTATATAATGGAATTATTGTGTAGATACATACACACAATCGACATTGTTAATAGTTATTAGAATTTCTTGAATTTCGTTTTACAAGTTATGTTGATTGCCTCGTAATAGCAATTATTTATCTCTCAGCGGACACCATTTAGGGCTTGTTTTTGGTGGATGATCTACGCCAAGTCTGCCAAATATCCGCATCGTATCATGTTCTTCACAACAATAGTAATCTTTGTAAATAAAATCTGTACATTGACATCTCTCGCATTCAGCGCAATGCGGCACTCTATTCATCTATGTACTCACCTTCAATCTTTCTTTGATAATCTCCCCATCCTCAAACATAAGGCGGTATAATTACCAGAATACTTTTTACCCTTTGTAAATATATTGTATGTAGCCAATGAATCTTTAGGTTCTTTCACTAATTTTGCACCATATCCAACATATTTGCCTTTTGACTTTAGATTTCTCTCACCTTTTCGCCTTAATTGTACCAAATTCTCCTTACAGGATTTCACACTATTACTACTAATAAATCTCCGCATCCAGTCAAATAATTCTGTATCCTCTGCATGTTCTAACTTATATTTATCAGCGGGAAATGTCTTACACCACACACTGATAATATTTTCGTCCGTAGGTTCAATCTGCTCCAACATAATATGCCTTGCAATAATCAATCTTTTCTCTTGTAGATTCTTAATTCCTTCATATGAACTTGTTCCCTCCAAATCCTGCATCTTATCAATCCATAGCAGAATCATCACACTTATTTTGTGATAATCTCCTACACGCTTCTTTCAGGCGTTCACCCATCGTAAATCTGATTCTATATCGTGCTGGTACAATATTCTCTTTTATATTGTTGAATCCATTTGCATTTAATTTGACTGCTTTATAGTATTTAGGTTCCATCTTGATATAATTGTTTATCTTAATAGAATCACCATTCTCTATAGATTCATATACTACATTCCAGAAAGCATCTAATACATTTGTAATAATTTTCTGTGTGTATTTTAGATGGTATTTTCTTTTATACTTCTTGCCATTGCCACCTATGGCAATCTTTTCATTAATCAATTTCTCTGATATTTTGTCTATAATATCCTTTTTATGTAATTCGTTATTCATTTTTCACCCCTAACTGCCTTTTCGTAAAAGCCGTTGCAGCCTGATTCAGCTTTGATCCTGCTTTAAAGTACACTCGATAATGTTCTGGAACAATCATTTCTCTATTTTCAGCTACATTTCTTGACTTTCGCTCTGCCATATACTTTGTTCCTATTGTTGCATAACCATTGAGATTTACAGAATCGCCATTTGAAAGCGCATCAATAATAACATCCCAAAACGCAGACACAATATTTTCAACATCTTCCTGTGTATACTTTTTATTTCTACATTTCAATAAATCTACAATACGCTTTATTAATCCAGGTCTAATAATCTTCTCATTCATTTTCGTTCTTTACCTCTATTTTGTTATTAATCCAATTTACCATTTGTTCATATGTTCCCTGTGCCACACATTCCTGAATCCCATATTTATCTTTATGGAAGATAAGATATTTACCTAAAAGAAGTGGATGCTTTTTGGAAGTCTGATTTTGCAATCTGTACCCATGTTCTTTCAATCCACTTTTCTTAAAAAGAGTGCTGATATTGTTACCGCAAGTAGCTTTATATTTCAGCAGTTTATCTTTAAGAATTTCTATATTGCATTGTTTTGATATGGTCTTATCATAATTTTCTTCAAACCATGTACACAATTCTGCAAGGAAATCATCATATTCTTTAAAATCCTGTATATCGGTTTCTCCTGTTCTTACCCTCTCCCTTGCTTTTGTTTTGGATTTTACAAATTTATGGTCATACATTCTCAATGCTCCACCATTAACTGAAAAATCATCTCGCCACCATATACACCATTGTCTCCAAACATTTTCAAGTCCAATGTGTTTGCTAGTTCTTGCCATAGAATAAGCAACGATCAATCTTTTCTCTTCTAAATCTGAAATCTTTAACATTAAAAATCCTCCTATTTTGTCAATGAAATATACTTTTCATGTTATGTGTAATATAATACCTTTTCTGACGCTCTGTGAGGCTCATACAGCCGTTTTCGGCAAGATCGTGTCCATTTCCTCACTAAATATATTCAGGCACTAAAATAAGCCCATCATCAATCATATTCCTATAACTGATAATGGACTTATGCATGTGTCCGAATATTTAATTTTCTCCTAAGTGTACATTCTACAAGGATTTCCACCTGTCTACTATGTCTATATGCCACATGTGTAGCCATGGCCGAACACATCTGGGGCAGCGAACAGGAATTTGTCAGCCGCATGAACCAGCGGGCCAAAGGCCTTGGCATGAAAGACACCAACTTCGTAAACTGCTGCGGCCTTGACGTGGACGGCCACATGACCACAGCCTACGACGTGGCCCTGATGTCCCGGGAACTGATTACAAAATACCCGCAGATTCACGATTACTGCACCATCTGGATGGAAAATATCACTCACGTAACCAGAAAAGGCTCTTCCGAATTCGGACTGACCAACACCAACAAATTAATCCGCCAGTATCCCTATGCCACCGGATTAAAAACAGGTTCCACTTCCCAGGCAAAATTCTGCGTTTCCGCCACCGCCGAAAAGGATGGCCTGGAACTGATCGCCGTGATTATGGCCGCGCCGGACCACAAAATCAGATTCAAAGACGCTACCACGCTTCTGAATTACGGTTTCGGAAAATGTCAGGTCTATCAGGATGAAAATACCGATAAACTCCCCAGCCTGGCCGTCAAAGGCGGCGTGAAAGACAGTTCCCCGCTGGCCTACGCCTCCGGGTTCTCCTACCTGGATGTGGCAGGATCCGATCTGTCCTCCATTACCAAGGAACTGGATCTGCCCGAATCCGCCGACGCGCCGATTAAAAAGGGCCAGACTGCCGGGAAAGCCGTTTACAAATTAAACGGAAAAGAAATCGGCTCCGTAGAGATCCTGTTTGAAGAGGACGTGGAAAAAGCATTATTTAAAGACTATTTCCTGAAAACTCTGGGACAATTTTTGCTCTGTTAATTTCCTGAAAACAAATTCCTGGAATCCATCTGTATTTCAGCAGACAGATCCACAAATTCCCGCTTTTTACAAACAGCGGCAAATGATCTGGCACACGTATGTTCACGCATACTATTTTATCACAGCAGCGGGGCAAATAGCCGCAGAACGCTCTGCAGCGTGCGGATGGCCGCCGGGCGTTTCCTGCAAAACTCCATATTGATTTCCTCCGACCGCTCCATGGTATCCAACACATCCTCTTTTACCTGCATCACAGCCCTGGAGCGGTACATCCAGACGCCGCATTCAAAATGCAGATACAAACTGCGGTAATCCAGGTTCACGCTTCCCACAACCGCCACCTCATCGTCGCACACAAAGCATTTTGCATGAAGGAATCCCGGATTAAACTGGTAAATCCTTACCCCGCATTCTAACAGCGGTTCATAATAGGACTGGGAAATCCAATAGATAATCTGTTTATCCGGAATTCCCGGCATGACAATCCTCACATCCACGCCGCTTTTGGCCGCATTCTGCAGAGCCTTTAAAATCTCATCATCCGGAATCAGATAAGGAGTAAAAATATACACATAGTTCCGGGCCCGGTTGATTATATTCATATAGATATTTTCCCCCACATTTTCATGATCCAGGGGACTGTCGGTATAGGGCTGCACATACCCGTCCGTCTGAAATTCCCTGGTCTGATAACAGGAAGGCCGGAATCTGTCCAAATCCTCTTCCCGGCTTTTTGTGATATAATCCCACATTTCCAGAAACATAACGGTAAAACTCCAGACCGCTTCCCCTTCCAGACGAACAGCTGTGTCCTTCCAATATCCAAACCGCTCCACTTTATTTACATATTCATCCGCCAGATTGATTCCCCCGGTGAATCCCACCTTGCCGTCCGCCACCAGAATTTTCCTGTGATCCCGGTTATTCATAATCACAGACATAACCGGATACAGGGGATTAAACCGCACACAATGAATGCCCCATTCCTGCATTTTCTGATAATATTTCGCCGGAAGGGTGGTCACGCATCCGAAATCATCATAGATAAAACGCACATCTATGCCCTCTTTGGCCTTGCGTTTTAAAATCTCCAGAATCTTCCCGAACATATGCCCTTCTTCCACGATAAAATATTCCATAAAAATAAAATGCTCCGCTTCTTCCAGGGCTGCCAGAATATCCGGAAACATTTTCTCCCCGCTGGGATAATACTGGGTTTCTGTATTCTTGTATACTGGAAATCCTGCCCAGTCTACGACATACTTTGACTGGCAGTAAACAGACATATCTTTCTCCATCAACTCCGCCTGAATCCCGGAATGGTCTGGCAGCTCCTGTTCCAACTCAAAATTAACGGCTTCCATCCTCTTTCTGGTGGGCCTTGTCAGTTCTGACCGCCCAAAAATAAAATAGACCAAAAGCCCCACAATGGGAACTGCCAGTATCACTACGCTCCAGGCCAGTTTATAAGAAAGGTTGCTTCTCTTATTTACAATCAAAAGCACCACAAAAATCGCCGCAAGATCAATCACCGTGTTAAAAAACGTGTACCTCGCCTGAAAACCGTATAAAAATGACAGCAGCCAGCATAACTGAACCAGTATTGCCAGGGCTACAATCGTCGCCCTCCCTGACAGAAATTTCTTTACTTTTTTCATCCAATCACCTCTTGCGCAAAGAATCACGCGCTGGTGACATTCTATCACAATAATCTTCCAATGTCTACCATTCCCCACCCCTGTTTTGACAGGGGCAGGCCCAAATCCACCGTCCGCTGGTAGAAACGCAGCTTCACATCCGCCGGCAAAAAATGGGGATATTTGCTCAGCAGAAGGGCAATGCTTCCGCTTACCATAGGGGCCGCCATGGAAGTGCCGCTTTTTTGCGTATACAGGCTGGGGTATACGCCGCAGCTTGTAACATTGGTTCCCGGCAGCACCAATTCCGGCTTCACCACGCAGTGATCCGTGGGACCCTGGCCGGAATAATCGGGCTTTAACATGGTTCTTCCAATCTGTTCCCTGGTATCGTCGTAGCAGCCTGCCGTGATAATTTTCCTGCAGATTCCGGGAACCGTAATGCTGTTTTCCCCAGGGCCGTTATTTCCCGCCGCTGCCACCACCACCAAATCATTGTCCCAGGCATATTCCACTGCCTGCAGAAGCCTTGCCCGCTCTCTGCTTTTTGCGTGGAGCACCATTCCGATGGATATGTTCACAATCCGTATTCTATAAACATTCCTTTGCTGCACCAGCCAGTCGATTGCCTGTACCACCTGTTCTGTGTTGCCGTTTCCTTTATAATCCAATATTTTCATAATAATCAGATGACAGCGGGGCGCAATCCCCATATATTTTCCCCGGGACGCCCCGCCGCTTCCGCCGATGATTCCGGCAATATGCGTCCCATGGCCGTTGTCGTCATAGGGGGACATCCTCCCTCTCACATAATCCTGAAAACAGACAATCCTATGTTCAAAATCGGGATGGGGATAAATACCGGTGTCCAAAATAGCCACGCCGATTTCTTCCCCGAAATAGCCCTTCTCATGAGCCCGCCCGACGTTAATAATCTTTCTTACTCTGTCCATATGATTCTCTTTTTCTATTAATATATGCGTCCCTGATATTTTTGTTTTTCAAAAAATTACCTGTCTCTTTGATTCCTGTGTTATGTTTCTTCCTCTATGCGCTTATTTTTTACCCACAAATACAATGCCCCAAGCCCGCTGAAGAACTCAGCTAAGATCCAGAAGCCCAAATTAGAAGTATCCCCGGTTCTGGGCACCTCGTTCAGTTCATTGCTGCTGCTGCCCGGACTGCTGTCATCGGCCGGCCTGCTGTTCTGGTTCTGAATCCTGCCTTCTTCCTGCTGCCCTCCAACGCGCTTTTTATTTTGAAAACCGCTTTCTCCTGTGCTGCTTTCCTCCTTCTTCCATTGGGCGTAAACAATGGCGTCGCTGTCGAACTCTGTATCCAATGTCACCTCCACGCCGCCCGCCGCGCTTGTATACCAGCCTTTAAGAACATACCCCCTCCGGACGGCCGTGGGCAGTTCAGCCAGTCTCCGATTTACCGTTCTTGCATTTGATATGTTGATCTCTCCGCCGTTTCCATCAAAAGTAATGGTATACTCTGTTTTTGGGGCAGCCACCGGCGAGAAACAAGCCGTAAGGCTTCTGTCTGCCGCAGCCCAAAAGCGATGGACCGCCTCCCTGCTGACTTCCTCCTTGTTTTCCATCCATTTGGTGAACACATAGCCTTCCTTTGCCTCCGCCTTCACTTCCACAATCGTAATCTCCCGATAGCTTCCGCCTCCCGTTACGCTTCCTCCTTCCAGCGGTTCCGCGCTCACCTGAACAGTATAGATCTTCGGATCTGGTTCCGGTTCCGGCTTTGGTTCCGGCTCTGGCTCTGGCTTTGGTTCTGGCTCTGGTTTCAGATCTGGCTTTGGCTCCGTTTCTTTAAATTCCGCTGTAAGATTCCGGTTGGCTGTTATGGTAAATTGATAGATCTCTTCTGTGCCGACTTCATCTCCCTGCTCCGTCCATCTCACAAACTCATAGCCGCTTTCTGCCTCCGCCTTCACTTCCACGACAGTTTTTTCTATATAGCTTCCGCCTCCCGTTACGCTTCCTCCTTCTGACGGTTCCGCATTTACTTGCACAGTGTAAATCTCCGGCTCTGGCTCCGTTTCTTCAAATTCCGCTGTAAGATTCCGGTTGGCTGTTATGGTAAATTGATAGATCTCTTCTGTGCTGACTCCCTCTCCCTGCTCCGTCCATCTCACAAACCTATAGCTTTCTTTTGCTTCTGCCTTCACTTCCACGACCGCTTTTTCTGTATAGCTTCCGCCTCCCGTTACACTTCCCCCTTCCGAGGGTTCTGCCTTCACTTGCACAGTATAACTCTCCGGCTCTGGCTCCGTTTCTTCAAATTCCGCTGTAAGATTCCGGCTGGCTGTTACTGTAAAGCGATAATCTGCCTCTGTGCTGACTTCCTCTCCTTCTTCTGTCCATCTCACAAACTCATAACCTTCCTCTGCCTCTGCCTTCACTTCCGCGACGGTATTCTCCCTGTAATTTCCGCCTCCCGTTACCGTTCCTCCTTCTGCAGGGCTTGCGTTTACCTGTACATTGTAAACAATTTCTCTAAACTCCGCGGAAAGGTTCCGATCAGTCAGCGCTGTAAAGTTGTAGCATGCCTCCCTGCTGACTTCTCTTCCCTCTTCCGTCCATCTCACAAACTCATAGCCTTCCTTTGCCTCTGCAGTTACCGTAACAGATTCATTTTCCACGTAACTGCCGCTTCCTGTCACCGTTCCTCCTTCGGCCGGATCCGCTTTTACCTGCACAATAGCAGTTTTCACCACATTGTTTTCTGATACATTTCCAATATTAAAACTGAACCGCACGGAGGCGCCTTCCGAAAGATTCATCCAGGAAGAAGTCATTCCGGAATCAGCATTGGAATATTCAATCACCTTTTCCCCGTCTGTCTTTATATTTCCGCTTTCCGCCTGCGTTTCATTATTAGTCCACGCTTTCCGTTCACTGTAAAACCCCAGCCAAATCCTGTCAGGATCCATGCCTGTGTAATTTAAGACAACCGCCGGATCCTCTTTCTGAAAAGGTTTTTGCGCGCCAACCATCTGCACAACTTTTGTCCCATTTTCCCTTTGGGCCATTGTCAGAGCCGCGCAATCCGGATTGAAACCGTCTCGGGTAATCTCGCTGGTGCCAAGCATTACATCTGAACCGAAACAAAAAGCATGGACGCCCTTCCCCATAACCGCCTCAATATGCAGAGCTGTCTTATCCTCCTCTTCAAACTGAAAACGAAGTTCCTTTAGATTGGCATTTCCCACAGTGCCGCCTACGGCAGAAGGATCCGGCGAAATGCTGGTTAAAAGCTGCCATCCGTTGCTGTAAGCGGTGTTCATCCAGTAGACAATGCCGTTTTTTTCATACCTGCCCAACACATCAAACTTTTGATAGTCAGAATCTCCTATCGAAACAACGGTATACGCGACAAAACCGTTTGTAATATACCACTGATTCTGCCGATATATTTTCAGCGCCTTCGTTCCATCTAAATTCGCCGCTCCCGTGCCGGCAATCACCTGGCTTTCCCCAAATGTCTGAAATGTCTGCACCGCCCTGGACACAGAATTGTCCATAACAACCCTGTACCATTTTCCATTTATTGGAGTAAAGGGATACTCCCGGCCATTTGCCCCGTCTATATCCGTAAACTCTCCTGTCTCACTATCTGCCGTCTGCCATCGATATTCTGAAGCTTCGCTGTCAGGAGCAACCAGGACTATCGCCTGATAAGTCATTCCTTTCCCCCAGGGATATGTATCCACAGGATTATAGTTTGCCTCCGGTTCTGGCAAATCCTGCGGTTCCGCGCTTTCGGCTTCTAGAGCATCCAGCAATTTGGGCTCCGTCACAAGCAATTCTTCCTCATTTATGCCCGGCTCTTTCTTTCTGGAAAAATTAATTCCGTCTTTTTCATCACAATCTTCTGTACAAATTTCCTCTGGCCTGTCAAAAATGATCTCATCCCTGCCATTCCAATCATCCCGCCCATGAATCTCTGTCGCCTGCGCGGGCTGTCCAATGAAACCTGTGATAAAGAGACACAAAATTGCCATGGAAAAAATGCCGCCGAATACGCATCTTTTCTTCTCTCTTCCCCTGCCTCTCCTTTTGGATTTCACCTGCTTGCTCCTTAACTCCTTTTTCATAATCACAGCTCCCTCCTGAATAAAAACCCCTTTCTCCTTTCCGCGCCCTGCCATAGACAAACGATTCCAAGGATCACTATTCGCAAAACACATGAAAGGAATGTCGTAACAGCAAGGATTTTCCTTATTTTAAGGACTATTTTAAACGCGATTTATTACAAAAAAAGTCACATATTGTTATTAATTTGTTAATTTTTGTCAAAGAGAAGCGGATAATACTAGAGCGTATCTTAAAATTCATTTCCGCAATCTGCCCCCGCTTCACGCCAGATTTCATGCTGAATTTAGTCAATACAGCCCAATTCCCTCCTGGGCCGGCCCGTCCAGGAGATTCCCCTCACAGTCAAACCGGGAACCGTGGCAGGGGCAGTCCCAGGATCGCTCCTGGGGATTCCAGGCCAGTTCACAGCCCATATGGGGACAGACAATATCTACCTGGCAGATTTTTCCATCTTCCTTCTTGTACACGCCTGCTTTTCCCTGAGGCGTTTCCACCACCGCTCCATGCCCTCTGGGAAGAGACTCTGCCGTTTTCGCCGGAAGATGGAAGAATCGTTTCGTCAAACCTTTTACGGCTTTTCCCCCTTCCTTCATCAGCTGCGGAATTTCTTCTGCTGAAAACCTGGACGGAGCAAATATTTCTGTATATGGGTTCTCAATTCCGCAAATCAGATCTTTCAGCAGCATAGCCGACAACATCGCGGAGCTCATCCCCCATTTCTGAAATCCTGTGGCCACAAACCAGTCCGGACGCTCAGCCGCATACGGTCCAATAAACGGAATACCGTCGCTGGTCACGCAATCCTGGGCAGACCAGCAGGCCGTCACGCGGCTTTGGGGATACATTCGCTTTGCAGCCTCTTTAAGCCTGTCATAACTCCCTCCTTCCCGGCATTCCCCGGTTCGGTGCGCCTGCCCGCCAAGCAGCAGGCAGGCGCCGTATTGCCGGAAAGAAAGCGTCTCTTTCTCATCCCCGATATACATGCCGCGGATCTCTTGGGCATTCTCCAGGGCAATCACATAGGAACGCTCCTGATGCATCCTGGCAAAATACATCCCGGGAAAATTAATAAAAGGAAAATGCGAGGCAAAAACAATTTTGTCCGCGCGCACGCTTCCGCAGGAAGATATAACCAGATTCTCTTCCACAGCCGTTACCTGGGTGTCCTCATATACAGTCAGGCTCTCGGCCAATGCCCTGATAAATTTCAGGGGATGGAACTGGGCCTGCCCCGGAAAACGCACGGCGCCTGCGCAGGGAACCGGAACCTCAATCTGCTCTTCCAGGGCTGCGCCAATTCCCAACTTCCGGGCCGCTTCTGTCTCCCGTTTTAACTTTTCCCAGTCCATGGAATAGACATAGGAGTCACGCTCTGTCAGTTCACAGTCAATTCTTTCTTCACGGACAATTTTCTTATATTCCTCCACGGCAGCCTGGTTGGCCTGCACATATTTTCTGGCCGTTTCCTCTCCTTTTTTCTCAATAAATGTATCACAAAACATTCCATGCTGTGATGTAATCTTTGCCGTGGTGTTTTTGGTCTGTCCGCCTCCGATTCTGTCCGCCTCCAGGACAACAGTCCGCACTCCTGCCTGCTGCAGGTGCCATGCGGTTAAAACTCCCGCCATTCCTGCGCCGATCACAACCGCGTCTGCCTGAATATGGCTTTTCAGAGCAGGACGTTTCTTACTGTCACTTGTTTTTTCCCATATAGATTCCATGTTCCGCCTCCTGTGCCTGATGATTTTGACCTGCCCAATCAGGGAAAGAGGCAAGTCAAACTGTTTATTTATAACATTTCCCATTGGAGACGGTTTATTCCTGTTTCTGTTTTTCCCTCATCTATCCAGGGCAGTAAGCTTGCCATACCGAACCTCACAGTCTTTCCGGAAAAATGATACGCCATAGCAATCAATGTTCCGATATCCTTCCGCTCTCAGCTCTTCCATGTACTTCTTCTCATAGATCTGCTTAAGGGCCTGCTCCGCGCCGCTTTCCAGATCATCGATTGTGTCCGAAACCTTCAGTTCCAGAATAAACGACCTGCCCCGCAGCGACGGGCTCTTCACCATAATATCGGAACGTCCGTTTCCGGATTCCCGGTTGGACCTCACCAGATAATCCTGGCTCTGGCTTAAGATTCCTGTCAGGAAACCGTGATAAAAATTTTCCGCGCTGTCGTAGAAGCTGATGGTCCGGAACAGCTGTCCATTTAATATGTCCGCCATCCTCTTAGCGTTTCCCTCTTCCATCGCGCGGTACAAATCATGGAAATCTTCTTTCTTTATCATGGCTTTCGTCCAGTTTAAAATGGTATTCTGATATATCGTCTTCACTTCTATGTTGGGAATCCGGGCCCGCAGAAAAATGGAGGACTCTTTCAAGTACTCGCTCTCCTTGGTCAGATATCCCGTAAAATAGAGGAAATTCCATAAATTTTCCCCATTGCCGCGCATATCCCCGTAAGTAATCTCTTCATGCACCTGGACGTCTAAAGTTCCTCCGTTTAAAAGCGTCTCAATCTGCTCTTTCGTCTCCCTGTCCGCCCTCACTACCAAATCCTTAATAATATCATTGGAACTGGTATTGATCCAATAAGGACGGGGAAACGCATTAATGTCAGCGCTTACATCATAGATAAAATTAATTACGCTCCACGGATTATACACCTCTGTATTCCCGAACATATATCCGTCATACCATTCTTTGATTGTCGCAAAACGGCTCTCTATGCCATAATGCTTCATGATCTGCAGCACTTCCGATTCTGTAAAGCCAAAATGTTCGCTATATCTTCTGTCAAGTATTGATATAATTTTCAGATGGTTCAATCCAGTAAATATACTCTCCTTTGAAATCCGCAGGCATCCGGTGATCACGGCAAACTGCAAATACTGGTTTGTTTTCAAGGCCGCTTCAAACAAGGAACGGATAAAACCCACCATCTTCTCATAAAATCCTCTGAAATACGCGTTTTCCAGCGGCACGTCATATTCATCAATCAGAATCACCGTATTCCTGCCGGTAATCTTACGCATGCACTGGCAGAATAACTGCAGGGCGTTTCTTACCGCCTTTTCTTCCGCCTTTCCATCCGCAATCGCGGCGTACTGCTCATATTCTCTCTGGGAGAGGCGTTCTCTCCCTCGTTCCACAACTTCCCTGTGCCTTTCAAATTCTGTGCTGAGGGCAGTCTGTATCATATAATAAGCGGTATCGTATTCTTCCTGCTTTGCCGATTTCAATGTCAGTTCAAACACAGGATATTTTCCCATCTGATCCGTGCAGCTTTCTCCTGCTTCCATAATCTTCATTCCCTGAAAAAGCGTTTGATTCTGAGCGTTCCTTTTTGCGTCTCCCGTATCTTCAAAAAAATACCGGAGCATACTCAGATTCAGAGTTTTTCCAAATCTTCTCGGACGCGTAAACAAATTTACTTTTCCTTTTAGATCTATTAATTCTTTGATCAGCATTGTTTTATCGACATAATAATAGCCCGATTTTATCATATCCTCAAAATTTTCAACGCCAACAGGTATCGCCTTTTCCATCACTGCCGCCTCCGTCCAATCTCGCTTGTTGACTTCACAATTCATCTCTAATTCCTGCTGCATCTGTGGTCCTGCCTCTTTCAGCGGGTATACAAAACAGCCGTATCGTCACAGCCTTTGAGACAGACTGTGAAAACATCTTTCAGATCATCCTGAATGTCAACGGTAAAACTGCCGTCCGAATACCTGCCGCCTGCCAGTCCGCCATATACCGTAAGATACAAAACCCCTTTCTCTATCACATAACTGTATCTCCGACAGCTCTTGCCGCTGGACATAAATTCCGCTTTGGCAGTAAAACCTGTATCTGTCAGCTCCATCTCTGTAAAAGAAAGCTCCGCTGCCGACGCCTCACTGCCTTTTCTATTCACAAAGAAAATAATCCCCAACAGTATAATAAGAATTACTGCTGCTGCGATCCAAACTGATTTCTTTTTTCCCGCTCCTGTTTCCATTCCTGCTGTACCCATTTGTCTTTCCTTTCCTGCACAGCCCGCTGACGCCCCCTCCCCGCTAAAGCACAGGGGAATCCATTTTTGCCGCGCATACTCTTCATTATCCAAACCGAACCTCACAGTCTTTCCGGAAAAATGATACGCCATAGCAATCGATGTTCCGATATCCTTCCGCTCTCAGCTCTTCCATGTACTTCTTCTCATAGATCTGCTTAAGGGCCTGCTCCGCGCCGCTTTCCAGATCATCGATTGTGTCCGAAACCTTCAGTTCCAGAATAAACGACCTGCCCCGCAGCGACGGGCTCTTCACCATAATATCGGAACGTCCGTTTCCGGATTCCCGGTTGGACCTCACCAGATAATCCTGGCTCTGGCTTAAGATTCCTGTCAGGAAACCGTGATAAAAATTTTCCGCGCTGTCGTAGAAGCTGATGGTCCGGAACAGCTGTCCATTTAATATGTCCGCCATCCTCTTAGCGTTTCCCTCTTCCATCGCGCGGTACAAATCATGGAAATCTTCTTTCTTTATCATGGCTTTCGTCCAGTTTAAAATGGTATTCTGATATATCGTCTTCACTTCTATGTTGGGAATCCGGGCCCGCAGAAAAATGGAGGACTCTTTCAAGTACTCGCTCTCCTTGGTCAGATATCCCGTAAAATAGAGGAAATTCCATAAATTTTCCCCATTGCCGCGCATATCCCCGTAAGTAATCTCTTCATGCACCTGGACGTCTAAAGTTCCTCCGTTTAAAAGCGTCTCAATCTGCTCTTTCGTCTCCCTGTCCGCCCTCACTACCAAATCCTTAATAATATCATTGGAACTGGTATTGATCCAATAAGGACGGGGAAACGCATTAATGTCAGCGCTTACATCATAGATAAAATTAATTACGCTCCACGGATTATACACCTCTGTATTCCCGAACATATATCCGTCATACCATTCTTTGATTGTCGCAAAACGGCTCTCTATGCCATAATGCTTCATGATCTGCAGCACTTCCGATTCTGTAAAGCCAAAATGTTCGCTATATCTTCTGTCAAGTATTGATATAATTTTCAGATGGTTCAATCCAGTAAATATACTCTCCTTTGAAATCCGCAGGCATCCGGTGATCACGGCAAACTGCAAATACTGGTTTGTTTTCAAGGCCGCTTCAAACAAGGAACGGATAAAACCCACCATCTTCTCATAAAATCCTCTGAAATACGCGTTTTCCAGCGGCACGTCATATTCATCAATCAGAATCACCGTATTCCTGCCGGTAATCTTACGCATGCACTGGCAGAATAACTGCAGGGCGTTTCTTACCGCCTTTTCTTCCGCCTTTCCATCCGCAATCGCGGCGTACTGCTCATATTCTCTCTGGGAGAGGCGTTCTCTCCCTCGTTCCACAACTTCCCTGTGCCTTTCAAATTCTGTGCTGAGGGCAGTCTGTATCATATAATAAGCGGTATCGTATTCTTCCTGCTTTGCCGATTTCAATGTCAGTTCAAACACAGGATATTTTCCCATCTGATCCGTGCAGCTTTCTCCTGCTTCCATAATCTTCATTCCCTGAAAAAGCGTTTGATTCTGAGCGTTCCTTTTTGCGTCTCCCGTATCTTCAAAAAAATACCGGAGCATACTCAGATTCAGGGTTTTTCCAAAACGCCTTGGACGGGTAAATAGATTCACTTCTCCTTTTAAATCCAGCAATTCCTTAATCAGCATGGTTTTGTCAATATAGTAATAACCGTCCTTTCTCATTTTTTCAAAATTATCAATGCCTACCGGCAGTGGTTTCTTCATCAGCACACCTCCGTATCCTGCTACTTTCCATAATTATACCCTATACTCTTCTATTTCACAATTCATTTCTATCGGTCAGTGATACCCGCAGTAACAGTTCAGCCTTCGGCTTCACTGTTACAGAATCTGCCCATTCCAAGTCACCTTCGGCGAGGGGCAGATTCCTTTTTGACATAATTTACACATTCTCACGGACTTTGCAGCAAGCGCAAAGTCCTGGACTGAACTGTTATTACCCGCAGACATACTTATTCGCCAAATGATTTGTGTTTATTACTCTTAAAACGCTGGAATCTATCGGCAAATCATTTGGTTTACGGGGATGCAAAGAAAGCCATCTCCTGAATATTTTTTATATTCCAGGAAAATGGCTTCCTATTTCTATTTTTCATTCCATCCTATGCAGCCCTTAAGCCGTTGTATGATATTCCTTTTTCTCTGAAAGCGGCTTTGCAAGCAGTTCCTCATATCTTTCCAACGCCTTGCGGTGAATGCTGCTGGGAACCCCGCTATTATTTCCCGCCTCATAGATTGCTCCCTCTTCCACGATACACCTTGTTCCGTTGATGTTGAATTCCCTGCTGGTATCCACTCCCAACTCCCGAAGCAGCCTCAGCACAACCGTCGCATTTATATCAAATACGACAGAACTTTGCTGATCCGCAAAATGAATCAGATCATCCAGAGCCACTGCCAGACGTTCCGCATTCTCTTTCCCGGCGCCGCTTCCCCGGCCCTCCACACAAACCCGGTCTTTCCACACTCTCAGCCTGTACCCGGTTCCCAGATCAAAAATATCTCCTACTGCAATGTTCATGCTGTTTGTAGCGGGATCGTATTCTTTGTGCTTATAGGTCTTATAGGGTTTTCCTACAGGACTCCATGCGTCTATTTCTTCGTCTGTGTACTCGACTGGCGTATACATAGTAAGAAATTCATCTCTTCCATTCACTCTAAATACTGTTTCCTCTCCGCTTACCACTTCACATGTAAATTCATATTCATCTATATTTGGATCATACCATGCCGGAAGACCATTGCCGCTGACTCTTGCAAGTTTAAACTCGTCTTCTGTCAGATACCTTATCCCTCCTCTTACCTGCCAGTCATACCCATTTAATGTTTTGGAGGAATCACCGGAAAGTCCTTCGTTAAAAAAGGAAGTAAATTCACTTTCTGAACCGTCCTTGTTAGAGAGTTTCCCTGTCTTAAAATTATATCGGTAAGTCTGAACTGTTCCGATTCCTGTTATGCCCATCTTGCATCTCCTTCCTTACTATGAGGCCGCCTAAAAATAATTTGACAGAAAATATTATTTGACAGTGAAAAAATCATTTGAAACCCTCACCACCCCAAGCGACGGACCGCATGGTCATCCTGACTATGAAAAAGGAAGTCTCTCATAGTCAGGATAAAATCCACCCATTTCTGACAATTTTTTATGGCATCCTATTCCCTCTTTGCCTATAAATCCAATTCATTTCCCGGATGCGGCGCCATCTTACATTTAAATTTACAGTTTAACCTGCCAACCCATTGCGTAACATGGCTGCCCTGCCCGCATTTTACATAAACATTCCATGATTGTCTCAAATTAACGCCGCTCATACCATAGATCTCACTGGAACCTCCAATATTAGAATACGTCTTTCCCCCAAAATAACGCATGCTTTTCTCTATATCCGTACAGGGGCTTCCCAACGGAAATGTATCGCTAATAGATAAATTTACAATCGTAGCACTTTCAGGAACAACCCCGAATAAATCCAAAGAAAGACTTTTTTTATCACTTCCAAAAATACTTACTCCTCCAATTGGATATCCCGATATTGTATAAGTCTGATTTTCTGGTCCTACATAAAAGAAATAGTTCTTTGTAAACGACGATGAATGTTCCCAATTATCACTGCTGGCGATTTTTATATAATATTTGCCAGTCACTGGCGCTGTCATGTACAAATATTTTTCCGGCTTTAAATCATATATATCATTTTCTTCTGGATTTGTTGTATAAAAATACTGATTTTGATTATTTACATTATAATACACTTCAATATAGCAATTTGTCTCTCCTACATTCCTAATATCAACAAAATATCTGGTTCCCGCTTTCAAATCCACTGTATACCAATGCTCTTCTTTCGGATCATTAAGAGTTCCGCTTTTCATCCCTAGAGCGTGTCTTAAAATTGCTTTCCGCAAGATGTCGTCCCAATTTACATCAGATTTTATGCTGGATTTAGGAGGTGTAGCGGGCTACATTGACTAAATTCAGCATGAAATCTGGTGTGAAGTGGGGCGGCAGATTGCGGGAATGAATTTTAAGACACGCTCAAGTCTATATAAATCTGAATTATTTGTAATCGTTGTGCACATGGTAGGAATACTGCTGTAAGGATATGCCGTCTCTGGAGTATTATTCTGCCCAGACCTGCCAGCGCTGTTTTCTGATGCCGCCTGCAAATTTTCCTTCCCGAACACTTCCTCAAACTCTTCCTCACTCAATTTCCCAGGCTTCTGCTCTTTAAAGGATTCCTGTTCTGTAACCTCCCCGTCGCCCTGTTCCGCCTTTCCTGCTGATGTCCCTTTCGCCATCACAGGCATCGTAAACATCATACTGAACGCCAATGTCAAACTTAAAATACGCTTCATCTTCATAACTTTTTCTTCCTTTCTTTGCGCTTCTTATGTGTGTCTAATCGTTTTCTCCCCTGTCCCCCTTCCTCTTTCAGATTCTCTATATACTTTATAAATAAAATATATACCTCATATCATCCTGTACACCGATTCTATCCAAATTTTCTTTTTCCCCAACTATTACCATTAATATCGTCCATTTTTTCATATATTTTACATCTATATTCAAAAAATATCGATTCTTCCAAAAATACTTTTTTTCTTCCTTAAATACTTTTTTTATAAACTATTTACTTTTAAAACTGCCCGTAGTATGATATTTATGTTCACAAGCATATTTATTTGCCAATTCCCAGACGCAAGGCTTTGCGCCCCAACCGTACGCACAGCCGGGAGAGCATTATGAGCAGGAAAATCAAAATAACTGGAAGAGAAGACAGCTTCGCCGAAAGCCTGCAGAACTGCCTGGGCGAAATGCTGGTTCTGTTCCTTCTGAAACAAAAACCCATGTACACTTACGAGATTATGCAGGAAATCAGCCGCATCAGCAACGGCTCCTTTTCTTATAAATCCCTCTATCCTTATATCTACCGGCTGAAAAACGCCGGCTGCATTGACGAAGAAAGCACCGCCGTAACCAACAACCGGACACGGATTTATTTTCATATTACAGAAAGCGGACGGGAACACCTGGTTAACATCAAACGGAAATACCGGGAAATTACCACCGCCGCCAACCTTATGCTTGATCTTGATGAAATGATTTATATAAGGAGAGATGAATGATTATGAACAACAATTTCAGCAAACCCGTCAGACGCTACATAAGAACCGCCAGACGTTTGTTAGCCTGCCCCCGCAATTACCGCAGTAATTTCACCGCGGATATGGAAAAGGATATCCGGCAGTTTCTTCTGGAAAACAATTCTGCAGGATATGAGGAAATCATCGGCTACTTCGGCACCCCCGCAGAACTGGCCCGGCTTTATCTGGACAGCGTTCCGGCGAAAGAACTCACTGCCTATACATCCAGGAAGAAAATCCTTGCCAGATTCGGATGGGGCATTTTGATACTTCTGCTCATTGTAACAATTTTCATTCTGTACGCAAAACTCCGGGAACCCAGAGAGCTGGATACTATTTATATTGAAGAAACAACCTGGGAAATAGAACATTAACACACACTGCTCAAAGGAGGAATTTTTCATGAAAAAAAGTTTTTTTGCTCTGATTACTGTTATTTGCATGTTCAGCAGCCTTTTTGTCTCTCATGCCGGCCAAGCTCCATCTATCCTTTACCATCATCCGAAGACTTTTGAAACAGTTGACTTGAACGATGAAATAACAATTGAATATACTCTGACAGAATTTAATTCTCATACACGTTCCAACACAAAAACTGCCGGACAACCACACGCAGCGGCAGAACCGCTTCCACAAGCGCCAAAATCTCAAAAAACAACGAGTACTTTCATGCCAATGTAACCATTACATGCAGCAATTCCGGCGCAATCTCATAACCACTATATCAAAGAAAGGGAAAGAAAACTATGAACACAACCGTTACTCTTGGAAAAACAGGAATTACCGTCAACAAAAACGGCTTCGGCGCCCTCCCCATCCAGCGTATCTCCACGAAAGACGCCGGAAAATTATTGAAAAAGGCCTACGACGCCGGCATCCGCTTCTTTGACACTGCCCGGTTCTACACTGACAGCGAAGCCAAAATCGGAGAAGCCCTCTCTTCGGTCCGAAGCAGCATTTACATAGCCACCAAAACCATGGCAAAGAATGCCGAGGATTTCTGGAAGGATCTGGACGCCAGCCTGACGTTTCTAAAGACAGATTACATTGACCTCTACCAGTTCCACAATCCCTCCTTCTGCCCCAAGCCGGGAGACGGAACCGGACTGTACGAAGCCATGGAAGAGGCCAAAAAACAGGGAAAAGTCCGCCACATCGGCATCACCAACCACCAGCTGAAAGTTGCCCACGAAGCCATTGACAGCGGACTTTACGAGACTCTGCAGTTCCCCTTCTGCTACCTTGCCACCGAAAAGGACATCGAAATTGTCAACCGCTGCAAGCAGGAGAACATCGGCTTTATTTCCATGAAAGCAATGTCCGGCGGGCTGATTACCAATTCTGCCGCGGCCTACGCATTCCAGGCACAGTATGAAAACGCGCTGCCCATCTGGGGCATTCAGCGGGAATCTGAACTGGACGAATTTTTAAGCTATATTGACAATCCCCCCGCTATGACGCCGGAACTTTCTGATCTGATCGCCAAAGACAGGGAGCAGCTTGCTGGAAACTTCTGCCGGGGCTGCGGCTACTGCGTTTCCACCTGCCCTGCCGGAATTGAAATCAACAACTGCGCCCGGATGTCCCTGCTTCTGCGCCGTTCTCCTTCGGAACTGCAGCTTACGCCCCAGGTACAGGAAAAAATGAAAAAAATAGAAGACTGCATTCACTGCGGCCAGTGCAAAGCGCATTGTCCCTACGGACTGGACACCCCTGCGCTTTTGGAAGAAAACTATAAAGATTATAAAGAAGTGCTGGCAGGAAAACCCCTGTAAATGAAATATTAGGAACTGCCGCAAAATAAAATGTACAAATTACGCAGGATGAAACTTGAATGGGCAAAGGGGCCTGCCGAAGTATGGCGGCTTTCCTGTCTCCCAAAGCCTTGCGGCTGCCAATTGGCAGCCGCAGGGCTCCGCCTTATTACAGCACATACTCCAACTGACAGTCACAAGGCTCTGCCGCATACAGTTTTTCATCATATTCCGTCGCCTCCACACACCCAAGGGCATGATAAAACGCCTGGGTTTCTTCAGAAGAATGGGCCGATATGTACAGTTTTTCCGCCTCTAACTTCCTTGCCGCAAGAATCGCCCGTTCAAACAGCCGTTTTCCATATCCCTTCCCTCTGCATTCACAGGACACATGAATGCAGGAAAGCTGCACATACTGCTCTTTCGATCCAAAACGTCTGGATTCCACAGAGGTGAATCCTTTCAGCTTCCCCTCCTCAAAGCATCCGAACACAAATCCTCTTGTATGTATGGTATTTTTCAGGCATTTTACCAGAAATTCATACTCCGCCTCTTTCCATTCCTCCACAAAGGAAATATCCCTCAATTTCCAGCTGCCCGCCTCCTTCCGCCAACAGCGCTTCACCTCCTGATGGCGGTTAAAATGCCGGAATAATTGGCGGCTGATTTGAGATTCCGACAGTATTTCAATAGTCGCTGCCATGTTCTTTTGTCTCCTCTTTTTGCGGTCTGACCTGGCCGTTTACTTTTTTCTTTTCTTTACAGTCTGACCTGATCGTTTACTTTTCCATTCTCTTTACGGCCTGACCTGGCCGTTTACTTTTTTATTCCCTTTACGGCCTGACCTGACCGTTTACTTTTTTATTCCTTTTACGGCCTGACCTGACCGTTTCCGTATATAATATATTTCGTGCTTGTCAGTTCCTTTAAGCCCATAGGCCCTCTTGCGTGAAGCTTCTGGGTACTGATGCCGATTTCGCCTCCGAACCCGAACTCAAATCCGTCGGTAAACCGTGTGGAAGCATTCACATACACTGCCGCCGCGTCAATTTCATCCAGAAATTTCCTGGAATTCTCATAATCCCTGGTGATAATGGCCTCGGAATGGCCGGTATTGTATTTGTTGATGTGGGCGATTGCTTCCTCAATAGAGGATACTGTTTTAATAGAAAGAATATAGTCCAGATATTCTCTGCCCCAGTCCTCTTCCGAAGCGGGCAGGATCTCGGAGCAGGCCTTGCGGCTCTCTTCGTCTCCCCGAAGTTCCACCTGTTTTTCTGACAGACGTTTTGCCAGAAGGGGAAGCAGCTCGTCTTTTACTTCTTCATGAACTACCAGAGATTCGCAGGCGTTGCAGACGCCGATTCTCTGGGTTTTCGCATTGAAAATAATGTCCAGGGCCATGGCAAGATCCGCGCTTTCATCCACATAAATATGGCAGTTGCCGGTTCCTGTCTCAATGACAGGCACAGTGGCCTGCTCTACCACGGCGCGGATCAGCCCTGCGCCGCCCCGCGGAATCAGCACATCCACGTACTTGTTCAGCTTCATGAATTCTGCCGCAGTCTCATGGCTGGTATCTGTAATCAACTGGATTGCGTCCGAAGGCAATTCACACCTGGCCAGGGCTTCCTGCAGAGTCATGGTGATGGCATTGTTGGAATGGATGGCGTCTCTGCCGCCCCGGAGAATCACCACATTTCCGGCCTTGAAGCACAGGCCGAAGGCGTCTGCCGTCACGTTGGGCCGGGACTCATAGATGATGCCGATCACCCCCAAAGGCACCCTCTTTTGTCCGATCAAAAGCCCATTGGGACGCTGCTTCATAGACAATACTTCTCCGATGGGATCCTCTAATCCCGCAATCTGCCTGAGCCCTTCCGCCATCTGAGCAATCCTGGCCTCTGTCAGAAGCAGCCGATCTACCAAGGCGGGAGCCATGCCGTTTTCCCTGGCATACTCCACATCCGTATGGTTGGCCTCTAAGATCATCTTCATATTCGCCATCAAATAATCCGCTGAAGTAGTCAGCACTTTATTTTTTTGATTGGCAGACAGAGTGCGCAAGGTTACCTCTGCCTTTTTGGCGTTTTCACCAATCTGTTCTAAGGTAAGGTTCATAGTCATTCCTCCATGTCGTATATTCCCGTTCAAATTATAAACGATTTTGTCCGCAAAATCAATTTATTGTTTTTCCTCATTGAAAATGTTATAATTCATGCCCATGCCAGATTTTATAATGCTTTTATTATATCTGGGTGTGAATTGTACTGCTAATTGTACATGGCAAACCCATCCATTCCATTTTCCATAATCCATATTATAATTGAAACTTTTTCCTCTGCCCTTTCATCTAATAAACAGTAACCGGAAAGGAGATTTAAAATGAATGCACAAAAGATGCAGCAGCTGGTAGAACAGGAACTTCTAACCTCTTACGATTCCCTCTACCGTCTGGCATTTACCTATGTAAAAAATGAAGCCGACGCCATGGACATCGTACAGGAAAGTTCCTATCGGGCCATTAAAAATTCCAGTTCTGTCAAAAATGCCGCCTTTATCAAAACCTGGCTTTGGCGCATTGTAATCAACACTTCTCTGGAGCTTCTGCGCCGAAATCAAAAAGAAATTTTTTGCGGGGAACCGCCGGAGCGGGGAAAGGAAGACATTTACCTGGATTTCGACACCATTGACGCCTTAGATATTCTGAACGAAAAGGAACGGGCCGTCATTGTGCTCCGCTATTTCGAAGATCGGAAGCTTCAGGAGATTGCGGATGTATTGGAGGAAAACCTCAATACCACCAAAAGCATCTTATACCGCAGCCTAGGAAAACTGAGAGTCAAATTAACGGAAGGAGAACTCTGCCATGAATCATAATTTAGATCAGATAAAACAAGATTATCAGAACATCCCCATCCCTGAAACATTGAAACAGCAAGTGGAACTTTCCATCGCAAAAGCCAGAACCGATCTGGCCAATGACACTTCCTCTAAGAAGCCATCCTCTTCCTTTACGTTCTGGCTCGCCAGAGGGGCTGTCTCCGCAGCCGCCGCCATGCTGCTTCTTGCGATCCTTGCCAACTCCAGCGCCTCCATTGCCTATGCCATGGAACAGATTCCCATTCTGGGCGCTATCGTGAAAGTGGTGACTTTCCGGGAATACGAACGCCAGGAAAATGAGATGGAAGCCGATATTAAAATTCCAGAGCTGGAAATTAAAGACAGCGAGGGAAATCTGATGGAAGACTCCACCCAAAAACTCAACGGCAAGATTAAAGCCTATACCAATGAAATCATTGCCGCGTACGAAGCCGATCTGAAAGCCGCCGGGGGAGAAGGCGTGCAGGCAGTGGATTTAGACTATGAAGTGGTCACCGACAGCGATAAATTATTCTCGATCCGGTTCCATCAGACCATTACCATGGCAGGAACTGCCCAGATGGAAAAAATTTACCATATCGACAAACAGACCGGCGAAATGATTGCGCTGAAAGATTTATTCCAGGACGGGACGGACTATGAAACTCCCCTTGTAGAAAATATCAGGGAACAGATGCAGGCCCAGATGGCAAAGGATGAAAACATCACTTACTGGCTGGACAGCGACGTTCCTGAATGGAATTTTACGAAACTGCCGGATTCTGTTAATTTCTTTATCAGCGCATCCGGCAAATTGAATCTCGTGTTCGATGAATACGAAGTGGCTCCAGGTTATATGGGCATTGTTACCTTCGAAATTCCTACTGAAACGGTGAAAGCTATTGTAAAAGACGGTTATTTGCAATAGACCCCTGTCTCCGTAACTACCCCATCCATCCTGACATCATGCTCTTTGGGATACAGGTTTTCCACAAGCTGAATCCCAAAGGCCGCGCCCAGCTTATGGCTGTGGGGATAAGCGGCAAAGTATCTGTCATAATAACCGCCGCCGTAACCAATGCGGGCACACTGGCTGTCGAAGCCAAGGCCCGGCACCAGAATCAACGCCTCCCGCTGATAGATTTGCGCATTCCCTACGGGTTCCATCACATGGAAACTGCCCTCTTGAAATTCCGCAAGAGAATCCGCCTGAAAAAACTGCATTTCCCTGCCTGCCACCCTGGGAAACGCAGTTTTTTTCCCCATGCTCCACGCCTTTTTTGCCAACGGCAGAAGGTTTACTTCTTTTCCCAGAGGATAATACAGGCAAACCGTTTCCGCCTGCAAAAACCAGGGATGGGACTCTATGTTCCTGCAGATTTCTTCTGAAAGCTGCTGCGCCTGCGCAGGAGACAGGCTGTTTCTCCGCTGCTTTAACTTCTCTCGGATCTGCTTCTTTTCTGCCTGCATCGGTATCCTGGGCAGAGCGGCTCTAATTTGCCTCTTTGTTTCCATATTTTTCCCCCAGATTTTCCGTGGTTCCGTCAGGATTTACCACATCAATGCTGTCAAGCTGCGCCCGCAGGTTTCTTCTGATATTCGCAATATACTCTTTCCGCAGGAGCTCCTGCTCTTTCCTTTCTTCTTCTGTCAGGCCCTCCGCCTTGGATTTTCTGGCCAGCACATTAATTCTATCTATCTTGCTCTGATCCATTCTGTTCTCCTTCCTATTTTTACAGCCCTTATTTTCATGCTCCGGACCTCTCAGCCTTTTTACTCCACGGAGACAATTAATGTAGGTTTTTGGTTGATTTTCATGCTCCAGACCTCTCAGCCTTTTTACTCCAGGCTCTTTTCTATAAAATCCGCAATATAGAAATCCTCATCCCGGTGTTCCAAAAACAGCGTCCCCACAAATTCTCCTTGGAAAATCTCATGGAGGATATTGACATCTTTCCCATTGGCAATAATCATATCCGCACCGGAAAGGGTTGCAATCCTGGCCGCCGTCAGCTTTGTCTCCATCCCGCCGGTTCCCACGTCGCTTCCTGTAGTTCCCTTTGCCATAGAAATAATATCCTCATCCAGACTGTCTACCACCCGGATAAGCTCCGCATCCGGATTTTCGTGGGGATCGTCTGTAAACAGACCGTCAATGTCCGACAAGAGAATCAGCAAATCCGCCCCCACCAGCGAGGCTACCAGGGCAGACAAGGTATCATTGTCCCCAAACTGCATTTCGTATGTGGATATGGTGTCGTTCTCATTTACAATGGGGATAATCCCAAGCCGGAATAATTCCTCAAAAGTATTCTGCGCGTTTTTCCGGGAAACATTGTCAAGCATGGTTCCTTTCGTCATAAGAATCTGCCCAGTCGTCTGATGGTATTCAGAAAACATTTTCTGATAAATCATCATAAGCCGGGCCTGGCCCACTGCCGCGCACGCCTGCTTGGTGGAAATATCAGCGGGGCGCTCTTTCAAGCCGATTGCCTGCCGGCCCACCGCAATGGCGCCGGAGCTTACCAGGCAGACATCCATCCCCCGATTGCGGATATCGCACAGTTCCCGCACCAGGCGCTCCACTTTTCCCAGATTCAGCCTGCCTGTGGCTTCATGGTGCAAAGCGGCTGAACCGATTTTTACCACTACTCTTTTTTTCTGCTTCAAATATGCTTTTGTTTCCAATTCTTCGGATTCCTTTCTGTGATTTTCAATAATATGAGCTAACCTTTTATATTTGGAAACGGAGGCCACTGCCGGATTGCGCTTCCTGTGTATCGAAAAACGCTCTGGATTACTGAAACCACTCTTTATTTTTCTTATTGTATCATTTTTGCTTTGGGGTAGATCTGTTCCATCCGGGCATCAGGGAATTCCTGATCTATCCAGGCTGCCACTTCATTTTCCGCTTTGATTCCCTGGGCCCGTTCGCTGTAGCGTGTCAGAGCAAGGGAAGAGATGGCTATATTGCAGGTCATAAATATCAGAAAAAGATAGGTCAGTATTTTTCCCGGCTTCTTTGGAATCTTTTCAATCCAGCCTGACAGCAGGGGATACAGACGCTTGATCCACACCCAGGCCGCGATTCCCCAGAAAAAGCAGTACAAAAGGTTGATTCTTCCGCCCAGGTTAAAGGGGATTGCGCTGTAATCCCAGAACACTGTGCCGAAGGCAATCTCTGTGAAAACGCTGCAGATATATTCATAGGCTCCGCCCAAAAGGGTTCCCGCCGCAAAAATGTAGCGATCCTCCCGGTTCCGGTAACGGTACAGTAATATCGTCGCCCCGGCCACGCCGATGCCCCACACCAGGCTGAAGTTTCCGTAAACCACGCTGCTTCTGCTCATCCAGTAACCCATTCTGACACGGCAGAACACTGTTTCCGTCAAATCCCCCAGAAAAGCTCCCAGGAAAAAAATCCAGACTATCTTGTGAAAGCTGCACCCGTAAGCAAAAATCTCTTTCTGCCGGATCAGCTCCTGCCGTTCTTCCTCTGTCTCTGCTGTCTTTTTCTCCAGGCTTGGAAAAGCCCGGTTCATACGCCGGTTTACCATTCCCGTAATCGCCGTCTGCAGAGAACGGGAGGCCTGATTCAGACCCTCTGCAATCTCTGACATTGCCTGGTTCTGATTCTTAATGTGAAACAGCGCCCCGGCTGTCATCATAATATCCACCACCAGAATCAGACAGAGAACAACCAGAACTGCCAGCCCCGGAAGATAAGGAATGCTTTCCAGCATGGTTACCAAGACAGGATTGATAAACTTAATGGTAAGAATTCCCATTGCGCCCCAGACAAGGGCGGTAGCCAGACAGATATAACCGCCTGCCTGAAATTTTCTTCCGGAATAATCCCAGAGCTTTAAGTGAAAAACTTTTTCCAGAAGCAATCCTGTCAAAAGCTCCGTTACCGTTCCCACAATCATACAGCCCAAAAAGAGGTAAAACCATTCCTCCCGCAAAGGATCCATAAAGATTACCATAAATACGGCCGAGAAGCCGTACACCGGGCACAGCATCCCATTTAAGAATCCCCGGTTGACAAATTCCTTTCTTCCTGCCGCCGCGTAGATTACCTCCAGGCACCAGCCCAGAAAACTGTAGATAAAAAACAGGAACAGCAGATCATAACTTGTATATACCATAACGCTCCCTTTTCATAATATTAGCACAAATCAGCTTACAATATTCTGCAGCCAGATTCCTTTCTTTACCAGAACATAGCCAAGGATACACTTTAATGTCTCAATCAGCTGGCAGCTCAGATATACCAGCACAATGGGAAGTCCCGTAAAATTGGCCAATACATAAGCCAAAGGTATGTCCACAAGCCACACATATACACTGTCGAACAGCACGGTAATCCATGTTTTCCCGCCGGAACGGAGAGTAAAATAGCAGCCGTGCATAAACGCGTACAACGGCATGCATACAGCGGCAATCAGAATAAATCTGGTGGCATAAGACTGCACTTCCCCGGAAGTATTGTAAATCAGCGGGAAGAAGGGCGAAATCGCGGCCAGCAGGCTTCCGCATACGAGACAGGTGGAGACGGTAAAAAACAAAAGCTTCCGATCGGTATCCTTCGCTTCCTCCATTTTGCCTGCCCCCAGCAGCTGCCCCACAATAATTGCAATGGCCCCTCCGATAGACAGAAATACCACATTAAACAGATTGGACACGGTGCTGGATATATTAAGGGCCGCCACCACAGACAATCCCCTGACAGAATAGCACTGCAGCAAAAACGCCTGTCCGGTAGACCATGCAATCTCATTGAGCATAATGGGAATGCCCTTCTTTATAATATTTGCCGTCAAATCCCCCGGAATCCGCATGGTCCGGAAAGCCCCTTCAATAAAGGGATGCTCCTTCCTGTGTCCATAGGTCCAGACAACCAGAATCAGGCATTCCACCACCCGGGCAATATCTGTAGCTATGGCCGCCCCCACTGCCCCCAATGCCGGAAATCCGAATTTTCCGAAAATCAGCAGATAATTTCCCGCAAGATTCACCATGACCGCAATAATTCCCGCTTTCATGGGCAGCACGGTTTCTCCTGTTTCGCGCAGGGTGCTGGCATAAGTCTGGGATATGGCATAGGGCACGATTCCAAAAATAATCACAGCCAAATATTCTTTTCCGTACTCCAGTGTCTTCACAATATCCCCGCTCTCGGCCCCTTCGTGAAGATACAGCATAATCAGACTTTCCCCGGCTGTCAAAAACAGCGCAATCGCCGCTATTGTCATAAAAATGCATACGATAAATTTAAACCGAAAGGTATTGCGGACGCCTTCATGGCTTCCCTGCCCGTAATATTGGGCCGTAAAAATTCCGGCGCTGGAAACGCCGCCGAAAATGCAGATATTAAATACCGTCATAAACTGGTTCACAATGGCGACGCCGCTCATCTGCTCTGTGCCCACCTGTCCCACCATAATATTATCCAGCAGGCTGACAAAATTCGTGATACCGTTCTGAATGATAATGGGAACTACGATCAGAAGCACCATCCGGTAAAACGCCTTATCCCCTATGTACTTTCTCCAAAAACTTTTCTTCATGTCTGTACCCTTCCTGATTTTAAAATGATAAAGCCGGCGCAGACGCCAGTCATCGCAGTATGAATGTTAGTCTATCACAAATATCTGTTTGTTACAATATAGAATCTGAAAAAAGACATCAGCCATATCACTGAGAATTGTGTGATATGGCTGATACTTTTTCTAAATTTATTTCTGCACAGTTCCTTACGGGGAACGATTCCTTAACTTCATCAATCTCTGTATGATCGACGCCGGCAATATACAAAAAGCTTTTCAGATTACCTCAATTTCCTTGATCTCATGCTCATTGCCCTGCAAAAGATAGGTATGCCCGCTGCCGCAGCGAGGGCAAATCTTCCCGTGGGCTACGGTTCCATAAGTTTCTTTGCAGTCCTCACAGAAAGTGACAGCGGGAATTGTCTCAATTTCCAGCCTGCAGCCTTCCATCCGCGGGCTTTTGGAACATTTCCAGTTCCAGCAGTCCTCCAGATAGGAGGGAATCACAGTGGAAACCTCACCAATCTGAAGCACTACCTTGCCTACTTTGGAGGCCTGGTTTTCTTCGGCTATCTGTTCTACGGTCTTTACAATATGAAAGACAATTCCCAATTCATGCATGTCTTCTCCTCCTGGATTGGATTTTACTGGCTTTTCTCTGAGCCTATTGCTTTTTGGAGAAGCCGCTGTTTTCACGGAAGGCTCTCCTGTCTTTCTGCCAGAGCCTGCCTCTTTTCTTATGGTTCCGCTGCTTTTCGAGCAGTATTTCCTGTTTTTCTGGCGGTTCCTGCTGCTTTTCGTTCAGTATTTCTTGTTTTTCTGGCAGTTCCTGCTGCTTTTCGAGCAGTATTTCTTGTTTTTCTGGCAGTTCCTGCTGCTTTCTTGGCAGCGTTTTCTGTTTTTCCTATAGTTCCCGCTGCTTTCCTGGCAGCGTTTCCCGTTTTTTTCATGGTTTCGGCCACCTTCTTTGTGACAGCCGGCGTTTTGGAAAAAGCGGTTTTGGCGGCTTTTCCTGCCATATACGCGCCAATCTCCTTAAATTTATCCTCAGACGGCACCATTTTGGAGCACTCCGGATGATCCCGGTGCAGATGGATGGCGTCGAATTCGCACTTGGTTGTGCAGATGCCGCAGCCAATGCACTTATTTTCATCTACTATGGAAGCGCCGCAGCTTAAGCACCGGCCGGCTTCCAGATGCACCTGTTCTTCTGTCAGCGTCTTATGGGCGTCCCGGAAAGAATGTTTGGGATCCATTGTCTCATCCATGCCTGCTTCCTGGCGGCCGATGGTGTCATACCCATCTACTTTGATGTTCTCTTTATCCAGTTCCAGGAACTGCCGCCGGTTGCGTCCAATGGTCATGCTGGCGCCGGGGTGCACATAGCGGTGCAGGGAAACGGCTGCGTTTTTGCCGGCTTCTATTGCGTCAATCACGAATTTCGGCCCGGTATACACATCTCCGCCCACGAAAATATCCGGCTCTGCCGTCTGATAGGTCAAAGGGTCCGCCGCCGGATAATTGCCGCGGCAAAATTCCACTTTGGTTCCTTTTAATAAATTTCCCCATTCCACGGACTGGCCCACTGCAAAAATCAGCCGGCTGCATTCCACAGTTATCAAATCCTCTTCGTCATACTGAGGATTGAATTTCCCTTCGTCATCAAATACTGAAGTGCATTTTTGGAATACCACTGAGGTTACTTTTCCCTCTTCATCCTTGACGATTTCCTTCGGTCCCCAACTGTTGTGAACGGCAATGCCTTCCTCCAATGTCTCCCGAATCTCTTCCGCTGAAGCCGGCATATCGTCTCTGGATTCCAGACAGAACATGGCTGTCTCTTCTGCCCCGAACCGGGAAGCTGTTCTGGCGCAGTCCACGGCTACGTTTCCGCCGCCGATTACCACAACTTTTCCCGCTATGCTCTGATCCTGATTTTCAGCGGCCTCATGGAGGAAATTCACTGCAATGTCAATGCCTTTCGCATCATTTCCGGGGATGGGCGGGATTTTGCCTCCCTGGCATCCGATGGCGATATAAAAGGCCTGATATCCCTCTTCCCGAAGTTCCTGTATGGTAATATCTCTGCCCACTTCCACGCCGCACTTTATCTCAACGCCCAAATCCCGCAGCACATCGATTTCCGCCTCGATAACGTCTTTTTCCAGCTTGTAAGACGGAATTCCATAGGTCATCATTCCGCCTGGAAGGGCGTGCTTCTCAAATACGGTGGGCTTATAGCCCTTTGTGGCCAGATAATAAGCGCAGGACAGACCTGCCGGGCCTGCGCCGATAACAGCGATCTTCTGTTCCCACTGAGTCAGGCGGCTGGAGGCAATCACAACGGGAGGAATGTATCTGGTTTCCTTACGCAAATCCTGTTCCGCAATAAATTTCTTGATATCGTCAATGGCCACTGCCTCATCAATGGTTCCCCGGGTGCAGGCAATCTCGCAGCGGCGGTTGCAGACGCGTCCGCAGACAGCCGGGAATGGATTGTCCTGTTTAATCAGTGCCAGGGCCTCCCGGTACTTGCCCTCTTTGGCCTTGCGGATATAGCCCTGTACCGCAATATGGGCCGGACAGGCGGCTTTGCAGGGAGCGGTGCCTGTTTCATAGCAATTAATCCTGTTATTGTCCCTGTAATCTTCATCGTATTTCTCTTTGCCCCATACCAGCCCATCCGGCAGTTCATGTTTGGGGTACTGCACTTCTCTGCCGTCTTTTTTACATAATTTCTGCCCCAGCTTCACTGCGCCTGCCGGACAGTACTCCACGCATTTTCCGCAGGCCACGCATTTTTCTTTTTCCACTTTGGCGGTAAAGGCGCTGCGGCTCATATTGGGAGTATTAAACAACTGGGAAGTTCTCAGGGCATTGCAGATATTCACGTTGCAGTTGCAGATACCGAAAATCTTATTTTCTCCGTCTATGTTGGTAATCTGATGGACGAATCCGTTGTCCTCCGCTTTCCGGAAAATCTCCATGGCCTCTTCGTATGTAATGTCATGGCCCTTCCCCGTTTCCCGGCAGTAATCCGCAAAATCCCCGACGCCGACGCACCAGTTCATCTCATCATCGCCGCAGCCTTCTCCCAATACCTGACGGCTGGCCCGGCAGGAACACTGCCCTACGCCGATATGGCCCTCATATTTTTTCAGCCAATAAGAAATATGCTCTAAATCAATGGTTCCGTTCTCCATGGAAATAGCCTTTTCCACCGGAATTACGTGCATACCGATGCCTGCCCCTCCCGGCGGAACCATATGGGTGATTCCATCCAGAGGAATAAACGTCATCCGCTCAAAAAAACTAGCCAGCGCAGGATGTTCCCGCAGACGTTTATTTCCCTCCGGCCCCTCTTCCATATTAAACAATTCCGCAGAACCCGGCACAAACATGGGCAGGCAGTATCTGCGGTGCTTCGGCCCGGGAACAGAACCGTAATGGTCGTAATTGTTGCCGTAATCATATTCCAAAAGGCCGATGTAGCTCATTTCATCCAGCACTTTCTGGAAGTGCTCTTTTTCATCCTCCTGTACCTGGTTCATTTCCCAGAGTTCTTCGATTCTGTAATGGCGGCGCACCTTCATGGTCAGCGCGATGTCTGCCATTTCCTCTGTTACAATTTCCGCCAGTCCCCAATACTCCGGATCGGCCACTGTCACGCCTTTGATTTTGTGTTTCGCCACATCTGTGATTTTCTTTCCAAGCTTGATGATTTTCTCGCTGGGCGCTTTGTCTCCCATATGGGGAGGGATCACAGCTTTACTCATTTCCGGCATAGTCTTCTCTCCTTCTCCCTGAAATTTCAAACACGTTTTAACACTGTTATATTCTATAAGTTTATTATAGCGAAAAATAAAAGAATACTCAATGGAAAAATCCCTTTTGGTTTTTATCAATCCCAGGGGTTTGTCTAAGAAATTTTTAAAAAATCTGGTATGTAATTTGCAACAACTCCTCCGGTTTCCATATACTAAGTACGGCTTCTTTGTAATCTTTTGGATTACGCGTAACTATCCCATCCATTTCCTGTAATAAAGCAACCGAATATTGTACAGAATCTTCAAAATCTTTCCAAGGCAACTCCAATGCATTTTTAATCATATTTTCCGAAACAGAAGCGACAGAAACAATCTTTAACAATTTTAACAACAAACTTTTTATTTCTATTCTATTCCTTAAAGCCTGATTGGCAATATAATAAATATCCGTAATTGCAGATGCAGATACAAACAAATTAATCCCTTTTTTCTCTGACAAATTCAACACTTTAACAGCATCACAGTAAAAGGGTTCCCTTTTTAACAACACATCAAGAATGATATTTGTATCAATAAGAATTTTCATACCTCTTCAGCCTTTCACCTCTATACTCTTCCAACGTTTTTCCTGTATCTGGAATAACGCCTATCAAAGATGCTACAATAGATTCAACATCTGTTCTATCTTCTGTCCGTTTCAGGTTTTCTGCCTGCTTCTTTCGCTTTTCAATTAGAAATTCAATGTAAGAAACAGCCTTATCATAATCTTCTTCTGCCAAATTCTCCAATAAAGCATTTAATTTAACTGCAGCAGACTGCATATTATCACTTCCTTTATTTTTCTTTTATTATATACCACTCTCATTTGCTTTACAAGACACCGTCAAAAGGCATCCTTCAAACACGCTCTAAGAAACGCCCTCATCGCTGAATCCCTGCCGAAAAGATAAAAAACATTTATCCCCTGAATCCATAAAACCGCTTTCCCCCTGCATATTCCGCAGGGAAAAAGCGGTTCTCACCTATCTGATTACAGGACGTCCTTTGCCGTTCATCCTGCCTTGCTGATAATCTTCTTCGGACATTTCTCTGCGCAGGTTCCGCAGCCCGTACATTTCTCATAATCTATATGAGCAATGTTATCTGTTACGGTGACTGCGCCTTCCGGACAGTTCTTTTCACAGAGCTTGCAGCCGATGCATCCTACGGAGCAGGCCGCCATTACATCCTTGCCCTTGTCCTTAGAGCTGCACTGCACCTTATTCTTCGCGTCATAAGGCACCAGTTCAATCAGGTTCTTGGGGCAGGCTGCCACGCATTTTCCGCAGGCCTTGCAGGCGTCTTTATCCACCAGCGCAATGCCGTTGACAATATGCACGGCGTCAAAAGGACATGCCTTCACGCAGCTTCCGTAGCCAAGGCATCCGTAGCTGCAGGATTTCGGACCGCCGCCGGGAATAAAAGCCATGGCCGCGCAGTCTTCCACACCAGTGTAGGTATAGTCCTGTTTTGCCTTTTCGCAGTCTCCGGCGCATTTTACAAAAGCAACCATCTTCACGCCGCCTTCCGCGGAAACGCCCATAATCTCACCGATCTGAGCCGCCACCGGATCGCCGCCCACCGGGCACTGGCCCACGGGAGCTTCCCCTTTCGCAATGGCTGCCGCAAGGCCGGAACACCCTGCATAGCCGCAGCCGCCGCAGTTGTTTCCCGGAAGGACGCCCAGGATTGCCTCTTCTCTCTCATCTACTTCCACTTTGAATTTCTCCCCGAAGATTCCGAGGAAAAAGCCAAGGAAAATACCAGTTCCGCCCACTACCAGGGCGGCAATGATAATTGCTGTTACATTCATTCTCTTTCCCTCCTAAATCATTCCTGAGAATCCCATAAAGGCAATTGACATCAGGCTGGCTGTAATCAACACAATCGCCGTTCCCTGAAAACGCTTGGGAATATCATTATATTCGATTTTCTCACGGATCCCCGCCATAATCACAATGGCAATGAAGAATCCGACAGAGGTGGCAAGGCCGTTTACCACGCCCTGCAGCAAATCATAGCCCTTGCTTACATTGTTCAGGGCAACGCCCAGCACTGCGCAGTTTGTCGTAATCAGAGGAAGGAACACGCCCAGAGATTCATACAATGGGGGCATATTCTTTTTCAAAAACATTTCCACGAACTGCACCAGGGACGCAATGACAAGAATAAACACAATGGTCTGCAAATATTCCACATGGCAGGGCGTCAAAATAAACTTATAAATCAAACCGGTGACAAAGGAAGCCAGGGTGATAACGAAAATAACCGCGCCGCCCATTCCGGCTGCCGTTTCTGTTTTCTTAGACACTCCCAAAAAGGGGCAGATGCCCAAGAACTGGCTTAATACCACATTATTCACAATGGCAGAGCCGATTGCTATAATCAATAATTCTTTCATTTATTATTTCGCCTCCTGTTCTGCTGACTTTGTCTGTGTTCCCGGCAATTTGCCGGTGCACATTGCCGACTGGGAACAGCTTGCGCAGTCTCCGGTCAGGCATCCGGAAGGAGCCGCCAGAGGTTTGCCCTTCTTTTCCATTTTTTCCCGGATGACATTCATGCCGGCAACCAAAAACGCCAGTACCAGGAATGCGCCGGGCGCCATAATAAATACCGTAATGCCAAGGCTTGCGCCTAAAATCTGGCGGATTAATCCGATGCAGGTCAGGCCAATGGTAAAACCAAACCCCATACCCAGACCGTCAAAAATCGAGGGAGCAATGGGATTCTTGGAAGCATAGCTTTCCGCTCTTCCCAGAATGATACAGTTTACCACAATCAGGGGAATGTACACGCCCAAAGAGGCGGAAAGAGCCGGCGTATACGCCTGCATAATAAACTGCACAATGGTAACAAGAGACGCCACCACCACGATGTAGGCCGGCATACGCACGCCGTTTGGAATCACTTTGCGGAACATGGAAATCAGCAGGTTGGACATGACAAGAACCACCGTAGTGGAAAGGCCCATGCCGATTCCGTTTACTGCGGAAGATGTTACCGCCAGGGTGGGACACATGCCCAGCATCAGCACAAAGGTAGGATTTTCTTTGATAATACCGTTATATAAACGTTCTGCATATTTATTCATACTTAGTTACCTCCCTGCAAAGCGCTTCTGAAATACACCAGACAGGCGTTTACGCCGTTGGTGACTGCTCTGGAAGAAATGGTCGCGCCGGTAACTGCCTGAATCTCATTCTCAGCCGCCGGAGCTGTCTTTACTACGGAATAAGTCTCTTCGGACTTTCCTTCAAACTGGGAATAGAAGGGCTCTTCCTGCACCAGTACGCCAAGGCCCGGCGTCTCGCTGATAGCTGTAATGGAATAACCGTTTAACGTCCCGTCATTCTGGATGCCAACGGAAAAGGAAATGTCCGCCTGGCTTCCCTCATGGGAGGTTACGTTGATGACATATCCCAGCACATTGCCGGAAGCGTCCACTGCCTTATTGACCGCTGTAATCTCATCTTTGGAAAACTCGCTTGCCGCAATAATCTCCGCTGCTTTTGCCGCGTCAAAATTCTCATCTTCCTCGAAAGAAGCCGCGTCCGCGAACACCACTTTATACGCCTCGTCCAAAGCCGCTTTTTCCGCAGCCGCAATGGGTTCTTTCGTGATATCATAGACCACGCCCAGAAGAAATCCCAGCACTAAGGTAAAGGCGGTTAAAATCAACGCGTCATGCACTATCTTTTTATTCATGCTGTTTTACCTCCTTTTTCTGGCCAAAAGCCCTTGGAATGGTAAATTTCTCAATAATCGGAACCAGAAGGTTGCCTAAGATGATGGCAAAGGAAACGCCTTCCGCATTGGCTCCGAACAGACGGAACAATCCGGTTAAGATTCCCAGAACAATTCCGAACACTACTTTCCCCATAGGGGTAATGGGGGAAGTCACATAGTCTGTGGCCATGAAGAACGCGCCCAGCATCAGCCCGCCGCCGCAAAGATGGGCAGTAAGATAAGTCACGTCAAAGCCATGTCCGCCGAACAGCAGCACAAACACGCCGAAAGAGAGGATATAGCTTGCGGGAATAGTCAAATCAATGACGCCCATCAGAATCAGGAAAATCGCCCCGATTAAGATGGCAATCACGCTGGTCTCGCCGATGGTTCCCGCCGTGGTACCCAACAGCATTTTCATAGTGTCCACACTCTCGCCGTTCTTTAAAAGAGCCAGCGGAGTAGCGCCTGTTACGCCGTCATAGGTAAAGCTGGTCATTGTCCCCGCAAAAGACACCAGCAGAAAGCATCTGCCGCCCAAGGCCGGGTTCATAAAGTTCTGCCCCAGTCCGCCGAAGAGCATTTTGACAATGACAATGGCAAATACGCTGCCCAAAACCGCCTGCCAGATGGGCAGGGTGTGGGGCAGGTTCAAAGCCAGCAACAGTCCCGTTACCACTGCGCTGAAATCATTGATGGTACTTTTTTTATGTATCAGCTTCTCGAAAATCCATTCCGAAGCCACACAGGTTGCAACACATACTAAAATCAATATCAACGCCTGTAACCCAAAGTTCCAGATGCCGAACAAGCTGGCCGGCAGCAATGCAATTGCCACGTAAAGCATGATTCTGGCAGATGTATCTTTGGAACGAATATGGGAGGACGATGATACATTATACATATCACTCACAATAAGACACCTCTTTCTATCCTGATTTTATAAAGGTATCATGCGCATTTTTATACATTTGGCACTGCGCATGGACAGGTCATTTATTTCTTTCGCAAATTATTTTTTTCTCCGCTCCGCAAGAATCTGTTTCTTCATGGTTCGGATGGACTGAGCCAGCGGTATCTTAGCCGGACAGATATAACTGCAGCTTCCGCATTCGATACATTCCATGCCGTTCCACTTCTCAAATCCCGCCATATCCCCGTGGCCTGCCATTTTCGCCAGCCTGGTGGGAATAATCTGCTCCGGGCAGGCGGATACGCAACGGCCGCAGTTGATGCACGCGGTAGTCTCGCTGGCTGCCACATCATCTTTGGCAAGGCAAAGCAGAGAGGACGATGTCTTGGTAGTGGGAATATCCAGTCCGAACATGGAAAATCCCATCATAGGCCCGCCGGAAATAATTTTCTCAGGCTGTACTTTGAATCCGCCTGCCGCTTCCAACACTTCCCCGTAACTCATGCCCAGACAGATATCGAAGTTGCCGGGCTCTTTCACTGCGTCTCCTGTCACCGTAAAGATACGGTTCATCACAGGCTTGCCCAGTTTTACCGCCTTATAAACGGAAATCAGCGTCTCCACATTGTCCACGATACAGCCTGCGTCAGCGGGAAGCATGGTGGAATTAATCTCTCTGTGGGTAGTTGCGTAAATGAGCTGGCGCTCACCGCCCTGAGGGTATTTGGTCTTTAACGGACAGACTTCCATGCGGGGTTCATCCTTCGTCAGCTCCTGCATCTTGGCAATGCAGTCCGGTTTGTTGTCCTCAATGCCGAACAATCCCTTGGCATGATCAAACAACTGCAGGACAATCCGCATTCCCTCAATCAGTTCCTGGGGATTCTCCAGCATACGCCGGTAATCTGCCGTCAGATAAGGCTCACACTCTGCGCAGTTCGCAATGATGTACTCGATTTTGTCCGGCTCTTTGGGAGATAATTTGACATGGGTGGGGAACCCTGCCCCGCCCATTCCCACAACGCCTGCCTCTTTCACTTTTCCAATAATCTCTTCTTTGGAAAGGGCAGTTACATCTTCTGCAGGAACGTATTCCACTTCCTTCATTTCCCCATCGTTTTCAATAATGATGGAATTCACCATATCGCCTACTGCGCCTCTGCGCGGCTGGATTGCCTTCACCGTGCCGGATACGGAAGAATAAATCGGCGCGGATACGAATCCGCCGGCTTCCGCAATCATCTGTCCCCGCAGTACGGTATCGCCAACGGCCACCACTGGCTTCGCCGGCGCCCCGATATGCTGAGATACCGGAAATACCAGTTCACCTTTGGGCAGTAATTCACGTATTGGCTTATCTTTGGAAAATTCTTTTCCATCGTGCGGATGGACGCCGCCCTTAAATGTCATGAAACCCATTTTTCGTGCCCCACTTTCTATAAAATATTTTTAAGGAATCACACAGCATATTTCTGCACAATTCCTAAGTACAGCCTCCTGCGTTTTCGCGCGTTTGCTGTCCATCTTAACTGAATATATTTTATGCCTTATGATAAATCATAAGTCAATAATTTTGATTATAGCACATTTTATTATTTTCAGCACATCTTTTTTCGATAAATTTGTACTTTTTTCAGCACAACATTTTATCCCGTTAATTTCCTGTTAAAATCCTTTTCTTTTGTTGCCAGAAATTGGAAATGTAAGTATAATTTGAAGTAACATCTTGGGGTATGAGAGATAAATAACATCACAGGAAAAGGAGTATTAACATGAAAAAAAGAAGACAAACCATCAGCTTTCTGCTGGCAATTACACTTGCGCTGGGCTTATTCTGCCCTGTGCCTTTTGATCCCGGGCAGACTGCCAACGTCCAGGCTGCAGAATTGCCGACGCCTGCCGGAGACACATCCGGCACATGCGGGGCCCCGGGAGACAATATTAACTGGGAACTGATCGAAGATCCGGACGGAACCATCTATCAGGATGAAAGCGATACCGCGTCCTCTGACTCTCCCGTTTGCTATGAATTGCGTCTGACTGGAACAGGGGACATGGATCAAAGCTTATTTTCAGACGCCGGCAGTCCCTGGTATAATTACCGGAAACATATTACTTCCGTCACCATCAGCGAAGGCATCACTTCCGTCTGTGACTATGCCTTTCGGGAACATTGCAGCCTGCCTGCTGTCACGCTGCCGGACAGTGTTGTTTCTATTGGAGCACATGCCTTTGAACTTGCCTATTCCCTGAAAACTTTCCTATGCGGCGAGGGCCTGAAAGAAATTGGGGATTATGCCTTTCAATATCTTCCTTCCCTTACCGATATCCAGTTCAACGATGGATTAGAAAAGATCGGCGAATTTGCTTTTCAGGGCTGTGAAGCATTAAAAAGCCTCTCTTTTCCGAAAAGCCTGACATCTATACCGCATTGCGCTTTTTTCGGACTTACTTCCCTCACCGAAATTCACTTCAACGATGGACTGCAGGAAATCGGAACACTTGCTTTCCAAAACTGCAGCGCGTTAGAGCGTATTGTCTTGCCGGAAAGCCTGATCTCCATCAAGGGCAATGCTTTTTCCAATCTTACCTCACTCACTAATATTCAGTTTAACGCAGGATTACAGGAAATCGGCCCTGGCGCTTTTTCATACTGCACTTCATTGACAAGCATTTCTCTGCCGGAAAGCCTGAGGAAACTCGAAGGATCCGCTTTCGATTCCACAGGATTAACTGCTGTTACGCTTCCCAAAAATGTGGAGCAAATCCCAGGCAATCCTTTTGTCAACGCGCCTTTGCAGGCTCTGCAAATGGAAAACGGTAACCAACACTTTTTCGTCCAGGACAATATTCTTTATGAAAAAGGCCCGGACAATACGCCAAAACGCGCTGTCGCCTATGCAAGCTCAACCCCGGACAGCACAGCCGCCCTCCTGCCAGGAACAGAATCCATCGGCACAAATGCTTTTGCCTATGCCAGGAATCTCACCTCTGTCAGCTTCCCGGAAACCTTAACAGATATTGGATCTCATGCCTTTTATAACTGCGGCCTTCAAAGACTTGAACTACCAGGCAATGTCAAAAAGATCGGTTCCTGGGCATTTGCCAGCTGCCATTATTTACCTGAAGTGAATATCCCTGATAATGTAGAAACCCTGGAAAGCGGGGCATTCCTTTTTTGCTATACTCTGGAAACCGTTACCATCGGCAAAGGAGTCAACGGTTTAAGGGCTGTATTTTATCATGATGAAAATTTGAAATCCATCACAGTCTCTCCTGAAAATCCTTATCTGGAATCTTTAGGCAATGTTGTCTACAGCGAAGATTTCTCCCAATTGCTGTGCTATGCCTCAGCAAAACCAGACGTTTCCTTCCATGTGCCGAATCAGGTAAAAAAGCTGGAGGAATATGCTATCACAAATGCCGCTGCCCTGAAAAAACTATATCTGCCTAAAGCTCTGGAAATCATGAGTCCTTATTGTATTAATTCCAACGCAAATTTAGCCTCCATTTATTTTGCCGGAAACACTTCAGCTCCGCAAGCATACGATAAAAGTATTTATCTGCCTCCTTCAAACCTGATCCTGTACAAAACAGCCGAATCCGCCGGATGGGACGCCGCCCCCTGGACCTCCTTTACGATTGCGGACTGGGATCCTGCCAATACAGAAGAAGATTCCGGCTCATTCGAAACTCTGAACTGGGAATACATCGGCAGCGACGGCAGCCTCACCTTCACCGGCACCGGACAGATTCCCGACTTTACCGCGGACTCTCCCGCCCCCTGGAGCAGCTATACGCCCTCCATCCAGACAATAGAAGGAAACGGCGTTACTTCCATCGGCGATTACAGTTTCTCCAATGCCTCCAAATTGATCCGCCTGGAAACCGGAACCGATTTGGAACACATCGGCAATTACGCGTTTTCTGACTGCGTCAGCCTGAAATCCTTGAATATCGCGGCCATTACAGACATCGGCAGCGCCGCGTTTCAGAATAATGTGAGCATTGCCGGCAGCCTGACCCTTGAGAAAGTATCTTCCATCGGCGAAGGCGCTTTTCAAGGATGCGCCAAAATTACGTCCGCAACTTTAGGCTCCCAGCTGGGAATTCTGGAAAAAGAAGTTTTCGCAGGATGCGCCGGCCTGGCTTCCTTTATCATTCCCGATTCTGTCTACGAAATCAGAGAAGGCGCTTTCCGGGACTGCAGAAGCCTGCGCTCCATCAACATTCCAAGCGACGTTTACCTTATCGACTCCCAGGCTTTTGCCGGAAACACTGCCCTGGAACGAGTATATTTCGGCGGAACCATTCCAGTAGACTGGGCTTCTGACAGCTTCGACAACTGCAGCGGCAGCCTGAATCTCTGCCACCGGGCAGCGCAGACAAGCTGGAACCGGCTGAAAGGGAACTGGAACGGCATCCCGCTTCTGAAACAGGATCGGTTCTATACCGACGGCCAGGATCACTATTCCTTTGCCAACGCCGCTGAATCCTTTGGATATCCTGCCGGCTACCGCTTCCTCAAACGAAGATTTGTGGAAACTCTGGGGGATATTTCCCTGGGAACCTACTACTATGTCACAGACAGAGGCTGGAACGGCTCCTGTTACGGAATGGCCACAAGCACCCTGGAATTCTATGAGAACCAGGATCTGCGCCCCACAGACTACGGCGCTCCTTACAACAGCCTCTATACCATTCAGGCGCCGGGAAACAAGGACGCTTCCATAACAAAACTGATTGAATCTTACCAGATTTCCCAGTACCATCCTATAATTTCCGGCTGCGGCGGCAGCATCAGCAAGCACCGGAATGATTACCGCGGACTGGTACAGAAAGTGGAAGAGTTTGAACGCTCCGGCGGACTGCGGATTGATTCTAAGGCGGAACCTGTGGTACTGCTGCTCTATTCCGCTTACAGCGGACATGCGGCGGTTCCCGTTTCCGTTATGCAGGATGCTGACGGGAATTTTCAGATAAAAGCTTATAACCCAGATCACCCCTCGGAACTGGAAACACTAACTATAAACAAAGATTTCAGCGGCATCAGCGGCTACTTGGACATTTCCTATGTTCCTTACAATGACTTGGCCGCTTCTTTGTCCGGCGCAAATGCTTCCAGCAGGGAAAAGGATTTCAGTGTTTCTTCTTTGTCCGGCGCAAATGCTTCCAGCGGGGAAAAGGATTTCAGCTTTTCTTCTTTATCCGCCGGAAATTCTTACAGTGAAGGAGAGTCATCCCTTTACCTTTCCATCGACAAGGAATATGGCTCCGTCACAGACCCAGAAGGCAAAGGCATCAGCGAAATCGAAGGCGCTTATGAGCAGAAACCTTTGTCCTCGGAACACAGCAGCAGCTTTTCCGGCGTCAAAAGCTTTGTTCTGCCAGAAGGGAATTACCAGCTTACCGCTGACGCGCCGGAAGGAACATCCGAATCTTCCAACCCGGATTCCGTTTCCTTCTATCTGGGAACTGAAGAATATTTTGCAAAAATCACTTCTTCTGATGAAGCCGCTGTTTTAAAAATCACAGAAAGCGGCACAAAAGACGGCTCTCTGACAATGGAGCTGCAGTCAGGATCTCAAGGGGAAGAAACCGCTTCCTTCACCCTGGTAAATGCTCAGGGCATGGAACGAACCGTAGAAGCCGGCAGCAGCAATGCCGCCATAACCATAGAGGAAAACAATGACATTACCATACAGGCGCCGGGGCAAACCTGCATTCTTTTAGACGGACAGGAAACCTTGCTTTTGGACGGCCAGGCAGCCAGTTCCTTTGTGGCTGCCCAACAGGAGAATCCTTTGAAAGCTTCTCTTCTGGAAACAGAAGTGGCCTGTGACAGCCAAAACAAGCTGAACGGAAGTCTCCAGGCTGAGGTAATCTCCAATGCCGCAGGCAATAAAGAAGTTACTGTCACTGCAGAATTCCTGGAAAAAGGCAGGACCGCAGCCCTTTATACCAGAAACGATACGCTGACCCCGGGACTAAATCATGTGTCCCTGTCCTTCGAACAGCTGGAATCCGCATTCCAGCAAACTGAGGGAACTCTGCCATTGTCCCTGAGATTCACGGTGACAGACGAAGCCGGCAACACTGCTTCTTTCTCCAATGAGGACATCTCCGTCACCCTGACCAAACAGCCGGACTCTGGCAGCGGTGAACCGGACAAAGACGACTCTGATGATAACAAGCCGGACAAAGATAACTCCAACGGCGGCAAACCGGATATCAATGATCCCAGCAATTCCGGCGTCCAAAAACCTGGAAACGGCAGTTCCGGAAAGCCTGACAGCAAGCCGGATTCCAACCAGAACAACAGCAGCTCTTCTTCCAGCAGCCGGAAACGTGAAGTGACAGGCATCAAAACAGATGTGAAAAAACTGACTCTTGGGCTAGGCGAAACCTACAGGCTGAAAGCAGCTGCCCTTCCCGCGAACGCTTCCGACAGAAAGCTACGCTACACCGCTTCCAATAAGAAGATTGCCGTCAGCACAACGGGTAAAATTACCGCTAAGAAAACCGGTTCTTCCAGGATTACCATTCAGTCCTCCAACGGAAAAACCGCCACTGTGCAGGTTACTGTTAAGAAGAAACCTGGCAGCATCAAGCTAAATGCCAAAACCAAGACAATACGGGCCGGCTGGAAATTCCAGATAAAGGCTAAGTTCCCCAAAGGAACCGCAAGCCATAAGCTCACTTATTCTTCTAATCGAAAATCTGTGGCAACCGTTTCTTCCACCGGGAAAATCACAGCCAGGAAAAAGGGAGTCGCCGTGATTACTGTTAAAACTTATAATGGGAAAAAAGCGAAGATGAAGATTATCGTGAAGAAAAAGTAGTCTGCGCAAGAACATACTCATGGTCAAAGGATTTGCCAGCAAATCCTTTGACCATGAGTATAAAAGCATCAAATTTAGCAAATATTCTTGAATCTAAAAGCTTTTTGGTAAAACAGAATGGATTGCCCCTGCTTCGGTTCGTCAAAAGAGGGTATCACATAGACATGGCGCAAATCAAAGAAGGGCTTCCACCCCTTAACCTCACCCGTATTGTCAAAAGTGCTTAATTGTTCTTCATGACAAATATTTAGGAGAAAGTGTGTTCTGTACTTAGTGATTGGACTTTTCTATATTTTCTTTGAGTAGGTATATTAAATACTCTATGAATTATGCAATAACCTCCTTTGCGTATGGAAGTGCATACAATGTATCCGGATCAATATCCAAACTCGAAAAGCGGCTTATGGCCGGGATCCAAATATGGGAGGGTCGTCAAGACCTGGTCCGATTGGGATATCCGCCTTTACGCTGATGTCCTCCGCGGCACGGACGCTTATAAAGAAATTTATAAACAACGCACCGCCACGGAACGTATCAACAACTGCGTCCTCAATGATTACGGACTGCACCGCATGTTCATACACACAAAGGAGCATTATTCTTTCATGATCACCATGCTCGGCATCTGCATCCATCTGGACGCACGCTAGAAACAGCAGACGCAGGCAACGGCATAAAACCATGTTTCCTGTTTCATGATTCTTTCAGACCTGTTTTCCAGCAAGCTTAAAAGCCATGCCCATTTTTATTCTTTATGCTCTCCGAATCGCTCAGGCTCCACAATCATCCATCCCTTATCCCGCTCATCTCCGAACACCAACCCTTTTCTGCCTATTTGCTATTGAATCTCCGAGACTGCCCTCGGATTTAATATAGTATAGCACAATTTCCCCCATAAAAAAATCACAAACAAAATCTGTCTGTGGGTTTTCCATATAACTCTGTTCACAGATAACTGCTCGCTCAGGGAGTGACGGTTGTACCAGCCGCAATGGTGCATCATATCGTGATTTCAATCCACACTCTCACGCAGGGAGTGACTCGTTCAGCCATACTACACGTTCATCCAAAAGATATTTCAATCCACACTCCTACGCAGGGAGTGACTCGTTCAGCCATACTACACGTTCATCCAAAAGATATTTCAATCCACACTCCCACGCAGGGAGTGACGGATGTCTGCATGGGTGCGAATACTGCTATGCAAATTTCAATCCACACTCCCACGCAGGGAGTGACATATCAAATCAATCCGGAATATCCGGGAGGAAAATATTTCAATCCACACTCCCACGCAGGGAGTGACAAAAGTACAACCGTGCGGGAGTTTACACGTATACAGATTTCAATCCACACTCCCACGCAGGGAGTGACCAGAATATTAGACTACGTAAAAAAGGAGGAAAACATTTCAATCCACACTCCCACGCAGGGAGTGACCCCCTCCAATAACATGCGTAGGCTTTAATTTTCCTGATTTCAATCCACACTCCCACGCAGGGAGTGACTTAAATAACAGTAATTGTAATGCTTATGATATAGAATTTCAATCCACACTCCCACGCAGGGAGTGACGGTTATGTAAAAGTTCTGCCGACAGCAACGGCAGATTTCAATCCACACTCCCACGCAGGGAGTGACAACAACAG
>CAJUBP010000040.1:5406-47929 GCA_910584585.1 uncultured Lachnospiraceae bacterium | reverse complement strand
TTCAAAGAACAGTTATCGTTTAAAAGGGATGTACCTTTTGACACCTAAATCATATAATAAAGGATAAGTGAAAGCCAAAAAGGAGGCGCCGCCTGTGGGAATATATCTGAATCCAGGAAATAAAAGCTTTTGGAAATCCATTCGTTCAGAAATCTACGTGGACAAAACAGAACTGATCGCAGACACAAACAGATATTTAAATACCAGGGATCACTTTCTCTGCGTCAGCAGGCCCCGCCGGTTCGGCAAATCCATGACGCTTGAAATGCTTGCCGCTTATTACAGCCGGGGCTGCGATTCCGCCGAATTGTTCCGGGGCTTAAAAATAGAAAAAGAGAAAAGCTTTTCAGAACATTTAAACCAATATGACGTCATTTATCTGAATATGCAGCAATTTCTCAGTGAAGCGGCATTCACGAAAGCAAGTCTTTCCAGCGCTAAGCCTGCTGTTAACTTGTCAGCGGAACCGTCCCGGTCAGCTGAGCCAGAAGCTTTCACAATGCTGGATTATTTAGAGCAGGAAGTGCTGGAAGAACTCAGGGAAGAGTATGGGGAACTGCTCAGCCGCCCGGATCTTAGCCTTGCCGCCGCATTCCGAAAGATTTACGCAAAGACAGGCAGGGAGTTTATTTTCTTGTTGGATGAATGGGACTGCGTGATGCGTGAAAAAAAGGAAGCCGAAGGTTTACAGATGCAGTATCTGGATTTTCTGCGCAATCTTTTCAAAGATCGGGAATATGTGGCCCTTGCCTATATGACGGGCATCCTTCCCGTGAAAAAATACGGTTCCCATTCCGCGCTGAATATGTTTTGGGAATATTCCATGACAGATCAGAAAATCCTGGAAGAATACACTGGTTTTACCGAGGCGGAAGTAAAGGAGCTTTGCGGGCGGTACGGCATGGATTTTACAGAGGTCAGCAGTTGGTACGACGGCTATGCTCTTCGGAATTTTCATCATATTTATAATCCCAGATCTGTGGTGGAGGCCATGAAATGCGGGCATTGTTCCAGCTACTGGACTTCCACGGAGACTTATGAAGCTCTGAAAATTTATATGGAAATGGATTTTGAGGGGCTGAGGCAGGATGTTGTGCAGATGCTGGGCGGCGGACGAATCAGAGTCAATCCCTTCAGTTTTCAGAATGATATGCGAAACTTCAGGACAAAAGACGATGTGCTGACGCTTTTGATTCATCTGGGCTATCTGGGATATGATTCCGAAACAAAAGAAGCGTTTATCCCCAATAAGGAAATTCTCGGAGAATTCGAAAATGCCATGAGCGTAGGCGGCTGGACGGAAGTAATGCGTATTCTCAAAGCATCGGAAAAGCTCCTTGAGGACACTCTTTTGGGAGATGAAAAAAGTGTGGCAAAAGGTCTTGAGCTGGCCCATATGGAGGCAGCGTCGATATTAACCTATAACGATGAGAATTCCCTTGCCTGTGCCATCGGTCTGGCTTACTACAGCGCAAGGAAGGATTACAGGCTGATCCGTGAACTGCCGTCGGGCCGGGGCTTTGCGGATATTGTTTTTCTGCCGCTTCCTGCATCCGGAAAGCCTGCACTGATTGTGGAATTGAAATACGATAAGACGGCGGAATCTGCTGTCCGTCAAATCAAAGACCGGCAGTACGCCAAAGCATTGGAGGGGTATGTGGGGGAAATTCTTTTCGTTGGAATCAATTATGACAGAGATAAGAAAGAGAAACATCACAGCTGCATCATAGAAAAACTAAGAAAGGAAGGATCATATGAAATACCGTGAATTAGGAAACACAGGATTAAAAGTAAGCGAGATTGGACTGGGATGCGAGGGATTTGCTGAGAACGACTGTAGAGGAGCCAAAGAGCTTCTGGACGCAGCCGAAGAAGCCGGCGTCAACTATTTTGATTTGTATGCCTCCAATCCCCAGGTACGCACTGCCGTAGGCCAGGCGCTGGCAGGCAGAAGGGAAAAATTTCTGATCCAGGCCCACATCTGTTCCATTTGGAAAGACGGCCAGTACAAGCGGAGCCGGGAAATCGGTGAGGTGCAGGCGGGGTTTGAGGAATTGCTGGTTCAGCTCCAGACAGATTACATAGATGTGGGAATGATCCATTATGTAGATTCCCTGAAAGACTGGGAAACGATCTTAAGCGGTCCCGTCATGGAATACGCACGGCGGCTGAAACAATCCGGAACCATTCATCACATCGGGTTAAGCAGCCATAATCCCCAGGTGGCGTTAAAAGCAGTGGAAAGCGGCCTGATTGAAGTCTTAATGTTCAGCGTCAATCCCTGCTACGATCTTCAGCCGGCAGGGGAAGATGTGGAAGAATTGTGGAATGACAAAAATTATGAGAAGCATTTGGTAAATATGGACGCCGACCGGCAGAAGCTGTATGAAACCTGCCAGAGGGCAGGCGTTGGAATCACTGTTATGAAAGCTTTCGGCGGCGGAGATCTGCTGGACGCCTCCTTATCCCCGGCAGGAAAAGCCCTGACTGCGGTGCAGTGCCTCCACTATGCCCTGACCCGTCCGGCTGTGACGGCGGTTCTGGCGGGAGCCCGCTCTCTGGAACAGCTTAAGGAATGCCTTTCCTATGAGACGGCTTCCGAAGCAGAAAAAGATTACGCGCCAGCCTTTGCCTCATTTCCCAATATCAGCTGGAAGGGGCACTGCATGTACTGCAGCCACTGCGCCCCCTGCCCCAGCCAGATTGATGTGGCGTCTGTTACCAAGTTCCTGAATCTGGCCAAAGCCCAGGGGAAAATGCCGGAGACTGTGCGGGAGCATTACGAAGCGCTGGAACATCATGCAGGGGAATGCGTGCAGTGCGGGGCATGTGAGACGAGATGTCCCTTTGAAGTCTCCATTGTAGAAAATATGAAGCAGGCCAGGGAATTGTTTGGCAAATAAAATGATTTTTCAGACGTTTTATCGGCTGCGCGCAAAAGGGCGCTTCGGCAGTTTAGAAATTGCTGTACTAGAGCATGGAAAGAGTTCATGCAAGAGAAAGGAGATTGCTTTAATGGGAATTTATTTAAATCCGGGAAACAGAGGTTTTCAGATGTCTCTCAATTCCAAGATTTATGTTGACAAAAGCGGCCTGATCTCCTATACGAATTCCGTGATTGACACAGAACAGCGTTTTGTCTGTGTCAGCCGCCCCAGGCGGTTCGGCAAATCCGTAACAGCGCAGATGCTGGCGTCCTACTATGGGAAAGGATGTGACTCCGGCGGACAGTTTGAACATTTATCCATTGCCGGGGATGAGACTTATCGGAAATATCTAAATCAATACAATGTTATATTTTTAAATATCCAGCAATTTTTAAGCCAGTCAGAAAGCGCGGCGGCGTGCAGAGAGCGGCTGGAGAAAGCGCTGTTATGGGAATTGCTGGAGGAATTTCCCAATTTGAACTATTATGATCCCTCATCGCTGATTTCTGTGCTGCAGACGATTTCTGCCAGTCTGTCAACCGGCTTTGTTTTTATCATTGATGAATGGGACTGTATGTTTCGGGAATATAAGAATGACACAGACGCTCAGAAAATATATTTGGATTTTATGCGCAGTCTTTTCAAAGATCGTTCCTATGTGGCCCTGGCCTACATGACAGGAATTCTTCCGATCAAAAAATACGGAACCCATTCTGCCCTTAACATGTTTGACGAGTTTTCCATGGCAGATCAGAAAATGTTAGAGGAATACACTGGTTTTACCCAGGAGGAAGTAAAACAGCTGTGTGAACGGTATGAGATGGATTTTGAAGAAGCCGGCAGTTGGTATGACGGCTACGCTTTTCGCGGATTTTGCCATATCTACAATCCCAGATCTGTAGTGGAGGCAATGAGGTGCAGGCGCTTTTCCAGTTACTGGGCTTCCACTGAGACTTATGAGGCTTTGAAGATTTATATAGATATGGATTTTGACGGGCTGAGAGAAGCCATTGGTCAGATGCTGGGCGGCGGCCGGGTTAGAGTAAATACCAATAGTTTTCAGAATGATATGGAGAATTTTAAGACAAGGGATGATGTTCTCACATTATTCATTCATCTGGGGTATCTTGGATATGATTGGGAGCAAAAAGAGGTTTTTATTCCCAATCAAGAAATTTTCGGAGAATTTGAAAACGCCATGAGCGTAGGCGGCTGGCCGGAAGTGACGCGCATTCTCAAAGCATCGGAAAAGCTATTGGAAGACACTCTTTTGGGGGATGAAAAAAGTGTGGCAAGAGGTCTTGATCTGGCCCATATGGAAGCGGCGTCGATATTGGCCTATAACGACGAAAATTCCCTTGCCTGCGCCATCGGCCTGGCCTATTACAGCGCAAGAAAAGATTACAGACTGATTCGGGAACTGCCGTCGGGCCGGGGCTTTGCGGATATCGTTTTTCTTCCGCTGCCTGCGTCAGGAAAGCCTGCTTTGGTTGTGGAATTGAAATACGATAAGACTTCAGAATCCGCCATACAGCAGATCAAAGACCGGCAGTATACCAAGGCATTGGAAGGATATGCAGGCGAGATTCTTCTTGTTGGAATCAATTATGATAAAAATAAGAAAGAAAAACCTCACAGCTGCAGAATAGAAAAATGGAAAAGCGGAGGACAACATGAAGAAAATACTTGCCGTAGACGATGAACAAGACATCCGGAATCTTTTAAAAGAGTCCCTGGAAATGGAAGGCTACCTGGTCTACACTGCCAAAAACGGAATGGAGGCCATGGAGGGCTTAAAATACCAGCCGGATTTGATTATTCTGGACGTCAATATGCCGGATCTGGACGGCTATACCGTCTGTGAGAAAATCCGGGATTATATCGACTGTCCCATTCTCTTTCTCACTGCCCGCACGGAAGAAAAGGATCGGGTCAGCGGATTTAAAGCCGGCGGAGACGATTATATTGTAAAGCCTTTCGGCATGGATGAACTGCTGGCCCGGGTGGAAGCCCACCTGCGCCGGGAAGCCAGAAGGCAGCAGAGCGGCAGCGTCTATCTAAAGGGAGATTTGACGGTGGATTTTTCCGGCCATCAGGTTCTTTTGGAGGGACAAGACGTGGGACTGACGAAAACAGAATTTTCCATTGTAGAGCTGTTGATTTCCCACAGCGGCCAGGTGTTTGAGAAAGAGCAGATTTATGAGCGGGTCCGGGGGTTTGACGGAGAAGCGGATCCTTCCATTATTGCGGAGCATGTGCGCAGAATCCGCCAGAAAATTGACCGGAGAGAAAAGCACATCGAGACTGTCTGGGGAGTGGGCTATAAATGGATTGGTTAGAAGAGAAGACAGAGCAGATTTGGAGATTTTTACAGGAGAAGTCCCTGGTGCGGGCCCTGGTCTGGTATCTGTGTATCTGCACTGTGGGCGTAATTGCGGCTTACTGGATCACCAGAAATCTCTGTCTGGTGTGGATTGAGGTGCTGGAGAAGCGGCAGGTGCAGGCAGAGGCGTATTACAGAGATCCCCGGCTGCTGGCGGCATCGGCGGAACAAAATGGCTGGGAGAATTTTTGCCTGTCTGCGCTCAGAGGGTTTTACAGCGCCTGTCTGTATCTCTATATTCTGATCGGCTTTGCCGCAGCCGGAAAGATTTTCCTGGAAACCAGGATCAAACCGCCCATTGCCGCCATTACTCAGGGGCTGAATTATATCAATATGGGAGATTACAGCCACGAGATTGTCTGGCGCGGCAGAGATGAGATGGGACTCCTCTGCGGAGAAATGGAGCAGATGCGCAGGGAAATGCTGAAAAGCAAAAAGAGTCAGTGGAGACAGCAGGAGGAACAGCGGAAAATCAACGCGGCCTTTGCCCATGATATCCGCACGCCGCTGACCGTGATCCGGGGCTATACGGAATTTCTGCAGAAATATGTGCCCGGCGGCCGGGTCACACAGGACATGCTGATGGAAAAGTTAGACGCTATACATGAACAGGAAGAGCGGCTGCTGCGGTTTTCTGAGACCATGACCACCATCCAGAACATTGAAAAACGGGAACTCTCCGTCAGCTGGCACAGCAGCTGGCAAGTGATCAAACAGTTAGAGACGGTGATTTTGGGCATGAAGCAAAATACAGAACTGGAATTGTCACTGGAAGCAGCATTGCCAGAGACAGAGCTGTTTTTCGATCTGAATCTCCTGATAGAAGTTTTTGAAAACCTGCTGAGCAATGCCATGCGCTACGCAGTTCACGCCATTCAGGCAAAGGCAGTTTTGAAGGGAAGAGAACTGACTGTTTTCGTCAAAGACGACGGCCCCGGGTTTTCCGAAAAGGCCCTGCGGATGGGCATGGAAGTCTATTTCAGCGAGGAAGAAAACAGCAAAGAACACTTCGGCATCGGCCTGTCCATCTGCCGGATGCTCTGTGAAAGCCACGGAGGCAGCCTGTCATTGCAAAACAGCGTAGAGCAGGGAGCCATAGCCGCCGCCACCCTGGTAATAGGAGTGAAATAATTGTTCAGCCGCTGACACAAAACAGCGCAGAGTACGCAGCCATTTTGCGCAAAAAATTGTTTATAAGCGTCTAAAGGAAAACAGCAAAAACCTGCAGAATAGTTTTAGAAAAATATAATTTCATAGGAAATTCATAGATAAATTCCTTATATACTGATGTTCAGAACGGGAACAGAGCGCGGAAAATACCATGCAAGTGCATCTGTCCCTGAGCATATTTGAAAAATACTTTCTTAAAATATGATTTGGAGCGAACCATCTGTATTTCGATACACAGGAACCAGCGGATGGCCCTTTGGCTAAGCAAACGGTTCACGGGCGCCCTTAGCGGAGGCGAAATCCACTGCTTACAGAGGCTTAGGAAGGAAGGCTTTCCTGACTTCCTTAGCCGAAGTTAGCAGTTAGTTCGCCGAAGCGCTGCCCGGTTTGTGTGCCAAAGGGCCATCCGCTGGTTCCGTCCGTTTCCAAAGATAAAAGATTCGCCAGAAAATATTTTTCAAATCCCAAAAACTGAAAATCAGAAAGCGAGGAAACCAATGGAAACCAGACTAGAAATCAGGGATTTATCCAAAAATTTCGGCAAAAAGCAGGCGTTAAACCGCGTCAGCCTGCAGATCGAACAGGGCATGTTCGGACTTTTAGGCCCCAACGGAGCAGGCAAAACCACACTGATGAAAGTAATCACCACCTTGACGAAAAAAAGCAGCGGAGAAGTGACCCTTTGCGGCATTCCGGTGGAGCAGTGCGCCAAGGTGCGTAAAATTATCGGCTATCTGCCCCAGGAATTCTCCATGTACGGCAATATGAAAGCTTATGAAGCATTGGATTACCTTGCCGTGCTCTCTGGCATGAGCAAGAAGGAACGGGCTCTTAAGGTGCCGGAAATGCTGGAAAAAGTAAATCTGGGGGATCAGCATAAGACAAAGGTAAAAGCCATGTCCGGCGGCATGAAGCGCAGGCTTGGCATTGCCCAGGCAATCATTCACGATCCGAAGGTGATTGTTGTGGATGAACCCACAGCAGGGCTTGACCCGGAGGAACGGGTGCGGTTCCGCAACCTGCTCTGTGAAATTGCCAAAGACAGAATCGTTATTCTCTCCACTCATATCGTAGGGGATATCGAAGCCACCTGTGAAAATATTGCGGTGCTGAATCAGGGAGAAATTCTTTTTCGGGGAAAAGTCTCTCAGCTCTTAGAGGCAGTAAAAGGAAAAGTTTACATGACGCAGGTGTCTGCCATGGAGCTGCCCGTCATACAGGAAAAATTTCTGGTGACGGGAATCTTGACCAGCGGCAGCAGCGCCAGTATCAAAATCATTTCCGAAGAACCTCCCATGAAGGACGCAAAACCGACAGGGCCGGATGTGGAAGACGCCTATATGTATCTGATGCACCAGGCCGGCGGCCCCAGAGCATAGGAGGTGGATGAGATGTTTGGAACTTTATTTATCAAAGAGTGTAAACAGATTCTCAAAAGCATGGTATACTATATTTACGCGGCGGTATTTGTGATATTTCTTTCCAGCCAGTTAAGCGGTGATTTGACAGACAGAATGGAGAGGCCCCTTCCGGATCAGGAAAATTATGGGCAGACTTCAAGCCATGAGCCCTCTGCGGTGATGGAGAAAATACTGGCAAATCTTATGCTGGAGACAAACCGTAATTCCTATGCCACCTATCCTATGGGATTTTATAAAGAGGTCACATTGAACCAGAGGGAACTGGATGAAGTGATTCAGATTCTGGAAGACTGTTCGGGAAAGTCCTGGGAAGAGCTGACAGAAGATATGGAGGCGCATTTTCATAAATACGACCAGAGTTCCATGGAAGGAGCGATGGCAGCCCAGACCGGGTATTCCGTTCCCGCCAGGGAATCCTTAAGTTACGAAGAATTCAACAGGAATATGGAAAAAATCTGCGGGATTGTGGGAGCCGGAAGCTCTTACCGGAAGGAAGCCATCCAGAGCGGGGTAAGCGTGCCCATGACCTATGAACAGGCGGTGGAGGAATATGAAGCCCTCTGTGAAAAAGACAGGGTTACCGGAGCTGTTTCCAGGCTGTTTTGTGATTACGCAGGGATTATCCTTTCTGTCCTTCCGATCTTTCTGGGAGTTACCAGGTGCCTCAGGGACAAACGGGCCCAGGCCTCCCAGGTGGTGTACGCCCATGAAGCCTCTGCATTTTGCATTATCGCAAGCCGCTATCTGGCAAATGTGTGCATGGCGGCCCTTCCGGTGCTGGTCACCTCCTTTGTGATGCAGACGCCCTATCAGTATCATGCCAATACAATGGAAGTTTCACCGGATCCGCTGGCGTTTTTGAAGTACAATCTGGTCTGGCTGCTGCCGGAGATTATGATTGTGCTGGCAGTGTCCTTTTTCTTTACAGAATTGACAGAGAGCGTGATTTCCATTTTCATTCAGGTGTTTTGGGCCATGGCGAGCCTGATGGGCGCCGGCACGCTGGCGGGGGATTTTGCCTTCAAGCTGGTGGTCCGCTGGAACGCCCTGGGAGGAACCAATGAATTCTTGGCTCAGAGACAGCAGCTTTTTATAAACCGGGGATTTTATTTCCTGCTGTCGCTGGCAGTTTTGGCCCTTACGGCAGTATTTTATGAGAAGAAACGCAGGGAAGGAGAGACGCTTTATGGAAAAATATTTAAGCGCAGGAAGTAGTTTTATCCGCAGGCAGTACGCGCCCCATCTGCTGATGACTTTGCTGTTTGTTCTCATGTCGGGATTTTTTATCAGTTTTCGGAATCTGGACGAAGTTCAGGCTGCGAAAGTGATGGAAATGTACGCAGCCTTTAGCGGCATTCTTCTGCTGACCCCTTTATTTTTACCGGAGCAGGACCGGGAGATCTGGCTGCTTGAGAAGTCAAAGGCCACGCCCCTGTGGAAGCTGTATCTGCTGCGCCTTTTGATGGCGGCAGTCATTCTGGCGGCGGTGATTACATTGTTTCTGCTGAGGATGCGGCAGGGCGGCAGCCGTTTTGAATGGGGAGAGCTGTGGTTAGGTTCTTTCAGCGAAATTCTTTTTCTGGGCAGCATTGGGTTTTTCGTCAGCGGAATTACCAATCAGGTGGTTCTCGGCTATATGGCGTCGGTGATATATTTTGTCGCGAATATCGGAGCTGCCAAACACCTGGGGAAATTTGCCCTGTTTCAGATGATGGGCAGAAACTATGGTTTTGTCCCTGTGATGCTTACGGCGGCAGCAGTCCTTGGGGCGGCGGGAATCCTGCTGCGGGAGCAGCCTGACAGGTAAGGCAGTCCTATTTCAGCGCACAGGAAAAAGGCAGCCCTTTTCCCATCCCTTTCAAATAGATAAAAAATGGCACAATGCAGAGTTTATTCAGTGAAAAGTGTTCAAAGAGCGCTGTTCAAACGTAATCCAGACAGAAAGTTCAGCAGAAAGGCAGGAAAGAGTCATGCACAAACACGGCGGAGACGTTTATCAGTATCCCAATTTCATAGATTTTTCGGCGAATATCAATTTGCTTGGAACGCCGCCGCAGGTATTGGAGCGGGTCAGGTCCGCCGCGGAGGGGATTCTCCATTATCCTCAGCCGGGCAGCGGAAGGCTGAGACATGCAATTGCACAGTTGGAGCAGGTGCAGCCGGAGCAGGTGATCTGCGGAAACGGCGCTGCGGAAGTGATTTTTTCCCTGGCGCTGGCCCAGAAACCCAAACGGGCGCTGCTGTTTGCGCCTACCTTTCAGGAATATGAGCAGGCCTTGAGAAGCGTAGGGTGTGAGATTCGCCGGGAATATCTGAGGCCGGAGCAGGGGTTTCGCCTGCAGGAGGAGAACCTTTTGTCCATTACCTCAGAGATTGACCTGGTGTTTCTCTGCAATCCCAATAATCCCACCGGAATTCTGACGGAGCGGGGAATGCTGGAACGGCTGGCAGACCGGTGCAGGCAGGCAGGAGCGGTTCTGGCGGTTGATGAATGTTTTCTGGATTTTGTAAGCCTGGGACAGGGCGGTTTTCCTGTCCCTTGTTCCATGAAAAAATATTTGCGTCAATATCCCAACCTTTTTATTATAAAAGCCTTTACCAAGACCTTTGGAATGCCCGGACTGCGTCTGGGCTACGGCCTTTGCGGGGATGAGGAAAGGCTTGCCCGGATGCGGGAAGTGACCCAGCCCTGGAATGTGTCGGTTCTGGCCCAGGAAGCGGGGATTGCCGCCGCAAAAGAGAAGGCCTTTCTGGAAGAGACAAGGAAGGCGTTGGAGACGGAAAAATCCTTTCTCCTGGAACATCTCTTGCAGTACCGGCCAGAGCATATGGCAGGAGCAGAGGAAAGGGAGCCTGCGCTGGGGGAATGCCATGAGCGGCTGGAAACGGAGCGTATGGCCGGAACAGAGGGAAAGAAGCCGTTTTATATCAGGATTTACGGCCATGAGGCTAATTTTATCTTTTTCCGAAGCAGAATTGGCCTTGCGGCAGAGATGAAAAAATTTGGAATCCTGATTCGGGACTGCAGTAACTTTCCGGGATTGGAAGAGGGATGGTACCGGATTGCCGTGCGCCCCAGAGAGGAAAACGAAATTTTTGTTCAGGCATTGCAGAAAATTGAGAAAACAGATGGGGCTTTGGTATTAATTTGACATCAATTTGTTTAAATTTTGTCTAAAATATTGACGTAAAAGCAAGAATAGGGTAGACTATAATCATATATTATTGTAATATTAGACAAAATGAAAAGGGTGGAGAAGAGGATTATGTTGGAAAGACTGAATAACATGAAGATTCGTGAAAGACTGAAGAAATCATTTATTTTGATTTCGATCATTATGGCGATTGTGGCAGTGGTTGGCGTAATTATGCTGATTGTGGTGTCTAATCTGTATTCCAGCGCGCTGACGGATTACGGATTTGCGCAGGGAGATGTAGGACGGGCCATGGCAAGCTTCGCGGATTCCAGATCTGCGCTGCGCGGAACCATCGGATATGAAGAGCAGAGCGCGATTGATAAGATGGTAGAGCAGCATACGCAGTGCAAGGAAGATTTTACGAAAGAATTTGCAGGTCTGGAAAGCACGATGGTTACGGATGAGAACAAGGCAATCTACAGTGAGATTCAGACAGAGCTGGAAGATTATTGGGCGCTGGAACAGCAGATTATGGATTTGGGCGCTACCACGGATCAGGAGAAGTGCATTCAGGCCCAGGATATGGCCATGAGTCAGCTGGCTCCGATGTATGATGAGATTTACGACGACCTGACAGAGATCATGGAGATTAAAGTTTCCAAGGGTTCTTCCTTGTCGAGTCAGCTCTCAATTTTGGGTCTTGTATTAGTGATTGTGATGGGCGTGGCAATTGCCGGATCTATCTTCCTGGCGCTTCATCTGGGCACTTCCATTGCAGAGAGCATTGCGGCGCCTATTGTAGCTTTGAAGGATCGGCTGGCCACTTTTGCGAGGGGAGAGCTTTCTGCTCCGTTCCCGGAAGTATCCACAAAGGATGAGATTGCGGAGATGACAGAAGTAGCCCGGGAAATGGCGGCAACCCTGAACTTTGTAATTGCGGATGAAGAGCGTCTGCTTGGAGAGATGGCCAATTCCAATTACGATGTCCGTTCTGAAGACGGAGCCAGATATACCGGAGACTTTGAACAGCTTCTGCATTCCATGCGTGATTTGAAGAAGCAGATGGCTGCTACTATTCAGTCCATTGATGAGGCGTCCACACAGGTTTCCGCAGGTTCCACGAATCTGGCAGAGGCTTCCCAGAGCCTTGCGGAAGGGGCGACAGAGCAGGCCGGCGCAGTGCAGGAGATGCAGGCAACCATTATGACTATTACAGACAATATCGGAATGGCGGCGGAGAAGGCGGAAGAATCTTACCAGTTAGCCCAGAGATATGCGGATGAGGCAGACCGCAGCCGTGCGGAGATGGAAATGATGGTAGCTGCTATGGAACGCATTAACGAGGCTTCCCAGAAGATTGGCAATATTATTTCCGAGATTGAAGACATTGCGTCTCAGACGAATCTGCTTTCTTTGAATGCTTCCATTGAAGCGGCAAGGGCCGGCGAAGCAGGACGCGGATTCTCTGTGGTGGCGGATCAGATCCGTCAGCTGGCAGAACAGAGTTCCACTGCGGCTGTAGAGACAAGAGAATTGATCGAAGGCGCAATCAGAGAAGTTTCAGAAGGAAATGAAGCGGCAGAACGGGCGTCTGAGGCAATCAGAACTGTTGTGGAAGGAATTGGAAAGATTGCTTCCTCATCCAAGGCAGTGAGCAGTACGGCGGCAGATCAGGCAGTTGCAATGAAACAGGCAGAACAGGGCGTAAATCAGATTTCAGAAGTAGTTCAGTCCAATTCCGCCACTGCAGAAGAGTCTTCCGCAACCAGCGAGCAGCTGTCGGCACAGGCAATTTGTCTGGATGAATTAATTGGCAAATTTATTTTGCCGTCGGATTTGGATATCAAATAATTCTGTGTTACATAATTGCGAAAGAGATGCGTTTCATATAGTGCAGATGTTTTAGATACTGCAGATACAAAGATGACAGAACCGGAGACTTTCAAGAGAGAAAGCCTCCGGTTTTCAGCTAGAAAGAGGGAAAGAATGGGAAAATCAATTATGATACAGGGCACCATGTCTAATGTGGGAAAGAGTCTGCTGACGGCAGGGCTGTGCAGGATATTTAAGCAGGACGGTTACAAAACGGCGCCCTTTAAGTCACAGAATATGGCGTTAAATTCGTTTATCACAGGCGAAGGGCTGGAAATGGGCCGGGCCCAGGTCATGCAGGCGGAAGCGGCAGGGGCGGAACCTTCGGTGCTGATGAATCCGATTTTGCTAAAACCCACCAATGATACGGGCTCTCAGGTGATTGTCAATGGAAAGGTTCTGGGCACCATGAGCGCCCGGGAATATTTTGCCTATAAAAAGAAGTTAGTTCCCCAGGTTCTGCGCGCCTATCAGGAATTGGAAGAGCAGAATGACGTGGTGGTAATAGAGGGGGCAGGCTCACCGGCGGAAATTAATCTGAAGCAGGAGGATCTTGTGAATATGGGAATGGCCAGGATGGCCAATGCTCCGGTGCTGCTGGCGGGGGATATTGACAGAGGCGGCGTGTTTGCCCAATTGGCCGGAACTTTGCAATTGCTGGCAGAAGAAGAGAAAAAGTTTGTAAAAGGGCTGATTATTAACAAATTCCGGGGGGATAAAAGCATCCTGGAGCCCGGAGTGGCAATGATAGAGGAAATCACCAAAGTTCCCGCAGTGGGCGTTGTTCCGTATATGCAGGTGGATTTGGAGGAAGAGGACAGCCTGACGGAACGGTTTTCCCGCCCCGGCGGCCAGGGTCCTATTCAGATTGCGGTGATAAAGCTGCCCAGAATTTCCAATTTTACAGACTTTGCGGTGCTGGAGTGCATGGAACAGGTGACTCTTACCTATGTTTCAAGAGTCAGCCAGTTGGGAACTCCTGATATGATTATCCTGCCGGGAACGAAAAATACCATGTCTGATTTGAAGTGGCTGCGGGAAAGCGGGTTAGAGCCGGCGATTTTGCGGGCGAAACAGAGGGGATGCGTGATATTCGGCATTTGCGGCGGATATCAGATGATGGGAGAACTTCTCTCCGATCCGGAACAGGTGGAAGAAGGCGGAAGCATCCGGGGCATTGGCCTGCTTCCGGTGGAGACTGTGTTTACTAAGAGGAAGACAAGAACCCAGGTGACGGGGACATTTGGAAAGCTGACAGGGGCGCTGGCCGGATTGTCCGGCATGGGGCTGGAAGGCTATGAGATTCATATGGGAAGCACCCGGTACCGGGAAGCCGGCGGCGGAGAGTTTGCAAGGCTGTTCATACAGGCGGGAGCAAATCCTGCCGTCATGTCTGCGCAGGAAGAGCCCGCCGTTCTGCCTGCACAGGACGAGCCGGAGCCTGCTGTAATGTCTGCACAGGAAGGGCCGGAGCCTGCCGTAATGTTTGCACAGGACGAGCCGGAGCCGGCATGTCTGCCGTCTCAGTCAGGTTCTAAGGCTGTAACATCGGCCGGGCAGAGAAAACCGGACGGCTGCCAGATGGATAACGCTTACGGAACTTATGTCCACGGCGTATTTGACGGGGAGGGAATTGCCGCCGCCCTGGTGGAAATTCTGGCGGAACGGAAGGGAATCGCCCTGGATAAGCCGGAGACAGAGGATCGTTTTCTGTATAAGGAAAAACAATATGATTTGCTGGCGGATACTTTGCGCAGTCATTTGGATATGAAGAAAATTTATGAAATTCTGGAAGAGGGGGTGACGTTATGAGCAGGCAAAAAGGTGTAAAAGAAGAAAATGCCATTCCGGACAGTTCCGTGGATCCGAAAGGTGAGACAGGCCGGATTCATATTTATGAAGGCGAAGGGAAGGGAAAGACCACAGCGGCAGTGGGGCTTGCCGTGCGCTTTGCCGGAACCGGCGGAAATGTGCTGTTTACCCAGTTTCTCAAAAGGAACGATTCCGGAGAACTGAAGATTCTGGTAAGGCTTCCGAAGGTGGAGCTGATACTCTGCAAGCAAAACTTTGGCTTCACCTTTCAGATGACTCCGGAAAAAAAGCAGGAAGCGGCGGCATGTTACAGCAGGCATCTTTCCCGTGCGCTGGAAGCTGCAAAGCAGATGGAAGGCCGCTCCCTGCTGGTGTTGGATGAGATTATGGCAGCTTACAACCAGAATATGGTGAAGCGGCAGGAGCTTCTGGATTTTCTGAGGAAGAAACCTCAGAATCTGGAAATTGTGATGACTGGAAGGAATCCGGCGCCGGAGTTATCCGCACTTGCAGATTATATTACGGTAATGGAGAAGAAAAAGCATCCTTTTGATGAGGGCGTCCCTGCCAGACAGGGGATAGAGTGGTAATAGGCTCTTATTTGATTAACAGAATCCCTGCTGCCAGAATAAATTGGTAATAGGGGAAGATACAGGAAAACAGAATGGAGACAGGAGAACAGATATGAAAACAGAATTGGAACAGGTACTGCCAGGCGAAATAGAAGCCCGCAGCTTTGAGATCATTACAGAAGAACTGGAACAGAGCGGCAGAAAAATAGAAGAGCGGTATGCGCCGATTATCAAACGGGTGATCCATACCACAGCAGATTTTGACTATGCGGATCAACTGGTATTTTCCCCCAATGTACTGGAGCTTGCCATGGAAGCGCTGCGGGAGGGGGCCTGTATCGTGACAGATACCCAGATGGCAAAGGCCGGCATTAATAAGAAGGCTTTGCGGAAACTGGGAATTGAGATTTATAATTTTATGGCGGATGAAGATGTGGCGGAGGCGGCGAAAAGAAATGGAACCACCCGGGCGGTGGCTTCTATGGACAAGGCGGCAGCCCTAAACTGTCCGATCATATTTGCGGTGGGAAACGCGCCTACCGCTCTGATCCGGATCTATGAGCTGGTGCAGGAGGGAAAACTGCAGCCGGAACTGGTGATTGGAACGCCGGTGGGATTTGTCAATGTGGTGCAGTCCAAGGAAATGATTCTGGAACTTCCGGTGCCGTATATTGTGGCCAGGGGAAGAAAAGGCGGCAGCAATGTGGCGGCGGCCATTGTAAACGCGCTGCTTTATCTTGTGTGCGGGCGATAGAGGGGAGGTCAGCCATGGGAACTTATTTTCCGCTGTTTATCAATATGGAGAGAAAAAAGGTGCAGGTATTCGGAGGCGGAAAAATCGCCGCAAGACGCGTGACTGTGCTTTTGGAATTTAAAGCAAATGTTCGGGTGACGGCGCCGGAGATTTCAGAACAGCTGATACAGCTGGCAGAGGAGGAAAACTCTCTGACTTTGGAATTTCGCGGATATCAGAAAGGTGAGATTCAGGACGCGGATCTGGTGCTTGCGGCCACCAGCGATGAAAATGTGAATCATATGATTTTTCAGGAATGCCGTCATAAGGAGATTCCCGTCAATGTGGCCTCGGATCAGAGCAAATGTGATTTTTATTTTCCGGGCATTGCGAAAGAAGGGAAAATCACGGTAGGGGTGACGGCCGGCGGCAGAGATCACAAAGAAGCGGCAAAGGTGACAGAACAGATACGAAGGATGCTAAAGAGCCAGTAACGAAAACAGGCTTTTCTTGACTTGCCCTGCCTTTCAAGGTACAATAGAGGCTGCAAAAAAAGTATTAGTGAATAAGGTGATTTATGGAGTGTAAGAAGGAAAAGAAAAAAGACGGTATAGCAAAAGGAATGCCTTTGATTTTGTCGATTACTCTGATTTTTTGTATTTTAGGCGCATTTGTGTTCTATGTTGCAGGAAGAATATCGAGGGAAATGTCTCAGGCGGCCATTGACAGTTTGAGTGAAAACCTGGATTTGATCCGGGGAACCATAGAGGCGATTCTGGATAAGGAAGCGGAATTCCAGAAACTGATTGCCAATGAAATAGAAATGATGGAACATCCGGAACAATTTATAGAATCTTATCATGGAAACAATACCATGGTAAAATTGTCTCTGGTGCCGGAGGGGGAGTCCGAGGGGATTTCCAATCTGGGAGAGCCTTTTTATCCGGAGAAATTGGATTTTTCCGCGGGAAAGACGGTGCAGGGCCTGCCTGTTTCCAAATCCTATATCAATCATTTGGGGGCCTGGGCCTATACGATGAAATGTCCGGTGAACCGGAAAAACCAGCAGGCCGCTACGCTTTATGTTGAATATATTTATGAATCTTTTGACGCTGCGCTGCCCAACCGGTTTTATAACAGTATGGCCTCCCTCTATATTATGGATGCAGAGAGCGAAAAGCTTGTACTCAAGCCGAAAGGCATGGGGGAACGGGATGCCGGCCATGTGGATTTGGGGGATTTTTACCGCGCCAACCGTATTATGGAACAAGATGTCAGGAATGAAATCACCCAAAGCGTGAAGGCCGGCAAAAACGTAATGTTTTACCATGATGTACAGCGGAAAAAGTCTCTGATTTATATGTGGTCGGTCAATGACGGAACGATTTATCTGATTGGATATGTGCCGGTGGAAGCGATACAGCGGGAAGGAAGCGCGGTCAACCAGAATATTTTTATCGTAGTGGCTGTCATGCTGATTGCATTTCTGATTTGCTGCGCTCTGTACTTTTTTACGGAACGGCAGCGGATCAGGGCGAGAAGAGAACGGGAAAAGGAACGGGAGCTGCACAACCGGCAGCTGGCGGAAGCGCTGCAGGCGGCGCAGGTGGCCAGCAAATCCAAGACGATGTTTCTCTCTAATATGTCCCATGATATCCGGACGCCTATGAACGCGATTCTGGGATTTACCACTCTTCTTGCCAAAGATGCGGATCATCCGGAAAAGGTGAGGGAGTATACCAGGAAAATCACTGCCTCCGGCCAGCATTTGCTGAGCCTGATCAATGATGTGCTGGACGTCTCTAAGATTGAGAGCGGAAAAGTGGTGCTTTCTATCGGTGAATTTACCCTGAGCAATATGGTCGCGTCCGTGGACGCTATTATTCGTCCCGCCGCGAAAGCAAAGAGTCAGAACTTTGAAGTTTCGGTAACAGGGATCAAGAATGAGCGCCTTGTGGGGGATGAGACAAGGATTAATCAGATATTGATCAATTTGCTCTCCAATGCGGTGAAATATACCCAGGAAGGCGGAACGATCTGGTTTCGGATGATTGGGCTGGAACAGCGTTCCAGCCAGTATGAACATATTCGGGTTGAAGTGGAGGATAATGGATACGGCATGACGCCGGAGTATTTGGAGACGATTTTCGACGCCTTTACCAGAGCGGAAAACAGTACTACCAATAAAGTGCAGGGGACGGGGCTTGGCATGGCCATTACCAAGAATATTGTGGAATTGATGGGCGGAACCATTCATGTAACCAGTGAGGTGGAGAAAGGGAGTCTGTTTGCCGTGGAGCTGGAACTTCGGATTCCGGAGGAGCAGGTGGACAAAAATTTCTGGAAAAAACACAGTGTTTCGCGGATTCTGGTGGTGGATGATGAGGAAGATATCTGCAAGAATGTTCAGATATTGATGGAAGACGCCGGAGTTTCAGTGGATACGGCCTTAAGCGGTGAAGAAGGAGTCAGGCTGGTGTCCGGGGCAAAGGAGGAGGGGCGTCTCTATGATGTGATTTTGCTGGACTGGAAGATGCCGGGAATGAATGGAATAGAAACAGCAGGCAGGATTCGGGAGGTTGCGGGAGAACATGTTCCTATCTTGTTTTTGACGGCTTATGACTGGGAAGACTTAAAGGAGGAAGCGGCCCAGGTTGGAATTGACGGATTCCTGGCCAAGCCATTTTTTGTAACTGCGCTGAAGGAGAAGATTCTGGAGATCCATGCAGACACTAAGTGCAGAGAGGAGAATCGGGAATGCGCAAAATTAAACAGCCTGGAAGGATGCCGTTTCCTTGTGGCAGAGGATAACGAGATCAATGCGGAAATTTTGATTCAGCTGTTAGAATTGGAAGGGGCAGGATGTGAAATAGCAGGGGACGGCCAGGCGGCGCTGGAGCGTTTTAAGGACGCGGCGCCGGGAGAATTTGACGCTATTCTCATGGATGTGCAGATGCCGAAGATGAACGGTTATGAAGCTACAAAAGCGATCCGCAGGCTGGAGCGTGAGGACGCGCTGACGGTGCCGATTATTGCCATGACGGCAAACGCTTTTGCCGAGGATGTGCGGGAGGCGCTGGACGCAGGCATGAACGCGCACATTGCCAAGCCTGTGGATATGGGGCTGTTAAAGAAAACCATAACCCAATATATGCAAAGAAAGGAATAGAACATGAGAAGGATGAATCAATTAGGCGCCGTCATGCTGGCAGTTGTGTTGGCTCTTTCGGCAGTTTCCTGCGGGCAGAAGAATCATTCCAAGGAAAATCTGGTTCAGGATGAGGAGAAAGCAGTCAGAGCCGTGCTGCTGTTCGCCCCAATGGAGAAGTCAGATCCGGATAATAAGAATATTGCGAGAACAGCATTTGACATCACGGTGGGAATGGCGGAAGAGCAATTGGGAGTGACAGTGGAATATCGAACCTATACGGCAGAGAATTATCAGGAAAAGAGCTATGATGAGGTGTCTCTGGATCGGGCCAGAAACAGCATGGATGATTTTTATCTGCTGAACCCGGATACCATACAGATGTTAGGGGACGAAGGGAAGCTGGCGGATCTGTCCGGCCTTGCGTGTGCCGGGAACCTGCGGGATGTGGTGAAAACCGCCAATACTATCAATGGGAAATTAGTGGCGATTCCCCAGGAAGTCGTGGTGTACGGCCTGTTTGTGAATCAGGATATGTTTGATGAATATCATCTGGAATTGCCCAATACGCCGGAAGAATTCTTAGAGTGCTGCAGAGTATTTAAGGAAAACGGCATTGAAACTCCGGTAGGCGCCAACCGCTGGTGGCTGGAGAATTTTGTTTTGGCACAGGCATATGCGGATCTGTACAATGGAGATACCACAGAGCAGGAAATCGCCGCGCTGAACAGCGGGGAAGCCAAGTACAGCGATTATATGCGGGAGGGCTTTGAGTTTTTGAAAGAATTAATCGACAAGGGCTATATAGACGCAGAGAAAGCCTATGTTTCTGAAGCAATTGAAGGAGAGGGCCCGGATTTCCTGGCCCAGAAGACGCCCATTGTCATGGCCTACTGGGGCGCTGCAAATGCGGACACGGCCTACGGGAAAGTGGATTTTCAGATGAAAGTGATTGGATTTCCAAGTAAGCGGGGACAGATGCCCGTGGTTCCCATGACCGGATACGGAGTCAGCGCAGAGGCGGAGCATATGGAAGATACCATGAATGTTTTGGAAGTGATTCTCTCAGATGAGGCTCTTAAGGTCTACACGGAAACCAACAAAGTCATTTCCCCCTCTAAAAATGTGCAGGTGGACTGTATTGACGCTTTAAAGCCTTTGAATGACAGGGTAAATGAGAATGTCTATGTACTGGGCTCAAACGCCAGCATGAAGGTGGAACAGTGGGGAAACACCTGCAATATTGTCCGGGAACTGTTAAACGGCGCAACGGTGGAGGAATGCCTGGCTGAATTTGACAGGCTGCAGGAGGAATCTTTGAAGGAATAATAGAAGTATCAGTATAATCATCAGAGTCAGCAATTCGGAAATTCGTTGAATTGCTGGCTTTTTTCTAGTTATCTTTTAAATTTTTGTTGAGAAAGACGGAAATTAAGTTTATAATTTTTCATAGGAGGAAATTTTTTCGAAAGACTGGAGAAAGAAGGGGATATCATGAGGAAAAAACACCGCGCAGGGAGAAACAGGATTTGCCGGCGCATGACGGCATGGCTGATTTGTCTCAGTATGTTTGCCGCAATTTTGCCGGCTGAACTATGGAAAGAGAAGGTCTTTGCAGAAGAGAAGCAGGGGGAAGAAATGCTGCAGAATGCAGGAACAGAGCCAAAAAGAATGTCAGGAACAGAGGATATGGCATCGGAGGAAATACTTCAGGAGCCGGTACAGCAGTTATCAGAACCGCCGGCGCCTGCGTTCGGTGAAATTACCGGAGATACAACATGGACAGGCGGCAGTTTAGTCGGGGATGGAACGATTACAATAAAGAGCGGCGTTACCCTGACACTGACCGGGGAAGTGCGTATCAGCGGTGAAGTTACTATTAATGGCGGCGGTTCGATAAAGCGGGAAGCAGAGGGCCGCTTCTATGTGGAGAACAGCAAGGTTCTTAACATGACCAGCATAAAGATAGACGGCGGCTCTGTATCTGCAAGGGTGCCGGTCATTTTTGGGAATTCGAATGCAAAGATTCTTCTGAGAGAATGCGAGTTTCTGAATTGTGTAACGGGAACAGGAAGCGGGGCGGCTCTTTGGGTAGAAGGCGGAAGAACGGAATTGACCAACTGCACTTTTAGCGGCTGTGCGGCAGGAACCGGCAGAGGCGGAGCGATTTATGTTCAGGGAGGAAGCGCAGATCTGAAAGAGTGTAATTTTACCGACTGCAGAGGGGAAAGCGGAGGAGCTGTCTATTTTTTTCGAGGAACTTCCCAGTTGACAAACTGTAGGTTTGAGAGATGCAGCGCAGGAGAAAACGGAGGAGCTGCCTATTTCAGTTACGGTACAGTCCAGTTGACAGAATGCGCATTTGTCAGCTGTAATGCGGGAATCGACGGAGGGGCAATCAAGGCAGATTACGGAAATGCGCTTTTGGAAGAAGTGAATATAGAGGAATGTTCTGCCAATAGAGCTGGCGGTGGAATTTATGTCCGGGAATGCCCGGAAGTGAAAATTAACGGCGGGACTTATCAGAGAAACAGCACGACAGTGGAAATTGGAACAGGAAAAGGCGGAGGATGTATCCTGAATCACAGCTCCAAACTGTATATCAATGGCGGCACGTTTTCTAATAATACATCCTGCAACCGGGGAGGCTTTCTCTATAATGGCGGAAATCCGGGAACAGAAACTTATTTGAACGGCGGTGTATTTTCCGGCAACACCTGTACGAATACAGCGGAAAACCTGGGCCTGGAAGGAAGCGGCGCAATATTCTGTTCTTCCAATATCACCAATCCGGATACAGTGCTGCAATTGTCAGGAACAGAAATTTTTACGGGCGGAGAAGACGGGACAGACGGAATTTATCTGGATTTTTCTCATGATCTTCCAAGGTATCTGCGGATTTCGTCTCAATTGCAGAAGCCAATCAGGGTCTATCTGAACGCGGACGCAGCGTCCAGGTATGTTGTGGCAAAAGGAACAGCGTCTTATGCTTTGACAGACGCGGACCGGGAAAAAATAACGTTTACGGATTTAGGCAGTTCAGGAAAGAAATGGCACATCCTCGGAGACGCGAAAAATAATCAGCTCATCCTGTCGGAATTTGATTTGAGCCAGAAGTTCCGTATCATATATGACAGCAACGGCGCAAAGGGAACGGTAGAAGACTCCAACGAATATACGATTCTGGATTCCGTTTCCGTGCGGTCCGCAGATTCGCTGCGGTATGAAGGAAGGTATTTTCGGGAATGGAATACAGGCAGATACGGAAATGGGACTTCTTATAAGCCGGGAAGTGTGATTCCCTATCTAAATCAGAATACGACTCTCTATGCCATATTTGGGAAAACGCCGGAGGCTTCCTTTTATTCCGGAGAGAACAGCGAGGCGGAAACTATACTGGCCCAGGACGTGAATCCGGACAATGGGGCGGGCAAATTGACCATACCGCCCTTAAAAGAAAAGAGCGGATGGGAAGCGCGGAACTGGACAAGCTCTGCAGACAGCGTAACGGATTTTGGAGAAATACAGCCGGGAACAGAAATAGGCATTTCCAGCGATAGTTCTTATTATGGAGTTTACCGGAAACGGCTGACGCTCACTTATGACGCGAATGGAGGAGACTCTGCCCCGCCGGCCATCGAGGACTGGGGATATGCCAATGTCCGAGATGGAGAGACAGTATACCGTTTCCAGGAATATTGGCTCGCTTCCGGGATGACCCGGACAGACGGTTATTATTTTCTGGAATGGAACACCAAACAGGACGGAACCGGAACATCCTATCAGGCAGGGAGTTCCTGGCTCCTGAAAAGCGATATGACTCTCTACGCCCAGTGGTCTGCAGAGCCCGTCGCAGGTTATGCCGTGGAGCATTACAAACAAGATCTGACTGGAGATGGATATACAAAGGCGGAAACAGAACAGCTGACCGGGGAGACGGGTACCATAGCCGCGGCAATGGCAAAATCATATCAGGGCTTTACGGAAAATACTTCCCATCCTGAGCAGAAAGTTTCCGGAGAAATTACGGCTGAAGGAACATTGACATTAAAGCTGTATTATGACAGAATCCGTTATGACATAGCCTTTGATTTAAATGGGGGAAAAGGAACAGCTCCCTGCAGCCAGACTGCGCGCTACGGTTCTCTGCTGCAGGAACCAGAGGAACCGATACGGGAAGGTTATTTCTTTACAGGCTGGCACAAAGAGAAAGAGGAAAATGGGAAAAGCCGGTGGGAATTTGACAAACCGGTGGAAGAAAATACAGAAACCTGTGCCGTGACCCTCTATGCCGGGTGGAAACCTAACCAGATTACGGCGGAATATCAGGTGGAGCATTACAAACAGGATTTGGCGGGTGACGGCTACAGGCTGGCAGATACGGAACAATTGACAGGAAATGTGAATACTCTGGCGGCGGCAGAACCGAAGACCTATATTGGTTTTACGGAAAATACGGTTCATCCGCAGCGGATTGCTCAGGGAGAGATTGCGGCAGACGGTTCCCTGAGATTGAAATTATATTATGACAGAGACAAATATGAAGTGAAATTTGACTTAAACGGAGGAAGCGGCGGGACGCCTCAGAATCAGTTCCTGCGATACGGGGCTTATTTAGAAGAAACAGAACCTCCCCTTCGGACAGGCTATTCCTTCCGGGGCTGGTATTCCCTGGATGGTGGGGAGGAAATTTTGTGGAATTTTGAGAAGCCGGTGGAAGAAAATGCAGCGTCGCAGGATGTGATCCTCTATGCCAAATGGGTGGATGACATTGTTCCTGTGCTGGAAAAAGCTTCTTTTCAGACAAACTGCAGTCATTTTTCCCAATGGGCCATTCGGAGGCAGGAGATGACAATCACAGTTCCCATTACGGAACAGGGAAGCGGGGTCAAACAGGCGGATTACTGGCTGATTCCGTCGCAGGATGAGGAAAGCGCGTTACTCAGAGGGTCTTTGGCCCAGGAGGGATTCCCCAGATATCAGGCAGTGCTGGAAAGGCTGGACGGGCAGGATGCGGCAAGGATAACAATATCAGAAGAATTTAGAGGAAGCATTCTCATGTCCTGTACAGACCATGCAGGAAATTGTTCCAAAGAAACCATACTCACTTCGGAGAACGGCGGAATTATTGTGGAGAATCACCCGCCGGAAATTTCTTTTTCGCTGGGAGAAGAGCAGAATTCTCAAGTGTCTGCCGGAAATGTTACGGTAAATGTCCTTGTGGAAGACGGCGGGACCGGCACAGACCGCAGGATAACAGGAGGGCTTGCCAGTGTGCGCTATCAGATTGATAAGGGAGCGGAGCAGGCCGTATCCGGTGAGGAATTGGCAGGCGGGTTTGTGCCTTCCTGCCGGTTTGCGGCAGAAATATCCGGGGAAGGGGAACATTTTCTGACGGTTACAGCCTCGGATCATGCCGGAAATGAGACGGTAAAGCAGATCAAAATAAATAGAAAAACTTCCGAACCCGCAGACCGGGAGGATTCCAAAATAGAAGAAAAGGATCCCCAAAAGCCAGAAACTAGAGAAAAGGACAAGATCAAACCTTCCGCAGCGGATTCTAGGGATAAGATTAAGCCTTCCGCAGCAGGCGCCAAGGAAAAAGAGCCGGCTGCGGAAGCAAAACATCAGGCAAATGAGCCGGCTGCGGAAGCAAAACATCAGGCAAATGAGCCGGAGACAGGAGAGAATTCCCGTACGGAATATTGGGCCGCGATCTTCCTGCTGGCTGCGGCAGTATACTTACTGTTGGGCAGGTTCTGTGAAGAGGAAAAAGAAAATTCCTGACAGTGTGAAAAGATTTGTCGACGGATCTCCTTTTCTGTGATATGATAGAAAGTAATGACTGAGAACAGAAAGGAGTATTTTCGATGGAGGAATCATCTGAAGATAAGCCAAAACAGCAGATAACCCTGGGGCTTTTGGCCCATGTGGACGCAGGCAAGACCACTTTGTCGGAGGCATTGCTGTATACAAGCGGCAGTATCCGCAAGCTGGGAAGGGTAGACAACAGGGACGCTTTTTTGGATACCTATGAACTGGAGCGGGCCAGAGGAATTACAATTTTTTCCAAGCAGGCCATACTTGAGACCGATCAGATGACAATCACTCTGCTGGATACGCCGGGACATACGGATTTTTCTGCGGAAATGGAGCGTTCGCTGCAGGTTATGGATTACGCGGTTCTGGTTATCAGCGGCGCCGACGGCCTGCAGGGCCATACCCGGACTCTGTGGCGGCTGCTGAAGAAATACAAGATTCCCACATTCCTGTTTGTCAACAAAATGGATCAGCCGGGAATAAACGCGGCGGAGCTGTTGGAAGAGCTGAAAAGGGGACTGGATGAAAACTGTGTGGATTTTTCCAGGACAGATACGCCGGAATTTTATGAAAATATTGCCTTGTGCGAGGAGGGGACGCTGGAATATTTTCTGGAACAGGAACGGGTGGAGGACCAACAAATCCGAAGGCTGGTTCAGGAAAGGAAAGCATTCCCCTGTTTCTTTGGCTCTGCGCTGAAATTAACCGGGGTGGAGCATTTTCTGGAATCTGTGAAACGGTATGTCCGTCAGCCGGATTACCCTGAGGAACTGGGAGCGAGAATCTTTAAGATTGCCAGAGACAACCAGGGAAACCGCCTTACCTTTCTGAAAGTTACGGGAGGGAGCCTGAAAGTAAAGACAATCCCCGATGGAGCTCAGGAAAAAATCAACCAAATCCGCATTTATTCCGGAGATAAATATGAAGCGGTGCAGGAGGCCCGGGCAGGCGTGATCTGCGCCGTTACCGGGCTTGGCAGTATCCGTCCGGGAACAGGCCTGGGGTTGGAACGCAATGCTCAGAAGCCTCTTTTGGCGCCGGTGCTGACGTACCGGATGATTTTGCCGGAAGGCTGTCAGGTGACGTCGATGCTGGCCAATCTGAATCAGCTGGAGGAAGAAGAACCGGAGCTTCACATTGTATGGGACGAGCGTCTTAAGGAAATCCAGGTTCAGATTATGGGCCAGGTACAGCTGGAAATTTTAAAAAGCATGATTTTAGAGCGTTTTGGAATTCAGGTGGAGTTCGGAACGGGAAATATTTTATACAAAGAGACCATTGCCCGTCCGGTGGAGGGAGTGGGGCATTATGAGCCTCTCCGCCATTACGCGGAGGTTCATTTGCTGTTAGAGCCGGGAGAGCCGGAAAGCGGACTGGTATTCGATACCTGCTGCAGTGAGGACGAGCTGGACAGAAACTGGCAGCGTCTGGTGCTCACCCACCTGGAGGAACGGGAACACCGGGGAGTTCTTACCGGATCTGCCCTTACTGATATGAAGATTACGCTGGTGGCCGGCCGGGCCCATCTGAAGCATACGGAGGGAGGGGATTTCCGCCAGGCCACTTACCGGGCGCTGCGCCAGGGGCTGATGGAAGCGGAATCTGTTTTGCTGGAGCCCTATTATAATTTCCGGCTGGAGGTGCCGGAGGCTTCAGTGGGACGGGCTATGACCGATATCGAGCGGATGCACGGAACGGCAAAGCCGCCTTTGATTCAGGAAGGGAGGGCGGTTTTTACAGGGTGTGTTCCGGTGGCTTCCCTGGGGGATTATCAGCGGGAAGTGATTTCCTATACCAGGGGCGCCGGACAGCTGTCCTGCAGCCTGAAAGGATATGAGCCCTGCCGAAACCAGCAGGAAGTGGTGGAGCAGATGGCCTATGATCCGGAAAGTGATCTGGAGCATTCTCCGGATTCTGTGTTCTGCGCCCACGGGGCGGGATTTGTGGTGAAGTGGCATCAGGTACGGGAGTACATGCATGTGGAAAGCCCTTCCTTTTTGAAAAAAGAGATGGAAGAGGAAAGGCCGGCAGAAGAGTATATCAGGAGAGAAAGAGCTGCCCCGGAGGAAGCCTGGATTGGGGAGGATGAGGTGGAGGCCATCTTGTCCCATACTCTGAATGCCAATAAACGGGAAAAGCAGTCTGGACGGAGAGGGTATCATAAGAAAAAATCATGGCCCGGGGAACCAAAGTCTGCAGTGACCCGCACCTACCGCAGCCCGGAGCCCAGAGAGGAATATCTGCTGGTGGACGGATATAACGTGATTTTTGCCTGGGAGGACTTGCGGGCGTTGGCCGAAGAAACCATCGACGGGGCCAGGGGGAAGCTGCAGGATATTCTTTCTAATTATCAGGGCATCCGGGGCTGCCATTTGATGGTGGTGTTTGACGCTTACCGGGTGCAGCAGCATAAGACAGAGATTCTGGACTATCACAACATCCGTGTGGTGTTTACCCAGGAGGCGGAAACGGCGGATCAGTATATCGAAAAATTTGCCCATGAACATGCGGGAAAGTTCCGGGTCACCGTGGTGACTTCTGACGGGCTGGAGCAGATTATTATAAGGGGCCAGGGCTGCGGCCTGATTTCCGCCAGGGAATTTCAGGAGGAAATCAGAAGAGCTTCAGAAGATTTGAAGCAGGAATATGTGCGGAAGCAGGGAAAAAGCGGAAATTATCTGGGAGATATAATGCCCAAAGATTTGATAGAGAAAGAAGAAACTAGCTAAGAGAGCATGCCGGATATGCAGGAGGGAAAACAGATGGAATTATTAAATCGTCCCCGCCGTCTGCGGGGAAACAGCATTTTGCGCAAGATGGTGCGGGAAACCAGGATGGACAAATCATCTCTGGTCTATCCGATGTTTGTAACAGAGGGCACGAATATTAAGGAAGAGATTTCAGCTATGCCGGGCCAGTACCGCTACAGCGTAGACCGGATGGAGGAAAAGCTGACAGAGCTTCAGAATGCGGGGGTTACGTCTGTCATGTTTTTTGGAATTCCGAATCATAAGGATGAACTGGGAAGCGGCGCGTACGCCCAGGACGGAATTGTCCAGAAAGCATTCCGAAAGGCCAAAGAGACCTTTCCGGATATGTACTTCATCGGCGATGTCTGTATGTGCGAATATACTTCTCACGGACATTGCGGCATTCTCTGCGGACAGGAAGTGGACAATGATAAGACTCTGGAATATCTGGCCAAAACGGCCCTTTCCCAGGTGCAGGCAGGCGCTGATATGGTGGCGCCTTCCGATATGATGGACGGGCGGGTGGCCGCAATCCGCAGAATGCTGGATCAGAACGGATACTGCAATACGCCCATTATGTCTTATGCCGTGAAATTTGCCTCGTCCTTTTACGGGCCATTCCGGGACGCCGCAGGTTCTGCGCCGGCTTTCGGAGATCGCAAATCCTATCAGATGGATTATCACAACAGAAGAGAAGCCATAAAGGAAGCTATGCTTGACGCCGAAGAAGGGGCGGATATTCTGATGGTGAAGCCGGCAATGGCTTACGGAGACTTAATCCGGGAAGTGAAAGACAGGACCAATCTTCCGCTGGCCGCTTATTCCGTCAGCGGAGAATATTCCATGGTCAAGGCGGCTGCCGGAGCCGGATTTATTGACGAGGCAAGCATTGTCTGTGAGATGGCGGCAAGTGCGTTCCGGGCCGGAACCGACATTTATCTTACTTATTTTGCCGAGGAACTGGCACAATACATAACAGAAGGGCGAATTGGCTGAAGCATTTTGATACAGGAAACCAGGGCTGCCTTAAAAGTTAACAGGCGCCCTACATTGCGAAAAGGAGCAGCCAATGACGGAATCAGAAACATTATTTGTATAAAGGAGCAGGCAATGACGAAATCAGAAACATTATTTCAGGAAGCGGTAACAGTAATGCCGGGCGGCGTCAATTCGCCGGTACGGGCCTTTGGCTCTGTGGGGGCGACTCCCAGGTTTATCAAAAGCGGGAAAGGGGCCTGCATTTATGATGAGGACGGCAATCAGTACATTGATTATGTAGGATCCTGGGGGCCTATGATCCTGGGACATGCCAATGAGAAGGTATTGGACAGCGTCATAGACGCCTGCAGACGGGGGCTGAGCTTTGGGGCCGCCACTGCCATAGAGGTGGAAATGGCGAAACTGGTCTGCGGCCTGATTCCCTCCATAGAAATGGTGCGGATGGTGAATTCCGGCACAGAAGCGGTGATGAGCGCCATCCGCCTGGCAAGAGGCTATACCAAAAGGAATAAAATCATCAAATTTACGGGATGCTATCATGGGCACTCCGACGGCCTTTTAGTTCAGGCAGGTTCCGGCGTAATGACCTCAGGCGTTCCCGACAGTCTGGGAGTCCCCGAAGGATGCACCAGGGATACGCTGCCTGCGGATTATAATAATTTGGACAGCGTGAAAGAGCATTTTCAAAGATGCGGAGAGGAAATTGCGGCGGTGATTGTGGAGCCCGTCGCCGCAAATATGGGGGTAGTGCCCCCGAAACCTGGATTTTTGCAGGGACTTCGGAAAATTTGTGAGGAATACGGCGCGCTTTTGATATTTGACGAGGTGATTACCGGCTTTCGTCTGGGAATAGACGGAGCTCAGGGATATTACGGCGTGACGCCGGATCTCACCACCTTTGGGAAAATTATCGGCGGCGGCATGCCGGTGGGCGCTTACGGAGGAAAACGGGAAATTATGGAACTGGTATCTCCCTCTGGCGGCGTATACCAGGCAGGGACTTTAAGCGGAAATCCTGTTGCGATGGCGGCGGGAATTACCCAGCTTACCATGTTAAAAGAGCATCCGGAGTATTACAGGGATTTGAATGAAAAATCGGATAAATTTTTTGGAAAAGTGCAGGAAATGCTTCGGAGTGCAGGATATTCCTGGCAGGTAAACCATGTGGCTTCCCTGGGATGCCTGTATTTTACAGACACAGAGGTCACAGATTACGAGAGCGCCAAGACATCGGATACCAAAGCATTTGCGGATTACTGCAATTACATGACAGACCATGGCGTCTATCTGGCGCCTTCCCAGTTTGAAGCGATGTTTTTATCCCTGGCTCATACAGAAGAACAGATGAATGAAACGCTGAACATTATGGAACAATATTTTCTGGCGGGCTTGGGGCAGTCCTGAACCACTTTCTTACGGTCAGCGCGGACAATCATCTTTCTTACTTTTTTCTTACAAAAAATTTAAAGAAAGTTAATTCTTTTTTTAAAAAAGTGGTGCTATAATAATAAAAAGGATCATCAGGATTAGCTCCGTAAATCGGAAGCCCAAACAGGATTATACCAATTTGCAAAAAGAGTGGAGAGAAGTACAGTGAACAGTGAGGAAAGAAGAAGGAGAGAAGCATATCTGGCCAGAAAACGGCGCAGAAAAAGGAAAAGAACCATACAGATTATGAAACGGGCGCTGATTGTCGGTTTCGGCATTTTTTTGATTGTGTTCGGGGTTTCAAGGATTTTTCATAAAGATACTTCCCCGGATGAAGTGCAGGCCAAAAAAGAAGCGCCTAAGACCGTCAAGAAGGAGAAAGAGGAGGAAAAGGGCTTTCAGCAGAAAGTGATAGCCCAGACGCCGGAATTTCAGGTGGATTTGCTGACGCCCAATCCTTATTCCAGGCCTCAGACGGCATTAGAGGAAGTGAAAGGCATTGTCATTCATTACACGGCTAATCCGGGAACCACAGCAGCCCAGAACCGCAGCTATTTTGAGAGTTTGAAGGATACCCAGAAGACCAAGGCCAGCAGCCATTTTGTTGTGGGAACAGAGGGCGAGGTGATCCAGTGCATTCCCAGCACGGAGATGTCTTATGCTTCCAATGACCGCAATGTGGACACGCTGTCCATTGAGTGCTGCCATAAGGACGAGACGGGGCAGTTTACCCAGGAAACTTATGATTCTTTAGTGGAATTGACAGCCTGGCTTTGCAGCAAATTCAACCTTCCGGTGGAGAATGTGATCCGCCACTATGATGTGACCGGAAAGGAATGTCCGATCTATTATGTGAAAAATGAAGATGCCTGGACACAGTTTAAAGAGGATGTGCAGAAGTATCTGGATACATATGGAACGGAGCCTGAGTGACAAAACAGGAGAATGATATGGTTAAGGAACAGTATGAAAGCCTGAAAACGGGTGAAAATCTGAGAAAAGACCTGATTGCGTTAAAGCAGGAACTGAAAAAAGAAGAGGCAAAAGAAGAATTGTCAGAACTTCTGCAGGGAGATTACAGGCTGCTGACAGAGCTTTTGGGCCATGAAGAGCCGAAGGTGCGGGGAAATGCGGCTTTGGTGCTGGGCAGGCTTGGACAGAAAGCGTTTGCAGAGCCGCTGTATGAAGCATATGAGAAGGAAGAGAAGCTTTTTATCAAGAGCAATTATCTGTCTGCCCTGGCGGAACTGGATTGTCAGGAGTGTCTGCCAAAGCTGAAAAAGCGTCTGGAGGTATTGGAGCAGTATCAGCCGAAGGAGGAAGAGGAGAAACACATCCGGGAAGAGCTGAGAGCTCTGCGGACTCTGGCGCGCCGGGACGAACCCCGTAAAAGGCATAGATTCCAGGGCTACGATGAGACATACGATTTGATCCTTACCACTGGAAAACAATATCAGCAGGCTACGGCGGAACAGGTAAAGAACGGAGAGATTACCATTTTAAAAAGCGGAGTCCGGGTGATTACCAGCCACATCAGGCCCATCATAGAGATTCCCACATACCGGGAGCTGCTGTTTCCCCTGAATCGTAAAAGATTGGAGCCTGATCCGAAGCTGGCGGCAAAAGCCCTGGCGGAATCCAACCTTTTAGAATTATTGGACAAGGCTCATAAGGCGGCGGACAGTTTTTGCTTCCGTCTTGGAATTCACAGCCGGATGCCGCTGGATAAACGCAGTGATTTTGCAAAAAAATGCGCATTTGCGCTGGAACAGGAGACGGGCCGCAGGCTGTATAATTCCACTTCGGACTATGAAGTGGAAATCCGTCTGATGGAGGGGCGGGAAGGGACCTTTTTGCCCCTGGTGAAGCTGTATACCTTTCGGGAAGAGCGCTTTGCTTACCGCAGATGCAGCGTTGCCTCTTCGATACGGCCGGAACAGGCCGCTTTGATTGCTTATCTGGCAAAGCCCTATCTGGCGGAGCGGGCGCAGATTTTAGACCCGTTCTGCGGCGTGGGAACCATGCTGATCGAGCGGGACAGAGTATGTCCGGCCAGAGTGATGTATGGAATTGACACCTTCGGGGAGGCCATTGACGGAGCCTGGGAGAATGCCAGACTGGCGGGAAAACAGGTGAATTATGTTCACCGCGATTTTTTTACGTTTCAGCATGACTATCTTTTTGATGAAATTATAACAAACATGCCGGATCGGGGAAAGAAAACAAGAGAAGAGCATGATCTGTTTTATCAGAAATTTTTTGAAAAAGCAGAGGAAATTCTGACAGACAGCGGAACCATGATCCTCTATTCCAATGAGAAAAATTATATCAAAAAACAGCTCCGGCTAAGAAAAGAATTCACGCTGCTGAAAGAATACAGCATGGATGAAAAAGAGATGTATCATTTATTTATCATTGCAAGAAAGAAGTAACGGGCAAGAGAGCAGGGGAGCTGCAAATTATTTATTTTGATAAACCCATGAAAGCCGGGGCTTTTGAAAAAATATCTATAAAATTTCAAAAGGCCATTGACAATTCAGCGGGAATTTGGTATCATTTACAAGTCGTCAGAAATGCGGAAGTGCTGGAATTGGCAGACAGGCAAGACTAAGGATCTTGTGGGTGTATGCTCGTGTGGGTTCAAGTCCCATCTTCCGCACGAATGAAAAAGAGTCGTGAATCCGAGATTCTATTGTAAAATCAAGGGTTTGCGGCTCTTTTGTCAACTTGTTCTGTGGCAGAAAAGGTTTTTAGAATTTATAGTTGATACCGCTTTGCTTTAAAACGGCATATTATCAAGCTGATTTAGTTCCAAAAGTTCCTTAAAAGATGAATAGACGTAAACAGAAGAGGGCATACTGTGAAAAAACAGCTTCTATCCTGCGATGTTTAGGAACTGTCAAGAAATACAGGATTGTCTTTTCATTGCTGTATTTCCCCGAAAGGAATGAATATGACTATGGAAAAACAAATTAATGCAAAAAAGGCGGCCATAATCGGCTGCGGGTTTGTAGGTTCTGCCACAGCGTTTACCCTGATGCAGAGCAGGCTTTTTACAGAACTTGTGCTTTTAGACGCCAATTTTGACAAAGCGGACGGAGAGGCGAAGGACATTGCCCACGGAATTCCTTTTGCCGGACAGATGAAAATTTACGCCGGAACTTATGACGATATTGCAGATTCCGCCATTATTATTGTAACGGCAGGGGCAAATCAGAAGCCGGAGGAAACCAGGCTTGATTTGGTCCATAAAAATGTAGCTGTCTACAAAAGCATTATACCGGAAATTGCAAAACGGGATTTTCAGGGAATTCTTCTGGTGGTGTCAAACCCAGTGGATATCCTGACTTACGCGGCAGTTAAGATTGGAGGTTTTCCAGAGGAAAGAGTCTTAGGTTCCGGCACAGTATTGGATACGGCAAGGCTCAAGTATGCCCTCAGCGAGCATTTGCGTGTGGACAGCCGAAGCGTTCACGCATTTATTATCGGCGAACACGGAGACAGCGAGATTGCCGCCTGGAGCAGCGCCAATGTATCCGGCATTCCGGTGGATGATTTCTGTGAAATGCGGGGGCATTTTAACCATGAAGAAGCGATGGACAAAATTGCGGAAAAGGTAAAGGACAGCGCCTATGAAATAATTTCCAAAAAGCAGGCCACCTATTACGGAATCGCCATGGCTGTAAAACGAATCTGTGAATGCATTGTGAGGGACGAGAAGTCCATTCTCCCCATATCCTCAATCCAGCACGGCAATTACGGAATGGAAGGCGTTGCCCTCAGCATGCCGGCTGTGCTGGGCATGAACGGCGTGGAAGCCCATGTGCCTGTATCTCTGGACGAGGAAGAACTGGAGCAGCTGAAACGATCGGCAGCTGCCCTTAAGAAAGTGACTGGAGGGCTGGAACTGCTGTACTAAAAGCGTGTGTGAAACATGTTTTCCGGCGGTGAGGGAACTATTCGTGGCGTTTTCCAGTAAAATCCTCCGACACAATCTGCCATACGCAGGTGTTTTCCAGCATTTTTTCAGGAAATGCGAAAGTTTCCTCCGCGTTGCCGGCGCATTGCAGGATCCGGTTCAGGGCATGTTCCTTCTGAGCGGGTTCTGTGAGGAAAACAGCCTGCCCGCTGCCCATTACGCTGTCGAATTTCCAACTGCAGCTGCAGGGATTGCCGGGGATCCCGGGAGTTGGCCCCTGGCTGCAGTCCATTTGAAAATATACGTTGGGATTCTTTTTTAAAATATCTATTTTCCTGCCCTGGGCGGCGCTGTGCAGATACAAAATTAATGTGTCTCCCTGGCGGTCAAAGCCGAAATTAAGGGCGACTACGTAAGGCATATTGCCCTCTGCCATGGCAATGCGCACAGTGCTGCATCCTTCAATAACGGAAAAAATATCGTCTGTCTGTGTAATTTCACGGTCTTTTCTTCTCATATTCTGGTTCCTTTCCGTCCGTATTCCAATATGAAACGTTTGCTGTAGTACCAGGATATCATAAAATTTCCTGAGTGAGAAGCATTTTTTATTCTTGACAGGAACAAGTATCCCATGTATAATTGACGAAAGTTGAAATTAAGGGAGGGACATTTTTGTTAAGTGTAATTGTAATGGAGAAAACAGCAGAATAAATTGTCATCATGCATCGGCAGGATTGCTTCTTTCGCGTAGAGTGTACATTTCAGTACGCTCTTGAGTGGCGCTGCCGTAATTTCGCCTTACAATTGCTGAATCATATTATGTGCCCGTGTATCTTTGACGGGAATGCTGCGGCATTCCTGTGTTTTTGGCAGATATAGAAGATAGGAAGCATAGCTGTACGGCTGTGCTTTTTTTGCGTTCCTTTTGTAAGGCAATTTGGATTGTAACCAAGGAAAGGAAAGAGAACCATGAATTTTGAAACCCAGATTGAATTTGACAAGATCAAAGAATTGTGGATGAGCCTTGCAGTGACAGACTATGCCAAAGAAAATATAAGAAAGGCAGCCTTCATTTTATCGGAAAGCAGCCTGCGAAAACAGCTCAGAGATACCACGAACAGCAGGAAAATGATGGAAGAATCAGGCGCGCCGCCTCTGCAGAACGTAGAGGAACTCAGAGAAATCTTAACGGTTTCTAAGAAAGGGGACTGCCTGATGCCCTGGCAGCTTGAACGGGTGGAAACAGTCCTGGCAGTGATCCGTCGGCTGAAAGATTATCTGAACAGAGGCAAATCTTCCCAAAATCCGCTGGCCTATTATGAGGAAAATCTGAATGCCATGGAGGAACTGCGGGAGGAAATCAGCAGGCAGATCCGAAATGAGTCTGTGGACGACTATGCTTCCGGAGAACTTCGCCAGATCCGCAGCCAGATGGCAAAATGCGAAGAGCAGATGAAGCAGAAAGCAGAACAGATCATGCGGGCCAACCAGAGCTGCATGGCGGACCATTACTGCACCCTGCGCAATGGAAGAGTATGTCTCCCGGTAAAAAGAGAGAGCCGGCTGAAAATACCCGGCAGTGTGATTGATAAGTCGTCCACCGGAAATACCCTGTTTATTGAGCCGTCTTCCGTTGGAAAATATTATGAGCAGCTTCAGGTATTAAGCATCCAGGAAGAAAATGAGGTATACCGGATTTTATATACACTGACTGCCATGGTTGCAGACGCGGCTCCGGAACTGGAGGAAAATATCAGAATGATGGAAAAACTGGATTTCATTTTTTCCAAAGGCAAGCTGAGCATGGATATGAGAGGGACAGAACCGGAAATTAACACGGAGCGCAGAATTGTTTTAAAGAACGCCAGACATCCCCTGATGGATCCAGAGATCAATGTGCCGCTGCAGTTTGATCTGGGAGGGGAAGTTCGGGGCATTGTCATCACCGGACCCAACACAGGAGGCAAAACAGTGGCAATCAAGACTGTGATGCTGAACTGCCTGATGGCCCAGTGCGGACTGCATCCTGCCTGTGAAACTGCCGATATCTGCATGAATGCATCCTATCTGTGCGACATCGGCGACGGACAGAATCTGGCGGAAAACTTATCCACTTTTTCCGCCCATATTCAAAATGTGCTGGAAATCCTAAAGGAAGCAGATCAGGACAGCTTTATCATTATGGACGAATTAGGCTCCGGCACAGACCCGGCAGAAGGCATGGGGATTGCTGTAGCAGTCTTAGAGGAACTGCGCAAATCCAAAGCAAATTTCCTGGTTACCACCCATTACCCAGAGGTAAAAGAATATGCGAAAAAGGCCTCGGGAATCATAAATGCAAGAATGGCTTTTGACAAAGAGACGCTGCAGCCCACTTATCAGATGGTGTTGGGAGAGGCCGGGGAAAGCTGCGCGTTTTATATTGCAGGCAGGCTGGGAATGCCGGAAGAAATCCTTAAGACTGCAATCTGCGCAGCCTACGGAGAAGGGGCAGTCCATGAATACCAGACTGGGAAAGAGGAAATTCGTAAAGATGCGGTTCATGCGGCTTATGAAGAAGAAATCGTCTATGGATACCAGGACGAGAAAGAGGGCTTGGTAGTGCCGGTTTATGGGGAACATCCTGTTCAGGAATCCCGGAGCAAGAAAAAGACTGGAAATAAGATTATCAAAGAAAAGAAAAAGCATGAGGCAAATTTCATTCCCAAATATCAGACGGGGGACAGCGTAATGGTTTATCCCGATAAAAAAATCGGAATTGTCTGTGCGCCGGCCAATGAAAAAGGAGTGCTGCGGGTGCAGATGCCCGATAAAAAAATCTGGATTAACCACAAACGGGTGAAACTCCATGTGGCGGCGTCAGAACTGTATCCGGAGGACTATGATTTTTCCATCATTTTCGAGTCGGTGGAGCACAGAAAAGCCAGACATAACATGGAGCGGAAATATACAGAAGAAATTATTCAGTATGAAGAACCATGATATCCGCCGGGAAAGAAAGCGCTGCCATTCACAGCGGATTTGTCCGTGGATGGCAGTGCCGTGTGAACAGTAACGTCCGTTTCAAAATGTAAAAAGTTCGCATTCGGCTGCTTTTGCAAAATCCAGGGAAACATGTTATAATCAGAATACTTTTACAGAACGGTTAACGAAAAGGAGCAGATCACTTATGAAGTTTATCTCATGGAACGTAAACGGCCTGCGGGCCTGTGTTCAGAAAGGCTTTCTGGACTTTTTTAATGAAATCAACGCGGACTTCTTCTGCATTCAGGAAACGAAGCTGCAGGAGGGCCAGATTTCCCTGGATTTGCCGGGAGAGTATGAAAAATACTGGAATTATGCCAGGAAGAAAGGTTATTCCGGCACGGCAATTTTTACAAAACACAAGCCCCTGTCAGTTTCTTACGGAATAGGGATAGAAGAACATGACACAGAAGGGCGGGTCATTACGCTGGAATATGAGGATTTCTACCTTGTGACCTGCTATACCCCCAATTCCCAGAATGAACTGGCAAGGCTTCCCTACCGTATGGAATGGGAACTGGCAATGCTTGCGTATTTAGACGGGCTGAAGGAGAAGAAATCCGTCATTTACTGCGGGGATCTCAATGTGGCCCATCAGGAGATTGATTTGAAGAATCCCAAAACAAATCGGAAAAACGCCGGATTTACCGACGAGGAAAGGGAGAAGTTCTCGGATCTTTTAAGCCATGGCTATCTTGATACGTTCCGGCATTTTTATCCGGATTTGGAGCAGGTATATTCCTGGTGGTCTTACCGGTTTAAGGCCCGGGAGAAAAACGCGGGATGGCGGATTGACTATTTTGTAGTGTCAGAGGATTTGGAGGACAGGCTGAAAGACGCGAAAATCCACACGCAGATCTTTGGTTCCGATCATTGTCCGGTGGAATTGGAGATAGAGTAAAATGGAAAAAGGAGAAATCAGGCTTCGGAAGGTTATCGTGCATATTTTGGATTCCACAGTGGGAATGCCGGTGCTTTCCGACGCGCTGTTGGATTACGGCTCCGATTTTGGAGATTTTTTGCGGGAACATATTTACAGAATCGAAACCACAGATGAGAAGAAAACCTGTGAATTCCATAAAGAGGAATCAGAGGCCTATCAGCAGATCTCTGCTTTCGCGGAATCGGGACTGGAAGAAGGGGCCTTTATAGAGACCAGCCGGAACCTGGCAGCGCGGCTGTATGAAATTATGAATCAGAATATTGAAATTCCCCCGGCCGATTTTGTCGCGGCTTTATTTGAGACGGAAGCAGGAAAATACCTTGCGCTGCTGAAAATGGATTACAGGACTTCCTACACCCATCAGACCCAGTCCGATGCATTTGGGAATACCAATGAAATTATCAAGTTTCGGGCGATTCTTCCCACAGAAACTCAGAAGCTTTCCGAGGCCGCCATCATCGGCCTGTCGGATTTTACCGTTTCTTTGACGGAGAAGAAATACGAAGTCAACGGAACAAAGACCAATTATTTTTCCAAATTATTTTTAAAATGCAGCGGAGCTTTGTCTCCAAAATCTCAGCTTTCCATCGTCACCCGGGCCATTGACACGGTACAGAAGAAGTATTGTAACGACGGGGAGCAGTTCGAGGCGCAGATGGAAACTAAGCAGATTATTCACAACCAGTTGGCGGAAACAGGGGCGGTTTCAGTGCCCTTTGTGCTGGACCAGGTTTTTAAGGAGAAAGAAGAATACAAGGAAGAAGTGCAGGAAAAGCTGGAAAAGTACAAAATGGGAACGGATCTCAGAATCGAGCCACAGTCAGAAAGCACTGCCAGAAAGTTTGAAAAGCAGCATCTGACTACCGATACCGGAGTGGAAATTAAGATTCCGATGGAACAGTATCAGGATGGGGAACATATTGAATTTATTACCAATCCGGATGGGAGTATTTCGATTCTAATCAAAAATGTGGGGCGTATTACTTCCAAGTAAATCGCGGGCTGCCTGCTGGAATATCTGCTGTTATGCGGCATTGCAGCCTACAACGGCAAAATTTTTAAAATATTATGTATCAACTGGGTACTTTACAATAAGCACAACCCTCCCTCCCCCGGAATGCAGTCCGGGGCGTCTTTTTTATAAGGATTTTTTCATGAAAAACTTAAGATACCTTTAATTTTACTCCCAAGGTCTGGGAAGCCTCTTTTTTTTGCAGTATCATAATAAAGTGCATAAGGAGGTTCTCAAGATGAAAAGAAAAACGGTAATCACAGAAGCAGGTATCGCAGCAGCGGCAATATTTATGGCGGCGGCAATCGGAGGAATCTGGAAAGTAAATTCCAAGACCAACCGTCTCTATGAGGCAGTCCGTCAGTTTGAATCTATACAGGAAAATATGCAGAAAGAATGGCAGAAATCGTCTGCCTCGGGATACAGCCAGGTCAGCGGCTATATCCCGGATCTGAAGCCTCATAAAGAAGGATGGAAAATTACCCAGTTTGGCGATGTCATGCAGCAGCAGGAAATGTGTTATACGATTACCACAGACACCGGCCTTGTGATTGTGGACGGCGGACAGTCTTACGAAGAAGAGAAGCTTCGGGAGATCATCGCCCAGTATGGCAATCACGTGGAAGCATGGATTCTGACTCATCCTCATCCGGATCATATGACGTCGTTTTTGAATATTTATGAAAATCTTCAGGGGATTCAGATTCATCATGTCTACACGATAGAACTGCCTGACATGGAAACTCTGCAGAAAAATGCCTCCTGGGAAGATTACAGTGATTTAGAGAGGTTTCGTTCCCTGGATATCCAAGGCTTGGAATATCTGCACAAAGGTGACAGAAAATATGTGCTGGGATTGGAGCTGGAAGTTTTGAGCGCATATGATGATACCATTGATAAACTGTCCAACGACTTGATGAATGACGGTTCGCTGCTATTTCGCGTGAAAGGGAAAGAAGAATCTATGTTATTCTGCGCAGATGTGGGAAGCGCAGGGGGCAAATCAGATAAAACAAGAAAACGCATGACCAAATATCTGGTGGAAGAGTATGGGGATGAATTAAAGTCTGATTATGTTCAGATGGCTCATCACGGGTTTCAGGGGCTGGGCAGGGAATTTTATGAAAAAGTAGATCCAAAAGCAGCTTTTTTTGACGCTCCGTATTGGCTGATGAACGGAGAGTCTGAATTCAGTTCTAAGGAAAAGGAAGACATGATTCTGGATATGGGAAAAATTGTGTACAGCTACTACACAGCCCCTAATCAGATTTTGCTGAAATAGCAGTTTAGAGCGTGTTCCTTATAATTTGATTTGCAGGTACAGCAATACCGGTATTCCAGTTTGCCTTCGAGGTCGGATTTTTCTCAACTATTACACATTCTCACGGACTTTGCAGCAAGCGCAAAGTCCTGGGCTGAACGGTTACGTTTCTTCTGCATTTATTTTCATAACTCTTGACAACATGGGATCAGGAAAATTATAATGGTATTTAATCATGGGGCAGTATGCCATAAGAAGCAAGAAAGATTAAAATAATAGAAGGAACCATGACAGATTTTTGAACAGAAGAAAGGTGTGGAATATGAAAAGAACAAAACGGATTACAGGCATTTTGCTATCATTCCTGCTGTTGTTTGGCCTGTTTGCGCCAATGACGGCCCATGCAAGCGGGACAGTGACCATTTCAGTATCTTCTTCCACGGTAGGCGTGGGCGATACCGTGACTGTAACTGCCTGGGCGTCAGGCCCCAACGGGGAAGCAGCCATTGCCAAAATGGGATTTAATTACGACAGCGGGAAATTCTCATTCGTAAGCTGCAGTGAGGCGGATTATACCGGCGGCAGTGAAGGCTATGTGGGAGTGAGCGGAAATAACGTTTCCATTACGCTGAAAGCAACGGCAGCGGGAATTGCCTCTGTGACTGTCAGCGGTTCCAACGGCGTAAGCGTCAGTGACGGAACGGCAGAATACGGGGAACTCACTGCGGGCGGCACCAAGATTACGATAAATGAAGGAACCGGCGCCGGAAATAATGCTGCTGATAATGGAGATACTAGTATCGAAGGAGATAACGCAAATAAATCAGAAGACAACAGTCTTGCGTCCCTGTCCATTTCTCCGGGAACTCTGTCTCCATCCTTCCAGTATTCCGAAACCAATTACACGGCTTCTGTAGCGGAGGACGTTACAAGCGTAACAGTGAATGCCACGCCTTCCAATGAAAAAGCAAAGGTGGAATCCATTACCGGAGCGGATAATCTGCAGCCGGGGCAGAATACCATCAGCATTGTAGTAAAGGCAGAGAATGGAAGCGCTGCCACTTATAAGATTGTGGTAACCAGAGGCGGAGAAGGCGCAGAAACCCCGGAGACGCCCCAGGAAACCCAGGATGAGACAACCTCCCAGGAAAATCCCCAGGGAATCACCATTAACGGACATCCTTTCGATTTGGCAGAGGCAATCCCGGAAGACGCAGTGCCCCAGGATTTCACGAAAACAACAGTGACCTGCCAGGGAAAACAAGTAGAAGGACTGCAGTTTGACAAAGGGGCGTTGAAGCTGGTTTATCTTACCACGCCCAGTACTGAAGTGAAAAATACCCTTGCGGTTTTTGACGAAGCCAGCGGAAGCATTTACCAGTTTCGGAAAGCAGCAATCGGAGAAAAATATGTAATTTTGCTAGATCCTCCGGCAGAGACGGGGCTTTCCGCAGAATATACCCCCACAACGGCTTCTGTGGAAGGATTTGAAAATGTTCCGGTATTTGTAAAAGGAGAAGCAGCACCGGCAGCGGAAGGAGAAGCGGCAAACCCGCCGGCAGCAGAATTTTCTCTGGTATACGCAATCAGCAGTTTTGGCAATATGGGCTGGTATCAGTATGACGCTGCGGAAGGATTTTTCCAGCGGTATATTCCGGCCGCGTCTGTGCAGGAAACTCCCCAGGAGGGAGAATCCATGGACAGCAGCGCAGAGCTTCAGAGCCTGCAGAGCGCGTACAAAGATCTGGAAGAACAGTTAAATGAGAAGAAATCCAGTTCCAGAAAGACAACGGCGATTATGGTATTCCTCATTGCCGTGCTGCTTGTGGTGATTGTCAACCTGATTCTGCGGGGGAGGCAGGGAGATTATGACGATGATGAGGACGATTTGCTGGAGGATGAGCCGAAACCTAAGAAAAGAACAAAGGTGAGCCAGGAGACTAGGCCGATGCCAGAGGCGCCGGTGATGCCAAAGATACCGGATCTGCCTAAGATGCCAGAGATGCTAAAGCCCCCGAAAGCGCAGGCGCCGTCCAAAATGCCGGAATCATCGGCAGCGCCTTATTCGACGCCGCTTCCGAAAGCGCAGGCGCCGTCCAGAATGCCGGAATCATCAACGGCGCCCCATGCGTCGTCCCTTCCGAAAGCGCAGGCGCCGTCCAGAATGCCGGAATCATCAACGGCGCCCCATG
>CAJUBP010000040.1:0-5306 GCA_910584585.1 uncultured Lachnospiraceae bacterium | reverse complement strand
CGTCGTCCCTTCCGAAAGCGCAGGCGCCGTCCCAGAAAGCGCCGCTTCCGAAAGCGCAGGCGCCGTCCCAGAAAGCGCCGCTTCCGAAAACCCCGGCCTCGCCGTCAATGGCGAAATCACCAGATGCATCTTCTATTCCGGCTATGCGCAAAAAACCGGCGGCTCCAGCGCCCCACGGGACATCCAGAAAGCCTGCCGCGTCCCCGTCCCAGAAAGCGCCGGAAATAAAAGATGATTTTGAAGTGATCGATCTGGAAGATTTGTAGGAATCAGGATTACAGGTGACATATGTATATAGAAATTGATTTTAACAGCGATGAGGCAATTTACATGCAGCTGCGCAATCAGATTGTGCTGGGAATTGCCACCAATCAGTACCGGGAGGGGGAATCCCTTCCTTCGGTGCGCCAGCTTGCGGAAAGTATCGGAATTAACATGCACACCGTGAATAAAGCATATCATGTATTGCGGCAGGAAGGGTTTATCCGTCTGGACCGCAGAAACGGAGCTGTGATTTTTCTGGAAGAGGATAAGAGTCAGGCTGTCGCGGAGATGCGGGAGGCATTTCAGGTGATACTGGCGAAAGCAGTCTGCAAAAATATTTCCAGAGAAGAAATACATCAGTTGATAGATGAAATATTTGATGAATATGGATCGTAACAGGAGGAACTAATGCATAAAAAGTATACGCCCCAGGCGGGGAAAGTTCTGGAGCTGGCAGCCAGGCTATCCAGAAAGCTTCAGCACAATTACGTAGGCACAGAGCATATTCTGGCAGGCTTGCTGCAGGAGAGAAGCGGAGTGGCAGCCAGAGTTCTGACAGAAAATCATCTGGAAGAAAAGAAGCTTTTGGAATTGATTGAGGAATTGATTTCCCCGGGAGAAGGAACGGTTCTGCTGGACGCGGACGGATATTCCCCAAGGACCCAGAGAGTTCTGGAAGCGGCGGAAAAAGAAGCGGAGCATTTCAGCAGTGAGGAAATCGGAACCGAGCATCTTTTGCTGGCGATTATGAAAGAGAATGAATCCGCCGCTGTGCGTCTCTTAAATACCATGAGCGTAAATCTGCAGAAATTGTATATCGATCTGCTGGTGGCCATGGGGGAGGAAGGCAGTTATTCCAGGGAAGAGCTGAAATCAGCCAGAGGAAGAAAGCGGAATCTGGAAGCGACGCCGGTGCTGGATCAGTATTCCAGAGATTTGACAAAGCTTTCCCTGGAGGGAAGACTGGATCCGGTGATTGGCCGGGAAGAAGAAATCCGCCGTGTGATTCAGATTTTAAGCAGGCGGGGAAAGAACAATCCCTGTCTGATTGGAGAGCCGGGAGTGGGGAAAACTGCAATTGCGGAAGGGCTTGCCCAGCAGATATCTTTAGGGCTGGTTCCGGAATCCGTAGCAGGAAAACGGGTGATTACGCTGGATCTTTCCAGTATGATTGCTGGTTCCAAGTACCGGGGAGAATTTGAAGAACGCATTAAGAAAGTGATCCGGGAAGTGATTGGAGCCGGGAATATTTTATTGTTTATGGATGAGCTTCACACGATGATCGGAGCAGGCGGCGCAGAGGGGGCAATGGACGCTTCTAATATTCTGAAACCTTATCTTGCCAGGGGCGAGATTCAGATGATCGGAGCCACAACGGTAGAAGAGTACCGGAAATACATTGAAAGAGACGCTGCGCTGGAGCGGAGGTTTCAGCCGGTTATGGTGGAGGAACCCACGGTGGAGGACACGGTGGAGATTTTAAAGGGCCTGCGCCGATTTTACGAGAAACATCATCAGGTTGTGATTACGGATGAGGGATTAGAGGCGGCGGCAAGGCTTTCTGACCGCTATGTTTCCGATCGTTTTCTGCCGGATAAGGCCATTGATCTGATGGATGAGGCAGCGGCAAAAGTGCGTTTAGAGGGAGTGAAAACTTCCACGAATCTGCAGGATATCCGAATTGAGATCAACCGTGTGACGGATGAGATGGAAGAAGCCATCCAGAAGATGGAAATCAAAACAGCTTCGGAGCTTCGGAAAGAAAAAGAAGCTCTGCAGGAAGAATATGACAAGATTCAGAAAAAAGCCAGAAAGTCCATGAAACGGAAGAAAGCGGAAGTCGGAGAAAATGAAATTGCCGAAGTAGTGGCTCAGTGGACAAAGATTCCAGTCAAGAAACTGGCGGAAGAAGAATCTGCCAGGCTGCGGAAGCTGGAGTCTGTCCTTCACAAACGGGTCATTGGACAGGAAGAAGCAGTGGCGGCAGTGGCAAAGGCTGTCCGGCGAGGCAGAGTGGGATTAAAAGATCCCAACCGCCCCATTGGATCTTTCCTGTTTTTAGGACCCACCGGAGTAGGAAAAACAGAGATATCCAAGGCTCTGGCAGAGGCCGTATTCGGCACGGAAGATTCCATGATACGGGTGGATATGTCTGAATACATGGAAAAACACAGCGTTTCTAAAATGATTGGATCTCCTCCCGGCTACGTAGGATATGACGAGGGAGGACAGTTAAGCGAAAAAGTAAGGAGGAACCCCTACTCTGTGATCTTGTTTGACGAGATTGAGAAGGCGCACCCGGATGTATTTAATATTTTGCTGCAAGTATTGGACGATGGGCATATTACAGACGCCCAGGGCAGAAAAATAGATTTTAAAAATACGATTATTATCATGACCTCCAACGCAGGCGCCCAGTCCATCATTGAACCCAAAGCGCTGGGCTTTGCTTCCGTGGAAGACGCGAAGCATAATTACGATCGGATGAAAGACAGTGTAATGGAGGAAGTAAGAAGAATCTTCAAACCGGAATTTCTAAACCGGATTGATGAGACTATTGTTTTCCATGCCCTGACGAAAGAAGACATGAAAAAGATAGTGACCCTGATGATAAAAACACTGGCGGACCGCTGCAAAAAACAGATGGGAATCGAACTTCGCGTGACGGGAACGGTAAAAGGATATATTGTGGACACGGCATATGAACCCAAATACGGCGCCCGGCCCCTGCGCAGGATGATTCAGAATAAAATTGAAGACGGACTGGCAGAGGAAATTCTTTCCGGCCGCATCAAGCAGGGGGATTCTGTGGAAGCAGGCATGCATAAAAAAGAGATTGTCTTTACCGTAAAAAAAGAGAAATAAACAGAAAATTTGCTGGCAAAACAGCAGGATTTATTATATAATTAATACTGGAAAGAAACAGCAGAGTTTCAATGACTGAGAATACGGAACGAGAGTTCAACAGGAGGATAAAAGAATGGCTGTAGTAGAAGAATTGATTCGTACAGAGAACAATGAGACTTTAAGTTTTGGGAATTACAAGCTGGCAGCTAAGTCCAAATTGGACAATTATGAATTCGGCGGTGATTTATATAAGGTAAAGACCTTTAAGGAGATTACCAAGCTGGAGCGGAATGGGATGTTTGTGTATGAATCAGTGCCGGGGACGGCCGTAAGCGGACTTCATGTGACAGACAGCGGCATTGAGTTTCAGGTGGAAGGGCCGGAAGACGCGCAGATTACCCTGGAACTGGAAGAACAGGCAGAGTATCAGGTAACAGTAGGTGGAGTGAACGTAGGCAATATGAAGACGAACCTGGGCGGAAAGTTAAGCCTCAGCGTAGAGCTGAATGAAGATGCTCCGGTGTCTGTTCAGATTACAAAAGCTTAGGGCGGCAGATAGAATATTTATGGCAAAAGGGAAGAAAGTTACAGTATATTTCTGCCAGTCCTGCGGATATGAATCTTCCAAATGGATGGGCCAGTGCCCGGGCTGCCGGGAGTGGAATACCTTTGTGGAGGAAGCCGTAGATAAGGCAGCGGCAGGAAAGATAAAGCCTGTTTCCGGCGGAAATGAGGAATTGAAACCCTCCAGGATTTCTGAGATTGATATGCAGTCCAAAGCGCGCATGGAGACAGGATTTGCAGAATTGGATCGAGTATTGGGAGGCGGGATAGTTCCCGGTTCGCTGGTGCTGGTAGGAGGAGATCCCGGAATCGGCAAATCCACGCTGCTGCTGCAGGTGTGCCGGAATCTGGCAGAAACCATGGAAGTATTGTATATTTCCGGAGAGGAATCTCTGCAGCAAATTAAAATGCGGGCTCAGAGGATTGGACATTTCTCTGATCAGCTGCAATTATTCTGCGAAACAGGAATGGAACGGATTGAACAAGTGGTGGAACGGCAGAAGCCCCAGGTTGTTATTATTGATTCCATTCAGACGATATACAGCGATGAGGTGGGGAGCGCGCCGGGAAGCGTTTCCCAGGTTCGGGAAACCACCGGCCGTCTTCTTAAGATTGCAAAGGGAACGGGAACTACGATTTTTATTGTAGGCCATGTGACCAAAGAAGGAGTGGTGGCGGGCCCCAGAGTATTGGAGCATATGGTAGACACGGTGCTTTATTTTGAAGGAGATCGCCATGCGTCTTACCGGGTGCTTAGGGGCGTGAAAAACCGCTTCGGCTCCACCAATGAAATCGGCGTCTTTGAAATGCGGGAAGAGGGGCTTGCGGAGGTAATGAATCCTTCGGAGTTTATGCTGAACGGAAAGCCCGAGGGGGCTTCCGGCTCTGTGGTGGCCTGCTCCATGGAAGGCACCCGGCCCATATTGGCAGAGATTCAGGCGTTGGTCTGCCATAGTAATTTCGGGATACCCAGAAGAACGGCAGCAGGGACAGATTTAAACCGTGTCAATCTTTTGATGGCGGTATTGGAAAAGCGGGCAGGCTTATCCCTGTCCGCCTGCGATGCTTATGTAAATATCGCAGGCGGGATCCGAATGAATGAGCCGGCCATCGACTTAGGAATTGTTATGGCTCTGGCTTCCAGTTTCCGGGATATTGCAGTGGATGAGAAGACAATCTGTTTCGGAGAAGTGGGATTAAGCGGGGAAGTTCGGGCAGTCAGCATGGCTCAGCAGCGGGTCACAGAAGCCAGGAAGCTCGGGTTCGAAACCTGCATTCTGCCGAAAGTTTCCGTTCCCGGCCTGACAGACGCCAAGGGCGTTAGAATTGTAGGAGTGGGAAACATTCGGGAGGCCATCGGGCAGATTAAGTGAAGAATGCCAATGGATGTTTAGGGACTGCAGAAAATAAATTCAAAAAAATTTAAAATTATTGTTGACACAATTGGATAAACGTGGTAATATAGGATTCGTTGCTGAGCGCAACACTTCAAAATTGTAAATCGTTGTCAAAAGCGCCAAGCGTTTTAAAGACAAAAAGTTACAAAAAATATAAAAAAGTTATTGACAAACGCGAAAGACTGTGATAAGATATAGAAGTTGTCGCGCAAGAGAGATAACAGACAACCTTGA
>CAJUBP010000039.1 GCA_910584585.1 uncultured Lachnospiraceae bacterium | reverse complement strand
AAAAACTTTTTTAACATTTTTCATTTTACCTATTGACATTTCTTAGCTGGACTTTACTGAGGTAAGAGTAATTTTATATATTGGGATACGGACGGAACTAGCGGACTGCCCTTTGGCACACAAACTGGGCAGCGTTCCGGCGAACTAACTGCTAACTGCGACTAAGGAAGTCAGGAAAGCCTTCCTTCCTAAGTCTTTGTAAGCAGTGGATTTCGCCTCCACTAAGTACGCCCATAAATCGTTTGCTTAGCCAAAGGGCAGTCCGCTAGTTCCTGTGTATCGAAATTTAATAAAAACGCTTTAAAAATTGTTAGGACTATTTTAAAATTCGCAATTAGGGTTTTATCGTTGTTTGGGGTACTTTTTAAAATCGCAACTGGGGTTTTATCGTTGTTTGGGGTACTTTTAAAATGGCAGCTAGGTTTTATTCTATCATTAATTTTTATAAAAAAAAAGAGGCTATTGGTAGAAAAACAGCCTCTTTTCCAATATGAAGCAATAGAGCGTGTCTTAAAATTCATTCCCGCTCTAGTGCGAACAATCTATATTTCGATGCACAGGAAAGGCAGAATGGCCCTTTGGCTAAGCAAACGATTCATGGGCGTCCTTAGTGAAGGCAAAATCCACTGCTTATGGAGACTTAGGAAGGAAGGCTTTCCTGACTTCCTTAGTCGCAGTTAGCAGTTAGTTTGCCGGAACGTTGCCCAGTTTGTGTGGCAAAGGGCCATTCTGCCTTGACCTTCGTATCCCAATATGAGGCAATCGTTGTAATGTACCCATGAGCCAAATGATTTTGATTTGCCAACAAATCAGAAATTCTTAATATTATCCAGGGCAGGCAGGGGCCTGCCCTCATAATCAAACAAGGCCTGGTTTGCCCACTCGTTGCCGCAGGGGCCTGGATCTTTCATGTATTTCAGAGAAGCTTCGGTGGCCCAGCCGCTTCCCGGCACCGGAATCCAAGCCGGCTCCCAGTAGAAAAATCCTTTGCCTAATCCCTTTGGCGTTTTGGATACCCGCTTCATGAAGTCCAGCATAAAGTCTGACTGCCCCTGTCTTGTCATGGGGTACTCGATTCTGGCCGCAAGCTCCGGTTTGGTGGCCATTCCTTTGCGCCTGGAAGGCTCCAGTTTTTCATAAGACCCGTAATCTTCCATGGTATAGCCCATGGAAACTTCCGCCACCACCAGTTCTTTGCCGTAGCGCAGGGCAAGATCGTGCATATTGTACTCCAGATCCGCCAAGGTTCCGTGCCAGAACGGATAGTAGGACAAGCCGATGAGATCAAAATCTTCTCCGTCATTGGCAAAATAATTGTCAAACCATTCCCGGTACAGTTCATTGTTTCCCCCGTTATCCAGATGAATCATAATCGGAATCTCCGGATCAATGTCCCGCGCTCCATGGATTCCGGCATTGACCAGCAGCGCGATGGTTTCATAATTGGGCCGCTTTCCGTCCGGCCACAGAAGCCCGTTGGACAGCTCATTGCCCACCTGGATCAGATCCGGAAAGATCCCTTCCCGCTGAAATTCCCGCAGGACGGCAACCGTATAGTCATACACTGCTGATTCCAGCCGTTTGCCTGTAAAATCCGACCAGGCTTTGGGCTTGATCTGTTTGCCCGGATCCGCCCAAAAGTCGCTGTAATGCAGATTTAACAGAATGTCCATGCCCTGTTCCCGCACCCGCTTTGCCAGTTCCATGGCAGTGTCCAGATCATTGGTTCCTGCCCCGTAGGGCTCTCCTTCGGCGGAATAGGGATTGTTCCAGAGACGGATGCGCACGGCATTGGTTCCATATTCCCGCAAAACGGAAAGCAGATTTCTTTCATCCCCGTCTCTGTCATAAAAAACTGCTCCCAGCCTTTCCAGTTCCGGCAGGGAAGAAATGTCCATGCCCTTAATAAACTTTTTGTCTGAAATACTTCCCATATGGATTCCCTCTTAATCAAAATCAAACTTCGTGATACGCTCTGCCATGGCCCGGTAGCGGAACCGCACCATTTCGTTTTTTTCCAGCACATCTTTTTCATTTCCGGTGTACTGGCAGCGGATGCAGTAATATTCATCCTTGTCTTTATCATAGAACATATCAATGTCCAGATCCCGCATAAAACAGGAAGGGCACCTGTAATTTAATTTGCCTTTTCCAGCTTGAGCCATGTCGCGAATACCTCCTTATCTGATACTGTTTTCGTGTAGCCTAAGGTGAACATGGGGGAGAAGGCGTAGCCCTCTTTCACATATCCCACCGCTTCCGGATCAGAGGGCCTCATGGAAACTTTCGTCTCGATGGCTCCAATCACTGCGCTGACTGCCTCTGCGCCTGCAAGCTGCTCTTCCCTGCATTTGTATTCGTAGGAAATAGATTTCTCCTGCGGGCCTTCGCATTTCAGGATAATGCCTGTCATGTCTTCCGGATATTCAGTGGTTCCATAGCAGGCCACCATATATTCGTTTAATTCCACCTGCGCTTCTGGATTGCTCATTTCCAGAATCGCGCGTTCTATTTTAATTTCAGAGCTGCCTTCTTCAAAATAAATCCTGGTCTGCAGCTTCATTGTCAAATCATAGAATTCAATTTCCACCGGATCCAGCGTCAGAATCCTGGTATTCCCTTCCTGGGAAAAATGTGCTTTGGTACGGCACAGACAAAGATCCACTTCTTCTCCCTGATAGGAAAGCTTGGCGCTTCTTACGGTTCCTTCCCCTGCGTAATGGGTAAAGTAGCCGGCCCGGTATTTTTCCTGAATTAAAAAGGGATAGGAAGCGTCCTGCACGTGCTTGGTGCCGATTCCCACAGGCCACTCCAGCTTTGCCGCATAGGGGCGCAGATCCACAATGGCTCCGCCCTGATCCATATTGACACAGGCTCTCATGTAAGGATCGCAGTACCAAAACAGCTGTTTGTCTGAGCCATATAAAATATCTCTCCACAATGCGCATTCCGGCTCGGTATAACTCTTTTTCTTCCGATAATGGTCCGCAAACTCTGCCATGGTCATATCAACCAGCTTGCCTTCTTTTTTCAGCTTGCCGTAATAGGCGCAGCCGTCGGAATAGGACTTCTCCAGCAATTCATAGGGCGCTTCCCAGCGGCCCATTTTGTTCATCCAGGCAGGACCTACAAACATCATGTTATAAGCGTACCCATTGTTATATTTTTCCAGAGAACGATACTGATCAATCAGATTATACATATAGGGATATTCCCAGGTCTGACTGTCGTAAATCATGCCCCGCAGCACATTCTGAGGATGGGTTCCAAAGTTGGAACCGTTTCCGTCATAGCAGGCAATCAAATCTCTGGATAAATGGGGAATCGCCACAATTCCGCTGTCCTCCGCCTCGTTGGCCGCCGGCGCGTGGGTGTTCTGCTTCGAAGGAATCCAGGGCGCCCAGGGACCTCCGTCAAACAAGGTATACCAGGAATTATTGCAGGTATGGTACGCCTTGGGGCCTTCCTCCCAGCAGGTCGCCACCGCGCATTTTACGGAAGGATAGGTTTCCTTAATATAATTGATTAAATCCGCATCCAGATAATAAGATCCGGTAGACTCCGGATAAAAGCCGAAAATATCATGGAATTTTGCAAAAATATCATCTACAATTGATTTCTTATCCTCCATGGAAAACATCCAGATACAAAAATCCTTGGTTTTGTATTTCTCACGGAATTCCTTGCAGGGCAGGCCCAGCAGGGAAAGGGCGATTTCATCTCCGTATTTCTCATGATCTGCTTTGGCAAGAGCCACTGCCTCTTCATTAAATAAACTTGCGTAGGTCATCTGGATGGTTGTTTTTAAGCCGTTTTCATGGGCCAGGCGCTGCTGGGTTTTGAAAATATCCAGAGATTCTGTCAATAACGCTTTTCTTCCGATATCCTCCGCCTTGCCGTGGCCGGTTACTTTTTCGGCGTATTCCGGAACCATTTCCGGACGGTGGATGATGTTTACAATAAATTTATCCATTTATTCTCCTCCTAAACTAACCCTCTAAAACAAAAGGTGAACTTCATAGGGCTGCTCACATCTGTTAAATATTCCGGGTGTACTTTGGCTCCCCAGCTGTCGTCTCCGCCTATGCCCATCTGATGGGAGGAAACGCGGACTACAGTGTAGTGAACTTGAGGCAGCTCGTAGGGATGGGCGGCAGCTTCCAGCTCATGGGGAGTGTAGGGCAATGCGGAGAAATTCATGCAGTCTCCGGTAAAAATCATGCCTTTCCCCTGTTGATCGGTAATTTTTGCCCAGCGCACTTCTGTTTTATTGCCGCACTCCTGGGGCACCAGATATTTCGCGAGGTTATCGCTGACTTTATTCCTGTATACTCCCAATTTGGCGCCGCGCCTGCGGTCAGCGTAAGTTTCCGCCGGGCCGTTGCCGTACCATTCCACGTTTTCATAGTCGGCGTTAAACTTAAACAGCACGCCGAATTCCGGCATATCCCCCAGTTCTTTCACTGGATCATAGGAAAGGGAAACTGTAATGGTTCCGTCTCCGAATACTTCATAGGAAAGGCTGCATTTGCTGACAGGATTTGTGGCCATGGTATAGTAATAGGTGATCACTGCGCTGTGCTCTTTTTCCTCCAGCGCCGGATTCTCCTTTGCCTCTTCGTCCGGTTCAAAATACAGGCTGGCAAGCTTCCATTGGCCGTAACGCTGGGGCATATGATTTCCATAATCGTTGTCTATCGGCGCGCGCCAGAAGTTGGGCATTGGGATCTGTTCAATCATTTCCCTGCCGCCGTAACGGTAGGACACCAGCCCGCTCTTTAATTCGCTGAACATGCATTCAAAGTTCTGCCCTCGGACGCCGATATTTAATTTGCCTTTAATTACTGTGATTTCCTCTGGTATTCTCTGGTTCTGGGTTTCCTTCTCCGGCCTTTGGAATACACCCTGGCCGAAGGCCACTTCATGTCCCGCAGGCGCCCAGTCTTCTGCTTCTTTTAAGCGGAAAGACACTGTCACCGCATACTCTCCCGGCTTCTTGGGAATCTCCACCGGAAGGTCATAAGACGCTTCGCTTAAAGGTTCCACATTGGTGAGAAGCCCGGACTGTTTCAATACTTTTCCTTCTCTCTCCAGAAGCACGACACAGTCGAACCGATCCGTATTGATAAATAAGTTCTTATTTTTCACCAGCACTTTCTGTTCAGAAACTTCAGCAGTGATATTCTGATAATTGAATTTCACTTCCTGCATCTTGGGGGACTCGTCCCGTTCTCCACCGTATACGATGCCGTTTCCGCTGAAATTATAATCACAGGGACGTTCCCCGAAATCTCCGCCGTAGGCCTGGAATTTCTTTCCGTACCGATCTTTTTTCTCAATGGACTGGTCGATGTAATCCCAGATAAATCCGCCCTGATACAAAGGCTCTGTGTCGCTCAGATCGGTATACTTATGCATCGCTCCGCAGGAATTGCCCATGGCATGGGTATATTCACAGCAGATAAAGGGCTTGCTCCTGTCCTTTGCCAGAAATTCCTGAATGCTCTCCACCGACGGGTACATCTGGCTTTCCATATCGCTGGTATCGTTGAAGCGCCTGTCATGGAACACTCCCTCGTAATGCACCAGTCTGGTATCATCCAGCTTCCGGAAGAGCTGGGACATTTCATAGATAACTGAGCCGCCGAAAGATTCATTGCCGCAGGACCAGATCACAATGGCAGGATGGTTCTTATCCCTCTGATAGCAGGAATTCACCCGATCCAGCATCATCGGCTGCCAGTCCGGGCGATCCCCAGGAACGGCCGCCTCCATGCCCGCTTTTCCCCGGATAATCGGGTCCCAGGTACCGTGGCTCTCTAAATTATTCTCCGCAATCATATACAGGCCGTATTTATCGCACAGCGCGTAAATTCTGGAATCATCCGGGTAATGGCAGGTACGGACAGCATTGATATTATTCCGCTTCATTGTCATAATATCCTGGATGATCTCTTCATCTGACACAGCACGTCCCGTTTTGGAACTGAATTCGTGGCGGTTGACCCCTTTGAATACAATCCGCTTTCCATTGATGCACATCAAATGATCAATCATTTCAAACCGCCGAAAGCCCACCGCCTGAGAGATCACTTCCAGGATCTCCCCCGTTTCATCCCGCACTTCCAACAGCAATTCATAGAGATTCGGCTCTTCCGCGCTCCAGAGAGCCGGCCGTTCCACCGGAATTGTCACTGTAACGTCCTCTTTCAATTCCGCAGTCTGTGACGCAGCCGTTCCCCCGCCGTCTTTTAAGGTCAGGGAAACCGTTCCTTTTCCCTCCCCTTTCAGAGTAACTTCCAAATCCGCATTTTCGTAATTGTCATCTAACAGCGTCTTAACCCTGATATCCCGAATATGGGCCTTGGGAACCGTATACAAAAAAACACTCCGGTAAATACCGGAAAAACGGAAGAAATCCTGATCCTCGCACCAGCTTCCGGCTGTCCACTTAAACACTAAAACGGCCAGTTTGTTCTCCCCTTCTGTCAAAAAGGGCGTCAATTCAAACTCAGAGGGAGTAAAACTGTCCTCACTGTAGCCCACATAAGTTCCATTCAGCCAAAGGGCCATGCCGCTTTCCACTCCCTGGAAAGAAATATATACCGGCTGATCCTTCATATTCTCAGGAACTGTAAAATATTTCACATAACTGGCAACCGGATTGAAAAAGGAAGGGATTTCTCCCGGCTCAATCTGTTCCCGGCCGTCCCAGGGATACTGTACATTGGCATACTGGGGACTGTCATATCCTTCCATCTGGATATGGGCCGGAACTCTGATATCCGCCCAGGACTTGCAGTCATATTCCGCTGTCTCAAATCCCTGGATGACAGAATCATAATTTCTGGCATAGGCAAACTTCCAGAGCCCATCCAAAGAATACCGGAAGCTGCTGTTTCCCTCTTCCAATTCTTCCAGGGATCTGTAGCAGATATGATCCGAATGGGCTTCCAGCGTATTTTCTTTAAAAACAAGAGGATTTTTTACTTTTTCAAAATCAAAATCAGGCATTTCTTACCTCCATCATCTTATATTAGCTGAGGCTGCAGCACGAAAGCGTGTTTGAAAGATCTCCACAAGATATCGCAGCATAAAACCTCATTCACTCTAAAACCGAATCCTGCATATCTAACGCTTCATGCGACAGCCCCAATCTGGCGCAAAGACTAAGAAACAGCAGATACTTTCCTGTCCATAACTTAATCTTTGCTGTACCAGGATATAAACTACCTGTATTCAAATATTCAATTATTTCACTGCGCCTGTAATACCTTCCGCAAAGCTCTTCTGTAATACGAAGAATATGATAACGGTCGGCAAACTGCAGAGCAGAACGGCCAGCATCAATACGCCGTAATCTGTAACATATCCCTCTGTCAGATTGGCAACCAACATCGGCATGGTAATACTCTTATCATCCAGCATAATTACCTTCGGCCACAGATAGTTATTCCACGCATTCATAAATGTAATCGTCATAGCTGCCGCGTAAGTAGAACGCATGGTAGGAATAAACATCCTGAAGAAAATCTGCAGTTCATTCAATCCGTCTATTCTGGCTGCCTCAATGATATCATGAGGAAAGCTTCTGGCGCTTTGCCGGAACATCATGATAATCATCGGCGTAGAAATCGTCGGCAGAATAAATCCTAACGTAGAATTCAACAGCCCTACTGCGGAAATCATGCGGAACAATGGAATCATCGTTGCCACAAAAGGAACCATCATTGCCAGAAGCAAAATGGAAAATACCGCGTCTTTTCCTTTGTCGTAGTATATTTCGAATCCGTAACCTGCAAGAGAACAAATCACCAGGGAACAGATTGTCAATATGATCGCGTACTTAAAGGAATTCACCATCGCTTCCTGTACCGGTGAATTGGCAAGCAAAGCTTTCCAGTTCTCCATAAAATAAGACCCCGGCAGCAGTTTTCCTCTGGTTACATCCACGCTCTTATTGGTAGCCGCTATCAGCATCCAGTAAAGGGGAAAGACTGATATCAGTGACACAATGCTCAAAACAACATACATTAACGCATTCGCTCTTTTTGTTTTAGTCACGCTTATCACCTACTTTCATCTGAATAAACGCCAGAATCGCTACCAAAATAAAGATCAGGAAAGACATAGCCGCTGCATAGCCAAAATTCGGCACATACTTAAAGGATACATTGTATATGTAGTGGGACATTGTAATGGTCGAGTTGGAAGGTCCGCCCTTTGTCAGGTTATAGGACTCATCGAACAGCTGCAATGTTCCGTTTGTTGACATAATCGCTGTCAGAAGAATGGTAGGCTTCAGCAGCGGAACCGTAATCTTGAAGAAAGTCTGCAGGGGGCTTGCCCCGTCAATCTTGGCTGCTTCATATACGGAATACTCTATATTCTGTAATCCGGAAAGATAAAATACCATATTATATCCGGTCCATCTCCATATTAAGGCTATGATAATGACGGCTTTCGCGCTGCCGGCATTTCCCAGAAAATTATATCCTGTATCAAGAATCCCCAATTTAATCAGAATGGAATTGATAAATCCATCCACGCCAAACAGGGAACGGAAAATAATCGCGTAAGAAACCAGTGACGTCGCGCACGGTAAGAAAATTGCGGTACGGAACAATCCTTTGCACCGAAGATTCTTGTTATTCAGCATCTGCGCCAGAATCAGCGCCAGAATCAGCATAATCGGCACCTGAATAATCAGATAGAAAAACGTATTTCCCAGGGATGTCATAAAAACCTTGTCTTTAAACATCCTGACATAATTGTCAATCCCGCCAAATCTCAGATCATTTGCTTTTCCTTTCTGGAATGACAGGATAAAGGCCTGTATCATAGGCCAGAAACTCATAGCTGCTATCATGAGCGTTGCCGGTGTTAAGAAAGCCCAGCCGGTCAGGTTCTGCCGTTTGCTCAACGACATTTTTTTCTTTTTGGGTTCGTTTGCCTGACTCACATATTTACCCCCTTTAGTTTCAGCCGGGGGCCGCAAATGCAGACCCCCGTAGCTGTTTTTATGTAACTGAAATTCTTACTGATCCATAAGTCCTTCCACTGTGCTCTGCGCAATCTCAAGCTCAGCGTCAATGTCAGATCCGCCTACCACATTCTGAATTGCTGTTGCGATAGCGTCTCTTCCTTCATAGTAATAAACGCCTGTATTGTTGCTCGGGCACTTGCTTGCATACTCAGTGATCTTCTTAAATACAGCATCTCCGCCGTAGAATTCAGACGGCTCTGCGTATACAGCAGAATCACCAGCCGGCAGATAAGTAGCTAATGCGCCGGAACTTGGAAGAATTGTCTCATATAATTCAACGCTTCCTGCAAAGGTAGATTTCAGGAAATCTTTTGCCAGTTCCACGTTCTTGCAGTTGCTTGTGATAGCCCAGGAAGATCCTCCGTTGTTGGAGTAGTTGGTTGCTCCTTCAACGCCAACCAGGCTCGGCATATTGGTCAGACCCCATTTGCCGCTCTGATCCTCTGCAGACTGAATGGAAGCCATAATCCAGCATCCGTTGATAGTTCCTGCAACTGTCTCAGTGGTAAGTGTCTGAACATATTCATCCCAGCTGTTTACCAGCTTGCAAACGCCGGTTTCCACTAACTGCTGATAAGTCTCCATAACCTTCTTTAAAGATTCATTGCCAACCATTGCCGGCTTTCCTTCATCATCAAACAGGGAAGCGCCGCAGGACTGAAGCATCATCATGATAACGTCAGACTCGGTAGACTGGCAGGACAGTAACGGTTTGCCTGTCTTTTCCAAAACAACCTTGCCTTTTTCCAGATATTCATCCCAAGTGATGTCTGTGAAATCATCCAGGGTAAATCCTGCTTCCTGCAGGATATCTGTCCGGTAGCAAGCCACAACAGCGCCATTGTCAAAAGGAACGCCGTAATTCTTGCCGTCAACAACAGAATAAGCTGTTTTTGCTTCACCAAACTGGGTGAAATCAATGCCGCTGTCTGTCAAATCGGTAAATGCTTCCGGGAAAGAAATTACGTTCTTCTGGAAAGCATTATCCTGTACCAGCATGATATCCGGCAAAGTATCCATTGCGCCGCCGGTAGCTGCCGTAGTCAGCTTCTTCTGAACATCATCCCATGGAGTCTCTACCACATTCACGTTAAATTCCGGATGATCTGCCTGATAAACCTTACCTGCTTCTTCCATTGCGTAAATGTTGAACTTCGGATCCCAGCACCATACGGTTAAGGTGTTCTCATCTCCGCTTGCTCCGGCAGCGTCATCGCCTGCATCAGCATCTGCATCGGCGTCATCTCCTGCATCGGCATTGGCGTCGTCACCTGCATTAGCGTCTTCACCCTGATTAGAGTCTGCCTTCTGGTCATTGCCTCCGCCGCTGTTGCCGCATCCAGCCAGCATACTTGCGGTCATTGCTGCACAGAGCAATGCGGTTATGAATTTTTTCTTCATATTGTTTCCCTCCCATTTTGAAAAACATTATTTTTTAGTGCAGCCGTTTGTTGCGCAATCGGTTGCTCTATGTTTTATAGTTTAACAGACCAGAGCTTTGTTGTCAATGTCTACATTTTCCATAATTGCACTTGTATTTTTGTATAATCTGTCCAATATTTTTTCGTCAATTTTACCATATTTCCATGTTGCGCAACCGTTTGTCCGCCTTGAATTTCCTATATTTTTCACATATTTTCTGTATACACTTTTTCCCGGTAACGTTACCATTCCGATAAAATCTAACTTTTTCCGTATTTTAATATATTTACTAAAAAGCATCGGTAAATTTACCAATGCTTTTCCAGTTATATTTATTCCATTTTTACTAAATTTCGCTTCATTTTTTACTTGAAAGCCCTTCCGGATAATTCTTGAACTCCGCCCGCAGCTGAAAAGTTATTTCTGAACAGCTCCTTATTTCGTAGATTCTTTCAGCACCACTTCATATCCCAGCAATGTGCGCATTTGAATCTGATTTCCCTCAATAAGCTCAAGTAAAGCTTTACAAGCTACATTTCCCAGTTCTTTGGAATCAAAATGCAGCGAAGTGATCGAGGGAAAATTATTTTCCAGAATAGAGCTGTAATAAAAAGAAGCTACCCTCATCTCTTCCGGCACTCTGATGTTTTCCTTTTGAAGTTTATGCAGCACATGGGCGCAGACAGAATCATCCAGGCACGCAATACAGTCCACGCCGCAGTCCAGAAGTTTTTCCACTCCCAATTCAATCATCATGTCCTTTTCCACATTTACATGAATGATATTCTGATCGATGGGCACGCCTGCCATCTTGCAGGCGTCCATATACCCCTGCAGCCGGCTCTGGGTCACCACATGGGATTCTATTCCGCCAATCAGGCCGATCCGTTTCATCCCTTTCAGCAGCAGAATGGAAATCAGCTCCCGGCACGCGCTCTGATGATCGTTGTCCACCTGCACCACATTTTTGTAATAGGTGCTTCCCACCGTGACAAAAGGAGTCTCCTGAGATTTCAGGTATTCAATACGGGCGTCTTTGGTATAGGTACGCATCAGTATCACGCCGTCTACTTTATGATTTTCCACCATACGCGCCAGCTGGGTGCAGTCATTTTCCTTTCCTATCGTAAGCAGCACATCGTAATCCATGCTGACCGCCGTCTCCTGCACCCCCATCAGACAGGTCTGAAAAAAGGGCAGATCCACCACCGTATAGTCCTCCGGCAATAAAATCCCTATATTATAAGTTTTTAACTGGGCCAGCCCTTTGGCCAGCACGTTGGGCTTATAATTGTGCTCCTGAATAAAATCCAGAACCCGCTGCTTCGTCTCCTTTCCGATTCTCCCTTTGCCGGAAATCGCTCTGGAAACGGTAGTCTTAGACACCCCCAGCGCTTCTGCCACATCTGTAATTGTCAATTTCTTCTCATGCTCTTTTATCTGTTGTTCCATACCTCACCCCGCTGACGCTGTTACTCTTCTTCCTTCTCCGCTATTTTCAGCTCCGAGATTTTCTGTTCCGCATCCGTCAGTATATTATAATTTCCAACCTTTGCTTTGGCCGCTTCTGACAAGCCGTTGTACTGGTTCCGAATTGCCTCTATGGTTCCTTTCATATCCAAAGTAATCTCCTGGCCGGCCAGCTGATTGATGGCGTCAATGACAGGCTGGGCTTCCGCCTGGGCCTGCTGATCCGCCGCCGCTTCGGCCTCAAGCTGGGCGATTCTGGCCTCCGCCGCTTCTAAGGAACCGTAATTGCTGACATAGCCTTTGGCGGAACCGTCCAGTCCGTTATACTGGTTTCTGGCATTCCCTACGGCGTCTTTGCTCTCTAAAGTCACCTCTCCCAGGCTGTCGATCAGTTGAATCACCGCTGCCGCCGCATCCTGCGCTTTCGCTTTCGCGCTTTCAGAGCCGGGAAGGTGATACACCAACACGGCGCATCCCGCCTCAATATTGTCAAACAAGGTCTGAGCAGCGCTGTAAGGCATGTTGACACAGCCGTGAGAACCGCCCCTCTTATAATAGTTTCCGCCGAAATCCCTGCGCCAGTTGGCGTCATGGAAACCTACGCCCCCGTTAAAAGGCATCCAGAAAGATACCGGCGTGGCATACCCTTCTCCCCGCAGGGTCTTATCCCGCTGTTTATAGTAGAGTCCGAAAGCCCCGGGCGGCGTACTCCACCCCTTTGCGTCATTCCCGGATACAAAGTCCGTCTCCAGCACCAGGGAACCGTCTTTGTAATAATACATATGCTGGGCCGTCAGATTCACTTCCACATAAGTATTTCCGTAATCATTGCCGGATCTGCTGTTGGCTGTCTGGGAATAGGCCGGTTCTTTTGTCACGGTCTCTCCTTTTTTGATATGCTCTTTTAACGCCTCCGCCTCCGCTTCTTTATCCATTTTCCAGCCATAATCGCCGCCGCTTACCGTCACCTCTGTCCCGTAGGAAGATTTCAGGGATTTGGATTTGCCTGCCGTATTGTATGTATCTGCCAGGTTTGCGATATATTCTTCGATTTTTTCCTGTGAAATCTTTGCCTTGTACTTCTTATCCGCCGAAATCCACTGGCTGATGGTTTTTCCGTCCAGCACTTCTTTGCTGTCTCCAAAATCATAGGTGACAGTTGTCTGCACATATCGATTCATGGTCTCTGCCAGCTTCACTACTTTTTTGGATTCGCTGGTATATTTGGGCTTCACGTAACATTCCTCTTCTGCCAGGGAAATCCGATCCTGCAGGTTCAGAACAGACTTTTCCAGCACATCATAAAACTTCTCTTCCTCTATGACAGTTCCCTCTTCCTCCGGAATAATGGTGTAGCCGTCTTTTTCCGAATATGACGAAATAACGGCGTTTTCCGCCTTTTTCATCTGGGATTTATCCATAATCGCAAGCTTCTCGGCCTCCTTGCGGAGCGCGTCCTTGTCGTATTCTACCATGGTTTCCACTTCTATCTCAGAAGGTCCAAAAAGATACGCCGGCCAGAAGAATTCTTTCTGCTTCCTCAGTTCGATCTCCAGCCTGCCGTCAAATACCGGCCTCAGGCTGATTTTCGTCCCCTGGATGACTTCCGGCGCCCCCTCCCTGGGTTCCAGTTCAATCTGGTATCCGTCAATTTCTTCCGTGATCAATTGTTCTACTGCCTTTATCGTTCTGCCGGAGGCGGCAACGCCGTTGATTGTCGTTCCCGGAAGAAAATGTTTGCTGAAAAACACTGCAACTCCCAGATATGCCGTTATCACAATTAAAAAAATAACTCCGGCAATCATCAGCCCCTTGTGCTTTGTATTGGTTTTCTTTGCTGTACTCATATCTTCTGCCTCTCTCATCTGAAGTTTTTCCTGTTTTAGCTTATGTGAAAACCCTCTGAAACATGAGGAATTTCAATCTCGCTCTATGTATCATTATAATTCTATTTCCCGTAAAGTCAATTGATTTAAATATTCAAAATTTAACAGTTGATTTTTGTTTTCCCCTGTGTTATAATGGACAGGTATTCGGGGTATGGCTCAGCTTGGCTAGAGCGCACGGCTGGGGGCCGTGAGGTCGCAGGTTCGAATCCTGTTACCCCGATTTTTGTTTTGCAATTTATGGAAAACAAATTTATTCCGTTGGACATCCTTTTGAAAAAAGAACCTCTGCAGTATCTCTTGATACTGTCCAGAGGTTCTTTTTTCATAATATATTAACTGTTTGTCTCAGGATACCGGCGCTGATACACCCGCCTGCGGCCAACCAGCAGTTCTCCGCCGTACACCAGAGTATACATCACGATCGCCATAATGCATCCCGTAATCACATCGAAGACAGAATGCTGTTTCAAAAACATGGTAGACGCAACAATGGAAATCATCACGGCAAAAGAACTTCTCCGAATCCACTTTTTCTCTTTCAGCTTCTCGCTGTGCATCACGGAAAGGTGCACTCCGATGGAATTATACACATGAATGCTGGGAAACAGATTGGTCGGCGTATCTACCATATATAACCCCTGTACCATCGTAACAAAAATATTATCCCGTTCAAATACCCTCGGACGCAGATAATGCCCGTTCGGATAGATCGTAGACACCACCAGAAATACCGTCATTCCCACAAACAGGAAAATACAGAGCTTATAATAATCCTGCACATCCTTCAAAAAGAAATACAGCACTGCCAGCGCCACATATCCGAACCACAGAAAATACGGCACGACAAATATCTCCAGAAACGGTATATAATCATCTATCGGCATATGTATCACATGAAACCGCCTGGTAACCGTCTGCTCCAAATAGGCAAACCAGGCCAGATAAATGATAAAATACGATAAAATCCATCCATGCCGGTAACGATACAGCAGATCTTTTATTGTCTCTCTCATAAAACCCACCTTTTTCTTTCTATCTGAATTATCTCACTGGATTATAGCACAGGAAATCCCGGGAAACAATGAGTTTTTCAGGAATTAAGAAATTCTTATAAATTATGACGGAAAAGATAGATTTCAGAGAGGCTCGTCTATGCCAAACGTCAAATACAGAGCACAGTCTTCCCCAAAAACGGGCATATTTCAGAGAGGCCCGCCGATACGGAGCGTTAAATCTCCGGCAGCATATGTTCCACCAATCTGGCGGAATGGGCCGCTGCTGCCTTCTCAAAAGAAGGATAATCCATCTCCGCGCTGTCGTCCGCCTTATCAGAAATGGCCCGGATAATCACAAAGGGCACCCGGTTCAGATATGCAGTGTGAGCAATGGAGGCTCCTTCCATCTCCACGCAGTAACCCTGGAAATTCCGAATAATGCCTTCTTTCACCTGCTTATCGCTGATAAACTGATCTCCGCTGACAACTCTTCCCTGGTAAACCTCAATCTCCGGATTCACTTCCCTGCAGCAGGATACCGCAAGCTGGGCCAGATGCCGATCCGCCTGAAAGGCCAGACAGCCCATCTGGGGAACTTCTCCCAACGGATAGCCGAATACCTGCACATCTACGTCGTGGTGGAGGGCATCAGTAGACACCACAATATCTCCGATATTGATTTCATTTTTCAAAGAGCCGGCAACGCCTGTATTGATAATGTGGGACACTTCAAAGAAATCACACAAAATCTGCGCGCAGACCGCTGCGTTCACCTTTCCGATTCCGCTTCTCACAATCACCGCCGGGGTATTATTTAACTTTCCCTCCAGAAATTCCATGGAAGCTTTCTCCAGTCTGCGGTGAATCTCCATTTTCTCTTTCAGCGCTTCCACTTCCAGTTCCATGGCGCCGATAATACCTACTTTTTTCATGTTCTTCTCCTCTTTTCCGGCTCTCTATTCCGGATACGTCAGATGCTTTTCATCAATGCCATACAGTGTATGTTTCAGGTAACGATCTGCCAGATACTTGGCCATTCCCAGATTCATATCCAGATAATTGCCGCAGTCCTTCGGGCTTGCTCCCGGCACTTCCCCCTGGTAATCCCGGATAAATTCATACATCTCAGTAATCAGCTTCACAACGTCAGAAGATTCATAATCTCCTGCCAGAAGCAGATAAAATCCGGTCCGGCACCCCATAGGGCCGAAATATACAATTTTCTCCTGATACTCCGGATCGTTGCGCAGATAAGTCGCAGCCAGATGTTCTATGGTATGCACCTCCGCCGTATTCATCACCGGCTCGTCGTTGGGCGATGTCATCCGCAAATCAAAGGTGGTCACCACTTCGCTTCCGATGTGATCTTTTCTGGAAACATAGATTCCCGGTTCCAGTTTGATGTGATCTATGGTAAAGCTCGCTATTTTTTCCATAATTTCCTCCATTCTCCGCCTTTCCCGTCCTATTTCTCGAACAGAACGGACGGCCTGTATCAGAATCCGCCGATCCTGTCATAATCCTCTGCCCGTTTCTTTGCCGCTATGCCCCGAAAACCTCTTCTACGATACCCGGAAGCTGAGACAGTTCCGTAATATAGGGAACTTCCTCCTGAACAGTGCCATACCCGGTTCTGGCATGGATAAAAGGAACTTCCGCTTCCACTGCAGCATAATAATCTCCCTGAACATCTCCCACATAAACAGACTGTTCCAGTTGATTCCGTTCCACTACCATCCGGATATTGCGCCCTTTCTCTCTCCCCGTTCTGCCAAAACATTCAAAATCATCAAAATACGCTTCCAGTTTATGATATTCCAGAAAAGCTTCAATATATCCTGCCTGGCTGTTGCTGACGATATACAGGTGATACCCCTTGTCCTTTAACTGACGAAGCATGTCCTCCAGTCCCGGCATCAGCACGCCGCCATGGCTTCTAATGTATTCATTCTCTCTCTCACAGCAATAGGCCAGCATTTCCCGCCGTTCTTTCATGGGAAATTCTGAGAAAAGAATGTCTGAAATCTCATACATGCTCTTCCCCATTACCCCCTGAATCATATCCGCTGTTATCACTTTCTCGATATCAAAATGCTCATCCAGGGCTTTTTCCCAGGATGACGCCACTCCCTCGGATGAATCCCACAGAGTTCCATCCAGATCAAATAAGACACCTTTCTTCATGTATGGCTCCTCCTTCTGCATCAGACCGCCGATGCGCCTTTTTATTTTAGCACGTTTTCGGCGCAAAGTCTATACGGCATCTGCCCATAGCCTGTGATTTTCTCACCCCCCCCTAAAATGAATCTCATCTATTTCTCATATATTCAGACATCATGCACGCCCCGGCTGCCTTTGTTTTTTGAATTTCATGAATATTTTCCGGGTGGATTCCTCCGATGGCATATACCGGTATTCCCACGTTTCCGCAGATTTCTTCCAGAAAGTCAATTCCTCTGGGCGGCGCCCCCTTCTTGCAGCCAGTGGCAAAAATATGGCCTGCCGTCAGATAAGAGGCGCCCAGGCTTTCCGCTGTTTTTGCCTCATCCAGAGAATGGACGGATACGCCGATACATGTCACTCCGGAAATGGAATCTTTCTTTGGCAAACTGACCGATTGCTCCCGGTATTTCTTCAGGAGCCAAAGGGGAAGATGCAGGCTCTTGCCCCCGGTCAGGCGGGCTGCCGGCAGATGAGTGTGGGGAATTAACAGGGATAAGGGATTTCCTGCTGCCTGGCATATCTCCCAGATGGATCGGAATAATTTCAGATATATTTCTTCCGGCAAATTTTTCTCCCTGACAATTAATAGATCCGGTTTTTTTCTGAAATTTCCCCGGGCAGCCGCTTCCACCCCTTCTCGAAAGACTTCTTCTCCCCCAAAACCTTCTCCCTCTGCGCAGACCAGCCCCGCCAGATACTCCGCGTATTCCTCTATTGTCCTTTCCCCGTGGAACTGCCGGTACAGCCCGTAATCGGAAACTGCAATTCTTTTAAACGTACACATAATCATTCATCACCGGCTGCAGCCCCTGAGTCCGGATGGCTGCAGTCACCTCCGAAACATCCCGGCTGTCAGCAATCTCAAACTGGCTGTCCCCCTGCTCTTTTACTTCGCCGGAATGGGCCCCGATTCCGGTACTGACTCCAGCGGAAATTTTGGTGGCCGCAAGTCCCACCGCATGATCCCGAAACTGTGCCCGTTCCCTTGTAGAAATGGTCATCCCCGCAAAAGGCAGAAACAGCCGGTAAGCGCACATAATCTGCAGAAGCTGACGCTCCGTTACCTCTTGCTCTGCCATCCAGCCGGCACTCCCTCCAATGGGCCGAAGCCTTGGACAGGAAAAAGAGATTTCCGCATAAGGATAATTCCGCTGTATGTAGTACGCGTGAAGACCTGCGGCAAAAGCGTCTTTCCGAAAATCCGAAAGCCCCAAAAGCGCGGCAAAGGCAACGCCCCGCATTCCCCCCAGAAGCGCCCGCTCCTGGGCATGGAAACGATAGGGAAATACACGTTTCGGCCCTGCCGGATGCAGAATTTCATACTGATCCGAATCATATGTTTCCTGAAATACCGTCACATAATCGGCTCCGCAGTCTCTGAGATATCTGTAATCTTCTGAATTCATGGGATACACCTCAAGGCCCACCATTTTAAAATAATTCCGGGCGATTCTGCAGGCTTCCCCGATGTATGTGACATCCGCCTGGCCAGGGCTTTCGCCTGTCAGAATCAGAATTTCCTCCAGTCCGGTTCCTGCAATTGCCTCCATCTCCTTTTCTATTTCTTCCCGGTTCAGCTTCATTCTGTGAATCTTGTTTTTGCAGTTAAATCCGCAGTATACGCAGTGATTTTCACAGTAATTTGAAATATAAAGGGGAGTAAACAAGTACACGGAATTGCCGAAATGCTTCTGCGTTTCCTCCTTTGCCTTTTTGGCCATTTCTTCCAGAAAGGGTTCCGCCGCCGGAGACAATAACGCCGCAAAATCCTCTGGGCTTTTATACTCCGCCTCCAGAGCCTTTTCCACGTCCTGCCCGGTATACCGCCAGGGCTGATATCCTTCTCTGGCGGTTATTACTTTCTCAAAAATATCTGAATGAATCTGCTCCATTCCCTCCATATATTCCATATGGCTGATTTTCTTTCTCTTATCTTCTTTCATGTAATTTCTCCATTCTAACTACATAGGTGGAAATCTTGCCTTGCGCCGGCAACCGCGCAAAGCATCCCCACTATTCTTCCCGCAAAAATCCCGTCAGCGGCGATGACGCTTCTCCGCCTGTCTTTCGGACTCTGCCCAATCCTGACAGATAAGCTTCCCGCCCTGCTTCAATTGCCTTTCGGAAGGCCTGGGCCATCAGAGGAATATTCCCGGCCGTGGCGATTGCCGTATTAGCCATCACTGCGGCGGCCCCCATTTCCATTGCCTCGCAGGCCTGGGAGGGCCTGCCGATTCCTGCGTCCACAATAATCGGCAGGTCAATTTCATCTATCAGAATCTGAATAAATTCCCGGGCGGCAAGCCCTTTATTGGAACCGATGGGCGCCGCCAGGGGCATCACTGCGGCCGCTCCTGCCTGCGCCAAATCCCTTGCGATATTCAAATCAGGATACATATACGGAAGCACAGTAAATCCTTCGTTCGCCAGCAATTCCGTGGCCTTTACCGTTTCCTGATTGTCCGGCAGCAGATATTTGGAATCCCGCATAATCTCAACTTTCACAAAATTTCCGCAGCCAAGCTCTCTCGAAAGCCTTGCAATCCGCACTGCCTCCTGGGCAGTTCTGGCTCCCGAAGTATTGGGCAGCAGAGTCACCCCCTCCGGAATAAAATCCAGGATATTTCCTGCCCCGTCAGAGTTGGCCCGGCGCACTGCCAATGTGATAATCTCTGCTCCCGCCTGCTCTATGGCAGCCTGAATCAGTTCCACATTGTATTTTCCGGAACCCAAAATAAATCTTGAGGTAAATTCCCGGCCTCCCAATATCAATTTGTCTTTCTTCTCTTCTCTCATCTTCATTCTTCCTCCTCTCCCAGCATCAGACGGATTGCCATATTGGCCTGGTGGGCCGCGCAGGCCATCACCCGTGAAGGCATCAGGCATACGCCGGAATCCAGATCGGTTTCCCCGTCCCCGCAGAGATACAGCCGCTTCATTTTTCTTCTGGTGACAATGGCATTGGCCGAGGAATATCCGGCCATGCCGTTTCCGGAAATCACAATTGTTCCCGGACATTGGGCCAGCACCGCGTTCACCAGCATGGCCTTTTGTCCTGGCCCATCAAATGCTTCGCAGAGAATGGGAAACTCCCGGAATAATCTTTCCGCGTTTTCTGCCGTCACTTTCTCTGCTGCCGCTGTCACTTCCAGATAGGGATTAATTTTCTCCAGCATTTCCGTCAGCGCTTCTGTTTTTAAACGGCCCAGGTGGGAAATGTCGTAAGCCTGCCGGTTCAGATTGGTGAGTTCCACCCGGTCAAAATCCACCAGAAATAACTTTCCCACGCCTGCCCTGGCCAGCATAACGGCAATCTGGGAACCAAGGCCTCCCAAGCCTGCGATTGCCGCAGAGCCTTTGGAAATCTTCTCATACATTTCCGGCGTATACCGTTCCAGCAGCGCCTCTTTTAACTGACGGCGGCTCACCGAAACCTGGGGGCTGACGGGAATTCCCCAGTTCTTATTCCTTTCCATCTCAGCCCCCTCCCACAAAACTCACCACTTCCAGCTTGTCTGACGGGCTGATCATGGTTGATTCATAGGCGGATCTGGGCACAATCTGTCCGTTTCTTTCCACCGCAATTCTCTCTGTCAGAAATCCCTCCTGCTGCAGCAGATCCAGCAGGGACATCTGGGCAGAAACCTCTTTTTTCACACCGTTAACTGTCATCGCCACTCCTCCTGAATTATTCGAAAAGATTCAGAGCCTGTCTTTTGCGCCCAGCGCCGGCAATTGAGAAAAAGGAGAATTCCTTTCCCTGCCCGCTGCGGCCTGTACGCAAAAAAGACCGCTACGAAAGAACTACACCCGCGGTGGTGTACCCCTTCGTGCGGTCTTGTCCGTCTAAGACTTTTCCAACACTCTTTCTGAGATTATAATTGATATTGCTTCATCTGTCAAGGATCAGTTCACCTTCCTGAGCATTGATATTGCTTCATCTGTCAAGAATCAGTTCACCTTCTCTATCCCGTCATCGCTGCACTCATTCGCGATATAGTGGGGCCTTCCCTTTGTTTCCGCATAAGTTTTCCCCACATACTGCCCGATAATCCCCAGGCAGAACAGCTGCAGGCCGCCGATAAAAAGCATCACGCACATATTCGAAGCCCAGCCCTGTACCGGATCTCCGAACAGCAGCCTCCTTACGATGACAAAAAGAATTGCCAGCAGCGACAGACCGGTGCATACAATGCCCATCCAGGACGCAATATTCAGCGGAAGCTGGGAAAAACTTACAATTCCGCTGACGGAATATTTCAAAAGCTTCCAGAAATTCCATTTCGTCTCTCCCGCCGCCCGTTCCACATTCTCAAAGGCATACCAGTAGGTTCGAAAGCCGATCCAGCCGAAAATCCCTTTGGAAAACCGGTTCTGCTCTCCCATTTTCACAATCACATCCACCATTTCCCGCTTCATCAATCGGTAATCCCTGGCGCCGTCCACAATATCCGCGTCAGAAATCCTGTTGATCAATCTGTAAAATACCCGGGCAAAGAAAGATCGGATGGGCGGTTCCCCGGCTCTGGTTACTCTCCGGGTGGCCACGCTGTCATACTCGCCTGTCTCCAAAATCTTCACCATTTCCGGAAGAAGAGAGGGGGGATCCTGCAAATCCGCATCCATCACAGCCACATAATCTCCTGTGACTGCGCAGAATCCCGCGTACATCGCCGCCTCTTTCCCAAAATTCCTGGAAAAAGAAATATAGCGGACATTATCTCTTTCTCTGGAAAACCGGCGGATGATATCCAGCGTCCTGTCTTTGGAACCGTCATCCACATAAAAAATTTCAAACCTGTATCCCTGCATTTTCTCTGCAACGGCTGAAATCTCCCGGTCAAAAGCCGCAAGACAGCTCTCTTCATTATAGCAGGGAATAATAAGGCTAATCTTTTTCATCTTTCTTCCTTTCTTTATACCTGTAAGGAACTGTTCCTCACTTCCGATACATGGTCCGGAGTCTCTTCGTCCGGTATCCCGGGATAATCTGCGCCCAGGAACCTGCGCCTATCACTCCCAAATACCGATCTGTATACTTGCCTGCTTTGGAAGTGTCCATATACTTGAACACGTCAAAAGCTTCTTTTCCCAGGATTCCCAGGCGGTATCCCTGGGCCACTTCCACCGGATCATCAGAATAGCTTCTGATAATAAAAGCGTCAATCATCGGATTGCAGGCCGCAACATAGTAACTGTAAGCAAGGGCCGCTGCCTGAAGAGATTCCCCTTCCGCCGAAGAATATCCCTGTTCAGAGAGAATAATCCGCACAGAGGATCCATATCTTTTCTTGATATAATTGGTCAGCACATGCAGATTTTTCATCGTAACGGAGGGCGTGCTGACGTCATTTGTAATGCCGTAGCCATTCCACACCCTTGTGTAAGTCAGCGGAAATGAGTAGGCATGGTACGCCAGATTCCATTTCAGCCCCTTTTGGACTCTGCTGAGATACGCAGCAAAATTATCAATCAGCTCTCTTGCGCTGAAACGTCTGGATCTGGACGTGTTCCAGTAATTGTCCGTACAGATAAAAATATGTGCGCTTGACTGCTGGCTTCTCACTGCGTAATAAAGGGCGCGGAACGTGTAAGCATACGTTTTAAAATAGGAATCCCCGGACATGCCTCCCGCATAATTCCATCCGCTGGGATGGTTCACTTCATTTCCCAGAATCCAGTTGGACACATAACAGTCTTTCTCCCCGAATATCATACCGAGATAACAGAACATGGCTTCCATTTTTTCCCTGGATTTGTTGGAATAAATATTCCAGCTGTAATACAAAGCTCCCGGCCTGCGGGCACTGGAGTTAATCAAATCCGTATGCCCTTCGGTCCAGTCCAGTAAAATCTGCATGGTCACGGTAACCTTTCTCTGGTTGCATTCCCTGACAAGCTGCTTATAGTGATCCATAGAATTAAAATAATAAGTCTTTCCATTGTACTTGTAGGGAACCGTTCCGTTCGTGCCCACCATGGAAACCGTCAGGTTCAGGAAATACTGTTTGACATTGCAGGCGTCCACTTCACTGATGCCGTAATCAAACTGGATTCCCTTCTTGGTTTTTCCCGGACTGTACGCCCTTTTATTAGCCGCCGCTTTCTCCGGGCTGCCCACAAAAGAAGTACTGCTGATTAACTGGTATTTCCCGTTTGTCTTAACTGCAATGCCGAGCCGCGAGGTGACATATCCCTGGTTTTTGCCAGTATCCAAAGAAAAAGAAATATTTTTCTTCTTAAAAGCCCGGGCTGCCATTTTGTACGGCTTATTGGTGGTAGGGCTTACATATACCAGATAATAGTAATCGTCTGAACTTGCAATCCTCTGCTTCACAGAAGCTTTCACCTGGACGGTTTTGGTCTTTACTGCTTTGCACTTTGTTATCTTGGCGGAATCCGCCCTGGGCTTTCGTTTGCATTTCACCCATTTGGCATAAACCGTCAGATTTCCCGTCCGCCCGATTTTGATCTGATCCACCCTTTTCTTAAAACCCTTATCCTGATACCATCCGTCGAAGTCGTAGCCCTTGCGGACAGGCTTTTGCAGCGTAAATGTTTTGGTGGCGACGGTATAGGTGTTCCTTGCCGTTTTGGACAGCTTTCCTTTGTTGGGTTTATAGGTTATTTTATAAGTTATGATGTTCCACTTCGCGTACAGCGTTATGGCTTTATCCTTAGTGGAAGTGAGATTTTTGACCGACGCTCCGTTGGCGTATGACTTTCCCGTTCCGTCCCTTTTGGTGTTCCAGCCTGCAAAGGTATAGCCTTTGCGTTTATAGCGGTTCATGGACAAAGGCCCCTGGGCGCCGTACACATGATGGCTGTCGGGCATAACGCCCCCGGTAGCCCCGTTTCCGTCATACTTAATGCGATAGGAATTCCCCTGCCACATGGCGTAAAGATATACGATTCCCCCATTTTCTTCCGTCAGTGATTTTACTTTCTGCTTATTTGCATAATCCGTCCCGCTGCCGTCTTTTTTGGTATTCCACCCCGCAAAAGTACATCCCTTGCGCTTATAGCGGTTTTTCAGCAGCGCCCTGGTTTGCCCGTAAGCAAACGCCTGCTCCTGCATGGAGCCGGTGCCGCCATTGGCGTCAAAATGAACCCGGTAGGCAATCGCTGTCCAGGAAGCGTTTATCACCAGATCTCCGTATACCGGCTGCCCGAACTGATAGACAATCCCATTGGCGTCCAGCCAGCCCTGGAACAGATATCCGGGCCTTTGAGGCTTTGGCACCGCGCTTTGGGGCACCGCCTGCCCTTTTTGCACCTGCAGAGAAAAGGAAGTTCCATTCTCTGCGCTGCCGCCTTTAAAATCAAAGGTAACCGTATAAAATATCTGTTCCTCTGCCGGAGGCTCCGGCTTTTGCCCGTCATCCGGCGAAATGTCCGGTATTTCTTCCCCTCTTATTCCGGACTGCCCGGACAACTCTACTGCTTCTTCCATTCCAGGCTGCCCATTCAGTTCCTGAGCCTCTTCCATTCCGGACTGCCCGGACAACTCTACTGCTTCTTCCATTCCAGGCTGCCCGCTCAGATTCTGAGCCTCTTCTATTCCGGACTGCCCGCTCAGTTCCAGAGCTTCTTCCACTCCGGGCTGCCCAGACAGATTTCCGGCCTCTTCCATTCCGGAATATGCCTGTACTTCTATGCTGCCCCATGCAAGCGTTATTGCAAGAAACAGCGCCATTAAACGTTTTCCCATTTTCTTATGTCACTCTCTTTCTTATCTGATTTTTGCCGGATATTGCACTAAAGCAAACAATCTATATTTCGATACACAGGAAAAGCAGGATTGCCCTTTGGCTAAGCAAACAATTCATGGGCGCAGTTAGTGTAGGCGAAATCCACTGCTTACGCAGACTTAGGAAGGAAGGCCTTCCTGACTTCCTTAGTCAGAGTTAGCAGTTAGTTCGCCGAAACGTTGCCCAGTTTGTGTGCCAAAGGGCAATCCTGCTTTTCCGTCCGTACCCCAATAGGAAGAATTCTCTGCTGCACACTTTAACTGCGCCCGCCAGATATCGTCATTGCCGCAAATACCAGAATCAAAACCTGCATTTCCCCCTTTTCCCTGTCGCCCAGATTTCGGTTCCAGAGATAAGCGGAAGCCAAAACCAACGCCATCTGCCAGAACAGCATCGTGCGCGAACCGGAAGCCCATACTGTTGGCGAAAATCCCATCATCATCCTGGTCCCAAAGCCAATTCCAAGAATTGACGCCGCAATCAGCCCGTCCTTTTCATTGTCCCGGAAAATTAAAAACAACCCCCATAAGATGCACAAACCGATCCCGGCATAAAAGAAAAGCGCCGCAATTGACCACTCTTTTCCGAATTCAAAGGTTCCGGTTTCCTTCAGGGAATCCCGCAGATTGACCGCTCCCGGAACAAAGGAGGCAATAAATTCCAGCCGATACCTGACCGCGATCGTTCCAATCAATGGCAAAAATACAATATATTTTTTCCACTTATCCGCCTGGGTCCCCTGCACCGCCACGCACAGCACCGCCAGAAATATCAGAAATAAACCATTATCGCCAAAAATACAATCGTGAAAAATAGAAGTAATTCCGATATCCAGCTTCTGCCACAGGTTAAGTTCCGAAAAACCGGGAAACCAGGTGCCGGTTTCCAACAGTTTGCGGTTTGCGTTTCCCGGGCAGGTGATAATATATAAAAGATTAATCAGAATCGCAATGCCGTACACCCAAAACCACACAGGAATCTTTCTTTTCTTCCAAACAAAAAAGTATATGACGCACAAAAAGAATATTCCAAACAGCCCAGCGGCGGCCTGCTCCTGATTCCCTGCCAGGAAAATTAAAATTATCCCGAATATCCCCAGATGCCATTTGAGTTTTCCATCCAGAAATAATTTCTTAAGAATCAGCAAAAACCCGCATAAACAGGCCCAGGGCCACATATAATTATTGATGGTGGCAATCCATCCTGCCGAACCCATAGGCTGTATGTCGTAACAAAAAAACAGCAGACATACAATTCCTGCAAACCTCGGGGTATATTCCCAATCCAGAAATTTCGTCATGCTCCACAGCATCAGAACCCATATCACCGTGTCCGCAATCCTCCACAGAACCAGATGGTTTGTAAAAAACAACAGCCCTGTTTCAATCAGCAGACGGGAAGACCACGCCTGATAACGGAAGGCTATAAATTCCCGATAGGTCATTTCCTCCAGCTGCCGGCTGAAAAAAACACTGTCGCCATCCACTCCCATAAAGATATGGTAGCCCCCAATGAGGAAAAACGCAATAAGAAACGCGTAATTTTTTTTCCAAAAATCAATGATTCTCTCTTTCATATACAGTCCTCTTTTTAAAACAGTAACTATGCGGCATATAAAGAGCAATCAGCAGAAGTATCTTCCGTTCCCGCGATATTTTCCTCTTTAATTCGCTTCGTCGTATCAATTATACGACAAAAAATATTAATTTGCAACGATTAATCGTATAAAATTAACGAAATAAATTTTTATGGAGGGAAATTATGATAGATGTGTTAGAAAGAATTGTATATTACAGAAGTCAGAAAGGCTGGAGCGAATACCAGCTTGCAGAGGAATCCGGCTTAACCCAGTCCACAATTTCTTCCTGGTACCGGAAAAACATGATTCCCTCCATTGCCTCTTTAGAAAAGGTATGCAACGCGTTCGGCATCACCCTTTCCCAGTTTTTTTCCGAAGAAGGGGAAAATTTTTCGCTGACCGGACGTCAGAAAGAGCTTCTGAAAGAAGCCGGACACCTGACAGACGAACAGCAGTCCGCGCTGATTGCCTTTTTCCGGACACTTTAAACGGTGAACTCCAATACTTTCCGCCTTACGGCTCCCGCATACATTCGACCCACAGCTGAAAGGCATATCGAAACCCCCGCTCAAACCCCAGTTCTTCTCCCACAGAAGCCGCCCTGAAAAGTTTGTCCCGGATCATTTCATATTCCCGTCTGCTCAAAATCTTCTCTTCTTCTCTGAGCAGATTTTGAATTTCCTTTTTTATCATTTTATTTGCCTCATCTTCAGGATGCAGTTCCTGTACGGTATTAAGATACAATTTTTTTATCATTTTTATCCTTCCTCCTTTTGTAAACCTTTTTTCGATTCAGACGATAATCCATTGTATCATCCTTTGCGCGCGCAATTGAAGCCGCATATTTTATTCCAATCTGGATTTTATACAATATGAGTGATATAATTACAAAAAACCTGAGAATAGAGGAAGAACTATGAGAACAGATTATCATAAGACCACTGCGGCCTGTTTTATCGGCTACATCGTGCAGGCCATCGTCAACAACTTTGTTCCGCTGCTGTTTGTCACATTTCAAAAAAGCTATCATATTTCACTGTCGAAAATCACTGCTTTGATCACAATAAACTTTATAATTCAGTTGATCATTGACCTGCTCTCCGCCGGATTTATTGACCGGATCGGCTACCGGGCCTCAATCATAACCGCCCATATATTTTCCGCGGCAGGTTTAATCTTGCTGACTTTCCTGCCGGAACTTCTGCCGGACGCCTTTTTGGGAATTGTGATTTCCGTAATCGTCTATGCCGTCGGCGGAGGTCTGCTTGAGGTGCTTGTCAGTCCGATTATGGAAGCGTGCCCCACTGACAATAAAGAAAAGGCCATGAGCCTGCTGCACTCGTTCTATTGCTGGGGGCATATGGGCGTGGTGCTGATATCCACGGCGTTTTTTGCGTCTGCCGGAATTGAAAACTGGAAAATTCTCACCCTGATTTGGTCTGCAGTTCCCATTTGCAATCTTTTCCTGTTCGCGAATGCTCCTATTTTTTCATTGAATGCAGAAGGGGAGAAAGGATTATCGGTAAAACAATTGTTTACAAAAAAGATCTTTTGGATTTTAATGCTTATGATGATGTGCTCGGGCGCGTCTGAGCAGGCAGTGAGCCAATGGGCGTCCGTCTTTGCAGAACAGGGGCTTGGCATAAGCAAGACGGCAGGCGACCTGGCAGGACCCATGGCGTTCGCCATGCTGATGGGAACGTCCCGGCTGCTCTACGGCAAATACGGCCATAAACTGGATCTGGACCGTTTTATTACATACAGCTGCATCCTCTGCATTGCCTCTTATCTGTGCATTTCTTTTGCACCTGTACCGGCCCTTAGCCTGATCGGATGCGCGGTATGCGGTTTCTCTGTGGGCATCTTTTGGCCGGGAACTTTCAGCAAGGCCGCCGTCTCTGTCAAAGGCGGCGGAACAGCCCTGTTCGCCCTGCTTGCCCTGGCAGGAGATCTGGGATGTTCCAGCGGCCCCGCTTTCGCTGGTATGGCGTCCTTTCGCTTTCACAATAACCTGAAAGCAGGTATCCTGGCAGCCATTATTTTTCCCATTCTGTTATTGCTTGGGGTAAGGCTTTCCAGACGTTATTATGAAAGATAAAGCTTCCATAACAGAATGGCCATGCGGCCCGCCGCGCGGCCAGCTAAGCATAATGGCAGGTTTTATGAAAGTCTTTGACTTCCATAGCAGGATAGCCATGCAGCCCACTAATTAAACCCAACCACCTTTTGGGAAATTTTATAAGCGGCAACGGATATCTTCCTGCCGCCCTTTCCAGGCAGGTTCATGGCCTGGCCCATAATGCCGTTCCTCAGATGCCAGAACAGGCGGATATCATACTCTTTCAAATACCGCCAAAGTTCCCTCTTCTTCTCCAGATTTTCTTTGGTGCCGGAACGGATCAGCATGATGGTTGACACTACCGTAATGATTTCCAGATAATTGAACATATACTTGCGAAGCCTGCGGTTCGGAAGCTTCCACAAATCCACCGTCTCCACCATGATTTTATTTACCTTAATCTGCTGATCGATCCGCTGGATCATCACTTTCTCATTGACGGACTGATCCTCCCTGCCGATAAAATACCGGTAAAAGTCCACGTTCAGGTAATACATATTTTTCACATAGGGCAGCGGCACATACACAAAGAGATTATCCACATAAAAGGTATGCTTCGGCAGTTCCAGGCCGCATTCCCGAAGAAGCTGGGTACGGTAAATCACGGAATGCATCAGGATATACTGGCCCTTGCGGAAGTGCTTCGCGTCATTCCAGCCGAAAATTCTGCCTTCCGGCAGCGTTCCCGTGTATTTCATGACTTTCTTGTGCTTGGCCCCTTCTTTTTCATAGACAAAATTGCTGATTAACATATCCAGAACTGTTTTTCCGCCGGATAATTCTCTCAGGGTGGAAAGGATTTTTTTATATGCTTCTTCATCTACCCAGTCATCGCTGTCCACCACTTTAAAATACAATCCTGACGCGTTTCGTATTCCGGCATTGACCGCTTCCCCGTGGCCTCCGTTTTCCTGATGGACGGCCTTCACGATGGTGGGATATTTCCCGGCATAGGCATCCGCGATTTCCGCCGTCCGATCCTTAGAACCGTCGTCCACAATGATAATTTCCACATCTTCCCCGCCTGCCAGCAGAGATTCTATGCAGTGCTCCATGTAACTCTCTGAATTATAGCTTGGAATTGCAATTGATAATAACTTCATTCCTTTTCTCCTTTATTCTCACATTCACCATAACGATACTTTCTTATTATACACAATTTATGCCGGGAATCAAAATCTTTCCATACAAAAAATTTACAGAAAATAAATTTGTTCATATATTCTTTACACAATTCTCATATTATGAACACATCGAAGTCACATTTAACGTCTATACTAACAACCATAGAAGAACAACATTACTTCTTTCATAAATGAATATCTTTTTCATAGCCTTGCCCTCGGGCAAGGTCCTCCCGGCAGCATAGTGTATCCTCACTTTTTTATATAAATCTTTTTCATACGAAAGCCGGCGCAAAACAGCGCGCCGGCTCCTCTTTTCTTTTTCAAACACGCTATCGTACTACAGCAAATTTTTCATAATTGAGATACGAACAAAAAAGCCGTGTTAGTCATCTGAAAATTTTTCGTTTCCAAGGCGGATCTTCATATATTTCGTATAGGCGCCGAAGGCCGCCGGAATGGGATAGCGCTCTTCCGACTCTGCCCGTTCCACAAACATCATATTTCCTTTCTGATCGGAAAGTTCGTCCACACGGATCACGTATCCTGTCATATGCCATTCCACATGGGAAAAAATATGCTTTGCAGGCTCTAATTTCTGAATGCGGATCGGCGATAAATTCTGCTCTTTCAGCCAACGCAAAGCCTCTTTCTCTGAGAGATGGCCGCAGGTATTGGGAAATTCATACATTCCTGCCAGAAGTCCCCGGGAGGGTCTTTTGCGGAGGACAATTTTTTCTTCATCCTGTATGATAAATACCGTTTTCTCTTCAATTTTTCTGGGTTTGGCTTTGCTTTTTACCGGGATCTTTGTCCACAAATCCTGTTTTGCGGCCTGGCAGAAGTCTTCCCAGGGGCATTTTCTGCACTGGGGCGCGCCGTTTGGCAGACAGACCGTGGCTCCCAGTTCCATCAACGCCTGGTTGAAAGGGCTGGCAGAATTTTTGGGGATCACTTCCTGTAAAACCTGTTCTGCTTTTGTTCGGAAAGACTGTTTCATAATATCAGAGTCGTCAGCGGATACTCTGGTAATGACACGGAATACATTCCCATCCACTGCCGGAACTGGAATCCCATAGGCAATGGAGGCAATGGCCCCTGCGGTATAATGGCCGATACCCTTTAACTTCAGCAGCTCTTCGTAATCTGCCGGCAATTTGCCCCCATACTCTTTTACCAATGTTTGAGCCGCCGCCTGCATGTTCCTGACCCGGTTATAATAGCCCAGTCCCTCCCATAACTTCAGCAGCCTTTCTTCTTCGCATTCCGCCAGGGAAGGGATATCCGGCAGAGCCTGGATAAATCGTTCAAAATAAGGTTTCACCGCTTCAACCCTGGTCTGCTGAAGCATAATTTCAGATACCCAGACCCGGTAAGGAGTGGGGGACTCCCGCCAGGGGAGGGTTCTGGCGTTTTTCTGAAACCATTCCAACAAGGGGGCTACGGTTTGGCTGAAAGGAAAATTTTCTATCATGAAATGTACCTCGATTCTGGATTTTTTCGCTGCAGGCAAAAAACTTATCTTCTCTGCCGTATGGTTAATCTTATATTAATCGCAGGAAATTTTCAAGATACTATTGGAACATACTGTCACACTCCAAGGAACAGACAGATTTTTCATACTGCAATCCGTTCCAGCCTTTCCCCCATCCGGCTTAAAATCTCATTGCTGATGGTATCTGCCCATCCGGCCATGTCCTCCGCCCGGATTTCCAGATCTCCGGATTTTCCAATAAGCACAGCTTCATCTCCGGGAACCGCATGTTCAATGCCGCTGAGATCCACCAACATCTGATCCATGCAGATCCGGCCGATGACAGGGGCCGGTTTGCCCTTTAGGAGCACCTGGCCCCGATTGGACAGGCTTCTGGGAACGCCGTCCGCATAGCCGATGGAAAGCACGCCGATTTTCTGATTTTTCTCGGCGCAGTAAGCAAGACCGTATCCGGCGCTTTCTCCCTGATAGAGCATTTTCACGCTCTCCACTCTTGCTTTTAGGGCGAGTACCGGCTTCAATTCCACAGACGCGTCAACCTTGTCGTTTTTCCCGCTTAGGATTCCGTACAGCGCAATTCCGGCCCTGGCGTAATCAAAACACAGCTCCGAATAATTTAAAATCCCATAGCTGCCCTGCAGATGGCATTTGAAGCCGCCGATTCCTCTTCGGTGAAGCTCTTCCACTACATATTCAAAATGATGGATCTGTTCTATTGTATAAGCCCGGTCTTTCCCGTCTTTTCCATCTGATACGCACAGATGGGAATAAATTCCCGTCACGTTCAGATTGGGAATCCGGAATATTTCTGCAATTTCCCCCAGATGATCCCAGCGTTCTCCCAGACGGTGCATTCCTGTGTCAATTCCGACATGAACCGTGAATCTTCTGCCGTCGCGCTTCAGCTGCCTTGCATAATTTCCGTCTACCACGGTCTGGGTCAAATCATAGGCAATCAGATCGTCAAACTGCTCCGGATGGGTGTAGCCCAGCACCAGAATCTCTCCGGTAATTCCGCTTCTGCGAAGCCCGGCCCCTTCTGCCGCTGAAGCAACGCAGAAACTCTCTATTCCCTCTTCCTGCAGCGCTTTGGAAATCAAAACTGCTCCGTGGCCGTAAGCATTGGCCTTGACTGCCGGCATCAATGCGCAATCCGCCGGCAGCAGGGAACGGAACTGCCCGATATTATGCTTTAAATGTTCCATATTAAGTTCTATCCATGCCCGTCCTTTTTGATACATAAGCTCACCTCTGCATATTATCTTTCACAAATTTCATGGCCAACGCCGCCCCAAAAGAAATGGCCAGTGTCACTACACAGACCAGCAGGTAATGCACCAGCGACTGCTTCACCAGCAAATCCGTCATTTTCAAGGCCCCTGCCAGGCCCCGCACCAGAATAATGCCAAGGGGATGTATGATATAAATGCACATGGACAAATCCCTCACAATGGGCGCGCTGCTGCACTCTAACCCAAGCAGCAGTTCAAACAGGAAAAACATCACCAGAATCAGCGCCAGATACATGCTGTTATGTTTCTGCCATTCCATGGTCCAGGTCAGAAATCCCTCCGCCAGCATCCCCGCCATGGAAATGGCAAGCCCCGCAGCCGCTTTCTGTGTCTCTATTTCCACCTTTCCATTGGCCAGGAGCACGCCCATCCACAAGAACAGCGGCGCAAAAAAGACGCCGTTTCTGGTGTAAGAGCTGATGCAGAAAATTCCCTGATACATGATTTTCAGGGCAGGAACCTGGCTGACCAATTGATAATAACTGTCTCCCGCCGTTCCAATCAAATACAGACAAAATACGGCAATGGATATAGCCATGGGACTTAAAAAACGCGTCATTCCAAGCAGCAGCAGACATCCCAGCAGCACAGCCGGCAGATACCAGAGATGGTAAAAGGTTCCGTCAAAAAAGATTTCTTTCAGCCATCCTCCCAGGCCGAGACTGCATTGTTTCGCGTATATTTTTACCGGCAGGTACAGTAGCGTTGCCGCTGCATATAATACAGCTGTCTTTTTTAGAAACTTCTTTACCTTTAAGGAGGCCTGTTCTGCCTGACGCAAACTCCTGCCCATGGATTTCTGATAAGGAGCCAGCACAAAAAATCCGGTTACCATCAGAAAAAAAGGCACTGCAATCCTCCCGATACAATAAGTCACAAGAAAATCCGCCGTTTCGCTAAAAGACTTCAGAGGCGCTGTGTGAATTGCCACAATCAGAAACGCCGCAGCCAGCCGGAAATTATCAATGGCTCCATAATTTTTTCTTCGTCTCATGCTTCCTCCAGCAATTTTGATAACAATTCTTCAAAAGAAATTCCTGCCGCCTTCATCATGCTGGGATAACGGCTGTGAGCGGTAAATCCCGGAATCGTGTTCACCTCGTTAAAATAAATCTCTCCTGCAGGCGTCAAAAACATATCCACCCTGGCAAAGCAGCTGCACCCAAGCCCCCGGTAAATGATTTTCGCCGTCTCGCGAATCTCATCTGCTTTTTCCTTGGAAATCCTAGCGGGCACATGAATCCTGGATGTTTTTAAGGTATATTTTTCAGTATAGTCAAAAAAACCTTCCGACAATTCGATTTCATCCACTTCGCCGGTGATAAGCTCTTCTTTTCCGAGAACGGCGCAGCCCACCTCAAAGCCCTCAATCATTTCCTCTAAAATAACAGAAGAATCATACGCAAAGGCATGTTCCACCGCCGGGCGCAGATCCTCCGCCTTTTCCACCCTGGTAATTCCAAAAGAAGAACCTGCCCGCAGAGGCTTTACGAAAAGAGGGTAGCCCAGTTTTCTGCCCTTGATCTTTAGGTCCATCAGATTCATTTTTTCCCTGGCAATGGTATAGGATCTTGGAACTTTTACTCCCTGTTCCCTGGCCAGACGGTGAGCCATTTCTTTGTCCATGCAAATGGCCGAACTCATGGCTCCGCATCCGATCACCGGAATTTCCGCCAGTTCCAACGCTCCCTGCACCGTTCCGTCCTCTCCGTTTCTCCCGTGCAGAATGGGAAGCGCGCCGTCCAAAGAAAGCTCTTCCGTCCCCTGGCTCTTGAACAAAATCAGGCCGTGCAGCTCCTTATCCGGGGATACAACCGCAGGAACGCACTCCTTCTCGCTGTACCAGCAATCCCCTGGAATATCAGCCGGATCCCCCTGATACAGATACCACTTTCCGGTTCTGGTAATTCCGATGAGAATCAGCTCATATCTTTCGGCGTCTATGTGGGTAATCACTGCGTACGCGGACTGGAGGGAAACCTCATATTCACTGGAGCATCCTCCGAATAAAATTGCTATTTTCTTTCTGTCGTTCCTTTTCATAACATCTGTTCTCCTTTTCGTATGTTCATTTCATCCGTATCATACCCCCGGGAAATGACAAGCAGGTGACTCTCCCGTGACAGATTAGTCACTTACGGTATGTCAGAGCATAGGGCTCTCCACTTTCCGCCTCACTCAGAGCACTGTGCCCTATGCTGAACATATCGTCCCTTACGGTATGTCAGATAAAAATCCCGCCTGCTTCATAAATTAATTTTACGAAACAGGCGGGACGCTTGTTTTAATATTCTGTTATTTCTTTCCTAAGAATAACTTAAAACTTTTTGTAATTTGCAATGGATGAAACTGGATAAGGAGAAAACTAAAGTAATGTATAATGCTGTCCAAATAGAACAGTGAGCAATAATTCTTCTTGTATATGGAGTCATATCATGGCATAATATAGGTAAAGATTTCTTACCCGAAAGGAGCATAATTAAATGAATACACAAATATTAACCGTTTCTTCTAAAGGGCAGATTTCTCTTCCAGTCAGTATTTGTGAACGCTTGTCAATTGATGCTGGGGATAAGCTGGTAGCATATACCTTAGGAGATGTTATCATGCTTAAGACGTTAAAGACTCCTTCTGCCGAAGAATTTGAATCGTCGTTAGATGAAGCACAGGAGTGGGCAGCCTCCGTCGGCTATGATGAAAATGATATTAATGATATCATTAAATCTTCAAGAAGGAAAAAAAGAATATGAGAATTGTGGTAGATACAAATGTTTTAATCTCGGGTGTGTTTTTTGGCGGATTCCCCAGAAAAATTCTCAGCTCTATAGTCAATGGAAAAATAACAGCCTGCGCCACATTTGAAATCATCAATGAATACGAAGAAATTGTACAAGAGATGATTGACCGAAAGCAAGGACGTATCAATAGGACAATTCTTATTCCACTGATTACAACTATGGAAATAATTAAGCCATCTTCTCATATTGCAATATGTCGCGATCCAGATGATGACAAATTTCTGGAATGTGCCAAAGATTCTCATGCTTTATATATTGTCAGCGGTGATAAAGACTTGCTTGTAATCGAAAAATACGAGAATATACAGATTGTGACAGCAAAAGATTTCTGTGAAAAGTATTTACCTGATTAATTCAGAGCGATACTGGATATGTACAGAAATGTCCATAGAGATAGCGAGCATCAGTTTGTGCCAGCCACAATCCATTTCATTGAAAGGTATATATTCTTAGAAGAATTGTTAGAGATTGGGGTTTTTCCTTATCTTGCATCCCCCATCATTCATGCTAAAATACCGCAACAGAAAGTCAGGCAAATAAAATACGAAGGAGACTATCATTATGAAGAAAAGGGAACCGCTCTGTCAGATCAAACTGTCCGAACTACAGAAGAAAAAACTCAACGATGAAATCAAAGCCTTTTACCTGGATCAGCGGGGAGAAGAAATCGGAATGATTGAGCAAATGCAGCTCCTTGAATTATTCGAACAGCATCTGGCCCCTATAATTTATAACAAAGCATTAGATGACGCAAAAAAATGGTTTTCCCAGATGATGGAAAATTTAGACTCCGACTATTATATGCTTTACAAAAATGAAATATAAAGGAGAACATCATGTCACTTGGGAAACCCCTGAGGAACTGTTCAGAAATAACTTGTGAACAGTTCCTCAGGGCAAAGCCCTCTATCTGGACCGCCTGTACCGAAAAAACGGCTTACTGCTCTGCCTCCCCCGACGGAAAAATAATCTTATTGACCACAAAGAAAATCACCATAGACACTCCTCCGGTCAGCACTGTCGTGATAATATTGTAGATAAAATCCGGCACGCCCAGGGCGCCTGCCACGCCTACCCAAATGCTGTTTATGGAATTCACTACCAGCGTCACTCCGATCCAGCCCAGGAAATATCCCGCAATCTGCGGCGGGATTTTCCCATGGCTGCGGAACGTGATATTTCTCTGCAGAGGAAAATTGATGCACTGGGCCGTAAAAGTCGCGATGAGATAACCGATAAAATACGCAAGCCCGCCGTCCGCCACGCTGTATCCCAGAACATTGAAAGTAAAATCCGCGCCGAATAAATTCATCTGAATTCCCGGCCACATCCACTCCACATCTTTGTAGGCCCCAAAAGCTCCAGGAAGAAACTGTATCAGAAGATACTGCCACACGGTCACCAGATTGCTGAACAAAAAGAACAGCCCGCCTTCCCGAATCCATTTGGCCGCTCCAGAATGCTTTTCTGAAAATCCTGCCCACCAATTTGCAACTGCGTTCTCTTTCATCTTATCTGCCTCCCTCTATCTCATTGGCTTTTTTCTTCTTTCTGCCGGAACGGAAAAACCCGCCGATGATTTTCCCCAGCCCACGGAAAAAATGTCCGTTGACCGCAGTCAGAATTCCTTCCGCCATCTCCATAGTCACCATGCCGCCGGTCATCTTGGCAATTCCCCGAAAAGGCATGTTATAAATAAACAGAAGGTTCAGATCCGGTTTTCCCTTTGCCTCTGCTTTTTTCAGCATATTTGTCAATATCCTGTAAGCAAATCTTGCAGCTGCGCTTTTCGCGTAGTACATCTGGCAGATCGCGTCATTCATTTCCAGGGTGCCGCTCCAATGGCCGTCCGGTATCTCATGGCCCAGAAGCTCCGCAAACTCCGCATCCGGTATCTTCTTAATGTTTCCGCTCTCATAATTCGCGAGCTTCTCCCGATCATAGGGAAGCGGCGCTTTCGTTCCTTCAATTTTTATGCTGCCGGACAAACGGATATCTGACACAGACGCGCCGATTAGGATTTCATATTCTCCGCTTTCCACCTCAAAACGCCCTGTTTTCACGTTGAAATAGCGAAAAGCGTATTCATCCAAAGGAATGGAAACCCGTTTGCTCTCCCCGGCCCGCAGAAATACTTTCTGAAAACCTTTTAACTCCCGATCCGGCCGGTAGATTCCGCCGCATTTGGCTCTGATATAGACCTGCGCCACTTCCGCTCCGTCTATATCGCCTGTATTTGTCAGCGTAAATTCCACCCGCGCTTCTGGCCCGGCGCCTTCTTTCGCCCCGCTGATATTCTGAGGCGTCAATGTCAGATCGCTGTAGGCAAACGTGGTGTAAGAAAGCCCATAGCCAAAGGGAAACAGCACCGGCACCTTTGCCGTCTCATAATAGCGGTAGCCCACATACAGGCCTTCCCTGTATTCCACAGTCCGCTCTTTGCCCGGAAAATAGGGCGCTGAAGGCACATCTTCATAGTTCAGAGGATAACTTTCCGCCAGCTTCCCGGAAGGATTCACTTCTCCGGTTATCACATTCAATAACGCAGCGGCTCCCGCCTGTCCGCACAGATATCCATGCACCAATGCTTTGCAGCGATCCAGCCAGAGCATTTCCACGGCAGAACCGGCAAAAAAGAGAACCGCCACATTCGGATTTACCTCGGAAACTTTCCGAAGCAGCTGTATCTGACTCTCAGGAATCTTCATATGCCGGCGATCCAGCCCCTCCGACTCTGAGATTTCATCCAATCCCATGCAAAGAAGCACAACCTCCGCCTGTTGGGCCAGCGCGCAGGCTTCTTTTTCCAGAGCTTCTTCAGACGGCCCTGTTCTGCGGTATCCTCTGGCAAACCCTGTCAGTTCCAGATCAAATCTGCCGATGACATCTTTTATGCTGTCCACTCTGGTGGGATTCACCACCGAAGAGCCTGCCCCCTGATATCTGGGCGTCTCCGCAAAATCTCCGATCAGCGCCGTCTTTGTACCCTTTTTCAGCGGAAGAATCTGCCCTTCATTCTTTAACAGCACAATGGACTCCTCCGACGCTTTCTGCGCCATTGCGTGGTGGGCTTCGATATCAAATTTCTGGCCGCGCTTTTTTGCCACAGCCGCCGTAGTGGAAAATACTGCTTCCAGAAGCTCATCTGCCATCTGGTTGATCCAGTCCTCGCTGATTTTTCCGGCCTTTACTGCCTCCACTAGCGCCATCTCGGAATCTCCGCCCGTGGTGGGCATTTCCAGATGGGAGCCTGCCGCCACCCCTGCGCTGTGGTCGTTGCTTGCGCCCCAGTCGGACACAACATATCCCTGAAATCCCCATTCTTCTTTCAGGATTTCCCTTAAAAGATGTCTGTTTTCATTTGCGTACACGCCATTGATCCGATTGTAGCTTGTCATAATGGAATGGGGATTGGATTCCTTCACCGCAATCTCAAAGGCCGTCAGATAAATCTCCCGCAGCGTTCTCTCATCCACAATAGAGTCTGACGCCATGCGCCTGAGCTCCTGGGAATTGGCCGCAAAATGCTTGGGGCAGGCCGACACCCCATAGCTTTGTATGCCCCGGATATAACCTGCCGCCATCTTCCCGGCAAGATAGGGATCTTCGCTGAAATACTCAAAATTCCGTCCGCACAGCGGGGAGCGCTTGATATTGATTCCAGGCCCCAGCAGCACATCCACATCCTGGCAGGCCGCTTCTTCCCCGAGGCATTTCCCCAATTCCTCCCCCAGTTGGGGATCCCAGGAATTGGCCATCGCCGCAGCCGTGGGAAAACAGGTGGCGGGCAGGGAGCCGTTCAGCCCCAGCTGATCCCCTGCGCCTTCCTGTTTTCGGATGCCATGAGGTCCGTCAGACATTGTCATATTAGGAATTCCCAGTCTCTTGATGCTTCTGGACTGCCAGAAGTCTTTTCCGGAAAAGAGATAGCATTTCTCTTCCAGCGTCATCTGTGAAATCAAATCCTGATATTTCATCTTTTCTTCTCCTCATAATTCACTACGGTTTCTTATGGTTCTGATTTTGCTGCCGCCGCGCTTTGTTTTTTCCTCCAGCGCACTATCACAATTGCCATAATTCCAAGAGAGGCTATCGCAACTCCTGCGTCAATGCCGATAAATAATTTCGTCATGGGATCCATCTTTCCGGCATTGGGATCTTCGATGGTATAATTTCCGCTGTTTACTACGGTGTAGAAAATATTTTTGCATGCCTGGCGCATTGCCTTTACCAGCGTTGCGGAGCCTGTATTGGTGATCTGGTTAGATTCATGCTGCATAAATCCAAGCATTGCGTCGTTGCCGTTGCGGACAAAGTCATCGGTATTCTGATATCCGTAAGAGCCGTTCCAGTCAGAGAGCACCATGCCCCGGAATCCCCATTCATCCCTGAGAACCGTATTCAGCAGATTGGGATTGGCTCCTGCCGCAATATCCCCGATAAAGTTAAAGGAAGACATCACTGCCAGGGACTTGCCCTCAAATTGCTTTACGCTCATCTCGAAGGGTTTCAAATAAATCTCCCGGATGGGCTGCTCATCCGAATAAGTCAGCAGAAGGGCGCACCGATTCGTCTCCTGGTCATTCAGCACAAAATGCTTGATAAACGCGTAGACGCCCTCTGTCTGCAGGCCGTTGACAATATTTGCCGCCATATATCCGCCCAATACTCCGTCCTCGGAATAATATTCAAAGTTACGTCCGCAAAAAGCGCTCCTGTGCGTATTCATTGCCGGCGAATACGTGCCGAAAATCCTGCAGTCCGCGTACTCCGCGCCTTCCGCCTGGCCCACCCGGTACGCAAGATCCTTATTCCAGGTCTGGGCAATCAACACTTCCGTAGGATATGCCGTTCCATACACTCCGATGTACCAGTCATTCAGTCCCGACGTACCGTCGGAATCCATCACAAGCATCTTATCTGCAGATTCCACCGCTGCCGTTCTCCGTCTTCAATCCTTTGGAGTCATAGGAAGCCATGTCTTCTTTGGCGATCTCAAAAGAAATTGTCTCAGAACCGCCCGGTTCCAAAATGCCTGTTTTGCCGAATTCAATCAGATTCACGGAAGATTTCTCGATTCCCCCGTTTACATAGGGCGGCTGATAGTAAACCTCTACCACATCTTTTCCGGCTCTATCGCCGCTGTTTGTCACTGTCACGTCAAAGGAAACGGTATCGCCGTTATCCTTAAAGTTCTCCATTTTCTGTGTAAATTCGGTATAACTTAACCCATACCCGAAGGGATACAGCACTTGTTCCTCATAGTTAATCAGTTTTTCTTCTGCCGCCGTCTCATAAAATTTATACCCTACATAAATGCTTTCCACATAATTCACAAAGGAAACCACGCCCTGATACGCCGGATCTTTGGCTGTCAGCGCTTCCTGTAAATCCGAGACATTGCTGTAAGTAAAACTTCCAATATTGTTATAATAAGGCGTCTGAGTCAAATCATAGACATAAGTGTCCACCGTTCTTCCAGAGGGGTTTACCGTGCCGTTCAAAATATCCCCAAGCGCCGCCATGCCGCTTGCTCCAGTGCCGGGCGCAAGAATCACCGCGCCAATCTGTTCATAGTCATTGACCCATCCCAGTTCCATGGCGTTGTTGGCATTGATGACTACAACCACATCCTCAAATTCAGAACACACCTTTTCAATCATGGCTTCTTCCGTGTTGGACAGTTCCAGATAGCTCTCGCCTGGATCGAAATCATCATAATCTTCACTGTTATTATTATAATTGCACCCAAAATAAGTATAGCTTTCATTTCCGTTGGCCACCGTGTCTTTGGTGTCATAGGTTCCCTTGATGACCGCGTTCATGTCCATGGGGGAATCCTGGCCTTCGCCGCCGGATCGGGAAATCACAATCATTGCCCGGTCAGAAAATTCCTTCGCCCCTGCCATCAGTTCATCCGTATAATGATCCACCGGCGGTTCCGGCAAGGACCAGTCTGTGTAAGTAACGCTGACAGAATCGCCGGAATTTCTGTCTGCCTGATATTCTTTATACATATCAATAATATCCTGGTTTACCTTAAATCCCGCATCTGTCAGAGACGTCAGGATATCCACTGCCGCAGAGCTGTCCGAAGAACCGGAACCAGTCCCGCCGTAAATGGGGTTTGTGGAAGCCCATCCAAATACATTCAGATTAGAATCTGCCGCCAGAGGAAGCGCATGGTTCTCATTCTTCACCAGCACCATGCCCTCCGCGCCGATTTCCTCGATAATCTCCCTGGAGTGGGCCGCAGACTCTTCCGTAACAGAAGCCCTTGTGTTCAAAATCGGCGCCAGGTTGTTATACATAGGCCCAAAACAAATGATATTCGCCAATACGGTTACGATCAGAACCCAGGAAATTCCCGCGCCCCAGCGCACCACATGCCGGGTTCCCTTCTTCACCAGCCAGTGAGCTCCAATCATCACTGCCGCCGCCAGAACCAGCAGACCCGTGATGGCGTATATGTAGCCGCTCAGCATCTCCACATAAGTCTGAACATCCGTGGGGCTGACTCCCATGCCTTCAAAGATAGGCGTCAGCAAGTCAACAATCATCTTTAACATTTCTCTTTCCTCCTCTTTTTTGTATCCTTTTTTATTTCTGGATTTATTATAAAAGAGATCTGAAAGAGGGCTGCCAAGATGCTATAATCGGTCATTTTTTTTCTATAATCGGTCTTTTTTTAGAATCGGGCACAGAAAAAAGCGCCCTTTAAGGCGCGCTTTTCCTTCTCTTATCCGCCGGCGTCTGCAACAAAATATTACTCCTTTTGCCGCTTTCCCGGTATCTTTTACAATACATTTTTCTTTTCTCTGCTTTCCCGGTATCTTTTGCAATACATTTTTCTTTTCTCTGCTTTCCCGGTATCTTTTACAATACATTATCTTTTTGCTGTATTTTGGGAAAAAGAATATCCAGGAAAAATCTTCCGTTATTGACCCGCATAAACAATTCCCCCTGGTATTTCTCCGCAATATACCGGATACTGCGCACCCCAAACCCATGGCGGCCTTTGTCCGCCTTATCTGTCAGGGGAAGGCCGTCCTGAAACTGCACGTCGCCGCTGCAGCGATTTTCCAGATGGAGCAGAAGCATTTCCCCGCAGCTTTTGATATGAAGGCTTACAATCCGCTCTTCTTCTTTTTCTTTCAGCACCCGTTCTAATGCGTTATCCAGCGCGTTTCCCATAAGGGCGTACACGTCTGCCTGCTTCATAAAAGGAATGATTTCCTCCTCCACCATGCAGCTGAATTCTATCTGATATTCATGGAACAGCAGCGTCTTTTCCCGCAGAACATAGTCCAGCGCCTTGCTTCCTGTATGGTAGACAGCGTCATAGATGGACACTGCCTCCTGCACCTCCTGCAGATACTCGGAACGGGCCTTTGAATCTTCCATCCTTGCCAAAATCCTGATTTGATGTTTCAAATCATGGCATTTCATATTGATGATGTCAATGGCTTCTTTCGCGCTCTTTTGCTGCGCGTCAGACACTGCCATAAGCTGTTCCATCATCTCTTTTTCCCGCTTCATGCTGTTCTCCCGCAAAACATAATATTCCATCAAAAGGACCATCGCGCCGCACAAAAAGCTATAAGCGGGGCAGATCAGCCCTCCTACTCCCGTCAGCAGATACTCCGGCGGATAAGACCAGTATACGCTTAATCCCACCGCCGCGAACAGCAGCACAAAAGACAATACAACCATCCGCTTATCACTGTTGCGGAAACGGCTGACGCCTTTATTTTTGCGCGCGACAAAATAATATACCGCAGCCGCTGTGATAAGATAAATGAGGTATCTGGTAATCACCAGATGCAGCAAATCCCCATAAAGATCATAAGGCAGATGAAATATCCACAAAAACATCCGGGACAGCGCAAAACACATATGCTCCGCAGCATATCCGCTGGTCACGACAAAAATAACTTCCATCCCCTGAATCTCAAAGCAAAAATAAATCAAAGCGGCCGTCAAAACAGCATATCCAAAATACAGAGGAACATAGGGAAACAGGGATTCCCCGGTTATGCCGCCAATCAATTTCTCCCAGATATCCGCCAGCGCAAGATGAACTGCCATGCCGACAGCGGCCCGAACCCCAAACCCTCTCCTTCTGGGTTTGTCCGCCAAAAAAGCCAGCTCTGAAATCAGAAGCTGAAAGGAAAACTGTATGTGGTTGCTTTGCAAAAATTCATATAACATCCTAAAACTCTCCGCCCATATATTTAATGTATTCTCTGGAAAATTGCTTTTTCAGCCGTCTGGAAAGGGGAAGCCTGGTCTCCGTGCGCGCCTCTAACATTACAGCGTCTTTTTCAATCCGGCTGACATAATCAAGGTTTACAAGACAACCGGAAATACATTCCGCAAAGGGGAGTTCCCCCATCTTTTCTTTGGTTGTCTTTATGCTTCCCCGGTTCCTAAACTCTCCCTTTCTTGTATGGTAAATCAGATATTCCCGTTCTTTTTCAATGTACAGGATATCCCGGGCCGACAGACGCTGCAGGCCCTCTTTATCGTTCACCAAAATATACTGGGTGCTATGCCGCCTGCAGAAGCGGAGGGCCTTTTCCAGTTTCACAGAAAAATTGTAATACCCTACCGGCTTCACCATGAAATCAATGGCGTTCACCTCATAACCATGAATCGCGTATTTTGCCATACCGGTTACAAAAATAATTGCAGCTCCCTCATCTCTGGTTCGGATTTCACGGGCAGTCTCTAACCCATCGCTGCCGGGCATCTCAATATCCAGGAAAATAATATCGTACTCTCCTTCATATTCTTCCAGGAAATCGAAGCTTGCGTAAAAAACTGACGTAACCATCGCAATGTCGTTTTCTTTGCTGAACCTGTCTATATATCCGCATAAACGGTCCGCGTCTTCTCGCAAATCATCTACTACGGCTATTTTCATTTACAACGCTCCTTTTGTGAACCGTTCCTTCCCACTGGAAAACGCTCCTTCAGGCTGTCAACATTACTCTTACCCGGAAAATGTTTCCGTCAAAATCCACATCCGCCGATCCATCATATCGTTTTGCAGTTGCCTGCACAGATTTCAAACCCTGCCCCTCTCCCCCATGTTTCGAAGAAAGAAAATGTTCTCCCCGCGACTTTACACTGCCGGAATAAGGATTTGAAATCTGAAGCGCCAGGAAATTGGCCGAAGTCTGCCTGATTTTCAGGGATATGTACCGCGTTTCCTCCGAAAGTTTCCGGCAGGCTTCCACCGCGTTTTCCAGAAGATTCCCCAACAGCACACAGAACTCAATCTCCATTCCCTCTGGAATCTCTCCCAGAGCGACAACAAACCGCGCCTCGATCTGCTCCTCGCTGCAGAGGGCCCTGTAGTGGTTCAGTATCGCGTTTACAGCGGCAGATTTTCCATAGAGCACAGGCATATCAGGAATACCGGAAATATAATTGCTCAGATACTCTTCCAATTCCTGATATTTCCCGCTGCTGACCATTTCCCCAATCACTGTAAGCTGATGCCGGAAATCATGGCGCAGCCTGCCAGTCTCCTGCACATGAAGCTGTAATCTGCTGTATTGCTCCGCCTGAAGCTCCAGCGCGGCGGCTTTCATCGTCAGTTCCTGCCGCTCCACCATGCTTCGGGCAGCTTTATAAAACATCAGATACAAAAACACGATCAACGCCAAAAGCACCAGAAGCACCGCAATATACAAGGAAAGAAACCGATTCATCTTCATTACACTGTTGTCATAAGGAATAAAATACATGGAAAAAAACGTAAAACCGCAGGGCAGAATCCAGAACAAACGCCACACCGATTCCTCATGAAAATGATGCGCCAGCCAGCCCAGATATTTTTTCACCGGATAAAACAAAACCGCTATTTCCGCCCATTCAAATCCAACCTGAAGCAGAAAAAGATCATTTCCTGCTATGAGATGGATCGTGGCGTCCGGATACAGCAAAACACTCATCACATGGCTAAACAGATAAGAAACACTGCCCACAAGACAGGCTGTGCAGAACACAAACCACAGATGAGAACGCTCCAGATTGATTTCCCGCTGGTACAGCCAGAAAAAAATACTGATGCAGAGAATCATATTGATCAGGTTGTCCAGATTTTCCGGAAGAAAAAGATACATGACAAACATCAGCAAAAGCATGGCCGCCACCGAAAAAGCAACCTTGCACAGCAGCCTCAAAGAGGTATCCTTCCGATCCTGCCAGACAGGAATAAAACAAAAAAACACGAGGGGAAGAATCACCAGCGTATTTCTTGTGTTGCTGATGGCTTCGCCGAGATTATTCATAGAGCACCTCCTGTCTCCTGTAATAAGCCTGTTATTTGCCTTGGCTTTAGAGGGAGTTCCTTACTCCCACTGAAAATTCTCTTTGCCCGCCCCTAATTCAAAATGATACTTTACAAGACCCAAATCCGCGCCGGAAAACGCCCCGTTTTCACAGGTGATTTTCACCTTATTTCTGGTTCCTTGAATGGAAAATGCCTGCTTATTCAAAGCCGTAGGCGCCAGCAAAGCAGCGTCCACGCCAGCCGCGAACCACTCCGGCATCCTGCCCTCATAAACCGCCACATCCTTTGGCGCTTTGGATTTGTGGGGCTCTCCCTGGTTAACTCCGTATCCCACTGCAATGACGCCAATCACTTTATCGTTTCCAGCCGCGGCATTTAATTTATTCCGGCGGAAAGTTCCTCCCACCCACCAGGTATTCAGCCCCAGCGTCTGGGCGTAAAGCATCAAATCCCCTCCGCTGTATCCCAGCTTTTCATCTAATTCCGGCTCATCCGGCCCTGCCAGGATAAAATAGTTCTTCACTCCCTTTGCCAGAACCAATTTGATTACTGCCGGAAACGCAGAGGAATCATTGGTATTCAGTTTGACCGCAAGCTGATATTTTTTGTTATTTTCCGCAATCCTTTCATTCAGAAGAGAAATGATTTTTCCCGGTATGGGCCTGTCTGTATATTTACGGACCGTATGTCTTGCCGCCATTGCTTCTTTCATTGTCATCATATCAAACGCCCTCCTGGATTCCGTTATGCTTTTTTCTCATAGAAAACTGTCCTCTGATTCTTTTTCCCATTTTCCTTATACCGCTTAATTAGGGATCTGTCAACTATATTTTTTCAAATTGACATTTTTCCATAAATATGCCATACTATTCTCATAAAACCCTTACGGGAGTGGATTTTTCAAGAGCAATCTTTTTTCGCCACACAATTGTACGCTGCAGTTGTGAGGCTTTTTTATTGCTGAAATTTCATCTGAATCGCGCGAAGAAAAATCCTGATTTCCGGGGTACTACAGTGAACGGTAGTGTCAAGTAATCTATGAAAAACCGAGCCGAAAAAATAGGCTCAAACGAACCTTGAAAACTGTAGATTTTGATTCCGATAAGCTCTCCGAGGGCTTAGGGCGTTGCCCTAAGAACCCACAAGGGACCAGTCCCTTGACCCGTTTTCGGGCGTTGCCCGAACCCATCCTCGCCGGAAGGCAGGAAAAGGGTGCAATGCCCCCTTTTCTGCTTGACAGGATGATCCGAGAGCCTTATGTCAATAGACTTTCGCGGCATATCCTCACAGACGGCGCTGCCGCCTGCTGCGGTATTCCACGGTTCTATTGACAACAGCCCCGCTCCGTCTGTTCGGTGTGGTTTTTCTGCATATTCAGAATAGTCTGCTGACCAATAAAGATGAGAAGCTGCCATTTGCCGGGCATGTTGTCAGATCCTTGCAGCATTTCCACTTCGTTGAGGACTTTGTATTTATTGTGTTTATGAGGGCGCAGGAAGTTATAGTAAGCGACCCAGAGCGTAAGATCGTAGCTGGCGCCGTCGATGTTGTCAAAGCCGTTCGTGTGACGGTAAGAGGCTTTATAAGTCCGGTTCAGGCGTTCGATCATCTGCTTGAATGGGCGGTGTTCCGTGGAAACAGCATCGTCGTTGGTAAGTCCGATGACCTGGGTGATTTTAAAAGCGAAGTCTCTGCCCAGCTTTTTTACGAACTCCATTGCAGCAAGGGGATAGGCGCTGTAGCCGTCAGCGATAAACTTAAAGTTTTCCGGCAGTTTTGTAAGTCCCCGGAAAGCCATGCGCATGGCGAGGATACAGGGGCCGACGCCACGGTTGTCGGACACTTGGTAGCCGATGATGGAGCGGGTAGCGGCGTTCATGATGAGCCAGACGTAGGTTTTGATGCCACGGATTTTGATGTAGGTTTCATCGGCAGCGAACACTTCATCTTTCTGGTAAGGGTACTGGTCAACAAAAGGCTTGATACACACCGCCGCAGTTTTGCAGTAGTTGGCAATCTGCTGGTGTGAGATGTTGATATTGTAAAGGTCTTTCAAAGCCTGTGAGGTCTTGCGCAGGGAAAGGCCGAGGTTTACACGGAGGGTGAGGCACAGGGACATGACGTGGGCGTTATGTTTACTGAACTTGAGGGAAGATGCATTTTTAGGCAGGGTATTTAAGTCCATGCTGAAAAAATCCACGGTGAACTCACGGTAGATGTAGTGGAGTTTATATTTATTTTTGCCATAGTCTTCTTTGAGGTCGTCCTTATCGACTTTCTTAAGGTTATGAAGGTAGTATGGGCATTTGGGATTCACGCATTTATGGATGATGAAGTGTTTGCGTTCTTTCTTGGGAACCAGGGCATTGCCGCAGTGCGGGCAGCGCAGCTTCACGGAAGAGAAGCGGCTTTCCTGCGGGGAGAACCTTGCAGAGCAGACTTTGCACAGGAGCTGTCCTTTTGAGCCGTTATTCTTGTACAGGAAAGGTTCTGGGGCGTTACAGCGCGGGCAGGAGCAGTCATCGGGGATATCACACTCCGAGCGTCTGCTGACAGGCCGGATCTTTTTCCCATAGCGTTTTTCAAAGTAAGGGATCAGTTCCTTATAAGTCCAGTCCTGGCGGAAGTCAGTGACCAGAGGGAGTTCATCAATTTTGAACTTTTGGTATTTGGGGGAATGGGAATCGTCAAAAGCCCACTGCTTGAGAGGGATATATCTACAGATAAAGTTAATCAGCCAGCAGTTTTGCTGGTAAAGATATTGAATTACAGAGAGTAAGTATTGTATAATGTTCATGAGCATTGGCTCCTTTCTATAATGGATGTTTGGTCACGGACATTATACCAGAAAAGGGAGGTCAATGCTCTTTTTATTTGCAAACTTCCCCAAAATCAAGGTTTTAATAACAAAAAATCAGGTAGGATTTGACACTACCGA
>CAJUBP010000038.1 GCA_910584585.1 uncultured Lachnospiraceae bacterium | reverse complement strand
TACAATTCACACCCATGCCAATCACCCCGCTGATTGGCATGGGTGTGAATTGTAACAAGATAACAGTCCTTCTAATCTTCATTTTCAGCGGGATTTCTCCCGGATTTCCCCAACCATAGTCCATACCAGAAATCCAAAACACCCAAGCACCAGAACAGACATTATCCTCGGCATCAAAAGTTCCGGCCGGTAAGCGGAATAAGGATAGTACAGATAATCCAGCACAATACAGCAAAACAGCAGGTTTGTGGGAAACAGCGCGCAGAGGAAGCGCTGCCGGTTTGGTTTCAGCACAAATCCCAGAAACAGCAGTCCAAGAGCCGGAAACAGATAACGTCCCATCATCTTTGTGGAAAAGCAGTACATGCCGAAAATCAAAAATGCTCCGATCATAGGATAAGCGGAAGTATCCCTCCTGTATTTCAGGAACAGAGCGATGGAGGCGCAGACCAGAGCAATAATCACAATGGTTCCCCAGGTTCTGCAGGAGAACGGCCCGAAGGCGGTATTTTCATCCACAAGATTGTACCCCATCAATGTCCAAAAATTGTAGGCGTTCAGAGATGCCCTTCCGTAGCTGCCCAGAGAGTTCCCAAAAGTGAGGAAGAAATCCCCGGGGCGGAATTCTCCGGTGGACGGCTGGTAAAGGAAGGGGAGATATGACAGCAAAATGCATCCTATGGCGGCAAGACCGGTCCAAAGGTGATGGAAAAAACGCTTCCAGCTAAAATCTGTGAGAATCACCTGGTGTATAATTCCAAAAATCAATACAGGCGTAATAAAAATAATCTGATATTTAAACAGGAATCCTGCCGCAAAAGTAAAGTAGCTCCATTCCAGGCGTTTCGCGCAGATCAAATACACAGTCAGCAGCGTAAAAAGGCTGTAAATCGAGTCCACCTGCCCGATATAGGCGGAATCTAAAATGGTAACCGGAGAAAACAGATATAAGAGCGACAAAGTCAGCCCCAGTGTTTCCGCGTATTGCAGTTTAGCCCAGCGGGAATGGGCCATATGATAAAGCGCCCATCCGGTCAGAAGATCGCAGAGAACGCCGGGGATTTTAAAGATAAAAGTTGTCAGCTTGGATCCGTAGACAAAAGTAATTCCCAAAGCAGAGGAAAGTTTTCCAATGATAAACAGAAGATATTCAAAGAATGGTGGATAAACAATATCCCATCTTCTGAAAAATCCGTAAAATCCCTGACTTAAAAATTCTTCGGAGGCTTTCATAAAATACTGCAAATCCCCGTCATGGTTCAGCAGCATGCAGGGCAGCCGTAGAAATAACGCAGCCGTTAGAATGAGCAGGAGATTCATCCTGGAATCTTCTTTGGAAATGGAACCGGCAGCGGCTGTATCCCTATTCTTGGGAAACAGCATAAAACAGATTCCTGCGGACAAGGCGGCATAAGCCAGGGTGATTCCAATGATTAAAATATTTTTCATAAGCAATTTTCTCCATTTTTTCAAAGTGAACGTTTTATCTGTAGAAGTATAAACTAATTCCCATAATAAATGAATTCTGGCAAAAAGTCAAAAAATATTAGAAAAATAATCATAAAATAATTGACACAATCAAACGTAGGGTATATAATCGAACATACAAAAGTACGAAAAATTCAGTACTTTAGAGAAAAAGAGGAGGAAAGATAGAAATGAAAATGAAGTTTTTATCCAAGAAAAACGCAGCTATTGTGCTTTCTGCAACCTTAGTGATAGGAAGTTTTTCCGTAGCTGCAGCAGCCTATACGGAACCGCGGCAGCAGACAGAGATGTCTGAGGCGTCCCAGAAAACAGCGGATACTGCGTCGGTGCGTACAGGAGCTATTACGCCCCAGAGTACCCTGGGAAGCACGCCGGGCAGTGATTTGCCAACGGTTGAAGTGACAGGGCTTACCTTAACCCCAGCCACCGCGACTCTGGAAGAAGGAAAGCAGGTGACTTTGACAGCGACGGTAGCGCCTGCTAATGCTACCAACAAAACGATTACCTGGGATTCCGACAACAAAGCGGTTGCTACCGTATCAAATGGAACGGTAACTGCCGTAAAAGCAGGAACGGCTAATATCACTGCCAAAGCCGGCAATATTACAAGAACCTGCAAAGTTACCGTAACAGCAAAAAAAACCACAAACGTAGCAGTCACCGCTGTTAAATTAGACGCAACCGCCATTACTTTAGACAAAGGCAAAACCAGAACTTTAACCGCAACCGTAGAGCCGGCCAACGCCACCAACAAAACCGTGACATGGACCACCTCTGACGCAAAGGTCGCAACCGTTTCAAACGGCACTGTAACCGCAGTGGAAAAAGGAACCGCTACCATCACAGCCAAGGCGGGAGATAAAACAGCAACCTGTACCGTAACGGTAAACGCGCCGGAGACAGAGAAGAAAGTTCCTGCCAAGAAGGTTACCTTAAGCACCAAGAAAATCTATATGGTAAAAGGCAAGAGCGTTACGGTAAAGGCTACTGTTACGCCTTCTGACACCACAGACAAGGTAACATGGTCTACTTCCAACAAGAAAATTGCTACCGTGAAAAACGGCAAAATCAGCGCGAAGAAAAAAGGAAACGCAACCATTACGGCCAAAGCCGGAAGCAAAAAAGCTACGGTTAAGGTAAATGTTGCCTCCAAAGCAACCAAATCCACCAAGGTTACGCTGAATAAGAAAAAAGCAACCTTAAAGGTGAAGAAGACCCTTACTTTGAAGGCAACCATGAAGCCGGCAAAATCTACCGATACCCTGAAATGGAGCAGCTCCAACAAGAAAGTGGCAAAGGTAGATAAGTACGGCAAAGTAACTGCAGTGAAAAAAGGAAAAGCAACCATTACGGTAAAAACTTCCAGCGGCAAGAAAGCAACCTGCAAGATTACAGTAAAGAAATAAAGAAACCATTGAACGCGCCAGAAGAGCCTTTCTGGCGCGTTTTAAGCTCAGGACAGCGCGGCGGAATTTGTTTAAAACTATTTTGCGGCGGTACCTGAAAGACTTCTTTATGGAGAAAACTATGGTAGAAATAGAGAAAGATTTTAACCGGTCAGTAGGATGCCGCGTCCGTGAAGTGCGGCAGGCTCTTCGGATGACCAGGGAGGAATTCAGCAGATTGTGCGGCATTTCAGAAAGCTTTCTGGCCGCCGTGGAGCGGGGCGAAAAAAGCATTACCTCCAAAACGCTGTATAAAATCGGCACAGGTTCCCATGTTTCTGTGGACTATTTGATTTTCGGGGAACGGGAAAGTTTTCAGACGGAAATGATTCTGGGATTATTAGAACATCTGGACGATTCCCAGCGGGAGAGCGCGGTTCGGATTCTTTGTGAGTTTGCGAATACGGCCCATGGAGTTTCTGACTAGATTTACAGGGGCAAGGGAAGTGGTTTGCGCAGCAGTTTGCGCATTGAGGATGACGTAAAGAAAAAGGCAGAACAGGCTTGTGCTGATATTGGAATGTCATTATCTGCGGCATGGTGCGCCTTGCACAAAAATTTGGCAATATCCTTAAAGGATGTGCCTTTGTTTCATTCATTTTCAATGTAAATGCGGTTTTCGAGAGTAAGATGTTTTTGGTTGCCAGGTATATATTTACGCATGATTCCTCCTCACACCGGCGCTCAAATTTTGCCCCTTTTTTGGATGGGATGGAAGGCTCACCGCCTTTTTCATAAATATGGTCGATGAGTTTCCAACAGTCATATCCCCGGTCAGCCAGTACGTCACTGCCGGTAAGGTCAATGTATTCAAGCACGGGAATGGCATAGGTGACATCGCTGCGTTGCCCTTGACTGATACCAGATGAGGATAAATTGAGGATTGCCAAAAGCATATTGCCAAAAGTTTTTGCATATGCTATAATGCCGATAGGCAAGAAGATATGACAGTTCCATGTGAACGTAGAATGAATCCCCAAACCGTAGTAGCGTACAGTTTGGGGATTCTTCTTTTCTTTTATAGTGGCAAAGCACCCACTAGGCTATTTGTTGTCCTTTCGGTCGCTGTCAAGCCATTTGATGATGTAGTGGCAGGCTACACCAGCCGCAACAGCGACTATAAAAGATATGGCAAACTCCATGTAAACACCCCCTCCCGTTGCCGGGTGTAGGTTGGACAACACAAGAATTATAACATATCCATTAACATTCTTCTATCCTTTTCTTAAAGGGCTATATTGTTGGGATTGTGGCTAACACTATCCAATGCTCGCTATATCTGCGGATGGTAAAACACAAGCATAACCATCTGCTGTTCTTATCAAATCCCCTTGTGGAGCCGGATAACAATCTGTGTGAACGGAAGGCCCGGGTTTTAAAGGGAAAAATAAACCAGGCTATTTCGCTGAGGAGTTTTGAGCATCTGGCATACTTCTGTGAATGCTTAAGCGTGCTTGACCATTTTGCAACAAACAGTGGAGATAACCTTTATGAATCAGTAAAGGAAGTATTCACCAGACCAAAACCCATTTAACCGAAATCTGAGAAATCGAAATCCACCAATACAGCGCTGTCTGAATGTAAGGCAGGATAAGGGATTCCTGAGAGTCCCTTGTTATCGTACTCTATTTTCCCCATCCCGTGAAAAGTAACTAACAAAGACAAGTATTACAATAAACGTGCATTTGGCTCTTGAACCCTGCTGCCATATGTGCTATATTGAGTATATAAAAGGGAAAACCATAGAAGCGGTTCTACCCCAAAACATTAAGCAAATACCTCTGGTTAGAGGTCAGCCGTCACTATTGCGAGTAGTGGCGGCTATTTCTTTCCCTTAAAAATCTGATAAAGCAGACTGATAAGGGCAACAATGAACGTACAGAACAAAAAGAAATCCTGATATGTAATCATTGCATCGCCCTCCTTTCTTTCGTCTGAAGGACTACTTGAACCCTCCGAAAAGACAAGAGGGGTAAAGCCGCCCGGCTCTACAGTTTTCCCATGAATGGAGTATAGCACACATTCCTTTGACGGACAATGCCTACATTAAGTTTTTAAAGCGTTTGATAAAAGACATACCATAAAAAGTATTGGAGAACTCTTTGTATCACGCATTATCGCAAACTAGGATGATACATACGTTTGGTTTGTCTTCCGTATTATTTTTGGGAAACATTTTTCTATCGAGTTTTTCGGTATAGAAAAAATATTTATGAGACAACATGGCTGACAACGGTAAGAAGTTTGTATATTAATCAAACAAGTTCTCACAAAATAGAAAAGAAAATAATTTTCAGAAAATAAATATAAAAAATAAATAAAGACAGAAAAGTAAGGGGGGGGGTAAAAATATACAAAATAAACAAAATATAAAAAAATTAACAGATAACATTGACTTTTTTTGGAAGTGGGACTAGAATAGAGAAAGGTCGTTTGTGAAGAGATTGTGAAATAAAGCTGAAGATTTTATGAATCTTTTCTTTGGGATTGGTAAACTTACAGCTTTTTCGCAAGGGAGGCACAGAGGATACAATATTGATTCATTTATGAAAGGAGCTTTTTTATGAGGAAAGGTGGAATGACCGCACGTGTTGCAGCAGCCGTCCTGGCAGCAGCAATGGTGATGACAGACGCAGTTCCCGCTTTCGCGGCAGAAAATCTGACTGTGGAGACCACAGAGCAGGGCGCAGTGAGCGGTGTGTCTAAGGTAATTGGACTGGAAGGGAAGTACAGTTCAAACACGATGCGGAGTGATGACGGCAAAGTAGAAAAAGACTATGCTTATGTGAATCCGGCATTACGCAATGACAGGGTTGCAGTAACAGGAACGAAGGAGACTTTGTTAGACGCCGCAACGGGGCTGTATAAGAAGGGTGATGTGTATTATGCTTATTTTGATGAGAACAACGGCACTTTATCCGGCAAAGTAGCAAAATATTATCCTGGTACGCTAGAACCACGGGAAGATGCCACAGGTTTTTATGAGGCGGAAGGTAAAAAGTATTATACTTATAATGCAAAGCGCCCAATGATAAAAGATGAATATGGAGATGAAGTTCCAGATTACAGTAAACCTGCTTTATCATATTATTTCCTTGAAAGGGATGAAATAGAAGTTCTGGGTGCAGTTCCGGGAGCACCGTTTGCGGGGTATGATGCATTACGGAATGCCATAAAGGCTGCTTATGGTCAGAAAGTGGCAGCAACAGATACAGATATCCGGTATTATCTTGCAAATGGAAAATTCTATGAAGATGTAGATTACAACCCGGGGGAAACTGACTGGGATGAAAATGGTAACTATGTGATTAAAACAGCTACTGCATATGTGTATAAATCAAACGAAATTTCCTTTGACCGGAAATACCACAATATTTCCTGGAATGAAGTTACCAATGAGACAGAAGTAGAAAGCGGCGGAAAGCTTCTGAAAGTCGGCTACCAGGTTAAAGTGGATGATCAGCTTGTGGAACTTGGTGAGCTTGCAGTAAGCCAGGATAAGAAGACAGTTGAGCCTATCACGGAATATAATGGATACAATAGTTCTTCTTCTAAATCTTATACGGCAGCAGAAAAAGCAAAATATGAAGTGAGAGCCGTATATTATACAGAGACAGTAGTTGCTTCTGATGAATATGGATGGGGCTATGGGGAAGGAGCTACAGCAAAACAGATTGTGAAAACAGGCGATTGGTCTGAACTTACATATAACTGGTCACAGAAGCAGGTGAACGTTCCTGTTGTAGCTGGCCTGAAATGGGTTCAGAAGAATGCTAAAAAGGCAAGAGTTTCCTGGAATGCAGTGCCAGATGCAATTTCTTATCAGGTGCAGAGTTATAAATCTGCAGCTCCTGTCAATGTTTCTACATTGAAAGATGAAGACTGGGCAGATGAAGGCCGTACAGGAACAAGAACTTATTATGACTACAATAATGCGCAAGATGAATATATCTATGAACTTGATGAAAACGGCGATTATAAGTATGATGCTGAAGGCAATAGAATTAGAAAAGAAGTGAACTATATTTACTTCCGAGTATGCGCAATTGTAAAAGACAGCAATGAAGAAGAGGTGGAAGGCGCTTATTGTGCACCTGTGGCTGTTACATATAACAAAAATGTGAATGCGCCTGTAGCTGCCGGACTGAAGATCGAGAACAATGATGACGGTACATTCCGTTTGGTATGGAATCCAGTTGATGTAAATGCAGACGTAAGAGTGCTTTACTCCAAGAATGAGAAGATTTTCCAGACACCAGAATATACGTATATGTATCGGAATGCTACTGGTGTAGATTCCTTAGGAAGAACACAGCATTTGACAGCTATAACAGCTCTCAAAGATAAGATGGAGCTTGTAACGAAACAAGTGGAAGAATGTTATGTTCCATCAGGTGAGAATTATATTTCAAGTAGTGCTTTGGATATAGAGCCTGGAAAAAAATATTATTTTGTAGTTTTGACTCAAGATACTTCCAAGCATGATGACATTCGAACTGCTTTGACTACTCAGAATGTAATGGTAAATGGCAAGGCAGAGCCAGTTCAGTTTGTAAATTACAATGATGTTTCTGTATCCACCAGAATTTCTGCAACGCTTGGTCTTGGAATTGACGTGCCCAGCACCAAATCCGGCAAGAAGAGCATTACAATGATTTTTAATCAGACGAACGACGCAATTACAGGATACGAGATTTATCGCAAGAGCGGAAAGAAATACAAAAAGGTTAAGACAGTTTCTTCTACAGAGTACACAGATGAAGGCCTGAAGGAAAGCACCGTATATGACTACAGAGCAAGGGCATACTACTACAATCCTGAAACAAAGGCAAAGAAGGTATACAGTGATTATGTATATTTCTCAGCAGAAACAGGAAACAGCAACTATATTGACCTGAGAGTTACCAAGAAGAGCAAGACTGCCGCAACACTGAAGTGGACAAAGGTTTCCGGAGCTACTCAGTATGACATTTACCGTGCTTACCTTACATCCACAGATACAAATCTTTCAAAATCCAATGGATTTGGAAATTATCCGAGACTGCAGTCAAATAAGAAATTTGAACGGGTTAAGACCATTAAAAAGGCAAAGACAGTGTCCTGGACGGACAAGAAACTGAAAAAGGATGCTTCTTATACCTATGTGGTAGTAGCAAGCTATAAATCCAAGAAAGTTACAAAGCAGATTTATGCAATGGATTCTGTTATCATGAAGGTTGAGGAACCCAAAAATGTGAAGACCAGTGTAAGCGGCACAAATGTAAAGGTTACCTGGGATAAGGATAAGTTTGCTACCAAGTATGAAGTAAGCTATAAAAAGTCCGATAATTACGCTGCTTATGATTACGAATATGATAAAGATATTCGTTATGAAGGGTCAGAGGATGATCATTGGACAACTGCCAATAATGTAAAGAAAAACAGCTATACCATTAAGAATGTTGCCGGAAATGAAAGTGTTGTAATTCGTGTACGTGCATATGGCAATAAGAAATGGTCAAAGTATGTATACGTAACTCAGGACGGCAGCGAAAAGCTGAAAGTTGCACAGAAAGTAACAGTCAAAGAAGTAACAGAAAAGAATGCAAAAGGTGAAAGCACCACTGCTGTAAAGGTTAGCTGGAAGAAAGTTTCCGGCGCGAAATATTACAAAGTATGGCGCTCCACCAGCCCGGCTTCCTTCTACAATGCAGACAAGAAATCATATGAGACAAACGGCAGAGTAGAAGCTATTGCAAAAGAGAGCAATAACGATGAGTCACCATCTGCAAGTGTAGTTCTGTACAAAGAATACAAGGCACAGGATAATACAATCGTTGCTACCTCCGCAATTGACCGCGGCAACCTGCGCACAGGCGTAACCTATTACTACTATGTTCAGGCATTCGGCGAGAACGGCGATACAATTTCTGGTTACAGCAAACCTGCAAGCATCTGCTACAAAGTTGCTCCGACCATCAAGAAACTGACAGCTAAGAAGGGCAAAGTAACCATTAAGGTTGCAAAAGTAAACGGCGCTTCCAAATACGAAATCTATCGTTCCACCAAGAAGAACAAAGGATTCGAAAAGATTGGAACCACCAAGAAGAATTCTACTTCCTTCGTAGACAAGAAAGTTAAGAAGGGTAAGAAATACTACTACAAAGTAGTTGCAGTTGGAACCAACGGCTTGAAAGCTGATTTTGCTTCCGGCGCATCCAAAGTAAAGAGCATTAAGGCAAAATAATTTGACCTGAAATGTCAGGACTCCCGAGAGGAATACTCCTCCCGGGGGTTCTTTTTTTAACCATTAAAATATTTGACAGAAAAATCCGTAATTTTATTAAGTAGAACAGTGCATTTTAGAGAAAAATATTAGAATTCAAAAATGAAATTGCATCATACAGAAAATAATGGCGAGAATTAAGCTATTGGCAGAAAATTGCAGCAGGAATAAATTTGTGCAAAATACACAAAAATCAGGAAAATTTATATCTTACAATTGACTTTTCAAAATGGCAGGACTAGAATGTAACATGTTATTTGTGAAGAAAATGTGAAGAAAAGTTGAAAATTTTATGAAATTACGAGGAAATGATAAAAAAGCGGCAGCTTTTTCTGAATTAATATTCATAAATAACGAAATTTTATCCATTTATGAAAGGAGTCTTTGTTATGAGAAAAAGCGGAATGACCGCCCGGATTGCAGCGGCAGTTTTGGCGGCCGCAATGGCAGTTAGCGATGCGGTTCCTTCCTTTGCGGCAGGGAATCTGACAGCGGAAACTGCGGAACAGGGCGCAGTGAATGGCGTGTCCAAGGTAATTGGACTGGAAGGCAAGTATGCTGCCAACCAGATGCGCAGCGATAATTGGGAAGAAGAGAAAGAATATGTTTGGCTGAATGGAACAGATAACCAGATTGTGGTAGGCGGAGCAGCAGAAAATTTTGTAGATTCCGCCACCGGACTGTACAAAAACGGAGCAGATTACTATGCGTATATCGAGGGGAGCGCGGGAACGGTCCTGACTTTGCAAGGCAAAGTAGCGGCTGGAAGTTTTACCGCCCTTCCTCAGAATGAAAATTATGGGGATTCCCTTCCGCAGCGGGATGCAGCGACAGGTTTTTATGAGAAAAACGGTGTAAAATACACAGAATATACAGAAGTAAAAGCGAAAAAGAGGAATGCCAGCGGCGTGATGGATGATGATCCGGATAAGCCGATTCCTTTCGGATATTGTTTCCTTGAGCAGAATCAGGTGGATGTGCTGGGAACCGTGCAGGGCGGCACTTTCGTAGAGGACGAATGGGGCGAAACAAATGGTGTGGATCAGGAATTGCTGGAAAGTAACGCCAAGGCAGCATACGGAAAAAAGGCAGCAGCTTCTGACAGTGACGTTGCATATTACGAGGCAAATGGAAAGGCCTATAAGGCATTCGACGATGAAGATCATGATGATAAATACGTAAAAGTGAAACCGATTTATTCCTCAGACGGCAAGTCCTATACGGGAGTTGTCTATGCCCTGAAAATGGCTGAAATTTCTTTTGACAAGAAATATCAGTATATCACCTGGAAACCTGTCAGCAACCAGACGGAAACTGACGCGAACGGTAAGCTGATCAAAGTGGGCTATCAGGTGAGAATCAATGATCAGATGCAGAAGATGGAGGACGCGGATTCTGTCGCCATCGGCCAGGACAAGACGCTTCAGCCCATCATAACAGAAGTGACAGGCGAGAATGGGGAGGCTGCTGCCGTAACATCCTATACCGATGGTAAAGCGTACGCCTCTTCTGACAAATTAACCTATGAAGTGAGAGCCGTATATTATACGGAAACCGTTGTAAAAGAAGAGAAGACAAATGCTGACGGCAGCGCCGCCATAGTGGAATCTATGTCCAGGCAAATTCTGAAAAACGGCGCGTGGTCGGACCCCTTGACTTATTCCTGGTCACAGGCAAATGTGAAGATTGCGCCGGTAACCGGATTAAAAACAACCCAGAAAAACGCGCGGAAAGTAAAAGTTTCCTGGAATCCTGTGCCGGAAGCGGAAGGATATGAGGTGGAAGAAGTCAGATCCGCGGCCCCCATTACAGATTTCACGAAAGCAGACTGGAAAGGGACAAGTGTAGATGATTGGGATGTGAATAAAACATATCTGGAGTTTGACAATTCCAGCCTGGGCTTTAGCAATGAGCCGGAGTTGGACGCGCAGGGAAATCCAAAGCTGGATGAAGAGGGCGATACCGTCTACAAACCCTATCAGTACATTTATTTCCGCGTACGCGCCTATGTGAAAGATCCGGAAATAAGCTGGGTAAGAATTTACGGTGAATATTCAGCGCCTTTTGCAGTGGCAAGGAACGCCCAGGCAAATGTAGCCGACATCAAGGATTTAAAAATTGAAAATAACCAGGACGGCACCTTCCGGCTGGTATGGAAGCCTGTGGACGACAGCGTAAAAGTTAAAGTGCTCTATACGGAAGATGAAAAAATATTCAAAATGCAGGACTATTTGTATCCTTATCTGAACGCTTATGGATATCGTGAGTTGGCAAACGGTAAGAAAGAGAGAGTCAATTTAGTGGATGCTTACGCATTCCAGGAGCATAAGAAGATTCTGGAGAAAAAGCTGTTTGCCGAAAACGTCAGTGCCGGGGAAAGCTTTATAGAAAGCAGACAGTTCGCGAATTTGGAGCCGGGCAAAAAATACTATTTTAGAGTTATGACCTATGACAGTCTGAATAACAGCCTGGATCGTTCCGGCGCCACTCCTTATGTGGTGAATGTGTCTGAGATTTCAAATAAACCGGAAAATGTTCGGTTTGGACATTATGACGACATTAAGGTATCTTCCGTAATTTCTGCAAAATGCAGTATCAATATCGGAGTGCCCTCTGTGAAATCTGGCAAAACCAGCGTTACCATGATTTTTAATAACAGCAATGACCGTATTACAGGTTATGAAATCTACCGTAAGAGCGGTAAGAAATATAAGAAAGTGAAAACAGTTTCTTCCGCTCAGTATACCGATGAAGGCCTCAAGTCAAACACGGTGTACGATTACAAGGTGAGGGCATATTATTACAATCCTGAAAATAAAGCAAAAGCCTACAGTGATTATGTGTTCTTTTCCGCGGAAACAGGAAATAACAATTACATTAATCTGACTGTCACCAAGAACAGCAAAACTTCCGCAAAACTGAAATGGACAAAAGTTTCAGGAGCCGTTCAGTATGATATTTACCGCACTTACATAACATCTGCGGATCCAGTTAACCAGTCTAAAAAATATGGTTTTGGAAACTACCTCGATTGGCAGTACAATCAGAAATATGAACTGGTGAAAACCATTAAAAAGGCAAAAACAGTAACCTGGACAGACAAGAAACTGAAACAGGGAACATCTTATGAGTATGTAGTGGTAGCCACTTACAATTCCGGTAAGTCCGCAAGGCAGATTTACGCGACAGATTCCGTCTTAATGAAGGTGGAAATGCCGAAAAATCTTAAGACAGCGTTGAATGGCTCCACTGTGAAAGTTACCTGGGATAAGGATAAGTTTGCTTCTAAATATGAAGTGGGATATAAAATTTTCGATGCCAGCGGCAATGCGTACAAAGATGGATGGACCACAAAATCTACAAAGAAGAACAGCTATACCATTAAAAATGTAGGTGAAGGCGACGAGGTTGAGATCCGTGTGCGCGCATACGGCGACAAGAAATGGTCCGGTTATGCTCGTGTGTCCGAAAACGGCAAGCAATTGAAAGCGGCAGCGAAAGTAAAGGCTGTGGAAATTACAGAAAAGAACGCAAGGGGCGAAGAGAGAACATCTGTAAAGATTAGCTGGAACGCAGTTTCCGGCGCGAAATATTACAAAGTATGGCGTTCTGCCAGTCCCGCCGCCTTCTATAACATGGATAAGAAAGTGTATGAAAAACCAGGGAATGCAGAGTATATCGCAAAAGAGAGCAACAATGATGAAATCCGCAGTTACAGCGTAGTTCCCTATAAAGACTATAAGTTGCAGCCCAACACGATTGTGGGGAAATCAGCCATCGACCGGGGCAATCTGCGCACAGGCGTAACCTATTATTACTATGTTCAGGCATTCAGCGAAAATGGCAGGGCAATGTCTGCCGGATACAGCAAACCGGCAAGCATTTGCTACAAAGTTACTCCCGCCATCAAGAAACTGACAGCGAAAAAAGGAAAGATAACCGTTACCATTGCCAAGGTAAACGGCGCTTCCAAATACGAAATCTATCGTTCCGCCAAGAAGAACAAAGGATTTGAGAAGATTGGCACAACCAAGAAGAATTCTGCTTCCTTCACAGACAAGAAAGTGAAGAAAGGCAAGAAGTATTACTACAGAGTAGTTGCAGTTGGAACCAACGGCTTGAAAGCCGATTTCGCTTCCAGCGCATCGAAAGTAAAGAGCATTAAGGCAAAATAAATTTGCCTGAAGGTAAGGAACTGGACAGAGAGAGACTCCTGCCCTTTCGGCTTCCGGCGATATTTCTCTGAAAAGTGGTTTACCTCCATAGTTGGCAATAAGCCTACCTGTTCTCGGCAAAGTACAAGGTAGGCTTATTTATTGTTTGTAACCACTTTCCCGAAGGCAAACTGGAATAGGCCGGATTCAGTAACTATAAAGCCGAAGGATGAATAGTTACCAAAGGGCTGCCATTGCGTATAAATTCATTGACAGTGCAGAAACTGTTGTATATACTGAAAAAGGATGTGATTTTACCTGCAAATCATTGCAGAAAAGCAGCGCAATAACGATAGAAACAGGATAAGAGAGATTATGAAAAAATTATTGGTTTATTTAAAAGATTATAAAAAAGAAAGCATTCTTGCCCCTCTGTTCAAGATGCTGGAAGCGTCTTTTGAATTGATTGTGCCATTGGTGGTGACGGCGATTATAGATGTTGGAATCGCGGGCAGGGACAGCGGCTATATTTTGAAGATGTGCCTGGTCATGGTGGCGCTGGGCCTGATTGGCCTTTTGTGTTCTGTGACGGCCCAGTATTTCGCGGCGAAAGCAGCGGCTGGATTTGGCACAAAGGTGCGCCATCAGCTGTTTGCCCATATTCAGACCTTTTCTTTTACGGAAATCGATCAGGCGGGGACGGCCACGCTGATTACCCGCATGACCAGTGACATCAATCAGGCGCAGTCCGGCGTCAATATGGTGCTGCGGCTGTTTCTGCGCTCGCCGTTTATTGTGTTTGGGGCAATGATTATGGCATTTACCATTGATATCAAGGCCGCTTTGATTTTTGCGGTCGCGATTCCGCTGCTGTCTCTGGTGGTGTTCGGCGTGATGGCAGTCAGCATTCCTCTTTACCGGAAGGTGCAGGAACGTCTGGATAAAGTATTGGGCATTACCCGGGAAAATCTCACCGGCGCCCGTGTGATCCGCGCCTTTCATAAGGAAGAGGAAGAGAAGGCCAGATTTGAAGAAAGCCTGGAAAGCCTGACTTCCATGCAGAATCATGTGGGGAAAATCAGTGCGTTCATGAATCCGGTTACCTATGTGATCATCAATGGAGCCACAATTTTCCTTTTGTACACCGGCGCGGTTCAGGTGGACGCCGGAACGCTGACCCAGGGCGAAGTAGTGGCGTTGGTGAATTATATGTCGCAGATTCTGGTGGAGCTGATCAAGCTTGCCAATTTGATTGTGACCATCACGAAAGCAGTGGCATGCGGAAACCGTGTGGAATCCATTTTGGAAATTCAAAGCTCCATGCCGGCAGATGGAACTGAGACAAAACAGGGAGCGGAAAATAAAATAGAAACCTCGGTGGGTGAACCTCAAAGGAGAGAGGGGGAGAAGAATCAAACCCCAATCCCGGCAGTTCAATTCTCCCATGTGGGCCTGACATACCAGGGCGCCGGCGGGGAGAGTTTGTCTGATATTGATTTTTCTGCAGAGAAGGGGGAAACCATTGGAATTATCGGCGGAACCGGTTCCGGAAAAACATCACTGGTGCATCTGATTCCCAGATTTTACGACGCAACCCAGGGGACGGTATTAATTAATGGAAGAAACGTGAAAGAATATTCCTTGGAAGAGCTGCGGCAAAAGGTTGGCATTGTGATGCAAAAAGCTGTGCTTTTTCAGGGCACTATACGGGAAAATCTCTGCTGGGGGAAATCGGATGCCACAGAAGAGGAACTGTATCAGGCTTTGGAACTGGCTCAGGCAAAGGAAGTGGTAGAAGGAAAAGAAGGCAGGTTAGACGCATTTGTGGAACAGGGAGGAAAGAATTTTTCCGGCGGCCAGAGACAGCGTCTGACCATTGCCCGGGCATTGGCGCGCAAACCGGAGATTCTTATTTTGGACGACAGCGCGTCGGCGTTGGATTATGCCACCGACGCCAGACTGCGCAAAGCGATTCGGGAAATGGAGGGCAGCCCTACGGTATTTATCGTGTCGCAGCGAACCTCTTCTATTCAGCATGCAGATAAAATTATTGTGCTGGAAGATGGAGAAGTGGCAGGAATAGGCGCCCACCAGCAATTGCTGGAAACCTGCAGCGTATACAGGGAAATTTATGAGTCCCAATATAAGAAACAGTAGGCGGCAGCCATGAAAAAATTAGAATCGTAAATGCAGAAAACAGTGGGGCAGCTATGAGAAAGTGAATTTAGAATCGTGAATATAAGAAACAGCGGGGCAGCTATGAGAAAGCGAATTTAGAATCGTGAATGCAGGAAACAGCGGGAGGCAGCCATGAAAGAAAAAGAACAGGGAAAAAGAAAACATCAGTCAGAAACCTTGAAAAAAGTCTTGAAATATATTGAGAAATACAAGATTTTTCTGGTTTTGTCACTATTTTTCGCCGTGGCGACAGTAGTGTCCACTCTTTATGTTCCGGTGGTAACCGGACAGGTCATTGACCATATTTTGGCGCCGGGGCAGGTGGAGTTTCCGATCATCTTCCGTTTGTTGGCGAGAATCGGGATCATTACAGGACTGACGGCATTAGCCCAATGGCTGATGAATGTGTGCAATAACAAAATCACTTATGAAGTGATTCAGGATATCCGAAGGGAGGCTTTTGCCAAAATAGAGGCCCTTCCTTTGAAGTTTATTGACGGCCATTCTCATGGGGAGCTGGTGAGCCGTGTCATTGCGGATGTGGATCAGTTTGCGGACGGCCTTTTGATGGGATTTTCCCAGTTGTTTACCGGGGTGGTAACGATTCTGGGCACGCTGCTGTTTATGTTGGCGATCAATGTGAAAATTACCTTGGTGGTAGTGCTGATTACTCCGGTTTCTCTCTTTGTGGCAAGTTTTATTGCCAGGCGGACTTTTTCTATGTTTATGCTGCAGTCCACCACCCGGGGAGAGCAGACCGCATTAATTAATGAAATGATAGAGAATCAGAAAGTGGTGCAGGCGTTTTCCAAAGAAGAGGATGTATTGGCAGCTTTCGATGAAATCAACGGCAGGCTGGAAAAAGCCTCTCTGCAGGCAACCTTTTTTTCGTCGCTGACGAACCCATGCACCCGGTTTGTTAACAGTCTGGTGTACACTGGAGTGGGGCTGGTGGGAGCGTTTTCTGCCATGCGGGGGCTGCTGAGCGTGGGGCAGCTGTCCTGTTTTCTCAGTTACGCCAACCAGTATACCAAGCCTTTTAATGAGATTTCCGGGGTGGTGACAGAACTGCAGAATGCGTTGGCCTGCGCGGAACGGATTTTTCGCCTGATTGAGGAAAAACCTCAGGTTCCGGAGCCGGAGAATGTGAAAACGCTGACGGATGTCAGGGGAAATGTGGAACTGGAGCATGTGCATTTTTCCTATGAACCGGAGCAGAAACTGATCGAGGACTTTAACCTTAAGGTGAACCCGGGCCAGCGGGTGGCCATTGTGGGGCCTACCGGATGCGGAAAAACTACGATTATCAATTTGCTGATGCGGTTTTATGATGTGGATTCGGGCAGCATTCAGGTGGAGGAAACGGATATTCGGGATGTAACCAGAAGGAGCCTGCGGGAAAGTTATGGAATGGTGCTGCAGGAAACCTGGCTGAAAGCAGGAACCATCCGGGAAAACCTGGTAATGGGCAAACCAGAGGCTTCTGAAGAAGAACTGATAGCAGCGGCCAAAGCCGCCCATGCCCACAGCTTTATCAAGCGCCTGCCCCAAGGATATGATACAGTGATCGGCGAAGAGGGAGGCAGTCTGTCCGCCGGACAAAAACAGCTTCTGTGCATTGCCCGGGTGATGCTCTGCCTGCCGCCGATGCTGATCCTGGATGAAGCAACATCTTCTATCGACACCAGAACAGAAATGAAGATACAAAACGCTTTTGCCAGGATGATGGAAGGGCGCACCAGCTTTATTGTGGCCCACCGGCTGTCCACCATCCAGGAGGCGGATATTATCCTCGTAATGAAAGACGGACATATCTTAGAGCAGGGCAGCCATGAGGAACTGTTGGAGCAGAAAGGATTTTACTCCGAACTTTACAACAGCCAATTTGCAGTATAACGTATTTTTCAAACCTACCCAGTACTCAGTACACAGTACACAGTACTATAGCAAACAATCTATATTTCGATACACAGGAACTAGCGGATTGCCCTTTGGCTAAGCAAACGATTCACGGGCGTCCTTAGTGGAGGCGAAATCCACTGCTTAGGACGACTTAGGAAGGAAGGCATTCCTGACTTCCTTAGTCGGAGTTGGCAGTTAGTTCGCCGGAACGCTGCCCGGTTTGTGTGCCAAAGGGCAATCCGCTAGTTCCGTCCGTACCCAAAGAAAGTCCGCTCTAGTACTAAACCCCCTTTTTGATTATATCCTTTCCGAAGCGTTCCTGCAGAGCTTTCATAGCCTTTTCCGCCCGCAGCTCTTTCTGTGTTTTGGGCAGGTCAAACAATGTCATCTGCACCGGCTCCGGTTCGTCTGTCAGCTTGGAGGTTCGAACTCCAAGAAGGCGGATGGGCTCTCCATTCCACAGTTCATCAAACAGCAGACAGGCATGATGGTACAGAACATCTTCCTTATCTGTAGCAGCAGGAAGCTGCATTTGATGGGACACCCGCACGAAAGTAGCATAGCGGATTTCTGTGCTGACCATGCCGGCAAGCTGATGGTAACGTTTCAGCCGGGAAGAGACCTGGCGGCAGAGGGTGCGTAAGGTTTCTTTTGCCTCCGGCGCGGTTTTGGCGTCTCTTGACAGGGTAGTGGAATTCCCCACGCATTTCAATTCGCTTTCTTCCGTGTGAACAGGAGAATTGTCTATGCCGTTGGCAAACTCCCAGATTAATCGTCCGTGGCTTTTCATATGGCTTTCCAGAATCTTTACATTTGTCCGGGCTAAATCGCCGATGGTACGGATTTCCATTTTCTCTAATGTGGCGGCAGAGGATTTTCCTACCATAAATAACTCCCGAACAGGAAGTGGCCACATTTTTGCAGGGATTTCTTCTGGAAATAGGGTGTGGACACGATCGGGTTTCTGGAAGTCAGAGGCCATTTTCGCAAGAAGCTTATTGGTGGAAATACCGATATTCACGGTGAAGCCGAACGTGTTCCTTACCTTGTCTTTGATTGCCGAAGCGGCGGCAATGGGACTGCCGTAAGGTTTCTCGTATCCGGTAAAATCCATGTAGCATTCATCAATGCTGACCTGTTCGATTCTGGGACAGAAAGTGCTCAGAAGTTCCATCAGCCGCTTGCTGTAGGCGCTGTACAGTTTATGATCCGGAGGAACCAGCAGAAGATGGGGGCATTTTTGGAGGGCATGGGCTACCGGTTCTCCGGTGGAAATATGGTATGCCTTGGCTGGGATGGATTTGGCCAGGACGACGCCGTGGCGGCTGGCCATATCGCCGCCGATAATGGAGGGGATTTCCCGCAGATCCAGAGTGCTGCCGTTTTTCAGCTGCTCTACCGCAGTCCAGGAAAGGTAGGCGGAGTTGACGTCGATGTGGAAAATGAGCGATGGGTTCAATTGGATCACCTCGGTGTGTAGTGTTGGAAATAATTGTGGGGGACTTTTATAGTATATTATGCTGTGGGTGTTGTGGGAATCATTCGGGGTTCTTCCAGTGTATTATGCTGTGGATGTTGTGGGGGAACCATCAGGGCTCCTCCCAGCATACTGCGCTGTGGATGCTCAATGGTAAGTGCTGGGTCCCTCCTCATGGTAAAGTATATCACACATCTGTTCGGTTTGGAAGTGATGTTTCGGTAAAAGCGATGGTAAAGAAGATTTGAAGGATTAAATTCCACATAGGGGTGGAATTTAAATTTACAATTGAGATTTGAAATTCCTGTCGAAATTTATCTCATATTTCCCTTTGACAATAGTTTAACACGGTGGTATACTAAACAGGTGTTACTAGAGCGTGTCTTAAAATGTGTTCTGACAGATGCCGGAAATGATTTTTCAAACATGCTTTAGGGCCGGAAAGATCGGTTTCCTTAAGGAAACTGCCCCGGAGACAGAATTTGCCAGGGACAAAGCGGCAGAACCTGCTTCGGAGAAAGAAATAGAATAGAGGTGGAAAGAATGGCAGTACAGCAGGCAGATATTAACAAAGTACGTGCATCTGTATCAGGGCAGTTAGGCAATAAGGTCATGATCCAGTTGGACAGGGGCCGCAACAGGGTTGACATTCAGGAAGGAGTTATCAAAGGGGCATACCCATCGGTTTTTACCATTTTGGTAGATGATGACAATGAGAAAAATCCACCGCAGTTACTTTCTTTCAGTTATGCCGATGTATTAACAAGGGATATCCGAATGAAATTATGCTAATGAAAGTAAGGAACTATTCATAAGTTATTTCTGAACAGTTCCTAAGGAATAGCAAATAAATAACTTTACCGTTCCTAAAATGAATAAAATGCTTCAATCTGGAATAAAATGTACAAATATTCAGGATTGGAGCGTTTTTATTTTGGAATTATCGAAAAAATATATACATATGAACCGGGAAAAGGGAAAAGCTGTAACACAGATTACACTGGATGATGATTTTAACGTGCCGGACACCAAGCCGGATTTGATACGGATTATTCTGGATAAGGGAGAAATCAGGCTGGATGAGACTACCATTACTCAGGATCACGTATGGCTGAAAGGCGTGCTGAAATTTTCCCTGCTGTACCGAAGCGACCAGGAGGAAGGCAAAATCAACAGCATGAGCGGAGAGATTCCTTTTCAGGAAAGCCTTGCCATTGACGGAGCCAATGAGTACGATACCGCCAAAATGAGCTGGGAGATGGAGGATCTATCCATAGGGATTATCAATTCCAGAAAACTTAGCGTGAAAGCTTTGGTGGTGCTGAAAGCAGTGATAGATGAAGTTTATGATGAAGATGTTATTACAGGAGCTGAGCGGGAGGGCGGCATCCAGCTTTTAGAGGATAAGCTGTCAGCCATGCAGCTTTTTCTGGCGAAAAAGGATACGTACCGGTTTAAGGAAGAGATTGTCCTGCCTTCCAATAAGCCGAATATCCGGCAGGTGCTGTGGAAGAGCGTGCAGCTTCGCAGCGTGGAGATGCGTTTGTTTGACGGGCAGCTGAGCATTAAGGGGGAAGCGCTGGTGTTTGTGCTCTATGAAGGAGAGGAGGAAGAAGAGCATTTACAGTGGATGGAGACGGCGCTGCCCTTTACCGGCGTCATAGACTGTCAGGGATGCAGCGATGATATGATTTGCGATATTTCCTATGATATTGCAGGGATTGAGCTGGAAGCCAAGCCGGATTATGACGGGGAAGAGCGTATGCTCCATTTAGAACTGGTGCTGGATCTGGATCTGCAGGTATTTACCGAGGAAGAAGACCGGATTGTGGCAGATTTGTATGCCACCAACGAAAAACTGATGCCTGTGTACCAGGAGTCTGTTTTTGAAAAGCTGCTGCTGCGCAATGCTTCCAAATGCAAGATTGCGGAGAAAATGAGTCTGGACAAAAATCAGGAACCGATTCTGCAAATTTGCGCCAGTGAAGGGAATGCTGTGGTGGAGCAGACGGAAATTGTGGAGGGAGGAATTCAGGTAGAAGGAACCCTTCAAATGAATATTTTGTATGTGACGGCAGATGATCGGATGCCGGTGGCGTCCATGAAGGATATTCTGCCTTTCCACTATCTGATCGAGGTTCCGGGAATTAATGAGAGCTGCCGGTATCATCTGCAGACTGGCATCGATCAGCTTACCACAGTGATGGCAGACAGCAGCCAGGTGGAAGTGAAAGCGGTGCTGGGTCTGAACTGTATTGTCTTTGAGCAGCAGAAAGTGCATAAGATGACAGAAGTGCAGCAGGAGCCTCTGAATATGGAAGAACTGCAGGAAAGCCCGGGGATTATCGGCTATATAGCTAAGGAGGGAGATAAGCTGTGGAATATAGCGAAAGAGAATTATACGACAATTTCAGAGATTGTAACCACTAACCAGCTTCCGTCGGAACAGATTAAGGGAGGAGATAAGATACTGATTATTAAGACAGTGGGATAAAAGGGATTTATTACTCCGGCGGTTAAATATCGCGTCAGATTTGGGCTAGCAAGATGATGCGATATTTAACCGCCGGAGTAATATATTTGGATAGAAACAAAACTGCATGGATGGCCTTCCCTGCGCGAATGGATATGATTTGCATGGGAAAGGCCGTTCATGCAGTTTTTGCGGATTGTAACCCTATATCATCCTATGTTATTTGCTGATATTATTTATCAGAAAGCCCCTTGAAATCTGTTGATTTCTGGCTTAAAATATAAATTAGGTTTTATAGGATTAAGTATGCTGACGGATGTCAGACAGGAGGGAAAGTTATGAATTGGAAACGAATCGTAAGCCTTGGAATGGCGGCTGTGCTGGCTTGTTCCGGTTTGTCCCAGACGGTGGTTTATGGGCAGGAGATTTCCGGCAGGGCAGGAAGCATTGCGGAGAGTAAGGAAGATTTTGCTCTGGAGACTGACCCAAATACGGGCGATTATGTTGTGAAAGGAATTTATGAAAGTGCAAGAGATTGTACGGAGGTACGTATTCCCGCTGAAATCGATGGGAAAAAGGTGACTGCAGTAGGAAGCAGAAGCAACACAAGCGAGATGTTTGCCGATTGTCCTAATCTGACGAAAGTAACACTGTCAGAGGGAATTGAGAAAATTGAAGACAATGTATTTAAAAACTGCGGGGAGCTTACCGAGATTACTTTTCCCAGCAGCCTAAAGAGCATTGGCCAAAATGCGTTTACTGCTTGTGAAAAGCTGGAAAAAGCAGTGCTGCCGGAAGGCCTTGAGAGCATAGGGAAAGATGCGTTCTCCAGCTGCAAAGGGTTAAAGGAAGCGGTATTGCCGGGAAGTCTGGCCCGGATAGAGAATAGTGCGTTTATCGCCTGCAGCAGTCTGGAACAGGTAACTTTGTCTGAGGGGCTTAAGGAAATCGGGCAATTTGCGTTTGCCAAATGTGAAAGTCTGGAATCTCTGGAATTGCCGGATGGTTTAGAAAAGATAGAGTGGACCGCGTTTCAGGAGTGCTCCAGTCTAACGGAAGTTAATTTTCCGGATTCGCTAAAGACCATAGCAGGCACGGCTTTTTCCATGACGAATCTGAAAGAGGTTTCCCTGCCCCAGGGGGTGGAAGTTCCGGATGACAATCCCTTCAAATATTGCAGGAATCTGTCCAAGATTACCATGCGTTCAGAGGACGGGACAGGGACAGATTGTCTGGTAGAGGATGATGTGTTATTCAACAAAGATAAAACGAAATTGATTGCTTATCCTGGAGGAAAAGAAGGAGAATATGTGATACCGGATTCGGTTACTGATTTTGCAATGGGGGCGTTTTACGGCTGTGACGGATTGACGAAACTGACGATTCCGGCAGGATATACAGAAGTAGGAATAAGTTTGGTTCCTTTTGACAGCTGCAAATCAGTTTTGGAATTTGTAGTGGCAGAGGATAATCCCGATCTTAAATCAGAGGACGGATTTATTCTGAATAAAGAAGGGAATATTCTTTACGCGTCTCCTAATGGAAGAGAAATGCTGGTAATCCCGGATGGAGTAGTTACTGTGACTTTTGCGGCAGTGTACAATCGGGCGGGAAAATATTTGGAGGTTCCGGCCAGTGTGAAAGAAATTGAAGGCCATTTGGAAGACTATCGGGATCAAAATTTTTGGATGATTGTTACTCCGGGCAGTGCTGCGGAAGACTACGCCAAAGAAAGAAATATTAATTATATTTATAAAGGGGAACCCATCCCAACGCCGACGCCCACCCCGCCGGAACCGGATGAACCAACAGATCCGACGCCTACTCCGCCGGAACCGGAAGATCCAACGCCCACCCCGCCGGGACCAGATGAACCGTCCACGCCTACTCCAACGCCGCCAAAGGACGAGAATACAGAGAACTGCAGTCATGTTTATAAGGAAACTGAGCAGCGGAAAGCAGACTGCAGAGTGGGCGGGGCAGTGCTTTGCGTTTGCCAAAAATGCGGCCATCAGTATATCAAAAACACTCCGGCTCTGGGACATGACTATGAAGAACGAACAGAGAAGCAGGCTTCTTTTAAAAGAGACGGAATTGTCCGGGATATCTGCACGGTCTGCGGAAAAGAGGGAGAGAAATCCAGCATCAGCGGAATCGAAAAGGTCAGGCTTTCCGCCACAGAATTTGTATGGAACGGAAGCGTAAACAGGCCCTCAGTGCTGGTGAGAGACAGGAAAGGCAATGAACTGGCGGAAGGAACCGACTATACGGTGGATTTTTCCGGTTGCAAGGCCGGAGTAGGCAATTACACGGTGAAGATAAACTTCCAGGGAGATTACACAGGAACGGTAAGCAGAAGCTATAAGGTTTATCCTAAAGGAACTTCGCTTACGAAAGTGACAAAGAAATCCAAAGGCTTCACCCTGAAATGGAAGAAACAGGAGAAAGAGATCAGCGGGTACGAGATTCAGTATTCTACAAGCAAAAACTTTACCCAGAAAACCACCAAGTCAGTTCTGGTCAAGAAGCCTAAAACCACCAGCAAGACGGTCAGCAAGCTGAAGGGAAATAAAAAATACTATATCAGAATCCGTACCTATAAGACGGTGAAGGTGAATAACAGATCCCGGAAGATGTATTCAGACTGGTCTAAGACAAAAACAATCAAAACGAAGAAATAGCAGAGGAATACAAATGTTCTCCGGTTGCTATCGGAGAAAGATGATGTTATAATCACCTTGTACCAGAATTTCAGGCAGAGGGTTCCCGCTGCTTGCAGATGCGAGGAAAGTAATTCAGAAAGGAGATTTGCATGAGAAGAAAGAGACTGGCAGCGGCAGTGCTGGTAATTGTCATGGGAATGTCACAGTTTTCCGTAGCAATGGCGGACAAGAAGTCAGATGCGGAACAGAAGAAGAAAGAGGCGGAAGCCAACCTGAAGTCGAAACAGGGTGAGATTAACAGGATAGAGGAACAGCAGGAACAGCTGCGCAGCGAAATCAATGAACTGGACGCGGAACTGGTAAATGTTATGATCGAACTGTCCACGCTGGAAGAAGAACTGGCAGTGAAGGAAGACGAGTTAGAGCAGACGAAGGCAGATTTGGAACAAGCCAAGATAGATGAGCAGAACCAATATGAGGCGATGAAGCTGCGGATCCGCTTTATGTATGAAAAGGGAGATACCACGATGCTCACCAGCCTGCTGGAATCCGGAAGCATTGCGGATCTGCTGAACCGTGTGGAGTATGTCAATGAAGTTTATTCCTATGACAGGGAGCTTCTGACGGAATATCAGAATACCAAAGAACAGGTAGCGGCCTTAGAACAGCAGCAGGAAGAAGAGATCCAGGCGCTTGAAGTGAAGCAGCAGGAATATCAGGTGGCAAAGGAAAACTTCGAGACAACCATTGCCCAGAAGAAAGATGAAGTAGGAGATTTCCAGAATAAGCTGGCGGCAGCCCAGGAACTGGCGGCCAAATATCAGGATACCATCAATGCCCAGAATACGATTATTGCCCAGGAAAATGAGCGGATTGAGCGGGAGCGGAGAGAACGGGAGCAAAGAGAACAGGAGCAGCGCGCGGCGGCAGCGGCAGCGGCGGCCCGCAGGGCCAGCAGTAATTCCGGCGGGGACAGCACCAGTGCCAGTGATTCTTCCGGCGGTTCTTCCAACGGCGGTTCCTCGGACAGCGGATCCGGCGGCGGAGGCAATAAGAACCCCGGTTACAGCACAGGGGTCAGCGGAAGCGCAGTGGTGAATTACGCCATGAATTTTGTGGGAAATCCCTATGTCTGGGGCGGCAAAGATCCCAATACCGGAGCAGACTGCAGCGGATTTACCAGTTATGTGTACGCCCATTTCGGCATCAGTATCCCCAGCTATTCCTATTCTCAGCGTTCCGTGGGACAGGAAGTGAGTTATTCCAACGCCCAGGCAGGCGATTTGATTTGCTATGCCGGACATGTGGCAATTTACATGGGAAACGGACAGATTGTCCACGCCAAGGGAACGGCATACGGAATTGTGGCCTATGACAATGCTACCTACCGGCCGATTATTACGGTGCGCAGGGTGCTGTAGGGTATTTTTTCAAAGACGCTTTTGCAGACGTGCGCAGTGTCGGGATAGCGGCGGATAACGTATGCAGGGGTCCAGGCGGCCAGTACGTCATTCCTGACTTAGGCGTGTGGATAATGCATGCAGGCACCTAAGCGGCCAGTACGCTATTTCTAACTTAGGTGTGCGGATTGCGTATTATGCGTGCAGGCGCCCAAGCGGCTGCAAAGCGCGGGATATAGAAGAAAGAAGGAAGATTATTTATGGAAATAAAAACATTGCAGAATGATATGATAGCAGCCATGAAGGCTAAGAATAAAGGCAGAAAGGACGCGATTTCCGCATTGGTTTCTGCCGTGAAGAAAGCAGCCATTGATGAGGGCTGCCGGGAAGATATTCCGGAAGCTTTGGTGGATCGGGTGATTTTAAAGGAATTAAAGACAGCGAAAGAGCAGCTTGACACCTGTCCGGCGGAGCGGACGGATTTGTTGGAAGAATATCAGCTTCGGTACGATGTGATCAAAGAATATGCTCCGGCTCTGATGTCTGAAGAGGAAGTGAGATCTTACATTACGGAGAAATTTGCGGAAGTGGTTGCCACAAAGAATAAGGGCCAGATTATGAAAGCGGTTATGGCGGAATTAAAGGGCAAGGCCGACGGAAAAGTAATTAATCAGGTAGTGGCGGATTTATGCAAATAGGAGTTTGGTATGACAATACAGTTGCCGGAAAAAGTAAAGTTTATAATTGATACGCTGACAGAGGCGGGATATGAGGCTTATGCAGTGGGAGGCTGTGTGAGGGATTCCGTTTTAGGCCGGCTGCCGGAGGATTGGGATATTACAACCTCCGCTTCCCCGAAGCAGGTGAAAATGCTTTTTCCGAGGACTGTAGATACAGGAATCCGGCATGGAACAGTTACCGTGCTCTGCGGCAAAGAGGGATTTGAGGTGACCACCTACCGGATTGACGGTGAATATGAAGATAAGAGACATCCGAAAGAGGTTATTTTTACCTCGGACTTAATTGAGGATTTAAAGCGCAGGGATTTCACTATCAATGCCATGGCCTATAATGAACAGGCCGGGCTGATTGACGTATTTGACGGAGCGGGGGATTTGCAAAGGAAGCAGATCCGCTGCGTGGGGAACCCGGCAAAACGTTTTACAGAAGACGCCCTGCGGCTGATGCGGGCCGTAAGGTTTGCGGCTCAGCTTGGGTTTACCATAGAAGAAGAGACCAGGGAAATGATTCCCCGGCTGGCGCAGAATCTTTCTGAAGTCAGCACAGAGCGGATTCAGGCGGAACTGGTCAAGCTTCTGGTGTCTGACCATCCGGAAAAGATGCGCACCCTCTATGAGACAGGGATTACCCGTGTGATTCTGCCGGAATTTGACGCAATGATGACGACGCCCCAGAACAACCTGCATCACTGCTACAATGTGGGGGAACACACCATAGAGGCCCTTAAGAACATTCGGAAAGACAAAGTTCTTCGGCTGACAATGCTTTTGCATGATGTGGCCAAGCCTGTCTGCAAGAGCGTGGATGAAGAGGGAATCTATCATTTCTACGGGCATCCCCAAAAAGGAGCAGAGATGGCGAAGGAGATTTTGCAGCGTCTGAAGTTTGACAATGACACGATTTCTGAGGTAACAGCGCTGATTACCTGGCACGATCACAGGCCGCTGCTGGAGGAGGCGAATATCCGCCATGCTGTTCATAAAATTGGGGCGGAGCGTTTACAGGCTCTTTTTGAAGTGAAGCGCGCGGATACGCTGGCCAAAAATCAATACAAGCGGCAGGAAAAACTGGATTATCTTGCTGAATATCAGAGGATATACTGGGACATTATGGAGAAAAATCAATGTCTCACCTTGAAAGACCTTGCGGTGAAGGGCAAAGACTTGATCGAACTTGGCATGAAGCCGGGCAGAGAGCTTGGAGAAGTATTAGATGGGATGCTGCAGCACGTATTGAACGCGCCGGAGGACAATACCAGAGAAAAATTGTTAGAATTGCTGAAAACAGACAGAAAATCAGAATAGAATCCGACCCTTTCACATATGATAGAAAGACACAGGAAATAAGCCTGTGAATATCATGGTGGAGGGGTTTATGTGTATAATCGAGAAAATCTGATTTTGGAACAATATCCTTTTGAAGTGAGGCAGACGGTAAAAGGAAGAGGCGCATTGATTTGTGATACGGATAAGGGCCTGAAAATTTTAAAAGAATATAAAGGCTCCGAAGGAAGGGCAGATTTCCTGTATGGTCTGCTGCAGTTTTTGAAGAATCATGGACAAGAACGGATTGATTGTATCGTAAAAACCGAGGACGCCAAAACCATAGCCAGAGATGTGGACGGAACTGCCTATATGGTGAGAGACTGGTATGAAGGCAGAGAATGCGATACCAAGAGCCGGGACGATATTTTAAAGTCCATCCGGCAGTTAGCCGATATACATAATGTTCTTAAGGAGTTTCCAAAGGAAATACCGGAGTATCTTCAAGTGAAGGATCACACCTTATTGGAAGAAAATGAAAGACATACGAGAGAATTGAAAAAAGTCCGCAATTTTATTTTTTCCAGGAAAAAGAAGACGGATTTTGAGATGGAATTTTTAAAAAGCTTCGATCAATTTTACGGAGAAGCCATGGATGTGGTGAAACTGCAGCAGCAGGAACTTAAGAGAGAAGAAGAGGACGGCAAAAAAGAGAGCATTTACGGAATCTGCCACGGAGATTACAACCAGCATAATGTGCTGTTTTCCAGACAGGGGATTGCAGTGCTGAATTTTGAAAAGGCCTCTTACGACATCCAGGTGTCGGATCTGGGCAATTTTATGCGCAAAATTATGGAAAAGCATAACTGGAATATGGGCCTGGGGATGGATATGCTCAGCGCGTACCATAAAGTCCGGGCTTTAAGCGAACAGGAGATGAAGCAGCTCTATATCCGGCTTGCCTATCCGGAAAAATTCTGGAAGATCGCGAATCACTATTTTAACGCGAGCAAAGCCTGGGTGTGCGGGAGAAACCTGGAGAAACTGGAGAAATTCATTTCGCAGAATGAGGCCAGGGAAAGCTTTCTGCAATTGATGGCTAAGTAGTGCGGAGAATGCTCTGGATTGGGAGACGGAGGGCAATCTTTCATTTTCCGTGTATTGGAATGCGGAGTGTTCGCTGCAGGATAGAGCGTGTTTTAAGAGTGAGTTAGGGAGGGATTGAGATGCAAAAGAGGAAAGGCGTTTTTGTGTTCCTGGCGGTATGCCTGATGGTATTAGCAGGATGCGGAGGCCAGGGAGAGGGAGGCAAGATTACCGATGGCAGGGAGGCTTTGAAGGGGAAAGAAGACGGCTATATTGAGGAAGTGGAAATTCTCAAAGAAACGGATAAGCTGTATATTGTGACTGCCATTGATACAGAGCGGAGCGTAATCACCCTGCAGGATTGGGAGACTGCCAGAGAGAAGCCTTTTAATTACACTGGAGCAACTTACTTTAAGGGAAAATACGGAGATAACCTGACGGTAAGCCAGATTTCAGTGGGAGAACTGGTGACCATTGAGCGAAGAGGGGAAACCCTTGTAAATGTTCAGATTTCGGATGAAGTGTTCTCCTATGACGATTTGTATCATTTTACCCTGGATCTTGCCAAACAGACCTTAAGTGTCGGAGGCAGCACCTATTTCTTTGACGATAAAGTGTCCGCCTACCACGGAAACAGCAAGATATCCCTTTCTGAGATCAGCGAACAGGACACCATCTGCCTGCGGGGAATTGACAAGCAGATTTACACCATTCAGGTGCTGGCGGGCCATGGAACCGTAGCCCTTAAAAACACCGACATTTTCCAGGGCGGCTATATCACCATCGGAAATCTGATTTCCATGAAAGTGGTGCCCCAGATGCGGATTGAAGTGGCGGAAGGCACTTACCTTCTGGCTGTTGCCAACGACGGCTACGGCGGCAGCCGGGAAATCACCGTAGAAGCCAACCAGGAAACCACTGTAGATCTCAACGAACTGAAAGGCGAGGGTCCCAAGTCCTGCCAAATCCAGTTTAAAGTGGAGCCTGCCAACACAGAAGTCTACCTGGACGGCCAGAAGATCGACATCAGCAAGGCCGTGGAGGTTCGCTACGGCACCCACCGCCTGACCGCTAAGGCCGAAGGCTACGAAGAATGGAGCCGGACCTTAATCGTGAACTCTAAAACTGCTGTGCTTACCATCAAATTAACGGATAAAAGCTCTGATGAAACGATTTCCACTGCCAATCCGCCCAGTAACAGCAGTAATAATAACAGCAGTAATAATAACAGCAACAATAATACCAATAGAAACAATAACACAAATAATAATAACAGCAATAATAATAGCAGTAATAATAATAACAGCAACAATAATAGCAGCAACAATAATAATAACAGCAACAATAATAACAGCAATAACAACAATGTAACCAGCGGGAATGCTAACAGGAATTAAGTGAATCGAAACAATATCGAAATGTAAATATTGCAAAGCAGATTGCAGTGAACGTTGCGTATTGGGATACGTACGGAAAGTCAGGATGGCCCTTTGTCACACAAACTGGGCAACGTTCCGGCAAACTAACTGCTAACTACGACTAAGGAAGTCAGGAAAGCCTTCCTTCCTAAGTCTACGTAAGCAGTGGATTTCGCCTCCACTAAGAACGCCCATGAATCGTTTGCTTAGCCAAAGGGCCATCCTGACTTTCCTGTGTATCGAAATGCAGATTGTTCCCTGGAGCGCCGAAGCTATGGCTGTTTCCCAAGAGAATCTTAATTGAGTTTGCCCGATATTTAACGGTACTGCAAATAATCTAAAAACCGCTTTACCGCAAGGGAAGCATTTTTCTTGCTTCGGAGGGCAATACCGATTTTTCTATATGCGGGTACCTCTAGTTCTTTCGCAACAATTCGATAGGGGATGCGCCTTAATATTAGTTCCGGCAAAATGCTGATACCAAGCCCGCTTTCCACTATTGACATGATCGCGTAGTCGTCCCATGTTGTAAAATGAATTTTGGGCGCCAGGTTACAGCCTTCAAATATTTCTGAGACCTCTGCTTTTGCGCCCTTTTCCAATAGCATAAACGGTTCGTCACATAAAGCTGCCACTGGGATTTTTTCAAGGTTCGCAAGGGAATGGTTCTCCGGCAGGATAGCGAGAAGCCTGTCCTGCTCCAAAAAATAGGTTTCAAATTCGGGGCGGGCAGGCAGGCGCAGAAAGCCGCAGTCAACACGTCCGTCCGCGATCCATTCTTCAATCTCCGTATAATCACCGAGAAGCAGTTCATAGTCAATGCCCGGATACGCCTGTTGAAAATTTCTGATCATGTTCGGAAGCCAATGTGTCGCCACACTTGAAAATGTACCAATGCGGATAAGCCCGGATCTAAGTCCGTTCAGTTCGTCCACTTCCATCTGCAATTTCTCATATTCCGTGCAGACATTTTGGGCATAGGGAAGCAGTTTCATTCCGTCGCTCGTCAGCTTTACGCCGGACTTTCCTCTTTCCAGTAAGACAACGTTCCATTCTTTTTCCAAATCGTTAATCATACGGCTAATGCCGGATTGGGAATAATTCAGCATTTCAGCGGCTCTTGTAAAACTGCCGTACTCTACCGTTTTTACAAATGCCATGTATTTTTGAATATTCATATCCATATCGCTACCGCCTTATATCTGATGCGCATGGTGAAAACGCTGTTTCTCTGTAACCGCCAGCGGACACAGTTTTACCTGTTTATCACAGTGGGAAATAAGCCGTTCCGCTCTAAAGATTTCAGCAATGCGCTGGGAGTTGCCCGCGTTTCCTTTGCCTCCTCAGAAGACATGGAAACTATGCTCGGCACAAAAGTTGGCGCGGCTACTGTTTTCAGCAGTCTTTTGGATGGGGAAAACAAGGTGCAGATTATATTTGATAAAGAAGTGCTTTCGGAAGAATGGTATGGGTGCAGCGACGGTACAACAACAGGCTACATGAAAATACGGACGGAAGATATTTACCGGAAGTTTCTGCCCTATACTAAGCATACGGCAGTTGCGGTTGAGGTGTGATAGGGGGGCTTTACCAAAACAGGATGGTGATAAAAGCAGGTACTTTCACTCTAACAAATGACCGCCTGTGTAATATTTTAGAGTGTGACATTAGCGATATTATGGAACATATACCGGATGATAACTTTTTCTAAACGGGTAGATACTTTGCTTATAATTATGGAGAGGCAGATAAGCAGTCTTTGGCTTATTTGCCTTGATTATCATAGAGCAGAACAAACAGCAGATGTCAATGGCGGTGCGGATGTACCGTCTATGTTATCATTGACATCTGCTGTCTGTATAGTTACGGAATAGTAGGCTGTGCCTTCTATTTTGGTCTGTTTTTAATATATTTTTGACTAAATTGGGAATTGTCAAATGATATTCTGGATATACAATTTCTCGCATATTATTTTTATAGCCTATGCAAACTTCGAGGTATCCTTAACTTAAATTGTCCTGAATAATCATCTAAATTGTCTGGATCATAAATTTTTATTCCCTCTCCAAGTGCAGCTTCAAGCCATGCTCGTTTTGCGTCTAGCGCATTTAACACAGCAGATTCCACTGTTTCACCACAAGTAATGCATCCTGGAAGATCCGGATAAGAAACCACAAAGCCACCCTCATCTTTGTCTTCTGCAATCTCCATACGATAAGACTTTTCCATATAATCAGCTAAGGTTTTCACCATTTATCGCCTCACTCGCTACAATTTGCTTAACCATCTCCACATATACTTTCTTAATTGGCTCATGCTTTGGAATAGTAATAGGCCGATATCTTGATTTTCTGAATGCGCAATGGCTACTTCCACTTTGACATCTTGAATATCTCTTATTCTATATTATAGGTGGCATCATATTAGGTGTCAACAAATTTAAAATAGCTATCCAGATCCATTCCGAACAGAGGCAAAAAGATTGAGAAAAAATCTAACCCCTTTCCTTGGCGGAAACAGATTATATTTTACTTACGGAAGTCCTGTCAAGACTGAATTTAACAGGCTTTCAGCCTGGCCTTGACAGGATTTCCGTAAGTAAAATTTTGACCGCTCAAGCCAAAGAAAGGGCAGGCAAAGGTTTATAACCTCTGAAATCATTGAATTTACTATGGATGAGCCGATTTTGGATATATAAAATTGACACTACCCAATAATTTTATTAACTATGAAATCATTATATCCAGCATATGGTCATCCAGGGGGGATACAGGCAGCACCGTGGTATAAAATTAACTAACAGATATACAAGGGGCAATAGCGAACGAAACAATGCTATTGCCCTTAAAATTTTAAATTTGTATTAATACAATCAAATTCTACAAAATCATTTATCCAAAGCATACAAAGTTTATCTATGTCCTTTGATTTATTCTGTCTGGTCGGTTTTAATTTCCCCATGTTTTTTTTCTACTTGCTCTAAATGCTGTATCAATACATATTCAATATAATTTGTCATGGATCGGTGTTCGCTTGTTGCTAAGACACCTATTTTATCAAATATTTCGTCTGGCAGACGTAAAGTAAATACACGCTTATTGGTTGCCATTTTCCTGTCCTCCATTTATGATATGTATTTATGGTAGACTAATTTGCAGGGAATTTATACATTCACTTGACAGTTAAGTGATAGCATTTTATAGTATAAGAGTAAGGAAAATATTTGTAATATCATATTTATACATTCAAGAAATGAGGTGTGAGAAATAAAAAGAGTATGAAAAAAATAAAAATCAAATGGATGGCATTCTGGGTGCAGGATGAATTTGACATATCAAAAAAGCATCTGAGCCATTCAGATAAGCGTTCTATTATGTATTGGAAGCTTATCACATGTGTCGGTACAGGCGATGAATGCATTAAAAATATTTTACATACAGTCGAGGGACAGACAACGGAGGAAATTGTCATTTTTGATGCAGCAGAAAAGATGTTTTATCCCATAGACGATGGCGCTAAGGCAAGAATTGGCGATTACATCATAAAAAATGAACTATATACAATTACCGCCATTGCCATCTGATATGCCAACAGAACTTGTAGAGATTGTTTGGGGATATGCAAAGTAAGTCCTTATGTTGAAGAGTTCAGTTCGTTAATGAAGGAATTGCTTGGAACGCTAATTGTCCAGGCATGTGAAATGTCATCCTTTGTTTATCAATACTATTGCATTGAAGGGAAATCTATAAAAGAAATATCTGAAATAATCCATGTGCCAGAAAATTTTATTGTACTTATGGCACAGTGCTATCAAAGAAAAAAAGAATAATGTTATCGTTTTAAAGGGGAGAGATACCGCTTTTTCCTTTCAGACGGGAGATACCGCAATGCCATAGAAAGTGAAAAGCGTGGGGAGATCAAAGTCCGTAGCCATGCGGCGGTGAGAAGGACATTACCCCGTTCAAGAACATCCTGAACGAATTTTATTCACGGGATATTTCCAAAAAGGAAGCCATTGTAGACGAACATACATGGAACACTGCCGTCCGTCTCGCAAAATAAACTTCCCCTCCCAATCACCACCCACCCCGCAAATCCAAAAATCTCGCTCTTACCCCACAATTTTCCCAAAAAACAGTTGAGAAATTCCCCCTCTTGAAGTATGATAAAAGCAGCAGATTTTTGCCTGCGCATTTTGCATAGAACCTATAGGCAAAAGCAGCGCCACAACAATAACGAGGAGGATTAAAATGGATTACAAAGAAATGTATCAGGAGTGGTTAAATAACCCATACTTTGATGAAGCCACCAAAGCAGAGTTAAAAGGAATTGCAGAAGATGAAAAAGAGATAGAAGAACGTTTTTATATGGATTTGGAGTTCGGCACCGCCGGGCTGCGGGGCGTGATCGGGGCCGGCACCAACCGCATGAACATCTATACGGTGCGCAAGGCAACCCAGGGACTGGCAAATTATATCGCGTCGGTGAACGGACAGGCCAAAGGAGTGGCAATTGCCTATGATTCCCGCAGAATGTCGCCGGAATTTGCAGATGAAGCGGCTCTTTGCCTGGCAGCAAACGGCATTAAGGCCTATGTGTTCGAGTCCTTAAGGCCAACTCCCGAACTGTCTTACGCAGTCCGCAAGCTGGGATGCATTGCAGGAATTAATATTACTGCAAGCCATAATCCTCCCGAATACAACGGATATAAGGTATATTGGGAAGACGGCGCTCAGATTACGCCGCCCCATGACAAGGGAATTATGGATGAGGTGAAGAAGGTAACCGATTATGCCACAGTTAAGACCATGGACAAGGCTGAGGCAGAGAAGGCGGGGCTCTATACCACCATCGGCAGCGATATTGACGATCCCTATATTGAAGAGTTAAAGAGCCTGGTTCTGCGCCAGGACTGCATTGACGCAGTGGCAAAGGATATGAAGATTGTATATTCTCCGCTGCACGGAACCGGAAATATTCCGGTGCGCCGGGTGCTGAAAGAACTTGGTTTTGAGCATGTCTATGTGGTGCCGGAACAGGAGCTGCCGGACGGTGAATTCCCGACGGTAAGCTATCCCAATCCGGAATCCGAAGAAGCGTTCCAGTTGGGCTTAAAGCTTGGCAAGGAAGTGAACGCGGATTTGATTCTGGCCACAGATCCCGACGCTGACCGTCTGGGCGTGTATGTGAAGGACTCCAAAACCGGGGAATACCACAGCCTTACCGGCAACATGTCAGGCTGCCTTATCGGCGACTATGTTATCAGCCAGAGAAAAGAGAAAGACGGACTTCCGGCAGACGGCGCTTTTGTGAAATCCATCGTTTCCACCAACATGGCGGACGCCATTGCGAAATATTACGGCATTGAACTGATTGAAGTGCTCACCGGCTTTAAATTTATCGGCCAGAAGATTCTGGAATTCGAAAACACTGGAAAAGGAACTTATCTCTTCGGTATGGAAGAGAGCTACGGCTGTCTCACCGGCACTTACGCAAGGGACAAGGACGCAGTTGTGGCTTCCATGACCTTATGCGAAGCCGCTGCTTATTACAAAACCAAAAATATGACCTTATGGGACGCCATGATCGCAATGTATGAGCGTTACGGCTATTACAAAGATGACGTAAAGGCAATCACTTTAAAGGGAATCGAAGGATTAGAGAAGATCCAGGAGATTATGAATACCTTAAGGGAGAATACGCCGAAGGAGATCGGCGGATACCAGGTATTGTCCGCAAGGGATTACAAGAAAGATACCATTCAGAATATGGCGGACGGGCAGGTAAGGCCCACAGGGCTTCCTTCCTCCAATGTGCTGTATTACGATTTGACAGACGACGCGTGGGTATGCGTCAGACCTTCCGGAACAGAACCGAAAGTGAAGTTCTATTATGGCGTAAAAGGGACTTCCCTGTCGGATGCAGATGAAAAATCTGAACAATTAGGGAAAGAAGTGCTCGCAATGATTGACAAAATGCTGTAAAACATATATAATCCTTAGATATGTGGTTTAGGATATAGAGAGAAGAAATTAGACATTACTTTGACAGATATATGGCCACAATAATTTTTAATATATAGAATCCAGAGGAGGAATTTTGTCATGAACAAAGCAGAATTAATTGCAGCAATGTCTGAGAAAACGGAATTGTCCAGAAAAGATGCAGAGAAGGCGCTGAAAGCTTTCACTGATGTAGTTACAGAAGAACTGAAAAAGGGAGAGAAGATTCAGTTGGTGGGCTTCGGCACATTTGAAGTTTCCGAGCGCGCGGCAAGAACCGGAAGAAATCCTCAGAGCGGCAAAGAGATGGTAATTCCGGCTTCCAAGGCGCCGAAATTTAAGGCAGGAAAAGCGTTAAAAGACATGATTAATGCATAGTCAGTTTATGACATGGCTGAGGGTTCTCTGAAGATAACCAGGAGAGCCCTCTTTTTGTGTACAGCCCCGCGCAGCGGAAACATGCCGCTGTGCGGCGCGCGGCGAGCAGGGGAAGATGACGCTTCCCTGCTCGATTACCAGTTGGAACGAAGGGAGTGAGCTGAAATGCGTCTTGACAAGTATTTAAAGGTTTCCCGTTTGATTAAGCGGCGGACCGTAGCCAATGAAGCCTGCGACGCAGGAAGAGTGTCTGTCAACGGCAAAGTGGCGAAAGCGTCCCAGGACGTGAAAGCCGGCGACGTGATTGAAATCGGCTTCGGAACCAAAAATGTAAAAGTGGAAGTGCTGGCGGTTCAGGACACCAGCAGGAAAGAAGAAGCCAAAGAATTATTCAAATATCTGTAATCCCAGGCATAAAACACAGCCTCCTTCATATATTTAAAAAGGACATCCATATGGTCCCGGAAATATGGAAGGAGGTTTTAATATGGAAGAAAGAGCGGCGGGCCACAGCCATAAGATTGTGATATCCAACCGGAAAAACGGGGTGTTAAACGGGGTAATTGATGTGCTTTCCTTTGATGTGGGGGAAATCCTTCTGGAAACGGAACTGGGAATGCTGATGATTAAGGGGAATGATCTTCACGTAAACCGCCTGACCCTGGAAAAGGGAGAGATAGACATCGAAGGAAAAATCGACAGTTTTACCTATTCTGATGTAAAATCTTCCGCAAAGCAGGGCGAATCTTTTCTGGGAAGACTGTTTAAGTGATGAAAGTAAGCCCGGAGATCTTAAAAGAAGCAGATGTATTGCTGGCCTCTTTCCTTACCGGAATGATACTTCTGTTTGTATACGATCTGCTTCGGATTATGCGGCGGCTGGTTTCCCATAAAAGCTGGGTCACAGGGGCGGAAGACCTGTTGTTCTGGATTGGGAGCGCCATTGCGCTCTTTGCCATGCTCTACCGGGAAAACAGCGGTTATATCAGAGGATTTGTCATAGGCGGAGTTGTAGTGGGAATGTTAAGCTATAACCTGCTGCTCAGCAGATGGGTGGTGAAAGGAAGCGTATTTCTTCTGGAAAAAATTCTGTTTCTGGTAAGCAGGCCCATGGTTTGGACAGCCCGTTTGCTGAAAGGCCCTCTGGGGCGTCTGAAAAAGATGCTGAAAAAAGTCTTACGGTTTTGGAAAAAACAATTGAAAAAACTGTGGAAAGCAGTTAGAATAGGATTATGTAAATTATAAATGCCCGGGAATCAGAAGCATACTGAGTACAGGCAGGAGCCGGGAATCAGAAACATGCAGATGCAAAAATCGGAACAGAGAAAGGCAGTAACATGGAAAAACGTGAGAGAGCGCGCAAGTCAAGCGCAGAGAGAACCAGAATGCGGAGAAGAAGGAAACAGAATAAGTCCAGCATGATATGCATCACGTTGATTGTGCTGACCTTAATCGGCGTGATGTCTGTTCAGATTGTCTCTGTGTATGAGAAGAATCAATCCTACTCAGCCCAGGAAACAGAGCTGCAGGCTCAGTTGGAATCTGAGGAGCAGCGGAAGAAGGAACTGAAAGAATATGAGAAATATGTAAATACCAAAGAATACATCGAGCAGGTGGCAAAGACAAAATTAGGACTTGTTTATTCCAATGAGATTATTTTCAAGGAGCGGGAATCTTCTGAAAAATAAGACATCCTCAAGGGGATTGCGCAAGATAAAGCGTGATTGTGAATTTCCTAAAATGCTTAAGCCCCTTAGAATCGCCATAAACAGTGATTCTAAGGGGCTTTTTGTCTAAAAGTTTTTGAAAACTTGTCCCGGGTTTGACAAACATTTCATCTGCTTCTTTTTATAATAACTCCTGCACGTTTGGCATGGAAGAATCGGCCGGACAGAAAAGGAGGACGAAAAATGAAACAGACAAGATGGAAAGAAATTATATTATACGGGGCGGCAATGGCAGTGTCAAAAGGAGCGTTTGCAGGATGTTATCCGTTGATCCCCGGATTTTTCGCGGCCTGCTATTTAGGGGAAATCAACCGCACACTGCTGCTGATTTTCAGCATTTTCGGAATGGCGCTGTTTATTCCGGTGCAGGCCATGGCAAAATATATGACAGTGATTTTTGTGACGGCTGCGGTAATCAAGCTGGTGGAGTGGGCCAACAAAAGCTGCCGCACCTATATTGGCGCAGGCGCGGCGGGGCTCAGCGTGTTCCTTGTGACCCTGGCGGGGGAATTGCTGCAGGTCAGGAACCGGGCCGTTGTGTGGATGGGACTGTTGGAATCCCTTCTGGTATTCGGAACGGTCTTTGTGCTGACGCCCGTCCTTCACCAGTTTTTAGAAGGCGCGTTTTTTCCCTCCGGCGGCAGGAAGGAGACCAGTCAGATTGCGCCGGAACACGGGGAAAAGCTTGAGACTTACGCCAAATCATTTAACGGGCTTTCCCAGATCTTTTCCCAGATGGAAAGCTTTAAAAACAGTTTTGAACCGGAGGAAATGGGAAAAATGCAGCAGGAAATTGCAGGCAAAATCTGCATGTCCTGCGACCAGTGCGCCATTTGCTGGCAGGAGGAAAACAGCCCCATGTTTGAGGTGTTTTACCGTCTGTTCCATTCCATTGAGAAGCGGGGCGGCGCAAAGGAGGAAGTGAATCAGGAGCTGGCGGATTACTGTCCCTATGCTGACAGCGTGATCGAAGAGGCGGTGGAAGTATTCGAGAAGGCCAAGCTGAATCTGGCCTGGTATAACCGGCTGCTGGAAAACCGCGGGGTGATTGCGGAACAGTTAGACGCCATGGCCTATATTATGGAGGACTGCGCCAGGGAGTACAGGGACATCAGCCGCCAGGAGGGAAAACTGTTGGGGGCGGTGCGCTACAGAATGAAAGAGCGGGGAATTACCGCCAGAGATATCCGCCTCTATGAGAGGAGAAACGGAAAACTGTCCCTGCAGATGCAGGCATGCTCCAAATGGGGAAACTGCGTATCGGTAAAAGAACTGGCAAAAGCGGTCAGCCAGGGGCTGCGCCGGGACATGGCGCCGGGAAAATATGTCCGTTCTATGGTGGGAAAAGAAGAAAGTTTTCTGACTTTTGAAGAGGACACGCTGTTCCACACCCTGCAGGGCGTGGCCAGGCTGACCAAAGACGAGGCCCAGGTGTCGGGAGACAGTTTTTCCTTTCTGGAACTGGACGGAGGAGAGTGCGTGATGGCCTTGTCAGACGGGATGGGTTCCGGAATCCGCGCTTGTAAGGAAAGCGAAATGGTGATAGAGTTAATAGAGAAGTTTCTGGAGGCAGGTTTTCGAAAAGAGACGGCCATTCGGATGATGAATTCCGCCATGGTGATTCAGGGGGAAGAGGGAATCTTCTCCACGGTGGACTTAGCTTCGATGGATTTGTATACAGGGATGTGTGAATTTTACAAAATCGGCGCAGCCGCCACCTTTATCAAACGGGGAGAAGAGGTGGAATGCATTTCCTCCGGAAGCCTGCCTGCCGGCATGTTTCATCAGCTGGAAATTGACAGAACCAGCCGGCAGCTTCAGAACGGGGATTTCGTGGTTCAGGTGACAGACGGCGTGCTGGATGATCTGCACGTTTCGGAGCCGGAAGAGGCGTTCCGTGACATTCTGGAGGGGATTTCAACCAATAATCCGGAGCAGATGGCGAAGCAGGCCCTGGAGCAGATTTTATTGTTTACTGCAGGAAAGGTGCCGGATGATATGACAGTGTTAGTTACCGGGATCTGGGAAAAATGAGCCGCGCTGCCTGCGAAGGGAGAGAGAATTCCTAAAAATCAGCGGAAGAAATTTATATCATGATCAGGCCAAACAGGGAGAAACGAAGGGAGAGAGAATTCCTGAAAATCAGCGGAAGAAATTTATATTATGATCAGGCCAAACAGGGAGAAACAAATGCGAAAGAAAATATTGAAATTTATGCAGGAATATCACATGGCAGGGAAGGGAGAATGTATTCTGGCCGCTGTGTCCGGCGGCGCGGATTCCCTCTGTCTGCTGATGATTCTGCTGGAATTGCGGCAAATGATGCAGTTCAGGCTGTGCGCAGTGCATGTGGAGCACGGCATCCGGGGAGCAGACAGCAGAAAGGACGCGCTTTTTGTGGAAAATTTCTGCCGGGAGCATCAGGTGCCCTGCCGGATTTTTCACTGTAATGCACTGGAATATTCCAGAGAGCATAAAATGACAGTAGAGGAGGGGGCAAGGAAGCTGAGGTATGAGTTTTTTGACCAGGCCGCCGGGGAATTCGGCGCGGATAAGATTGCGGTGGCCCACAACCGGAACGATTGCGCGGAAACCATGCTGTTTCATCTGATACGGGGAACAGGGCTGAAAGGGCTGCGGGGAATCCGGCCGGTGCGGGGAAAGATTATCCGGCCTCTGCTGTGCGCGGAGCGAAAGGAGATTGAGGCTTATCTGGCGGCGGCTGGCCAGGTGTTTTGTCAGGATAAAACCAACGAAGAACTGGATTACGCCAGAAATAAGCTGCGCCGCCAGGTATTTCCCATTTTAGAGGAAGTGAACAGCCAGGCCGCTGCCCATATGAATCAGGCGGCGGCTATGACGGCAGAAGTTCTGGAACTTCTGGAGGATCTGACCCAAGAGGCCATGGAAAAATATGCCGTCCGGGGAGAGGATGGTTTAAGGATTTCTGCAGAATTGAGAAATGAGCGGCCGATTCTGCAGAAATCGGCGCTGCATCGGATATTAATAGAGACAGCGGAAAACGAAAGGGATATCACTGCTGTGCATGTGCAGAAGCTTCAGGAGCTTTTTGGACTGCAGGCGGGAAGAAGGCTGGATTTTCCTTACGGCGTCACGGCAGAGCGAGTGTATGAAGGGATTTTTTTGAAAAAAAATGCTGCGGAAAAGCGAATTCAGCAGCAGCCGGCCAATCACTGGGAAGCGGATGATCAGAAAAAAAACGCCGGGAATCATCCGAGGCAGGAAGTTTTTATAGAAAGGGCCGGCGGCGCAGGACAGGAAGAAGATTTTCCAGAACTTACGGCGGAAGGTTTCTGGAAAATTCCAGGATATGGGTATGAAATACGTACCAGATTGCTGGAAAATAATTTTCAAAATGAAGAAATTCCAAAAAAAATGTATACGAAATGGATGGATTATGATAAAATAAAAGGCACCATGCAATTAAGAACACGTCAGGAAAAGGATTTTCTGGTGCTCAGTGCCGACGGCAGAAGAAAAAAGCTGAAAAAATATTTCGTGGATGAGAAGATACCCAGACAGAAACGGGACCGTATCCTGCTTCTTGCAGACGGCAGCCACATTCTCTGGGTGATCGGATACCGCATCAGCGAAGGGATAAAAGTAACAGAGCGCACCAGAAGGATTCTTGAGATACAGGTAGATGGAGGAACGGCTTATGAGTGAAAAGATCCGTGTATTGATATCAGAAGAAGAAGTGGAAAAAAGAATTTGTGAAATGGGAAAAGAGATTAGTGAATATTATAAAGGGGAGGAAGTTCATCTGGTCAGTGTCTTAAGAGGCGGCGTGTTTTTCACCTGCCAGTTAGCAAAGAGGCTGTCAGTGCCGGTCTCCCTTGATTTTATGTCCGTGTCCAGTTATGGAAATGATACCAAGTCCAGCGGCGTGGTGAAAGTAATCAAGGATCTGGATGAGGCAATTGAGGGGAAACATGTGCTGGTGGTGGAAGATATTGTGGACTCCGGCAGAACCTTAAGCTATTTATTGGAAAATTTGAAAAGCAGGAAGCCCAAGAGCCTGAGACTGTGCACGCTTCTGGATAAACCGGAGCGCCGGGTGACAGATGTGCATGTGGACTATACCGGATTCGCGATTCCGGATGAGTTCGTAGTGGGCTACGGCCTTGATTATATGCAGCATTACCGGAATCTTCCCTATGTGGGAGTGGTGGAATTAGAGGATGAGACAGCAAAGTGAGGCTGCCGAATCAGACAAAAGCGCTGAGGCGGCGATAGAGAGGATGAGACGGCAGAGTGACGCTGCCTGATCAGAGAATGAAATCAGATTATCAGTAAATTTACAGACAATGAGAGAGGAGGGCATAAGAGCGTATGAATGCACAGAAACGTAACCGGGCATTTGGATTATACATCGCAGTGATTTTGATACTTGCGCTGCTCTGGGTGCTGCGGGACAATTCTTCCGGTTTCGGACAGAATTCATTATATACTTATGCGCAGTTTGAACAGGATTTGAAAAGTGAAAATGTGGTGTCGGTGATTATTTCCCAGAATCGGGAGGTGCCCACCGGCCAGGCGGACGTAACCCTGAAAGGGGATTCCGGCACCAATGGCGCCAAGGTGCTGTATGTGTCAGATATCAATGCCCTGCAGGAGACTATGAAATCTTATGATTTTGCGGATTATGTGGTGAAGGAAATGCCGGAGGAAAACTGGCTGATTTCCATACTGCCCACGTTGATTTTGTTTGCCGTGCTGTTTGTGTTCTATATCATGATGACCAATCACGCGACGGCGGCTTCCGGCGGCGGAAATAAAATGATGAATTTCGGAAAAAGCCGGGCTAAAATGACCACCGATGAGAATAAGAAAGTGACTTTCGGAAGCGTTGCGGGTCTGAAAGAAGAGAAGGAAGAATTAGAAGAGTTGGTAGACTTTCTTCGGGCGCCCAGAAAATATACTAAGCTGGGAGCAAGGATTCCCAAAGGAGTGCTTCTGGTGGGCCCTCCCGGAACCGGCAAAACGCTTCTGGCAAAAGCAGTGGCAGGTGAGGCAGGCGTGCCCTTTTTCAGCATTTCCGGTTCTGATTTTGTGGAAATGTTTGTGGGCGTGGGAGCTTCCCGTGTCCGGGATTTATTTGAGGACGCCAAGAAGAACGCGCCCTGTATCGTGTTTATCGACGAGATTGACGCAGTGGCAAGGCGCAGAGGCACCGGAATGGGCGGCGGCCACGACGAGCGGGAGCAGACCCTGAATCAGCTTTTGGTGGAAATGGACGGGTTCGGCGTCAACGAGGGGATTATCGTGATGGCGGCCACCAACCGTGTGGATATTTTAGACCCCGCCATTATGCGTCCCGGCAGGTTTGACCGGAAAGTACATGTGGGAAGGCCGGATATCGGCGGAAGAGAAGAGATTTTAAAGGTGCATGCCTTAAATAAACCCCTGGGAGACGACGTGGACTTGAAGCAGATTGCTCAGACCACAGCCGGTTTTACGGGAGCGGATCTGGAGAATCTTTTGAATGAGGCGGCGATCTACGCAGCCAAAGAAGACAGGGCTTACATTATCCAGAGCGACATCCGCAAATCATTTGTGAAGGTGGGCATCGGATCTGAGAAGCGGAGCCGGATTATTACGGATAAGGAGAAACGGATTACTGCTTATCACGAGGCGGGCCACGCAATTCTGTTCCATGTGCTGCCGGATGTGGGGCCGGTGTATTCCGTGTCCATTATCCCTACCGGAGTCGGCGCGGCAGGATATACCATGCCTCTGCCGGAGCGTGAAGAGATGTTTAACACCAAAGGGCGGATGATACAGGAAATTATCGTGGATCTGGGCGGAAGAGTGGCCGAGGAATTGATTTTTGATGATATTACCACAGGCGCTTCCCAGGATATCAAGCAGGCCACCAGCGTGGCGAAGGCCATGGTGACGAAATACGGAATGTCAGAGAATGTGGGGCTGATCAATTATGACAATGAAGATGATGAGGTCTTCATCGGAAGAGATCTGGCCCATACCAGAGCTTACGGAGAGAATATCGCCGGAGTGATTGATCAGGAGATTAAGCGCATCATAGACGAGTGTTATCAGAAATCCAGGAATATTTTAATGGAGCATGAGAAGATTCTTCACAAATGCGCCGATCTCCTTCTGGAAAAGGAAAAAATCAGCCGGGATGAGTTTGAAGCTCTGTTTGAGGGATGAATTGTGCAAAATGACGATGAATTCCCTGGAAAATAGGAAAAAGGTACTGTGCAAAACAGATAGAAACAGGCTGCAATTTTTCTGAAGTTTGTGCACACTTATTGGGAAATATATGGTACTATAATTAACGTAAAAACCCCCCAATACATTATATAGTTTTTGCTATACCCCATAGTAAAAATACCTTCTCCTAAAAAGGCAGCCGTAACAAGCTGCCTTTTTAATTTCATAGGAAAGTGCGTCCTATGAAATTAAAACCCTTCGGGCAACGATGCGCAGCTTCGCGCGCGGAACAAAAGCTACGCTTGCCATAGAAATTGGATGCGGGAGTGTGCGGAGCGCACTTTTGTTCTTCACAGAAACATCACAGGAGGAATGTCAGCAGAGCTGACGGACACTCATCACAGCGAACAGGGAAGAACAGCTCTGTTCAGGCGTCATAAAAAATTGAGAGGTCATGCCATGAGTAAATATTCGATTTATGAATTGAATCAGAGACAGCAGTATATGATGCAGATGCGTCCATTGCTGCGGAAACACGCGCTGTTTTCAGACGGAACCAGGGATTACCGGAATCCGCCGGAACCAGAAGAGAATGAGAAAGTGACATTGACATTCCGCACAGCCAAGAACAATGTGGATATCGTATGGCTGTGCACTGAATCAGAGAAGGTTCCCATGGAAAAGCAGGAAACCCGGGGCGAATTTGATTATTACCGGACGCAGGTTCAGCTTGGGACTGCAGAATACCGTTATCATTTTGAGATTGCCACAGGAATGCTCCATTGCTACTATGATCGCATGGGCGTTACTCCTCAGGTGCGTCCGGAATATTCTTTTGCGATTGTGCCGGGCTTCTCCACACCGGATTGGGCCAAAGGAGCGGTAATGTATCAGATTCTGGTGGATCGGTTCTACAACGGCGATTCTTCCAATGATGTGAAAACAAATGAATATTACTATATCAAAGTCTACAGCCAGAAAGTGGAGGACTGGGAACAGTGTCCGGCGGATTTCGGCGTGGGAGAGTTTTACGGCGGCGATTTGGCCGGAGTTCTAAAGAAAATGGATTATCTCCAGAACCTGGGCGTGGAAGTGCTGTATTTTAATCCGCTGTTTGTTTCTCCGTCCAACCATAAATATGATATTCAGGACTATGATTACATAGATCCTCACTACGGCGTAATTATCGAGGACGGCGGAGAAGAACTTCAGCCGGGGGAAACGGACAACGCCAAGGCCACCAGATATATCAAACGTGTTTCCAACATTGAGAATCTGGAAGCCAGCAATGAATTGTTCGCCTGTTTGGTGGCGGAAGCCCATAAACGGGGAATGCGGGTGATTCTGGACGGCGTGTTTAACCACTGCGGTTCTTTTAATAAATGGCTGGACAGAGAATTGATCTATGAAAAAGAAGTAGGCTATGCCACAGGAGCGTATATATCGGCAGACAGTCCTTACCGTGATTTTTTCCAGTTTCATGATGAAAATTGCTGGCCTTACAACCGCACCTATGACGGATGGTGGGGGCATGATACGCTGCCCAAGCTGAATTATGAAGGCTCCCAGGAGTTGTATGATTATATTCTGGATATCGGCAGAAAATGGGTTTCTCCCCCTTACAATGCAGACGGATGGCGTTTGGACGTGGCGGCTGACCTGGGGCATTCCATGGAATTCAACCATCAGTTCTGGCGGGATTTCCGCAAGGCAGTCAAAGAAGCCAATCCCCAAGCCATTGTGTTAGCAGAGCATTACGGTGATCCGGTGGAATGGCTGCGGGGCGACCAGTGGGATACGGTAATGAATTATGATGCTTTTATGGAGCCACTGACCTGGTTTTTAACCGGAATGGAGAAGCACAGCGACGGTTACAGACAGGATATGCTGGGAAATTTCCAGAATTTCGAGGGAGCCATGAATTACTATATGACCCGTTTTATGACCCCTTCTCTGCAGTGCGCGATGAATGAATTGTCCAACCATGACCATTCCAGATTCCTGACCCGCACCAACCATAAGGTGGGGAGGGTCAATAATCTGGGAAGCGCCGCGGCAGGCGAGGAAGTGAATAAAGGGGTGATGAAAGAGGCGGTTGTGGTTCAGATGACCTGGCCGGGAGCGCCTACCATTTATTATGGAGATGAAGCCGGAGCGGTGGGATTTACAGACCCGGATAACCGCAGAACTTATCCCTGGGGGAAAGAAGATCAGGAACTGCTGGCCTTTCACCGTGATATCATCCGGATTCACAGGCGGTATGACGCGCTGAAAACCGGTTCTCTGAAGTTTTTGGGCGGAGATTACCAGGTAATGTGCTATGGCCGGTTTAACAGGCGGCAGCAGTTTGTCATTATCATCAATAATGATTATGTGGAGCGGGAAATGGAGTGGAGAGTCTGGCCGGCCGGCCTGGAACGTGAGACCCGGTTAGAGCGGATTATGTTCACCCAGCCGGAGTCCTATTCCTTAGAGCCGGTGATTTACGAGGTGAGAAACGGGCGGATTAAATTGTCATTGCCGGCGAATTGCGCGGTGATCCTGAAGAATATCGGAAAAGGCGGCATGCAATAAAAAAATGTCTTGCAAGGGGAAAGATCATATGCTATAATACAACATGGCTGAAGAAATCAGAGCATATGATTTTTCTCACATTATGGATGGATTCCCGAGTGGCCAAAGGGGGCAGACTGTAAATCTGTTGGCACCGCCTTCGAAGGTTCGAATCCTTCTCCATCCATTTCATAGTTGAATAATGTTGTGCCGCAGTGGCGGAACTGGCAGACGCGCAGGACTTAAAATCCTGTGGTGGCGACATCGTACCGGTTCGATTCCGGTCTGCGGCATTTGTAAAAAGGCTTATTTCGTGGGTTGGATAAGTCTTTTTTTATTTTTCACGAAGGAGCATCCCTCCAAATCATCCCTCCCGCTTTTGCTCGATCTGTGCGGGATAATTCCCCATAATCGCTTCAGCAGATTGTACTTTTTTACTGAAATCAAAATGGGTGTAAGTATTGGCAGTTGTAGTAATCGTACTATGCCCTAGCCATTCCTGAATGGCCTTCAAGTCAACGCCGTTCGCATAAAGCAAACTTGCACAGCTATGCCTCAGATCGTGGAAGCGTATCAGCTTCAGGTTATTCTTTGTCAGGACGATCCTAAAATGCTGGCTGACGTACCCTGGTTTTATCCTATTTCCCATCTTATCTCTGAGAACATACTCCAAATAATCTTTGTTATAAGCGTTACCACATAGCTTCTGTTGCTGCTCCTGTTGCTCTTTCAGTTCTATAAGTGCAACTTCAAACGGTTTCACCAAAGGAAGTGTTCTTGTGCTTGACTTGGTTTTTGTTTTATCTTTTTCAATAGTAACTAAGTGGCCGTCTAAATAAATATCTGTAACAACGTGTTGAATAGAGATGGTCTTTTTCTCGAAATCAATGCAGTTCCATTTTAATCCGACAATTTCACTCCGTCTCATGCCATAAAAGGCAGCCAGGATAACAGGTAATTCTATAGGATCTCCTTTCACTGCCTGAAAAAGTTCATCAAGTTCTTGCGTATCATAATATTCAGATACAAAAACATTCTTTTGCGGACGTTCAACCCGGTCTGCCGGATTAGATTTTATAAGCCCAACCTGAAAAGCATATTGTAAGCACTTTCTTATATTGGCATGGCGGTGGATCACGGTATTACTTGTTAAGCCGACTACATTCATTTCGTAGGAATAGTAATCCTGAATGAATTTGGGGTTATCTTCCAGATCCCTTAGTGTATATCCCTTTTCTTTAAAATAAGGGACAATACTGCTCTTTGCACTTGAAAGATAACCAGCATAAGTATTCAGATCCACGCTGCTTTTCATCATTTCCAACCATTCAAGGATAAAATCACAAAATAATATTTCTATATCTCCAGTCGATGGATTAAGCTTATCAGCAGGATTTGATTCAATCCAGCCCGACTTTACGGCATACAGCAATCCGTTTTTTATTATAGTATGGCTAAGAGAAATCGTCGTTTTTAAGGATTCTGATGTCGGTATTGACGCATTTTTCTGAAGATCTTTATAAAAAGTGTCCAAATCGTTAACGGTTATGGATGAAATACTTCTTTTTACAGTGTCAAAGTACGGTACGATATAGGTATTGAGACACATATAGTAATCTGCATAAGTATCGGGAGAAAAATTTGCCAGCTCTATCCAATCAGAAAGAAAGGTAGAGAAATCGGTATCTTTGTCCCATAATGTAGGAATAAATTCCTTACGTGCCTTTGCCAGCATTGCTTCAGCCTTCTTTTTATTTCCTTTCACTGGAAGGTGGGTACTGATCGATTTTGTTTTCCGTTTGTTCTGTTTGTCCTTATAACTTAATATCATTTGGTAAATGCCATTTTGAATTCGCAGATGTCCTGCTACCATTATTTTAACCTCCTTTTATCAGTAACAGCCATATTAACACCTACTATTAGTATTACTACGGCTATTAAAAGTCAATGTTTTAATAGCCGTAATCCTGAATATAT